>CAZBUJ010000016.1:0-78003 GCA_964495075.1 uncultured Phycisphaeraceae bacterium
CCGGACCGGACCCATGCACGGGTTCCCGTCGCACCGCTCGCCGGGGTCACCCCACACGCCCGCGACGGCGTCGCAGACGTCCTCCTCGAACTCGAAGCAGGCCCGCTGGACGCAGCAGGCCCGCCGCTCGACGCACGGCAGTGCCCCGCACTGCGATCCGTCACCATGGTAGGTGCCCCGGTACACCTCTTCGCACGCGTACGGGGACAGGTTCGGTTCGCAGGTACCGTCGAACATGCAGCAGGCGCCGCGGTGCCACAGGGCACACGGGGACGGGTCGCACGGAACGCCCTCGCCCTGCCACAGGCCGCCCGAATCGAGGCACTCGGCCATGGTGACGGTGTCGGTGCACGCGTCGCCGGTGACGGAGCAGCACGCCCCGATGGCCGGGCAGGTCACGTCGTCGCAGGTCGCGTCTTGGGTCCAGATGTTGCGACCGTACAGATCGAGTTCATCGCATTCCTCTTCGCTGAGCAGCCGGCACTCGCTTAGGTGGAAGATGCAGCAGGCCCCCCGCGGGTTGCACGCCTCGACGGCGCACGAGGAGCTCAGCCCGATGAACACGCCGTCTTCCTCATGGCAGGCGTATTCGTTCAGGTCGAAGCACGGCTCCCCTGTCCCTTCGAAGCAGCAAGCCCCGGTCGGCAGCGGGCAGTCCGAACCGAAATCGCTGCAGGTTACGCCGCCCGCCGTGTACTGGCCGCCGAGGTTCTGGCAGTCGATCCGGGTGAAGTCATCGAGGCACACGTCCCCGTCACAACACGCCCCCGGCAACGGGTCGAAGCAGATGTCCATGGCATAGCGGTCGAACCGGTTGATCATCACCCAGGTGTCCAGCAGCGTCAGGCTGGTGATGGACTCGACAACGGAGCCCCATACTTCACCCACCTCCGGATCGAATACGAACGGTTGGGAGCCCTGGGTCCGCCGCCAGAACCGAAGGCTCTCGTCGATCCAGGCAAACCCCACCAGGAAGACCCGGTCCGGATTGGGATCAATCGCGCCCGGATCGAGCAGCACGTCCAGTTCGGGGGACGAGTAGAACTTGACCGTCCCATCCCCGGTGAAGGTGACATTCTCCTGGGCCCGCTTCGTCCAGAATCCTTCGCCGACTTCCTTGCTGTAGACGACGAACGCGATTTCCACTTGGTCGCCGTCATCGATTTGCAGCACGGGCTTGATCTTTTTGAGCAGGCGGGGTCCGTACAGGTGGATCCGGTTGCCGATCAGGAACATCCGGTCCCGGAACGAAGCCGCCCCGTCGATGCCGGCCAGTTCGTAGCAGTCGAAGGGGAACCCGTCGCGCAGACCAGCGTCGTCGTCGGTGTCACCTTGCGGGGCCACGAGGTCCGGGAGGTACTCCGGCACCTGGCCGAAGATCGGGTCGACCTTGGCGGCCGCGGGGGCGGGTTTCTCCGCCGCCACCGTGTGCGCCGTTGCCTGCAATGACAATACGGTCGCCCCCACTACCGCTGCCCCGAGGCAGCCGCGCCAAGACAGCTTATCCGTTCTCATGGTACGCTCCATCCCCATCGATCATGGGCCTGGCGTGCTGACACGCTCGGATCAGTGCGCCGTATATCCACTTCGCTCCCGCTGAACTCATTGGTCGGATGGCCAGTCCCTCCCGCTCCCAGCCAACATGGCAGGCAGGGTACCACCTCCAGTGCAGTCGATTATACCAGCCACGCGGCGCTCGTTCTACCGATGACCTGCCTCGCACGATACGGGCGTGGGCCGGTCCGAAACCACGTTGCGCGGTTCCGATAAGCGGTGACGCGCGGCGCGGGGGTCCGCGTACGCACGGCCGTTCAATCTGCGATTCGTGGGATTGCCACGCGCCAGTTTCGTCCGCGCCCGGCCCGGGCCGACGATGTCACTCTCCGCGGCTGTCCCGGTAGCTGCCGATATACAAGCCGCCGATCCGCTCGGGGAGGGCATTGGGGTCAAAGAAACACGGCAGCCGGTTCACCGTCTCCTGGAACCGAATCGCCTTGGACTCCGCCTCGTCCAGCGAGGCCTGAAAGGCGGCATAACCCGGTTCCGTCGAGGCCACCGGGTCGGCCGTGGCCCCCTGGATCACGCCGTAGACGGTGTACACGTGCGACCGCGTGGTGATCCAGTCTTCGAGGCCCACGAGCAGGCCGATGGCTTTGAAATAGTCCTCGTCGAGCCAGGTCTGGGTAGAACCCGGCTCGCTACCCTCGCGGCCGACAAGACCGTAGTCGATCCGGTACAGGCGGTCGGTGAAGGGGTCCCCCGTGTTCAACGGGTACCGCACGTTAGCCAGCTCACCCACGCTGAGGAACCCGCGGCCTTGTCGCATCCCCGCGATGAAGTTGGTCTCGGGATCACCTTCGTCGTAATGCCTGACACGATCGCCGTAGTCACCGGTCGACGCGCCGCCGGGGCCACCCCCGCCGGTGGGGATCTCCCTTCCGTCGCGGTACGCCACGATCGCCTTCGCGAGTTCGGACCCAATCGGGACCCGGCCGGTTTCCGCGGAGTAGGCCAACCCCAGTTTCCACAGCATCAGGTCCGGCTTTTTGTCGTCCGGCAGATCATCGAGATAGGTGGTCGGCGCCAGCGGCAGGCTGGCCAGCACCTTCCACGGCGCGGCGTTGATGTTGATCCGGCCGTGCACTCGCACGCCCGACTGATCGACCTTCGGCCCGTTGATGCTGCCCGGGTACAGGCTGTCAAACGAGTTGTTCAACGGCAGGGCCGTGAAGTAGTCGAAGACCAGGGCACCCCAGGGCAGCGCCTCCACGCCCTGCGGACGGCCCCGCATCAGGCGCGTGAAGTCCTGCCACTTCTGCGAGTCGCTCCAGGGATCGGATTGGAAATCGATCGGCGGCGCGTGGTACGCAGGATTTCTGCCCTGCGGCGAGGCGTCACGCTGTCCGATGTCGAAGATCGGCATGCGCCCGTTGTCGATCTGATCGATTTCCGCCGCCAGCTTCCCGCCAGCGGTAATCGCACGGTTGGCCGGCTTCGAGAGACGGGGGTCCACTCCGTCGTACTGATGGGCGTGCCGCATCAGTAGCAGGAGACTCCCCGTCGTCGGGTAGGCGGAGTGCAGCGATCCGGTGTTCGCGCACTCGACCTGCACGGGCCGAATATTGACGTTTTTGGCCTTGTTCAGTGCGTTCAGCGTGCCGACCGCATCGTGCCCGTCGGACAGCGGCCCGGCGAACTTCCGCCACCACGGAACGGTGACCCGCCAGAGGGGCAGCCGCCCTACCGCCGGATCGGGCCGCTCGGCGTAATCGGGATCGGTCGCATACATGCTCGTATCACGCTGGACCGAGCCGATGCCGGGCGCCCGGCAGATGTCGTACGAGCCGATGCCGGACGCGTCGATGTCATCGTTTTCGAGATCGATCTGGTCGACCGGGATGAAACGCTGGGTGCCGCTCACCTGCTCATCGGGCCGAGACACGTCCCGCAGCAGCACGATCTCGCTCTCAGCGTAAAAGACCATGTTCGAGGTGTCGGGGTCGGTGGGCCGAAAACCGGGCAAGCCCGACCCCGCCGGCACCGTCCCGTACAGCCAGATCATCTTGTGGCCACCAGCCGGGACCGATCCCCAAGCGGCGAGAGGCATGGGGGCATCGAGAGAGTTAATGCGAATCAAGTCGTTCCCGCTCTCCGCGTCCTTGAACGTTCGGATCCCCGGATCACTCGTATCGAGGTCGGCGAGGTAGTAGTCCGCGAGAGTGATCGCGTAATCGTGGGGATTATGCAACTCGATGGCGAAGATCGATTCGCTTTCCGCCAGATCGTACGGGCTGCTCACGTTCTGCAACTGCGTGAACAACTCGCTGATGTACACTTGCGGCTCGACCCCGTACACCGACGCCACGTCGCCCACCGTGAGCGGCTGGCCGTTCGGGCCGATCACCTCCACTTCCGTGGGCACGTTACGCGAATCATTGTCGGCGAAGTCGATGAAGTTCGCGGTCAGGGACGCCGCGAGCAGCGATCGTTGCGGCTCGTCGGTGTTGGAATCGTACGATCCGCTACGATCGATGTCCGGGTGGTTCAGGAGCATCATCCAAAAGGTGTCCTGGATGAACCGCACGAACATCTGGCGACGCGTGTCGGTCAGCGGGAGTGCCCCGACCTCGTTCAAGGTCACCCCGCGATCGGACAGCCAGTCTTCCAGCCACGGGATGCTCAGTTGCAGCCGCCCCAAGCGCGGATCGGACGCGTCGCCGGCCGCGATTTCCGCGGGATAGAACGGGCGGACGAAGTTGTTCCCTGTCTGCCGCATCCACTCGACCACGTCCATGTTGTCGACGGCGTCTGAACCGTTGAAGTTCCTCGGCAGGCGTACGCCGCGGGCCAGCAGGTCGTCATAGCTGATCGTGGTGCAAAGATGGCGGCGGTCATAGCTGGGCGAACCGGCGGTTTGATCCGCATTGAACAGCGTTCGGTACAGCGAACTCGACCCGGCATCGACCACCGGATCGAACTTCCACCACCGGTAGGAGTCAAACGTTCCATCCGACCGTCCGTCCGGTCCGAACGGAACCAGGAACGGTGACTCGCCGTCGGCCGGATCAAAATACTTCGTCTTGAGCTCACGCAGCAACGAGCTGTCGATCAGGGTCCGCGGCGGGAGGATGTTCCGATAGCGCAGCAGCGGCTCATCGTTCTCCGGCACGTACTTCTCCGGCTCGGTCCTGAAGTCGCTCCCGTACTCGTAGACGGTGGCCGCGTCATCGTAGGCGTCGCTGAGCACGCCGTTGATCAGCAGTGGATGGCTGTACTTCAGGTTCACCATGCCGCTGTTATTGACGACGCGCAGCGCGAAAACGAGGTCGTCGGAAGTGGCGAGGGAGGCGTCACTGGCCCGCAACCGTTGGGCCAGCGCTTTCCGCTGGGCCACCGGAATGGAGCGGCTGAGTTTCGGTGACATCGTCCGCGCCGGGTCCGACGCAAGCCGTACGCTCAATGAATCGGGAATCCCGTCCCCGTCCGCATCCATGTACAGCACTTTGTCCTGCGGCAACGATCCAGAGGTCGGATCCCCCAGATCCCCGTAGCGAATCGTCGCCCAGTAATCCCAGCAACTGCGGGGCGTATCGATGCGGGTGTTACCGGATCGCAAGGCCCGGCCGGCCTGGAGGCGGTTAAAGTCGGTCATGGCGGCACTGAAGAAGTCGAAGCCGCTCGGATCTTCAGCACACTTCTCCGCCACCAGGTACTCGTTCCCACGCTCATACGGCTCGATCGTCGACAGAAGCGGGTGGACGCCAACCGCCTCGCCGTAACTCGGCTGCATCAGCCGGAGAGGGGCGTCATCCCATCGATCGGGCTCCTCGTCATCTTTGACCGGCGCCACCGCCCACCGCGACTCCGCGACGTAGTTGTTCGAATCCACGTCCGGATCCACCGTGTCTTTGGGGGGCAGGTACGCGACGCCGCCTTCGCCGAGCCAGGCGTCGTTCAGCCGCTCGAACAGCAGCTTCTCGATCATGCCGACCACGGCCCGCTGCTGGCGGTCCTCCTCGTCGGCGGTGACCACGCGAGCCTGAAGCGTGACCGTCTGGAGAAACGCTGCTCCGGCCACAAACAGGATCCCAAGCAACGCGATGACCAGAATCATCGCATTGCCGCGGGCAAATCGGCGACCGCGGATCACGCGGGGGCGCCGCCTGCCTCGCCTGGTGGTCTGTCTCGACTCAACTCCCGTCATCGCTCGTATCTCATCTGGACGCCGCATGCATTCAGGGTCGTGCGGATCGATCGCTCCTCGTCTCGTTGCTGTCTCCATTATCGGAAACGTCCAGGCGGCTCTCCGGACCGCCTACGTCCCGACCGGGATAATCATCACGTGCCGGATCGGCCGTTCGAGCCGGCCGGCGTCATCAAACACATCCACCGTGATCCGCAACGCCGTCGGAAACAGGGGGTCCGGCGTGTTGGGCTCCGCCTCCGTGTTGGGGTTCTCGGCATGCCAGATCATGGGCTCCGCCAGGTCCGTGGAGGTAAACCGGGGGTCAAACTGAAAGATGTTCTGGAACGAGCTCATCCCGTTAGCCTCTCCAGCATAGACCGACGCCAGCAAGGTAGCCCGCAATTTCCCAAGCCGCTCCACGATCGTCTCTCTGGTGTCCACCATGCGATCAAACCACAGGGTTTCCGGCACGAGCGCGAGGGCGTCTCGGGCCGGACCACGCGGCGAACACGTCCATTCGACCTTGAATGACGCACAATGGGGCAGCATATACGGCCCCAGGCGTTCGGCCAGGGCGGCCGGCGGCGTCAGATCCAGCCGGCTGCGCTGCGACCAGTTCTCGGTCGGCGCCTGGTCGCCCGAGGCAACCTCCGTCACATAATTGAACGCCTCGTCGCCGAGACCGATCAGGTCCATCCCCAGGATGTCCTTCGTGCCATCAAACAGTCCGGCATCGTTGGGCCGGTTCGCACAAAACGCGGCCAGCGACGAATCCGCCTCCGGTGGCCAGCGATTGACGATGACCGTCGCCCGCCGGGCCAGGTGCCACTGCGACGCGGGCAGCGGATACTCGCGCGGCGAGGGCGCGGTCCAGGGGGCCGGCGTCGCGTTCATGTAGTACGGCGCGAAGTCCGTCGGCGGCGTCCGCCAGCGCCAGTACGGGGACGACGCCGTGGTCTCCAACTCGCCCAGTTCGGCGTGCCCATACGTCACCATCTGCAGGTTCGAGTCGATGGACGGGTCGTGCAGGCTCGCCCCGCGCCGGGCGGTGAACAGCACGAGCATGTCGGCCCGGGGCATCTCGGGCTTGAGCCTGCGGGTGGTGTCCGCCTCCTCCGGGTCCCACCACATGCGCTCCGGGTCTCCACCGCCCGGGAACCTGGCGTACACCGGGTGGTCGTTCGGATCAATCGACTGCTGGTCCTCGGTCCAGTAGGCGTAGACCTCGTGGGGGACGACGATCATCTTGCCGGCCTGGCGGCGCACGCCGCGCAGGTCCTCACTGAGCATCCGCTCGAAGGTACGGAGTCGGTCCGAAACGTCCGTCAGGGCCTTGGCCTGCCCGGTCGACTTGAGGGTGAGGCTGAAGACCGAGCCGGCCATGGTGAGCATGAGGACCAGCACGCCGATGGCCACCATGAGTTCGACCAGCGTAAAGGCCCGGGCCGATGCAAACCTGACCCTAACCCGTTCGTTGACAACAGATTGTAACTGCTGCTGTTTCATGGCACTTTCATTGTTGCGGTGATCAAGTGTCGGTCCACCATCGGGGCCGACCGCGCCCACGCCACAACTATCGGGCGGCCCCTTGCCGCAGCACCGCGCCACCCCGTATCGCCGCCGCCGCGTCCCCCTCCACCTGCACCGGCTACTGCGGACGGACCACTTCGGTACGGACCTCAATTCCGACCACAGGGTTTGACCCGGCAAAAACGGGATTGCCGTCCACGTCACGTTCCTGCTCGACGTCCGGCGGGAAGACCCACACCGTCCGAAGCAGATCGCGGTCCGGCTCGATGCCCATGGCACCCGGCAGTGTGACGTCCGCGACCGTGATCGCGGAATCCAGCGTCAGCACGGCCGCCCGCTCACCGGCATCGTTCGTCACCACTCGCTCGCGAACGACTTTGTACACGTTGCCGTTCAACTCGTCGATCATGTACGCACCCCGGGGCAGCAGGTCCATCACGATCGGGCCGGTCATGGCGCGTCCCAGGTTGACAGCTACTTCCGCCGGCAGCGGCACCGCGGCAGGGTCACTAAGGTCCACCAGCGAGCTCGCGACGATCGAGACCTGCACGCGCCACGGCGTGGGGAGGAGCACGTCGAAAGCGGCCGGAAGGGCTTTCGGCCGCGCCGCGTTGCCCGGGTAGTCAGGCGAGGACTGGTGCGGCGGCCAATCGTCGATAGCCTGGCGGTGGTCCTGCTGAGGGAACCGCTCGCCGGCATACGAGCGCCGAAGTGTCACGTAGTACATGGTCGCGTACCGCGGCGCGTCCCACGTGGACGGGTCCTCGTATACGATCCCCTCCCTGGCCAGCGGCGTGCTCCACTCGTCGCCGTTGTTGATTCTGGCCAAAGCGGCCCAGCCGTACCGCCGCAATCGCAGCTTCGCGTTCCAATCGTTCACAGTCCCCCGCTCGTCGTCATCCAGGGGTGGATCGGTGGTGTCAATGCGGAGCGGCAACGCGGGTATCACGCGGTCCTCGAACCGGATCTGCGGCGGAGGGGGCTCGAAACCAAAGAAACCGGCAGCCTCCGTCGTCTCGACCCGGTAAAGGGCCTCCTCCACGAACACCTCGTTCTGCGGCGCGATCGAGCCGGCCACAGACGATCTTTCCATCTCGTACTCCTGCGGCGAGGCCAGCATGTTGTACACGTTGATGGGATGGACGTTCGTATCGACACCCCGGCGCAGAGTCGGGGAGGCCGTAAACGTCACGACCGGAGGATTGGGAGGCTCGGGGACCAGATAGGTACCCAGATCGCCCAGAAACGACTGCTGGTCGAAATCGAGATTGCCATCCCCGTCCACGCCCACGTACCGTGTCGCCCGCAGCTTCGGCTTGAGCAGCGTCTCGGCGGTCTGGACGGTGTTGGCGATGTTCGTCGCCTCCACCTGCTCGCGGGCCTTCGTCCAGGCGACGGGGAACACGCTGGCCACGATCAACAGACCGATGCCCAGGATCACCACCGCGATCATCAACTCGGCGAGCGAGAACGACCGGCGGCGTCGCGGCGTTGGCGGCGTGCGGGGCGGTTGTCCGAGTTCGCATCTCACTGGTGCATGCGCCTCCACGCTTACTCGCCCGATCGGCCGCGGATCAACTCGCCCGTGGTCGGACTGACGTAGTACGGGAACCCGGAATTCGCCAGGTAGTCCCGCCGGTCGGGCGGCGCGTCCGCCGACATGCCGTCCACGGCGGCCGGCATCTCGTCGTAGACCGAGTCGTCGTACAGGATCAGCCCGTCGACGCCGGGGAAGTTGATCGCCCTGCCATTGGCCGTTCCACCCGGCGCCTCAACCACCATGCCGGCCAACCGGGGGGTCGGCGTCCCGGGGAAATCCGGCGGCGTACCGGAAGGCCCCGCATCGTAGTACTTGTCGACGACCGCGACGATCAGCCCGGTGCGGTCCCCTCGGCCGTCGGTGGGAGCGATGTCCGAGTCGCGGATCAGCACAGTGCGGCCGACCCGCAGCCGACCGTCCGCGCCGAACATCAGGGTGAAGAAGTTGCGGTGCCGCTCGTTCGTTCTCACGGCGACAGCATCGTATAGCGTCTCGACGTTCAGCTCGCGGTCGCTCCAGGGCGCGCGAAAGTCGCCCGTGTACGTCAGGGCGGCCCGGCGCGGGGCCACCCGGTACGGTGGGGGCACCCGGAAAACCGTGCCCT
Organism: uncultured Phycisphaeraceae bacterium; assembly: GCA_964495075.1. Lineage (GTDB taxonomy): Bacteria > Planctomycetota > Phycisphaerae > UBA1845 > UBA1845 > JAFGJQ01. The sequence goes on from CAZBUJ010000016.1 coordinate 9,361, forward strand.
CGGCCACTTGGAAGCAGTCCGCCACCACCCGCATGGCCGTCACCGGATCACCGGAGGCGTCCTGCACCACGTTGGCCGGCACGATGATCGCGATCCGCTGCGTACCCTTGGCGTCGACGAAAAAGAACAGACCCCGCTCGCCATAGGTGCGGGCCTGCATCTGGACCGAGCGGATGGCCCCGGCCAGCGTAATCTCGGCCTGCGATTCGAGCCGCTGCGCCCACATCGACGTGACGGCCGGCCCGACGACGGCCAGCATCAGGATGATGATCGCGACCACCACGAGCAGCTCGATCAGGGTGAACGACCCGCGCGATCGACGCTGCCGCCGGGCCGGGTGTTCCGCTGGTTGTCTCGCGTCGCGCTGGGGCATGGCTGGCTCTCGGGCGCTTTCGGTCGCTTACCTCGCCAGTTTGGCACCGAGGTCCGGTACGCTGTACACGTTATCCTGGTTGAGCGGATCGTTGATGGCGGCGTCGGCCGCCCAGTCGTCAAACATATTCTGTGCCCCGCTCAGTGTCCCGGAACGCTGGTCGGGTCCGTTGGGCCCGTAGGACACGAAGACCGGGCGCCCGTTGGCCAGCCCGGTCAGCCGGGTGCTCAACGCGGCCCGCGAGTACTCATCCTCGTCGGACATCGGCTCGCGAGCGCTGAAGTACTCGATGGGCGCCCCCCAGGCGTCGACGTAATAGTCGAACGCCTCGTCGGTGTCGACGGACGTGTCGCCGGCGTCGATTGACGCCTCGCTCTCCGGAGTGAACCCGGTGTCGCCGTCACGTTCCCAGTAGTACTGGCCGGTGTTGACGACCTTCCTGAATCGCGGATCGACGCGTTCCAGCGTGACGGCCGCCTCTTCCGAGTAAAGCCGGATGGCCAGCGCCATCGCGACGGTGCTGGTGGGCAGCAACCTGTCGAGGCCGCCGATGGTGGCGATCTCGATGTAATGGTCGTTGACCAGCGCCCGCGGCGGACTCGAACCGGGGATCCCCCCTCCCGAAGTCGGGTCGGCGAAGAACTGCAGCTCGTCCGGCGGATAGCCTCCGCAGCGTTTGACGAACGGTTGGACTCGGCCCAACGTGCCGCGGGTCTCCTCCTTGAACTGATCGACCGCCATGTCGAGGATCGAGAACATGGCGCGGGTGTCGGCCTGCTTGGCGTTCTCCACCGCCCGGACGCTGATGCCGACCACCAGGCTGAGCAACACAATGATGATCCCGATAACGACGAGCAGTTCGACGAGCGTGAACGCCGGACGCGCCGCCCGCCGCCCGGCACCGCGCGTGGAATCAACGAAGCGGATTGAGGCGGTGCGTCGCATGATCATTTCCAGTTGGTAATGTCGTCCGCGGTGCCGAACACGCCGTCCGGCCCCGGGGTGAAGAGCAGGTAGCGGTCCCGGTTGTGAGGGGTCGGCCGGGCGGTGACGGTCGGATCGCGGATGTAATCGGCGAAATTCACCTGCCCGGGCTGCGCCCCGGTCGACACCATTCGGTGCACTTTGTGGAACACCAGGCCGTCAGTGGTCCCGTTGCCAACGACGAGGTCGCTGTTGTCCCGGATGTCGTAGATCCCGGGGGCCGTCGCGCTGGCGACGATTCCGGTGGCGGCCTTGTGGGCCCGGAAGTACACGATGGGGAAATCGAACGCGTCCACGAACATCGGCAGGTCATAAATGCTGCCTCTCGGGGCCGATGACGGCGCTCCCCACGAGGCAGGGACGGCGGTCACCCAGCCGTTGTTAATGTAGTACCAACCGGTTCGGGTCTTCGTGTTGACGTCAACAAACGGACCGTACCGCGGGTGAGACGGCTCGGCGAAGCCGGGATCCGTGACACCGGACGGCAAATACATGTGATAGGCACCGGGGACGTCGCTGATCACGTCGGCGTGCTGGTCGTTCCACCACTTGCCGTCCCCGTTAAAGTCCTCGAAGCCCGGCGTGTTGAGCTGATCAAAGCCGAGCAGGGCCGCCACCAGCAAGTGCGCGCCGGAGACCTTGACCTCCTGCGGGGCACTGGAGAACAGCGGGTCCGGGTTGCCGTAGAACGGGTTGAATATCTGCCCGAACTGGGCGGCGTTGGGGTTGTCGCTTACCGAGGGTGGATAATGACCGCCGATGGCACTTTCCGCCTTGAACAATTCGAGGCCGGCCTCGAGGGCCCGGATGGTGGTCTTGGTGGCCGCCACCTTCGCCCGGACGCGGACCTTCTGGAGCGACGGAACCAGGATCGAGATCAGCAGACCGATGATGGCAATCACGGTCAGCAGCTCAACCAGAGTGAACCCGCGGGCCCGGGGGGGCCGTCCGTGTCTGGCCATTCGCCGTTGTGTCATCGCGCCGTCCTTTGCTGGTTGCCAGCGTCTGCGTCGTTCGCTTCCGGCGATCGCGGCAGGGCTGGGCGGTTCCCACTCTGTCGTCCCCGACGACGGCCGGGCGGCCGGGCATCCGCCGCCGCCCCCGCCGGGCTAACTGCTGCCTCCCGACACCGACGAGATCAGCGAGACGAGGGGCATGAACAGGGCGACGACGATAAAGCCCACCATCAAACCCAGGATCACGACCATCACCGGCTCGAGCAGCGACACCAGGCCGCCGACGAGTGTCTCGACCTCTTCGTCATAGTTGTCCGCGACCTTGATGAGCATCTTGTCCAGCTCACCGGTCTCCTCGCCCACGTCGATCATGTTGACCACGATGCCGTCGCAGACCTTGGCGGCCCGCAGCGGGCTGGCGAAGCTGTCGCCCTCGCGGATGCGGTCGTGGACGTTCCCCAGCGCCTTGGCGTAGACCTCGTTGCCCGCGGTCTCCTTGGTGATGTTGATCGCCTCGAGAATCGGCACACCGGCGTTGATCAGGGTGCCCAGCGTTCGCGTGAACCGGGCGACGGCGGTTTTCTCGAGGATCTGGCCGAGGATCGGCAACTTGAGCGTCACCGTATCCACGACCATCCGGCCACCCTTCGCCTGTTTCAGTAACTTGAGCAGCAGGATGAACCCGAGCGGGCTCAACAGCACGTAGGCCCACCCGTAGCTCTTCACGAACCAGTCGGAGATCGAGATCAGCAGGACGGTCACACCGGGCAGCGGCACGTTGAAGTCGATGAAGATATCTTTGAACTTCGGCACCACCGTGATCATGATGCCCGACACGATACCGACCGCGAACAAGATCACGACGATCGGGTAGATCATCGCGCCGACGACTTTGCGTTTGAGGCGCTGGGCCTTCTCCATGAACTCCGCCAGGCGCAGGAGAATCACGTCGAGCACGCCGCCCGTCTCGCCGGCCGCGACCATGTTGACATAGAGTCGGTTGAACGCCTTCGGGTGCTTGGCGAACGCTTCCGACAACGTGCTGCCGCCCTCCACGTCATCGGCCACCTGGCGGAGAATGTTCTTCATCAGACCGGGCTTCTGCTGCTGCTCGAGGATGCGCAGGGACCGCAGGATCGGCAGGCCGGCATCCTGCAGCGTCGAGAGCTGACGGGTGAACTGGGTGATCACCTTGGAGCTGACGCCCCCGAACCCGCCGGCACCGGCGGCCTTCTTCTTCTTGGTCCCCCCGCCGACGGCCGGCTTCTTCTTGCCGCCCTTCTGGCGAATCCGGGTCGGGAAGTAGCCCATGGCACGAATGCGTGCCAGCGCGTCTTCACTCGACGCGGCTTCGACTTCGTCCTTGACGGCCTCGCCGGCCTGGTTCATCGCTTCGAAACTGAACGTGGGCATGGTCGACCCTCGCTTGTCAGACCCCGTCGCCGGGTGCGTGCCCGGCTGGCCGCCGCTCGCAATCGCCGGCCCGGCCCGCGAAGCCGCCGGCGTCAGCCCCGGCCGGCCGGCCGCTCGTCGCCCGACGCGGTCCGGGCTGCTTATGCCTCGTCAATGACGGTTTCCTTGACGACCTCTTCGATCGTGGTCACACCGTCGTAGATGCCCAACAACCCCGCGTCGCGAAGCGGTCGCATGCCGCGTTTGACCGCCTCGGACCGCAGCAGGTTCGACGAGGCGTGCCGCATGACCATCTCGCGGAGGTGGTCGTCCATGACCATGATCTCAAAGAGGCCCATGCGGCCGCGGTAGCCGGTGTTGTTGCAGTAATCGCACCCCTTGCCATAGTAGAGCTTGCGACCACCGATGTCTTCCGGCGTCAGCGCCAGCTCCATCAGGAGCTCTTCCGACGGCTTGAATTCGGCCTTGCAGTTCTCACAGATGCGTCGCACAAGCCGCTGGGCGACGATGGCCTCCAGTGTAGCTGTAATCAAGAACGGTTCCAGTCCCAGATCGAGCAAGCGCGCAATACTGGAGGGTGCGTCGTTCGTGTGCAGGGTGGTGAATACCAGGTGTCCGGTCAAGGAAGCCTGTACGGAGATCTGTCCCGTTTCCAGGTCACGCACCTCGCCGACCAGGATGATGTCCGGGTCCTGCCGCAGGAAGCTGCGCAGGGCCCGGGCGAAGCTCATGCCCACTTCGGAGCGGACCTGGCATTGGATGAGCCCGTCGATGTCGTACTCGACCGGGTCCTCGACGGTCAGGATCTTGACGTCGGGGTTGTTCAGCTCGGACAAGGCGGCGTAAAGCGTGGTGGTCTTGCCCGACCCGGTGGGGCCGGTGTTGACGATGATCCCGTTGGGCTTGCGAATGAGCTGCCGGAACGCCACGAGATCGTCGTCCCGCATGCCGATCCGGTCCAGGTCGAGGGCGACGTTGGCGCGGTCGAGCACCCGCATCACGATGCTTTCTCCGAACATCGTGGGCAGGACGGACACGCGGAGGTCGACCGGGTTGCCGCCGACCACCAGTTCGATCCGGCCGTCCTGCGGCAGCCGGCGCTCGGCGATGTCGAGGCTCGACATGACCTTGATCCGCGAAGCGATGGCCATCGCGATGTGGCGGGGCGGGGGCACCATTTCGTAAAGAACCCCATCGATGCGGTACCGCATCTTGAATTCATCCTCGAACGGCTCGAAGTGAATGTCGCTCGCCTTGTCGCGAATGGCCTGCAGCAGCACGAGGTTGAGCAGCTTCTTGACCGGGTTCGATTCGGCGAGTTCCTTGAGTTCGTCGAGATCGATGCTCGCGCCGCGGCCCTCGAACTTGGCGAGCGTTTCGTCGGCGGAGATTTCGTCGATCAGGCCGGTGATCGATTCGGCCGCCTCCTCGGGATAGTAGCGGTCGAGGGCGGCCTGGAGCTGGTCGGCGGGGCAGATGGACGCCCGGACGGTGTAACCCATCAACCGCGCGAGGTCGTCGGTGGCGTGGAAGTTGTCCGGGCTGGACATCGCGATCTTGAGCGTGTTGCTGCCGGGGTTGTAGTCGAACGGGACCACGCGGTAGGTATTGGCCATCTGGGCGGGGATCAACCCGATCACTTCCGGGGCGACGTCCATCTCACCGAGACTGACCCGGCCCATCCCCGCCTGGGCGGCGAGGGCGATGTTCAGATCGTTCTCGGTGATCTTGCCGGCATCGACAAGGATCGCCCCGATGGGGCCCTTGCGGGACTTCTGAATCTCGAGCGCCTCGTGGACGTCGGCCCGGCGGATCTTGCCCATCTTGATCAGGATGCGACCCAGCTTCTGCCCACGATATTGATCCGGATTGTAACTTTCGACCATCGCTGATCACTCCAGCGCCCGCGCCTTCCCGCGAGCGATCCCTCGGCGGGGCGCGTCGCCTGCGGTTGCCCGGGTCGGGCGTCGCCGCGCCGTCCTACGACCGCAGGATGTCGTCCTCGCCCAGGCCCTTCTCCTTGCCCTCGGCGGCGATCGCCTGGCCGCGCCGAAAGGCATCGATCTTGTCCTGCATGTCGCCCGGGCGGCGGCTCTTGTCCACGGCCTCGTGGTCGTTGATCTTTCCTTCCCGATAGAGCCCCCACAGGTGCTCATCCAGCAGTTGCATGCCGTACTTCTTGCCCGTCTGAATCGCCGAATCGACGCGGTAGGTCTTGTTCTCGCGAATGAGGTTCGAGATGGCCGGCGTGACGACCATGAACTCGTACGCCGCGACCATGCCCTTGGGGATCCGCGGGCACAGCGCCTGCGACAGGACCGCGATCAGGTTCGTCGACAACTGGACGCGGATCTGCTCCTGCTGCTCGGTGGGGAAGGCGTCGATGATCCGGTTGACCGTGCCCTGGCACCCGGTGGTGTGGACGGTGCTGAACACCAGGTGGCCCGTCTCGGCGGCCCGGATGGCGGACTCCATCGTTTCCAGGTCACGCAGCTCCCCGACAAGGATCACGTCCGGGTCCTGTCGCAGCACGCGGCGCAGGGCCTCGGAGAAGCTCGGGACGTCGACGCCGACCTCACGCTGGTTAATGACCGACTTCTTGTGGTAGTGGTAGTATTCGATCGGGTCCTCGACCGTCACGATGTGGCGGTCGAAGTTCGAGTTGATGAAATCGAGCATGGAGGCGAGGGTGGTCGTCTTGCCGGAGCCGGTCGGCCCGGTGACCAGGAACAACCCACGGGGCCGGCGGCACAGGGCGCGGCAGATCTTCGGCAAGCCGATCTCTTCGAAGCTCAGCAGCCGCGTCGGGATCAACCGCAGCACCAGGGCCAGGTGCCCCTTCTGCCGGAACACCGACACGCGGAACCGGCCGGCGTCCCCGAACGCGAACCCGAAGTCGGTGCCGCCCTCTTCCTGGATCTCCTGCTGGTTTCGTTCCGGGGTGATCGACTTCATCAGCGCGGTCGTGTCTTCCGGCTCGAGCGTCTTCGTCTCGAGCGACTTCATGTGCCCGTGCAGTCGAATCACGGGGGGGCGGCCGACCGTCAGGTGCAGGTCCGACGCCTCGTTCTTGATCACCGTCTCCAGAAGCCGATCAATATGTACGGTTGCCATGCTTCACTCAGTCCATCCAGTGCGTTCGTGCCGACTCCTCACCAACCCGGGCGATCCATCCCAGGTTCGCGGCGGCGCATCAGGTCTCCGAACCCGCCTCGACCGCCTCTTCCGTCTCTTCCGCCACCAGACCTTCGGCCTGCGTGATGCGGGCGACCTCGGCGGCCGTGGTGATCCCGCGCAGAATCTTGATCTTGCCGTCTTCCAGCAGATTCCGCATCCCCGCCGCCCGCGCCGCCTTGCGCAGCTGGGACGTCGGCGCGCGGTTGAAGGCGAGCTCGCGCAGTTCCGCGTTCATGCTCAACATCTCGAAGATGCCCATCCGGCCGCGATACCCGGTGCCGCCGCAACTCTTGCACCCGACGCCCTTGTACAGGACCTGTCCTTCGAGATCGGCATCGGTGATGCCCAGCAGCCGAAGAACGAACTTGTCGGGCGCGGGGTCTTCCGACTTGCAGTCCTTGCAGATCAGCCGGATCAGGCGCTGGGCCATGATCGCCTGGATGGCGCTGGCGACGAGGAACGGCTTGATACCCATGTCGATCAGACGGGTGATCGCGGAGGGAGCGTCGTTCGTGTGCAGCGTGCTGAACACCAGGTGCCCGGTCAGGGCGGCCTGGATCGCCACGTCGCCCACCTCCCGGTCCCGAATCTCCCCGACCAGGATGATGTTCGGTGCCTGGCGCAGCATCGCCCGCAGGATGCGGGGGAAGCTCAACCCGATCTCGTCACGGACCTGACACTGATTCATGCCCGTGAAGTTGTACTCGACCGGATCCTCGGCGGTGATGATCTTCTTGTCCGGCCGGTTCAACTCCTGCAACGCCGAATACAGCGTGGTCGTCTTGCCCGACCCCGTCGGCCCGGTGACCAGGAAGATGCCATTGGGCCGCTTGATGATCCTCAGGAACGCCTGGTAGTTGTCCGACTCGAACCCCAACGCCTCGATACCGACCTGGGCCGACTCGGGGCGAAGAATACGCAGCACCACGCTCTCGCCGTGGTAGGCGGGGCAGGCACTGACGCGGAAGTCGATCTGGGTGGAGCCGAACTGCTTCTTGATGCGTCCGTCCTGCGGGACACGTCGCTCCGCAATGTCCATGCCGGATAGAATCTTCAAGCGCGTGATCACGGCGCTCTGGATGTTCTTGGGGACGTCGTCCCGCACCTGGCACACGCCGTCGATCCGGTACCGCACGCGGACGCGGTCGGCCATCGGCTCGACGTGAATGTCGCTCGCCCGCCCGCGGACCGCCTCGCCGATGATCATGTCGATCAGGCGGATGATAGGGGCGTCCGGGTCTTCGTCGAGAGCGACTTCGTCTCCCTCCTGCTTGTCCAGATCAAAGGACGCGTCGATCGACTGGAGGGTCTTGCTCATCTCCCGGTCGTCGCGGTCGATGAAGGTATCGATGTATCGCTTGATCTTGCCCAGGGGGGCGAGGGCCGGCACCACGTCCTTGGCCAGCCGGAACCGCAGGAGGTCCAGCGTCTCGAGGTCCAGCGGATCCGACACGATGATCTTGAGTCGGTTGCCTTCCTGCTCCATGGGCAGGACCTGGTGCTTGAGAATCAAGTCAGCGGGCATCAAGTCCCGCACCACTTTTACATCGAGGATCTCCGGGTTATCGAGGTCGATGTACTCGAACCCGAATTGGGTGGCCAACGCCTTGATCACGTCGTCCTCTTCGCAGAGTTCGAGTTCGACCAGTGCTTCGCCAACCCGCCGTCCGTTCTCCGTGGCGTAGCGGAGGGCCTCGTTGAGGGCGGACTGGTCGAGCACGCCCCAGTTCACGAGTATTTCGCCGATTTTCTTTCGTCGTCTGGCCATAATCTCCCGCGAGTACGTTGACGGACGTACGGCTCGAGCCAGGGTGCTGACCATGCCCGTTCGCGGCGGCCGCTCACCCCGGCGGCCTGGCGGCGTCCGGTCCCGAGGGAGGGGCTCCGACGCCGCTGCACGGGCCTGAAAATTCTACTTGCCCTGATCCGCGGCATCAAGCGGCGTCGAATCGGCTTTGCCCGCCCGCCACGCCGCACCCAATCGTTGACAGGCGCGGTCCCGCTCTCATAATGGCCCACACGCCACGATTAGACGAACGCATCACCAATGGCACGAAAAGGACGGAGCGACCATGGCCAGCGATAAGAAATGGGTCTACTTTTTCGGCAAGGGGCAGGCGGAGGGTAAAGCCCAGACCAAGGCCGTGCTGGGGGGCAAGGGCCTCGGACTGGCACAGATGACGGCCATCGGGCTCCCCGTCCCGCCGGGCTTCACCATCGTCACGGAGGCGTGCGACTACTACTTTCACAACAACAAGCGCTGGCCGCGGGACCTGGAACAGGCGATCCGCAAATCCATGGCCCGGCTGGAAAAGACGGCCAAAAAGCGATTGGGGGACCCGGACAAGCCGCTACTGGTCTCCGTCCGGTCCGGGGCCGCCATCTCCATGCCCGGCATGATGGAGACCATCCTGAACCTGGGCTTGAACGACGAGGTGGTGGAGGGGCTGGCCCGGCTGTCCAACAACCGCCGGTTCGCCCTCGATGCCTACCGCCGACTGATCATGATGTACGGCTCGACGGCCAAGGGCGTGGACCGGCAGCTCTTCGAGCACGCGTTCCACGAGGTGAAAGAGCGGCACACGCGGGCCCGCCTGTTCAAAGGGCCGGGCGAGCCGGTGGCCGACACCGACATCAACGAGGACGAGCTCGCCCACATCGTCGACGCGTTCAAGTCGATCTACCAGGACAATACGGGCGAGCCGTTCCCCCAGGGCGCCTTTGATCAGCTCAGCGGCGCGATCTCCGCCGTCTTTGAGAGTTGGAACGCGAAGAAGGCAATCGAATACCGCAACGCGGAGAAAATCACCGGACTGAAAGGGACGGCCGTCAACGTGTGCCAGATGGTGTTCGGCAACATGGGGGCCGACTGCGGCACCGGCGTGTGCTTCACCCGCGATCCCAACACGGGGGCGAACGAGTACTACGGCGACATGCTGTTCGACGCCCAGGGCGAGGACGTGGTGGCCGGCGTCCGGACGCCGATCAAACTCGACGAACTCGCCCGCACCATGCCCGACGTGTACGACCAGCTCGACGCGATCCGCGTGATCCTCGAGGTCGAATACGGGGAGATGCAGGACCTCGAATTCACCATCGAACGCGGGCAGTTGTTCATGCTGCAATGCCGGACCGGCAAGCGGTCACCGGCGGCGGCGTTCAAGATCGCGGTGGACCAGGCGAGCAAGCCGCTCATCCCGCCGGCCCGGGCGCGGGAACTGCTCAAGAAAAAACTGGTCAGCCGGGCGATTGCCACCCGCGCCACCAGACCGCTCATCTCGCGGGAGACGGCGGTGAGCCGGATCCAACCGGTCGACATCGAGCGACTCTTCTACCCCGAGATCGACTGGTCCGCGGTCAACGCCGGCGGGTCGATCGAGGGGGCCAAGGAGGCCAAGTGGCGTGAGTCGGGGCTGGCCACCGGTATCAACGCGGTGCCAGGCGCAGCCTGCGGCAAGGTCGTGTTCGACGCGGGCGACGCGGAGGAGATGGCCAGGGGCGGGGAGAAGGTGATCCTGGTCCGGAAGGAAACCTCGCCGGAGGATGTGGGCGGCATGCACGCGGCGGTGGGCATCCTGACCGCGACGGGTGGCAAGACGTCGCACGCGGCGGTGGTGGCTCGCGGGTGGGGCAAGTGCTGCATCGTCGGTTGCGAGACGCTCAAGATCGACGAAGGGGCCGGCCATTTCTCGGCGAACGGGCGCACCGTCCGCCGGGGCGACGTGATCACCCTGGACGGCAGTGCGGACAAGCGGAACGTGTTCTCGGGCGCACTGCCGCTGATCAGCCGCCAGCCACCGCAAGAATACAACACGTTCATGAGCTGGTGCGACCAGCTCCGTCGCCTGAAGGTGCGCACCAATGCCGATACGCCGGCGGACTCGGCCAAGGCCGTGTCGATGGGCGCCGAAGGCATCGGCCTGTGCCGGACCGAGCACATGTTTTTCGAGACGGAGGAGCGGCGACTGGCGATGCAAGAGATGATCATCGCCGACAACGAGGATGCCCGGCGCCGGGCCCTCGACAAGCTGCTGCCGTTCCAGCGGAACGACTTCATCGGCATCTTCGACGCGATGGACGGCAAGCCGGTCACCATCCGGCTGATCGACCCGCCGCTGCACGAGTTCCTCCCGCACACCGACGACGATCAGCACCTGCTGGCCCGTCACTGCGGGGTCGAAGTGGAGCACATCCGGCAACGGGCGTCGCAGTTGATGGAATCCAACCCGATGCTGGGGCACCGCGGCTGCCGCCTGTGCATCACCTATCCCGAGATTCTCGAGATGCAGGTCCGGGCGATCATTGAAGCGGCGATCAACTGCCAGAAGCGCGGCGTGAAGGTGCTGCCCGAGATCATGATCCCGCTCTCGATCGACGCGAAGGAACTGGGCATCCTGGTCGAGCGTTCCAAGGCCGTCGCGGACGCGATTCTGGGCCAGGCGGACGACTCGCTGCCCTACCTCGTGGGGACGATGATCGAGACGCCGCGGGCCGCCCTGACCGCCGACAAGATCGCCGAGGTGGCGGAGTTCTTCAGCTACGGCACCAATGATCTGACCCAGACGACGATGGCCCTGTCCCGCGACGATGCGGGGCGTTTCCTGCCCGAGTACTGTGACGCGAATGGGGCGGGCATCTTCAAGAGCGATCCGTTCCAGTCACTCGACGTGGAGGGGGTCGGGTTGCTGGTCAAGTGGGGAATCGAGCGGGGCCGGTCCACGCGACCGAAGCTCAAGATCGGGATCTGCGGCGAGCACGGCGGTGAAGCCGCCTCGGTGCGGTTCTGTCATCAGGTCGGTATGGACTACGTCTCATGCAGCCCGTACCGCGTCCCCATCGCCCGGCTCGCCGCCGCCCAGGCGGTGGTCGAGGAAGCGGCCAAGCCGACTCGGGCCGCCGCGGCGAAACGAAAGCCCGCCAAGGCCGCCACCAAAACGGTGAAGGCCAGGGCCGCCAAAGTCAAGAAGGCGAAGAAGTCGGCCAAGGCGAAATCCAAAGAGAAAACCAGGACGGTCGCCGCGGCCAAGAAGAAGAGCAAGGCCGCCAAGAAGACCAAGGCCAGGAAGGCGAAGGGAAAGAAGGGCACGTCGAAGAAGCGGCGCTAGCCGGCGCCGGCCCGCATGGTCGGGCCGGCTCATCATCACACCCGCGCGCGACGCCGTTCATCGCGACGATGAGGGCCGGCGTTCATGAGGCGCACTCATCACGCAACGCGAATTCCGCGGTGATCGGGATTGCCACGCGACGCGGCGCCTCTGTATACTCCCCGCCGCGACCACGGACAACTGGAGCAAGCCGCATGAAAATTCAGCTCGGGCCGAGCACGATCCACGGGACGGGCGTGTTCGCCAAGACGATGATACAGGCCGGGGAACGCATCGGCCGTTTTCGCGGACGGCGCACCGAGGAGGACGGCTGCCACGTGCTCTGGGTGTGGACCGAAGACGGCTGGCGCGGGTACGAAGGAACCGGACGCCTGCGGTTCCTCAACCACCAGGACCCACCCAACAGCGAGTTCTACGGCCTCGACCTCTACGCCACCCGCACGGTCGCCGCGGGCGAGGAAATCACGATCCACTACGGGCCGGACCTGGCGGACGTGGCTTGATTCGCGGCCCCCGCCGTGAATCATGAACGTATTGCCGATTACCAATGGCCAGCGGCATGGCTCGTTCCGAGCGCGGCGCGCTCGGCGTGCGCATTGATGTCCCTCGGATTCGGCAGGCGGCCTGCTCGGTTGGCGAGTGGTTTGTTTCTCGGGTAAGCTGATCCGGTGAATCCGATGGAGCCGGGGGAAAATCGCCATGAGAAGTGAACTGCGTTTGTTGGTCGGGGCGGTTGCGGTGGGTCTGGAGATCACCGCGCCGGGCCGGGCTTGCACGAACCTGCTGGTGACGCGCGGCGCATCCGCGGACGGTGGCGTGATGATCACCTATACCTGCGACGGTGAGTTTCACCCGCGGTTGCAATACACGCCCGCCGCCGATCACGAACCGGGCGCGATGCTCGAAATCAAACACTGGGACGGGCGGACGTACGGCCGCATTCCGCAGGTGCCGCACACGTTCGCCGTGGTCGGATTGATGAATGAACATCAACTGGCCATCAGTGAAACGACGTTCGGCGGGCGGGAGGAGTTGTATAACCCCAAGGGCGTTCTGCACTACTGGGATCTCATGAAACTCGCTTTGCAGCGGGCCCGAACCGCCCGCGAGGCTATCGACGTCATCACCACCCTCGTCGCCCGGCACGGGTACCGGTCGCCGGGCGAATCGATGTCGATCGCCGACCCGAACGAAGCGTGGATCCTCGAGATCATCGGCCCGGGTGACGGCGGCCAGGGCGCCCACTGGGTCGCGGTGCGCATCCCTGACGGGTACATCGCATGCCACGCCAACAAGGCCCGCATCGGCACGTTCCCGCTTGACGATCCGGACAACTGCGTCTACTCGCCGAACGTGATCTCGTTCGCCATCGAAAAAGGGTACCACGATCCGGCGTCCGGTGCACCGTTTCGCTACTGCGACGCCTACTGCCCGGCCACCCCGCGCAATCGCCGGTATGCATCCACGCGGGTGTGGAGCCTGTTCCGGCGAGCGGCGCCGTCGCTGGACCTTTCACCGGATTACCATCGGGGCGTCGAGGGTGCGGCCCCCTACCCGTTATGGATCAAGCCGGACCGCAAGCTGTCGCTGGCCGACGTGTTCGCACTGATGCGCGACCACTACGAGGGAACGGACTACGACATGCGGCGCGGCCTGGACGCGGGGCCGTATGGCACGCCGGTCCGAAACCGGCCGATTGCGTGGAAGGTCGACGATGAACAAGACGACGAACTACACGTGTGGGAGCGTCCGATCTCGACCCAGCAGACGGGGTTCACCTTCGTATCGCAGTCTCGCTCGTGGCTGCCGGACCCGATCGGCGGCGTGTACTGGTACGGCGTCGACGACACCTATACGACCTGCTACGTTCCGCTCTACTGTGGGATCAACGCGGTTCCCAAGGCGTTTACCGTCGGCAGCCTGGACAGGTTCACGTGGGATTCGGCCTGGTGGGTGTTCAACTTCGTCGCCAATCATGCCAATCTCCGGTACGCCGACATGGTGCAGGACATCCAGGCGGTGCAGCGCGACCTGGAGGGCACGTTCATGGCATTGCAGCCCGCGGTCGAGAAGACGGCCGTCGAGTTACACGGATCGAATCCGTCATTGGCCCGGCGGTACCTGACGGACTACTGCGTGTCACACGCGGAGCTGGTGGTCAAACGATGGCGCGAGTTGGGCGAGCACCTCGTGCAGAAGTACAACGACGGGTACGTGCAGGACGCGAAAGGCAGCCCGCAGGAACGGGGCTACTCGCCGACATGGCTTGAGAGGGTGCTCAAGGACCGCCCCAACCAGTTCCGCCTGCCGCAGAAACCCGACGACGTCCCCGAATCGAAGCTGGTGGACTGAAGAATTACTAATTGCGAATTACTCAAAGTGACCGATTTTAGGCAGCCAGGAGCCGCTGAATTCGTTTAATCACAGGTTTATCGCTGCTGCGCTTCACGACTTCGTTCACGGCTTCGCGCCACAACTCCTGCCGGAGGTCCTGCTTGAGCTGGCGAATCGAGGGAGGCCGCAGCATGGTGTCATTCGGTGGATCGCCTTGTGCACGCTGGCGCGTCAGCCCCAGGTGGGTCAGGCAGGCGTAGGCGACGTCCACGAGGTGCAGGTGTCTAACCACAGCTCGGTACCGCTTGCAGCGGTAAGCGCCCAGCCCCAGTTGCTGCTTTTCATCCTTGATCAGCAGTTCAATCGACCAACGGTAGGCGTACTGCGCGATCACCTTCCTGGCAGACCGCTTGAGATCATCGGTCACGATGGCCAACGTCTTCGATTCGCCCCGGCGGCGCGAGAACACGACCTTGACATCCCCCACCTTCTTGAGCGATCCAACCCGCTCCGCCACGCGGTAGTGCTGGACGCGGGATCGTCCGGCCATCCGCATCCCCCGGCCCGACCGGCGCAGCACGTTGGGGCCGTATGTTTTCAACGCGTGACTCTGCCGGCCGACCCAGAGAGACCGGTTGGCCTTGGCCACACTGATAAAATGCCACCCCCGGGCCTGGACCGCCTGGACCACACAGGGACACAGATACCACGAATCGAACAGCACGGTGACGTCATACCCCGGCAGGTTCGCGTCCCGGATGGCCTGGGCCGCCAACGCGCTGAGCTTGACGAAGGGAAGCTTGAGCTTGGCGGCCAAGTCCTTCTTGACGTAGACGCAGGAGCCCCAGGGAATCGTGACCCCGCGATAGAGCAGGCAGACCTTGAGAATGGTGTGCCCGTCGCCGTACGTGCCGGTGGCCGCATGATACAGTCGGCCCACCCCGTCCATTTTCTTCGCCCGCTTGAGGACCTGGGTGTCATCGATCACGAAGTACAGGGGCTCGCCCTTGTGGTGCAGCCGCTTCAGCGTGTCCAGGGCGATGGCTTGGAGCACGGCGGATTCGTCCCACGCGCTACGCCACAGGAACTCGCCGTCATTGGTCCGGTGGGGGTGGTTGCGCAAGAGGCGGTTCAGCGCCCGGAGGTGGTGGTCGGAACTCACGGCCATGGCGGTGACCAACCCCCAGAAGTGGGGCCAGGCCCGGCGTGAAAAACTCTGCTTCAGGGGGCGGAAAAAGCTTGTGAAAACCTTGGGAATCTGGACGATAGTAACCATGCGGTGTTTCTCCCGGTGGTTTTGTTATACACCACTACTATCGGCTAGAAACACCGCTTTTCGTTTGCCCTCAGCTGGAGCAGAGCGTAAATCGGTCACTTTGAGGAATTACTAATTACAAATGAGGCGTCACGCATGGAACGCTACTGGCGAGGCGCGAGCCTTACGGGCAGCGGTCACGATGCGTGGGTGTGCGTGCCGTGGAATCGTGGGCTAACCACGATTCTGGTCTGCACCCTCCCTGTGCCCCTCCGCTCGCGATGCCCCACCTGTAATCAGTACGACAACGCTAGTTTCGTCTCGGATCGCCGCTGGCGCCAGCGAGAACGCATTTGTGCAACAGGGCCGACCGGCGTTCGCGAGCTGCAAAGCGAATTGTAGCGCTGTCAAATTAGTAATTAGTAATTCGTCATTAGTAATTGGACTGGCCCTCATCCCCTCGCCAGTTCGCTCAGCACCGCGGTCAGGTACTTCCACGACTTCTGCACCGACTTGACGTAGACCCGTTCGTCCGGGCTGTGGGCGCCTTCGATGCGGGGGCCGAAGCTGACCATGTCCATCCCGCCGCCGACGCGTTCGCCGAGCAGGCCGCACTCCAGGCCGGCGTGGATGGCGGTCACGTTGGGCGTTTCGCCGAACAGTTCCTCGTACACGCGCCGGCACGTGGCGAGCGTCGGCGAATCGACGTTCGGCCGCCAGCCGGGATACTCGTTGCCTGACTGAACCGCCGCCGACGCGAGTCGCCCCGCGGCCGTGACCTGCCGCACCGCCGATTGCAACTGCGACGCCGACGAGCTGCGCGCCAGGCATTCCACCGTGATCCGGACCGCGCCCGCCGCCTCGGAGGCGGCCTTCAGTGTCGCCACGTTGTTCGACGTCTCAATCAAGCCGGGGATATCCGGCACGACGGCGAGCACGCCGCTCGGCAGCGCGGCGACCGTGTGCAGCAACCGCTGCGTATCGGCGTGCGAGATCGCGGACGGCCGGTCGTCGGGTTGCCCGCGTTCCACGCGAATCGTGCAGTGCGCCTCCTTCTGTTCGCGCACCACCTCCGCCTGCACCGCCGCCGCGGCGCGAGAGAGGATACCGGTGATCCCGGCCGGCCCGGCCACGCTGGCCTGCGCTTCGCGCGGGATCGCATTGCGAAGACTCCCGCCCTCGATCGCCGTGAGTTGAAGCTGGCCCTCCGGCACGCCGGCCAGCATGCGAACCAGGAGCTTGATCGCGTTGCCGCGATTCAAGTGGATGTCGCAACCGGAGTGCCCCCCCTTCAGCCCCGCCACCGTCACCCGGCAGCACTCCGCGCCGGCCGGCACCGGTCCCGTCGCGAACGACCATGTCAAGGTCGTGTCACAGCCACCGGCGCAGCCGATGTAGATCACGTCGTCTTCCTCGGAGTCGAGGTTGAGCAGGCGGCGGCCTTTCAGCAGATCAGCCGGCAGCGCCTTGGCTCCCGTCATGCCCGCCTCTTCGTCCACCGTGCACAGCAGCTCGAGCGGCCCATGCGTGACGTCCGGCGACACGGCGGCCGCCATCGCCATGGCCACGCCGATCCCGTTGTCGGCCCCGAGCGTCGTGCCGTCGGCCCGCACGATCTGCTCACCGGCCGCATCCGTGTCGATGATCAGGCGGATGGGGTCGTTGTCGAAGTCGTGCCGCGTGCCGGAGTTCTTCTCGCAGACCATGTCGAGGTGGCCTTGCAGCACGGTCACCGGCGCCTGCTGGCAACCGGGCGTAGCGGGCACATCGATCACGATGTTCCCCGCCGCGTCCTCGCGAACACCGAAGCCGTGCTCCTCGGCCACCGCCCGTATATGGGCGCGGATGCGCTGCTCCTTCTTGGACGGGCGGGGGACGGCCGCCATGCCGGCGAACAACCGCCAGACCGGCGCGGGCTCGAGGGATTCAATGGAGTCGGTCGATGGCGTCATCGGTGGTCACCTTTCTCCCCGGCGAGGGCTGGTTCGCGGAACAGTGGGATGGTCCGGGCCAACTCCGGCCGGCGTCGTCGTCTACTCGTTGAAGAACTTCTTGAGCGGCGGGGCCATGTTCTTGGGGATATTCTCGGCCCACGCCCCGCCGTCGATGCGAGCCACCGGCTTGCCGTCGCCGTCCAGCCGGAAGAAGGCCGGGACGGGGATCGCCTGCATGCCCGCGTCCGCGAAATGCGGCTTCCAGGCGTCATGGTCCAGGTGAATGACGTACGTGCCGTCGAACGCGTCCTTCATGAGCGGATCGTCCATGCTGGCCTTCAGCTGCCGGCACGGCGCGCACCACGTGGCCGTGACCTCCACGATCGGAATGAGCTGCCTCTCCCGGGCGTTGGCCGCCTCGGCGTTGAGCAGCGCGGGCAATGGCTGTCCGGCTTCCGGCTTCAGTTCCGTCTGGACAAAACCTCTGTGTTGGGCACAGCCGGCGCCGGCCACCAGCACGGTGCCCACCATCAGCACGGCGGCCGAAACTGCGGTCGTCTTCAAGGTCGATTCCTTTCGTGTCGGGGCTTGATCGCTCGCCCACGCCGACAGCCGGCGGGTCACACGCGTAAGAATAGCCGGGGGGCGGCGCATTTCAAACCGACGGCCCCGCCCGACCCGAGGCGCGGGCCGTCATTCGGCGTGCGATTCGCCGGCCACCCGGGAGACGGCCATCGCGGACTCGGGTCCGGCCGCGGCCGCGGGAGTGACCGTTGATTCTACCGAGCCCGGCGCAGTAGGATGCCAGCGATAGGCTTCACTCCCGGTCGCCGAGCGGCCGATCGTCTGGACCGAACCCGACGCCGGAGGACGGGCGTGTCCGATAAGACAGATACGCCGACCGACGCCGCGTCCCACCCCACCACCTGGGTCGAACGCCACGGCGACGCTTTGTACCGCTATGCCCTGCTGCGGGTCGGCGACGCGGACGTCGCGGAGGACCTGGTTCAGGAGAGCTTCCTGGCCGCCCTGCACGCCCGGGAGCGGTTTTCCGCCCGCTCATCGGAACGAACCTGGCTGATCGGCATTCTCAAGCGGAAGATCGTGGATCACGTGCGGCATGCGGTGCGGGAGCGCGCGCCGGACCGCCCCGAGGAGTTCACCGGGCAGGACGACGCCTTCTTCGCCAAAAGCGGCAAATGGAAGAGCCTGCCCGGCCGGTGGGGCCGCGACCCGCGCTCCGACTCCGAGAACCGTGAATTCTGGGCGGTGATCCGCCATTGCCTGACCCTCCTGCCCTCCAAGCTGGCCGACGCCTTCCTGCTGCGCGAGCTGGACCAGATGGACGGCGACGAGGTTTGCAAGGTTCTGGATATTTCTGCGACCAATCTCTGGGCACGGCTGCACCGGGCTCGGCTGCGGTTGCAGGAATGCTTGCAGACGAACTGGTTCACTGAACGACACCGACGAAGTTGAGACGGCACCTGTGATTGAATTCCTGCGACTGCTCTTTGCCCCGTGCAGCGAGATATCCCTCCTCGCATCGACCGCACTGGACCGACCATCGACCCGCGCCCAGCGTGTCGCGGTTGCATTTCACTGCCTCTATTGCAAAGCCTGCCGCCGGTACCGCCGCCATGTTGCGGCCCTGCGCCGGGCGGTGCGTGCCATGCTCGAATACGCGCTCGCCGATGGCACGGCCGTCGGCGCCGCCCTGTCGCTCGAAGCCCGCGAACGCATCCACCGGGCGCTCACCGAACGGTAGCCCGCCGTTCGCGCCGGCCGCCCGGTCATCGCGGATCCGCCCTCGACGCAAAAAACTCCCATCGGCGGCTGTCAGGAATCCGCCCCACTCGCGACTAACCTCGGACGGCGCGGCCACCGCGTCGGACTCGGGCGCCGTCGAGGACTCGTTCTTCCGAACGACACCGGGGGGACACGATACTTCTGCCGCGTTTGTTCCCCGCCCGCGAACACCCCCGCCAGCAGTGGGGCGACTGACTCGCGTGAAAACGCGCCGGGGAGATGAGCGAACGGCCGCGCTGCGTGCGACGGGTGTTCAGGCGGGAGCAAACACGGCGGTTCAAACGAAAACGGGGATGGCGGCGTCGCTGGCCGTCGCACGCCGGAGCCGTTGGACGGAACCACTTGGGCGAGGCGGTTCGGCCGTGCGGTGCGGGGGAGCGCTGCACCCCGGGGGCCTCGACCGAGCAACCCGACGGAACAGACAGGCAATCAGGGAGGACTACTGGAGAACCAGGCATGCAATGGATACGGCGAAACGCGGCGGGATGTGCAGGACTGTTGTTGGCGCTGGCGCTCGTGGCCCGGGCCGCAGGCGGAACCGAGTATGAACGGGCCGGATGGCGGGCGGAACTGTCGACGATCTTTCACGACGTCGACGGCATGGTGATCATCGTCGACGAACGGACGATCCAGGTGGAGCACTTCACATTCGACGGGGGCGGGCCCGCCGTGTACTTCTACCTGGGCGAGACCGACAGCAGCCCGTCCTTCGGCGACGGCATCCCCATCAGCGGTCGCCTGTCCCGCCCGTACGACGACGAGTCGCTGACCCTGACGCTGTCGCCCGAGCAGTCCCTCGACGGCTACGGAGCGGTCTCCGTCTGGTGCGAGGACTTCGCGGTCAACTTCGGCTCGGGGTCGTTCCGGCCGCCGAATGACCTGGACGAAAACGGCGTGATCGACCTGGACGACTACGTCGGGTTCGGCGACTGCCAGGCCGGGCCGGATATGGAGCCCGACCCGCTGGACCTCACGCGGGACGAATGTTTCGCCGTGTTCGATCTCAACGTCGACCGCCGGGTCGACCTGACCGACTTCAGCGGCTTCCAGAAGGCACTGACCATTCCGCCGGACCCGACCGCGACATATCGACTGGTGTTCAACGCGACCTGGTCGGCGGAGACGCACCCGACCGACTTCCCGTCGAACCCGCACTTCTCCGGACTGATCGGCGGTACGCACAGCGACGCCGTTACGTTCTGGCAGGAAGGTGAACTCGCCTCGCCCGGGATCAAGAGCATGGCCGAGACGGGCAGCAAGACGCTGCTTCAGGGCGAGGTGCAAGACGCGATGGCGGACGGCGACGCCGAAGCGGTGATCTCCGGCGGCGGCATCAGCCCATCGCCCGGGTCGGTGTCAGTGGAGTTCACGGTGAGCGTGGAGTACCCGCTGGCGACGGTGGTCAGCATGATCGCGCCGAGCCCGGACTGGTTCGTGGGCACGTCCGGCTACCCGCTGCTCCAGGAGGGGCAGTGGGTCGACGAGGCGGTCGTCTCGCTGCAGCCTTACGACGCGGGCACCGACAGCGGCACGACCTACACCTCGCCCAACCAGCCGACGGTTCCGCCGGTGCCGATTTTCCAAATCACCGGCCCGCCGTTGGAAGTGGACGGCATGGTGCCACCACTTGGCACTTTTACGTTTACACGGATCGACTAACGTCGAAGCCTTCGACCTTCTCCTTGAACACGGTGTCGCGCGGCGGTCAACCCGGACGGCCACGCGACACTTGTTTATGAGCATCCCGCGCGGTCTGGCCCCCACGGCGCGGCGAGCGGGTGCAGCGGCGGCGCCGGCGGCGACCGCTTGGATTGGGCGACGGTCCGCGGTATGATGCCGACCGGACATTGAACCGCCCGTACGCCGGGTTTTCACCACGGATTTGCAGCGCCGACGGGCGGCGTCGTTGCCGCCTCTGCGGATGCCTCGTCCGGGCAATCTGTGCGTACGCGGTCAGGGACCATGAGCAGCATTCCCACAACGACATGCCCGTCCTGCCACGCCTCGCTGAGCGACCGCGCCCCAGACCAAGCCCGGTGTCCGTTCTGCGACGCCGGCCTGCCTCCGGCCACCGTATCGGAAGTCCCGTCTGCACAACCGGGCGCCCCCCCACCGTTCCGCACGCGGGGCGGCCCCGATATCCGTGCCCTGGCTCGAAGACAGCGCTGGACCATATGGCTCATCCTGTTGGTGATCATTTCCTACGTCGTCATGTTCGGGCCCAGATTCCCCGGGTTCGGAATGATCCTGGTGGCCGTCGTGGGTCTGCTCCGCCTGGTCACCTTGGCCTTGCTGATCATCGGCGTCGTCCTGATGCTCACCGCCCAGCGCACTCACTGGGCCGTCACCACGATTTGCGCAATCCTCATGATCTGTCCGTGCGTCAACCTCATCGTTCTGGTCCTCGTGAACGCCAGCGTGAACAATACGCTCCGCCGGGCCGGCCTCCGCGTCGGCCTCATGGGTGCCAAAAAAGAAGACGTCGAGCGTGTGCTCAACCCCGCACTCTGCACCGGCTGCGGGTACGACCTCACTGGCAACGTAACCGGCCGTTGCCCGGAGTGCGGCCGGCCATGTCGGCCAACGTCAACGTGATATGGCGGTCGGGCGGGCGATAGGCGGCCGGGCGGGCACGAGCACGGCTGAGCTCAGGCGTCTTTCGCGTGGATCACGTGACGTGTATGGCTGGAATGGCATCGTGAAGTCTGATGGACGCGGCATCCACGCGGCCGCGAACGGCCCCAAGTCCGGTCAAGGGATGTGAGAAGCCCCTCGACAACGGCGTGCCCGTCCACCCCTCGCTGAGCGCCCTCGCCCGCGATCAGGATCGGTGTCCGTATTGCGAAGCCAGTCTACCACTTCCAACCCCGACCAAACGCCACGCCGGGCGGGACTCCGCGTCGGACTTCTGGGAGTTTCCGACGCGGACGTCAAGCGGCTGTTCCACCAGGCCGGCAACGCACCTACGACTTGCTGAAGCCGAATCCGTCGCCGCGGGCGTCGACCGTCACCGAATCGCCGTCGGTGAACTCGCCGGCCAGGAGCCGCCTGGCCAGCGGATTCTCCACGTACTGCTGGATCAGCCGCTTGAGCGGGCGGGCCCCGTAAACCGGATCGTAGCCGTCCGCCGCGAGCTTGCCGATGGCCGCGTCGGTCAACGTCAACGCGATGTTGCGGTCGGCCAGCCGCTGCTTGAGGTGCCGGGTCTGGATCTCGGCGATCCCTCGCATATCCTCGCGGGTCAGGCGGTGGAAGATGATCGTCTCGTCCACGCGGTTCAGGAACTCCGGCCGGAACGCGTGCTTGAGCATCTCGTTCACCTTCGACTCCACCTCGAAGTCCGGCACGTTCGCGTCTGCCATTTGCTGGATCACGTCCGACCCGATGTTGCTGGTCATCACGATCAGCGTGTTCTTGAAGTCGACCACGCGACCGTGGCCGTCGGTGAGCCGACCGTCGTCCAGCACCTGTAGCAACACGTTGAACACGTCGCGATGGGCTTTCTCGATCTCGTCGAACAGAATCACCGCGTAGGGGCGACGGTGGATCGCCTCGGTCAGCACGCCGCCCTCCTCGTAGCCGATGTACCCCGGCGGGGCGCCGATCAGCCGGGCCACCGCGTGCTGTTCCATGAACTCGCTCATGTCGATCCGGACCATCGCCTGCTCGGTGTCGAACAGGAACTCGGCCAGCGCCTTGCACAACTCCGTCTTGCCGACGCCGGTCGGGCCAAGGAACAGGAACGACCCGATGGGACGGTTCGGATCGCCCAAGCCGGCCCGGGCTCGCCGCACCGCGTCACTCACTGCGCGGACGGCCTCATCCTGGCCGACCACGCGCTGCTGAATCGACTGCTCCATGCGCAGCAGCTTCTCGCGCTCCGCTTCGAGCATGCGGGCCACCGGGATCCCCGTCCACGACGACACCACCTCGGCGATCTCCTCGGCCGTCACCTCTTCCCGCACCAGCGCGTTACCGGCACTCTGGACGGCGGCGAGTTCCTGTTCGAGGTGCGACACCCGCCCCTCGAGTTCGCGGATCTCACCGTACTGGATGCGGGCGGCCCGCTCGAGATCGCCGGCCCGCTGGGCGTTCTCCAGTTCGGTCCGCTTGGACTCGATGTCCTGCTTGGCCTGCTTGATGCCGTGGATCAGCCCGGACTCGTTCTCCCACTGGGCGGTCAGGGCGGTGTTCTTCTCGTTCAGGTCGGCCAGTTGCCTGTCGACCCGCTTGAGTTCGTCCTTGGAGCCGGCGTCCTTCTCGCGCTTGAGCGCCTCCCGCTGAATCTCGAGTTGCATGATCTGGCGGCGGATTTCGTCCAGCTCGCTGGGCAAGGAGTCGTTTTCGATCCGCAGCCGCGACGCCGCCTCGTCGATCAGGTCGATCGCCTTGTCCGGCAGGAACCGGTCGGTGATGTAGCGACTCGACAGCGTGGCCGCCGCGACCAGGGCCGAGTCCTGGATCCGCACGCCGTGGTGGGCGTCGTACCGCGGCTTGAGACCGCGGAGGATGGCGATGGTGTCCTCCACCGACGGCTCGCCCACCTGAATCGGCTGGAACCGCCGCTCCAGTGCGGCGTCCTTCTCGACATGCTTGCGATACTCGTCCAGCGTGGTCGCCCCGATGCAGCGCAGCTCGCCACGGGCGAGAGCCGGTTTGAGCAGGTTGCCGGCATCCACCGCGCCTTCCGCGCGGCCGGCCCCGACGACCGTGTGCAACTCGTCGATGAAAAGGACAACTTCGCCTTCGCTCTCGACGACCTCCCGCACGACGGCCTTGAGCCGGTCCTCGAACTCGCCGCGGTACTTTGCCCCGGCGATCAGCGCGCCCATGTCGAGGGCAACCAGCCGCTTGTTCTTCAACGCGGTCGGCACATCGCTTTCGAGAATGCGCAGGGCCAGCCCTTCGACAATGGCCGTCTTGCCGACGCCCGGCTCGCCGATCAGGACGGGGTTGTTCTTGGTGCGGCGGCTCAGCACTTGCATGCAACGGCGGATCTCCTCGTCCCGGCCGATGACCGGGTCGATCTTGCCACGCCGGGCCATTTCGACCAGGTTTACGCCGTATCGTTCGAGAGCCTGGTAGGTGGCCTCCGGGTTCTCCGAGGTGACGCTCTGTCCGCCGCGAATTCCCTTGAGGGCGGCCAGAACCACGTCGCTGTTGACGCCGCAAACGGAGAGCACCTCCTTGGCCGTCGAATCCACGTCGCAAAGGCCGAGGAGCAGGTGCTCCGTGGACATGTACTGGTCCTTGAGCCGATCGGCCTGGACGCGTGCGGCCTGCAGGACTTTGTTGGTCTTCGGGTCGACGGCCACCTGTCCGCCGGCCACCTTGGGGAGCCGGGCCAACTCGCCCTCGGCAATCTGGCGCAGCCGATCGACGCGGGCGCCGGCCTTATCGAGCAAAGGCCGGATTACGCCGCCGTTCTCTTCACGCAGCAGCGCGTTGAGCAGGTGCACGGGCGTAAAGTACGGGTGCCCGGCCCCGCTGGCCATCTGCTGTCCGCGGTGGATGGCTTCCGCCGCCTTGATCGTAAACTGATCATTCTGCATCCACGTTTTCTCCATTCTCGGACGGACGGTGCCCGCCCGTCCAAGCATCCACGCTTCAGGCCGTGTGCCAGCCGAGAAATCTCCATAAGATCATTTTTTACACACAGTTGCATCGTTCTCTCCGCCCGGCGCCACTGTCATATTGGCAGCAGGACGAGCCTCCGGCAGGCGGGCTGGTCGCCTCCACGCCGTACCCAAAACGTGAAGCCACGCCTTGATTAGTCAGCCCCGGCCGGCACATATATGAGCACAAGTGGCTCACATTCTGACAATCGTAGCCCTGTTCGGCGGCCGGGAATTGTACGTAAGTAAGTAGGTAAATGGCGTACCGTGCGCGATTTATAAGGCACCCCAAGACCAGGAACAACGACATGAACAGAACTCAGTTTCAACCTGCGCTGGTTGTCATTCTGTTGTCCATGGCCCTGTCGGTGGCCGGCTGCTCTACAGGCGGCCTGGGCACGCCAGGATCCGGCGGGACGACCGCCGACGACGGCGGGGGCTCCGTCGGCCCGCCCGGCCCGGCGGACGAAGGAACGCTGCGGCTGCTGGTCACGGACAAACCGTTCCCGTTCCAATTCATCGAGCACGCCCTGGTTACGATTACCGAAGTACGTGTGCATCCGGTCGACGACGACTGCAGCACGAACGGCCTGTGCGGTGACGGCGACTGCGGCACCAACGGACTGTGCAGTGACGGCGACTGCGGCACCAACGGACTGTGCAGTGACGGTGACTGTGGCACCAACGGGCTGTGCGGTGACGGTGACTGCGGCACCAACGGCCTGTGCGGCGACGGTGACTGCGGCACCAACGGACTGTGTGACGAGGCATGGCTGACGATCTTCGAAGGCGAAAAAGAGTTTGATCTGACGTTGCTGCACGACGGCCAGACGGACCTGCTGGCCGACGCGACCGTCCCCGCCGGCACCTATAATCAGTTGCGGCTCGTCGTGCAGGATGGTGAGATCACGCTGACGGACGAGCGGGTCTTTCCACTGACCGTGCCGAGTGGTGAGCAGTCGGGCATCAAACTCCATTTCGAGTTCGAGGTGGCGGCGGAAGGGGCAACCACGTTGCTTCTCGACGTGGACATGAGCCGCGCCTTCAAGCCCGTCCCCGGCGGCAACATCGAAACGCCGGATGAGATCCAGGAATTCAAGTTCGCGCCGTCGCTGGGCATGCGCCTGATCGACCTGGGCGAGGCCGGTTCGATCGCTGGCGTCGTAACGAATACGGAGTCAGAGGGTCTGCCCGACGTATCGGTAACGGCCTTCGCCAACGACGAAGAGCTGACCTCCACCACGACCGGCGAGGACGGCTCGTACATGCTGTTCGGTCTGCCGGCGGGGGTGTACCGGGTCGAGTTCACGGCGGCGGGCCACGAAGACGCGGAGGTTTCGGACGTCACGGTCACGGCCGGCGCGACGACGCAGGACGTCGACGTGGTCCTGACGCCGAGTGGAACGTAACGCCCGCCGGCGCCGCCCGCGCGGTGTGGGGTCATGCGGGCCGGGTGGGCAGCGAGTATTCTTCATTCGGGGACGCGGGCGGCTAACGCCGCCGCGTCCCTTTTTTATTCGTGGACGTGCCCGGCTAGCGCCGCCGCGTCCACTCTTCGCTGGCATACTTCGGGATGAGCGCCGCGGCGCGTTCGTGTTCGGCCGATGTCCATTCGCCGCGCTCGAACGACGTCTCCGCGGCGATAGTCAGTGCCTGGATCCAGTGTTCGATGAACTGGCCGACTTCGATTGCGAGTGCGGCGCGGATGGACGCGGTGGGTTGCTGATCGAATCGACGATCGAGCATGATGGATCCGTGTTGCAGCACCGCGAATCGGGTGATGCGTTGGGCGCTGCCGGCCAGCTTGTCGTCGCCGGCCAGTACATCGAGGCAATGGCGGCGAGCGAAGCAGAAGAACGGCCCGCGAGTGGGTGTCGAACCGTCGGACGGGCAGCCGCGATAGGTTTCCATGCCTGCTTCGGCGAGACATCGGATCAGCGCGTCGTGCGCGATCTCATACAGCCGGGTCGTCCCATGGCGCAGGAGTTCATGGGCTCGCGGAAGCGTGATGGAGTAGGTCAGTTCATGGTCGTGCAGGATAGCCCCGCCGCCGGTCTGGCGACGGACAACCGGCAATTCCCCGGCTGGCGGGGGCAGCGACACACAATCCGCGTACTTCTGGAAGTAGCCCAGCGAGATCGTCGGCGGCCTCCACTGGTAGACGCGGAGGGTAGGCGGCGCTTGCCCGGCCCCGACGGCGTGGAGCAGCGTTTCGTCGCGAGCCATGTTCGTCGGCCCGTCTTGGGCGTCATCGAGAATCAGGCGGATGGTAGCCATGCGTGGAATGATAGCACGCCAAGCGGGAACTCGTACGCGTGGCCCGGGGTGCGTCCCATTTCGGGCGGCAAAATCTGCATACCCGGAATCTGAGCAGCCGGGATCGCGTAAAGGACTGAGCACGCAGACTCCCGTTCGCCTGGCATATTATTGAGGATTGAATGGCCAAAGCCACAGGCAGAACCCCGAAAGAACCCTTACAGGCGGGTCCGGACGCCCTGGCAGCGTTGCTTTGTCCATTCAAAAGTCAATAGGCCCGTTAGCCCTCCGAGGCGCAATCGCGTGTGAAGTGGTGCGCGCAATAGGTTAGGGCGCCACGCCAAATGGGATGCACCCCGTGGCCCGTCGGACCGGTTGCACACGCAACGAGTCACCAAGGCGGCCTTCCGCCGCAACCAAAGTCGAAACCGCGCGTCTGGAACAGCTTATGTCAACAGCACCTGTGTGTACGCCGTAAAAAGATGCGCGCAAACCGCGCTCAGGTTGCGGAGTAAGATTCTAACGACGCCCGAGATACGGCGGGCGCAGCAATCGCTGCTCCCCTGCCCATATGCGCACCCGACCACCTGATCGCCTCGTCACCCGCTCGCGCCACGCGCTTGACCGCGCATCAGGCGACCCGGTCAACCCAGCACCTTGTCCACGAACTACCTTGTCGACTCTTCTCCTCTCCGGGCCACCCGCGTGCTGATGAGTATCAATGTTGATCAGCGGTGCAAGCGGCTGATTGACAGATGGTTCGGTTTATGTTAGGGTCCCTTCGTGGTTTCCTTATGGAGGGACATGACATGGCCAACTCTCGACAACGTATTCGCATTCTGACTGTGGAGGAGTTCCACAAGCGGTTGGGGTCGCCCCAACAATGCGTGGCCCATCTGCTCCGTGTCCGCTGGCCGGATGGCGTCATCTGTCCGCGGTGCGGGGCTCGCCCGTGCCGCGCGTTACGGAGCCGACGCCTCTATCAGTGCTCCCGCTGCCGCCACCAGACATCGCTGACGGCGGGGACCATCTTCCACAAGAGCCGCGTCCCACTCCATAAGTGGTTTTACGCCATCTATTGCCTGGCCCAGGACAAGAAGGGGTGCTCGGCCATGCTCCTGTCAAAAGAACTGGACGTGTGCTACCCCACGGCGTGGCTCATGGCGCACAAGATCCGGCACGCGATGGCCCGGGAGGCCCTGGGCACGCTCCTGAGCGGCATGGTGGAACTGGATGTCGCGGTTCTCAATGGCACCAAGCCCGATCTGCCCCGGCGGCCCGCCCAACCCGATCGCGGGATGGAACGGAAAACGCCGCTACTGGCGGCGGTTGAAACAACCACGAACGGCCGTTTCGGCCGGGTGGCGTTGGCGGCGGTCAAGACCCTGCGCAAGCCCCGCGTGACACGTTTCGTAACATCCACACTGGCCCAGGGCTGCCGTGTCCGGACGGGCACGTTGCGGGGTTTCCAGCACCTGGGCTCGCTGGGCTTTGCCCACGAACGGGTCGAGGCCGGCGCGGCGGGCGAGAAGGGCGCGGCCTTCTCACCGCGGGTTCACACACTGATCGGCAATCTCCATCGCTTTCTGTTGGGGCGCCACCATGCGATCTGCGGGAAACACGCATCGCGGTATCTCGGCGAGTTCGCCTATCGCTTCAACCGGCGATGGCACGAACACCGTCTGTTCGCGCTGCTGCTTCGAACCTGCGTGCGTTGCCAAGTGATTGCGTACCCAGACCTTTGCGCGGCTGAGCTACGTTGATACTCAAATGCTTACCCGCGGAGCGCGCTCAACTTCTCGCGTGAATAGCCACTACGGGAGCAAGGTCATCGTCGGATGCTCACGTGGCCCCGGATGATCGCGGTGCAGAGACCAACGGCGGTGCGGGGACGGATGACGGTGCACGATCGCGCCCGGCAGTAGCCCTCGCGCGTGTGTCCGCACTTTGCCAGTCAACCACAAACCGCTAGCCCGGCTGCCATCTGAGCACCGGCTTGCGGTTCGCGCTCACTTCGTCAAGGCGGCGGACCGGCATGTGGTGCGGCGCGCCGTGGAGCAGTTCGGGCTGATGGTGGGCCTCGTCGGCCATCGCGAGCAGCGCGTCACAGAACGCGTCCAGCGTACGCTTCGACTCCGTCTCGGTCGGCTCGATCATCAGGCAATGATGAATCGGCCAACTCATGGTCGGCGGGTGAATGTTATAGTCCAGCAGCCGCTTGGCGAAATCCACCGCGTGAACGTCCAGGGTGTCGAAATCCGGCACGGTGATGAACTCGTGGGCATACGGCCCCGGATACGGCAGCGGGTAGCGATGCTTGATGCGGGCCGCGACGTAATTGGCAGCCAGCACCGCCTTCTCCGACGCGCTCTTCAACCCGTCGCGCCCCAGGGCACGAACGTACGCGTACGCCCGGACCAGCACGCCGATCTGCCCGTAGAATGAACGTATCTTGCCGATCGATTTCGGCCGGTTGTGGTCCCAGCCATACGCGCCGTCGTCCCGTCGAACGATGACGGGCACCGGCAGGTACGGGCGCAAATGCTCGGCCACGCCGACCGGGCCTGCACCGGGCCCGCCGCAACCGTGCGGCGTGCTAAAGGTCTTATGCGTGTTGTAGTGCATCACGTCGACACCGAAGTCGCCCGGCCGCGTGATCCCCATGACCGCGTTCATGTTCGCACCGTCGAGGTAAACCTGGGCGCCGGCCTCGTGCAGGATGTCCGAGATCTCGCCCATCTGATCGTCAAACTTGCCGCACGTGTTCGGGTTCGTGATCATCAGGGCGGCCGTGTCGGTGTCGATCTTCCTTTTGAGGTCCTCGAGATCGACCCGCCCGTCCTCGCGCGACTTCAGGGTCACCAGCGAGTTGCCGCACATGACGCACGTGGCGGGATTCGTGCCATGGGCCGTATCCGGCGCCAGCACCTTGGTGCGACGCTCGCCGCGGTCCCGGTGATAGGCGTTGATGATCATCAGCCCGGTCTGCTCGCCGTGGGCGCCGGCGGCCGGCTGCAGCGTCACCTCGCTCATGCCCCCGATCTCGGCCAGGTCGCCGCTGAGCCGATGCATCATCTCAAGCAACCCCTGGACGTCTTCATCCCGCTGATACGGGTGCAAGTCCAGCACCCCCGCGTCGATCACCGCCCTCTCGTTCACCCGCGGGTTGTACTTCATGGTGCAACTGCCGAGCGGGTAGAACTGTTGATCGATGCTGAACAGACGGTGGGCGAGGGCGGTATAGTGCCGCACGAGATCCAACTGCCCGATCTCGGGCAGCGGCGGCGGGCTGTCGGCCAAGTATCCCCTGGGAATGACGGCCTCCCGATCGCAGGCCGGCACGTCGGAGTTCGGCAGCGAGACGGCCGACTGTCCCGGTGAGGAGATTTCGAACAAAAGCGGTTCGTCAGTGATCATCGTGCAGGCACCTTGTTTGGCAACGCCCCGTCCTTTCACCCTCGCGAGCCCATCGCGAGAGGCCCGGGATTATAGTCCACGGCCAAACGCATTCCAAACCCCGCGGCGCGGCCGGAAACGCCGTGGCCGTCCCGCGCCGCCGCCAAAGACGCAAGAGAGCGGCGATGTCGCGAAGACACCGCCGCTCCCGGTGACTGGTCAGTCGTTCCGGCCACTTCGACCGCCCGTGGCACGTCACCCCCGGTCCGGGGCGGCGCGCTGGCCGGTTGAACCCCGGCCGGGATTACATCATACCGCCCATGCCTCCCATGCCGCCCATACCACCCATGCCGCCCATGCCGCCGGCGCCACCCGGCATCGGCTCTTTCTTTTCCTTGATCTCGCTGACGGCGGCCTCGGTGGTCAGGAGCAGCCCGGCCACCGACGCGGCGTTCTGCAGGGCGATCCGCTCGACCTTGGTCGGCACCAGGACGCCCATCTCGATCATGTCGCCGTACTCGTCAGTCAGGGCGTTGTAGCCGAAGTTCTGCTCCTTGGACTCCGACACCTTCTGCCAGACGATCGAGCCTTCGAGACCGGCGTTCTCGGCGATCTGCCGGATCGGCGCGGTGATCGCCCGGCGCACGATCTCGGCACCCGTCTTCTGGTCACCGCGGAGCTTCTTGATCACCGCGGCCAGGCACGCCGACGCACGGATTGGAGCCACCCCGCCGCCCGGCAGAATGCCCTCCTCCACCGCGGCACGGCAGGCGTGCAGCGCGTCCTCGACGCGGGCCTTCCGCTCCTTCATCTCGACCTCGGTGGCCGCCCCGACGTTGATCTGAGCCACCCCGCCGGACAGCTTGGCCAGGCGTTCTTCGAGCTTCTCGCGATCGTAGTCGCTCGTGGTCACTTCGATCTGATTCTTGATCTGGTCGATGCGGGCCTTAATGGCACTCGTCTCGCCGGCCCCCTCGATGACGGTGCAGCTGTCCTTGTCGATCTTGATCCGCTTGGCGCGGCCCAGGTCCGACAGCTGAACGTTCTCCAGCTTCTTGCCGATGTCTTCAAAAATGGCTTCCCCGCCGACGAGGATGGCCATGTCCTGCAGCATATCCTTGCGCCGGTCGCCGAAGCCCGGCGCCTTGACCGCACAGACGTTGAGCGTGCCCCGCAGCTTGTTGACCACCAGCGTCGCGAGGGCCTCGCCCTCCACGTCTTCCGCGATGATCAGCATCGGCTTGCCCGATTGCGACACCTTCTCGAGGATCGGGACCAGGTCCTTGACCGACGAGATCTTCTTTTCGTGGATCAGCACGTACGGCTTGTCCAGCTCGCACGTCAGCTCTTCATAGTTGTTCATGAAGTGCGGCGAGATGAAGCCCTTATCGAACTGCATGCCTTCGACCAGCTCCACCTCGATATCGAGCGAACGGCCCTCCTCGACCGTGATCACGCCGTCCTTGCCCACCTTGCTCATGGCATGCGCGATCTGCTTGCCGATCTCCTCTTCCTGATTCGCGGCCGCCGTACCCACCTGGGCGATCTGCTTGTCGCCCTTGGGCGGCGGCGGGATCGGGGTCGAGATCTTGGCCAACTCCTGGACGATGGCGTCCACCGCCACGTCGATGCCACGCTTCAGCTCCATGGCGTCGGCGCCGGCGGTCACGTTCTTGAGCCCCTCGGCGTAAATCGCTTCGGCGTAGACGGTGGCGGTGGTCGTGCCGTCACCGGCGACGTTGCTCGTCTTGCTCGCCACCTCGCGGACCATCTGGGCGCCCATGTTCTCGTAGGCGTCTTCCAACTCGATTTCCTTGGCCACCGTGACGCCGTCCTTGGTCACGGTCGGGGCACCGAACGACTTCTCGAGCACCACGTTGCGGCCCTTGGGACCGAGCGTGACCTTGACCGCGCGGGCCAGTTTCTCGACACCGCGCCGAATGGCCTCGCGAGCTTCCGTATCGTAAGCAATCTTTTTTGCTGCCATGATTCGTTACGTCTCCGTCTGTCTGTGGGGTGCACGGCCGCACGGCCGCGTTCGGGATCGGCCCATCGGCCGTCGCCTCGTTGCTTGCTTGTTGTCGCCGCGGACTAGCCGATGATCGCGAGGACGTCCGACTCGTCCATGATCAGGTACTCTTCGCCACCGACCTTGATCTCCGTGCCGGCGTAGCTGGTGAACAGCACCTCGTCGTTCTTCTTGAGTTGCATCTGACTGCGCTCGCCGCTGTCGAGAAGACGCCCGCCACCCACGGACTGCACGATGCCCCGCTTGGGCTTCTCCTGCGCCGAGTCCGGCAGCACGATCCCGCCCGCGGTCGTCTCTTCCGCACTCACCCGCTTGACGATGACCTTGTCACCAAGAGGCCTGAGGTTCGTTTTCGCCATGGCCACCCGCACTCCTTTCTGAGCGGACGGCGGCACCCGCCGCCCCTGTCACCTGTCGCCACCGGGTCCGCGATGGCGCGCTGTCTCAATCCACGCCGGCCCCGCGATCGCCCGCGCTGACGCGTCTACCCGCGCGGATCGGCTTGCAATGGAAGATTGCAACTGGGGTGCCAAACCCGACGCGGCTCGCCGCCGGGCGGGGGCAAGGCGTAAGCCTATGATGAAAAAGAGTTTACAGAAGCGGTCCAACGACGGGCCGGGCTGCATCCCGCCAACTCGGTCCGTCAGCTACTGTCAAATGCGGCATCGCCGCCCCCGGTGCCTGCCAGTTTGGCAGCGACCAAGTTCGCGATCCTCGAGCGTCGAAGGGGGCCGAGCAGAGGGCAGCTCGGCCCGCGGCACCGGCACCATTCCCGGGTGGTGCCAATCCTCATGGTGCTCGTGACCGATCGCGCCGTCGTCATGGCCGTCATGGGCACAGTCGTTGGTCATGTCCCCCGCTCGTGGTCATCGCCCTTGCCATGCTCTCGCTCATCCTTGCCTTCCTTCTGCTGCTCAAGCTTTTTGCGGACCGCGGCGGGGGGGTCGAATCGATCCTTGGGCATCTCGACGTTGTACTTGATGTGGTTGATGGTAATCACCTGCTCGCCCATGGGCATCTTCTGGGTGATTTTGTGGGGCTGGAGGACCCCATCGACCTCCTTGTAGTCCTCGTAGAACGACGAGACCTGGACATCGCCCATCGGCGTCCCTCTGGTAAGGTCAACCTGAAGCAACAACCCGCTCTCCTTGTCGAAGAAGTAAGTCCCGGGGTTCCCCGTCGGCGGGGTCATGACCAGTTTGTAACACGCCTTGTCTCCCACGGTCGCGGTGCCGACACATTCGATCTTCTTGTGCATCTTGTGCCAGTGCAGCTCCTGATTGAACGTGGCGTCACGAATCGCTTCGTCGCGGGCGTCGCCCTCGAGTATCATGGGTCCTTGCATATCCGTGCAGCTCCACGCGACCTTCCCATCCGTCCCTTGCTCGGACTTCCCCATGGGCCCTTCCATCAGCACGTACTGCTTGTTCGGCGCCGCCTCGTACAGTTTCATCTTCATCTTCAGGTTGGCCATCGGGACTTCGAGCGTCAGATCGGCCTCACTGTTGTGCCGCTTTTCGTAGGCCGCCCGGCCGCCGGTCGCCTTGATGTACTTCTCGATGAGCGTCTCGGCCTTGGGCAGCTTCTCCTCCGCCCACGCGGTGGACGCCCCCACCGCCACCGAGGCGACAGCCAGGACCATCGCGAGTCGCACGAGCTGGGAAACGCCGCCCGTTGCACCATTCGATCGTGTAATCACCATTGTCTCCTTCACAGTTTCGTCGCCGTTCGAGCGACTCGATTTCACCGCCGCGCGACGCGTCCGTCAGGGCCCGCGGCGTTCCTCGTCAATCCAGGCGACGGCCGCCTCGACGACCGGATCGCGCCCGGCCAGCAGGTCGCCTCGCGTTGTCCGAATCTCCACGTCAGGCTGGACGCCGTTGCCCTCCAGCGTCACACCTGATGCCGATACATAGTTGGCGTGAACGTATTGCAGCCCGTCCCCATTGGGAAGCCGCACGATCATCGAGGGGAGCGCCGCGGCAGCGGTGGGCGTACCGAACAGCCGGGCCCGCCCCACATCCCGCATACCGCCGGCGAGGATCTCCGCGGTCGACACGGAGAGGCCGTCGACGAGAATCGCCACCGGCCCGTCGAAGGTCTGCCATCGGGCGCCCACCACAAACTTCAACTCGGCATCGCGCATGTACATCGTGCCCAGGTAGACATCGCTTCGGTCGATGAACCATCCGGCCATGCCCATCACCATCGCGCCCAGCCCGCCGTGATTCCCCCGCAGGTCGATGATCACCCCGCGGGCGTCCATGAATGCCTCGACCGCCTCGCCGAAAGCGGGCATGACCTTCGCCGGGTCGAGAAAATAGTTGAACGCGATGTAGCCGATATCGCCGCGGAGCCGACGCCACTCGATCCAGACGTAGTGCGGCGGCAGGTTCATCGCCTCGAAGCGGTTGCCACGTCGCTTCACGAGCGGGACGTCAAGTGTCACCCGCTGTCCCTGCCCGTCATCGAACGAAACCGGCACCCGGTCCCCCGGCTTGCCCGCCAGGTGCGACATCACGGCCCGGGCCAGCATGAACCGGCCGCTCGGCTTGTCCAGGTACCCGGACGCGACCGTCCCGAGGATCGAGGCGACCGGCTCGTCGCCGATGCGGTCGAGCCGCCACCCGGGTCGGACGCCCAGTTCCGCCGCCGGGCTGTCCGCCCGAACCGC
Organism: uncultured Phycisphaeraceae bacterium; assembly: GCA_964495075.1. GTDB lineage: Bacteria > Planctomycetota > Phycisphaerae > UBA1845 > UBA1845 > JAFGJQ01. Next base: position 44,668 of record CAZBUJ010000016.1, read on the forward strand.
GGTCACCAGTGCCTCCCCGTCGATGACCCGCACGTCGATGCCGGCCTCGCCGTCCTGGCGCGACCGGGTGTCTGACGGGTGAACGGCTTCGTGCACCACCTTCGGGATGACCGCGAAGTGCGACTGGTCGAGCCGTTCGATCATCTCGCCCATCACCGCCCGCGCCTCCGCCATCGAGTCGGCCTGCGCCACCCGCGGGCGCAATTCGTCCCGGACGGCCGGCCAATCCAGCCCGCCCAGCTCGGGGTCCCAATGGCGATCGCGAATCGTCTCCCACGCCACGTCGAAGGACTCGACGTTCAACGCCCGCTGCGCCTCCGTGAGGCCGGGTTCCGACAACGCCGACGCCGCGATCGGCCCCGTCGGCGCGATGACCGGCCTGGACCGAGAGCAGGCGACATCGCCCGCGGCGGCGAGACCGATGTACAACCCGGCCAGCACCGCCCGGCGAATCCGCGCCGACCGCCGACGGAAGTCCGCCATGTACCCGCGTCCAATCATCGAACGCACCTTTCCCGCATGACCGGGGCCGTTCATGCGACCTGATCGTGGAACGACGCCTCAACTGTAGCAAACCGGCCGATCGCTACCAATCGATCGGCCGGTCGCCGGTTGTCTGAACTCGTCGGTCGGTGTCGCCCCGCCGGGGATGAGGCGGCGACGGCGCGATCGAATCCGTCCCTCTACTTGATGTCGAGTAACTCGACGTCGAACACGAGCGCCGCCCGCGGCGGAATCACCGGCGGACGGCCGCGTTCCCCGTACGCCAGGTCGTAGGGGATGATCAGCTTGCGCTTGCCACCGACCTTCATCATGCCCACACCTTCCGTCCAGCCTTTGATCACGCCGTTCAGCGGGAACCGGGCCGGCTCGCCGCGGTCCACCGAGCTGTCGAATTTCGTGCCGTCCAACAGCCAGCCGGTGTAGTGCACTTCGACCGTGTCCGTGGGCGCCGGCGACGCCCCCGTGCCCTCTTCCAGCACGAAGAACATCAGACCCGACCCGGTTTTGGTGACCGGCTGCCCCAGCTCCTCCTCGAGCTTCTTCACGTAATCGGCGATTTCCTTCGCTTCCGCGGCGTCTTTGGCCTTGCGCTCCTGGGCGGTCATCTTCCTGGGGAACTTCTTGTCCAGGACCTTGTTCCACTCCGCGACCCGGGCCTTGTTCTTCTCGAGCAGCGCCGTGGCGTCCCCCTCGATGATGACTTCCTCCATGACATCCCCACGGCGGATCCGGTCGACCACGTCCTGGCCTTCCACCACCTTGCCGAACACGGAATGCTGGCCGTCGAGCCACGGCGTTTCTTTATGCGTGATGAAGAACTGGCTGCCGTTGGTGCCGGGCCCGGAGTTGGCCATCGACAACGTGCCCGGCCCGTCGTGCCGCAGGTTGGGGTCGAACTCGTCTTCGAACTTGTACCCTGGACCGCCCCGGCCGTTGCCCATGGGGTCACCGCCCTGGATCATGAAGTTGGGGATCACGCGGTGGAATTTGATCCCGTCGTAATACCCCCGCTGGGCGAGGTTCACGAAGTTCGCAACCGTCAGCGGCACTTCGTCGGCGAACAGGCGGAGCCGGATCTCTCCGCGATTCGTCCGAATCACCGCGAACAGTTCTTTCTTTTCCGTCATCGCTTTGTCCTTTTTCTGGGCTTCCGCCGGCGGTTGCTCGCTCTGGGGCGGCTCCGCAGCCAGCAGCATCGCCGCCGGAGCGAGCGCCATCAGGCCCCACGATACCATGCGCATGAGTGCTCCCTTCATAGTCATCCGTCGATTGTCGTCAAACCTGGAACCCGGCCAGCCGGACACGGAATCGGGTAGGGTACGGGCGTGGGTTGTGATTTGCAAGGTGCCTCCCTGCCGATCCGAGCCGCCGCCCGTCACGCGCTCCGGCTGACCCGGTGCAGCGTGCGGAGCAGGTCCCGCTGCTCGACAATCCCCACCGCGCGGCGGGAACCGGACTTCTCGATTACCGGCAGCGAGCCCAGGTTCGCCTCCGTGAAAACCTTCAGTACCTCGGTCAGCGGCATGTCCGTCGGGACGGCCGGCGTGCTCGCGTCCGCCAGGTCGACCGCCGTGACCAGGTCCCGCATCACCGGGTCGTAGATCATGTCGCGGATGTCGGAGAAGTGGATCACGCCCAGCAACTCGTCGTCGTCGTCGACCACGGAGAAGTGGTTGTAGCGCGACTGCTCCACGAAGTGCAACACCTCGTCCAGCCGCGCCCCCGCCCGGATAAACTTGACGTTGGTCCGCATGATGTGCTTGACCTGCAGCGTCTCCGGCGTCCGCGTGGTCGGGTCACGGCCGAACCCGATCGTCCGCAACAACGCGCTGAAGGTCAACCGGACCATCGACTCGCCCTCCACCGCCGACGCCTTCGGACGCCGCAACAGTGTCACCGCCTTGACCTCGCCCGACCGGCGGACCGTCCATTTCACGAGCAACGGGCCCATCAACTCGAACAGCACGACCGACCCGAGCACGACGACCTGGAACTTGGTGGCCAACGGGTGCGTCATCGCCGTCCCCGTCGCCGCGTCCACCGTCGAACCATCCACCCAGTGCGAGTCCACGAAATCGGCCAGGCCGATGACGACCGCCGCCTGGCACAGCAGGGCGAAGCCGAGATGCGGCTTGAGATTCACCACGTCACCCGCCCACCGCCGGCCGATCCAGACCCCCGCGGCCTTCCCCACCGTCCGGCACACGACGTACACCACGCCCACCAGCCCGAGCTGCGGCAGGTCCTCCAGGTGCATCTTGTAACCGGCCAGGGCGAAGAACCCCACGAAAATCGGCATGCCCATCGTCTCGATCGCGGAATAGAGCTTCTGTGAATCAATGCCGACGTTGCCGAACACCGCCCCCAGACACAGCGCCGTGAGCAGGAAGTTATACGAAAAGCCGTACCGCTCCAGCAGCCACTGTTCGCCCGCCCCCAGGAGGATGAACGTGGCGATGAAGATCAGGAGCGTCTCCGGCAACGGCAGCTTCGCGTGCAGGACGCTGATCACGAAACCGATGCAGCCGCCGAGGCACACGCTGCCTCCCGTGGTCAACAGCAATCCCAGCCAGATGTGCTCGTTCACCGTGTGGCGCAGGTCAATCATCCCGAGCGAGACGAGAACCTGGAACGCTACGTGGAACAGTACGATGCAGACGATGTTGTTCAGCGCGGTGAGGCTCAGAATGGTGTCGGTCATCGGCCCTTTGGCGTCGAATTCCCGCAGCACGAACAGCGTCGCCGCCGGGGCGGTGGCGATGGCCGCGAAGCCGAGCAGCAGGGCGAAACAGAACGCCGGTGCGAAACCCCACCTTGATCCGGTGCCGAGGCCGACGGCCAGCACCCCCGCCAGCACCAGGGCGAACACCAACCCGCACTCGCTCACGCAGATGCGCAGCACCCGCCGCCCCACCGCCCGCAAGTGCGACGTCTCGAACACCGACCCGATCGAGAACAGGATCAGCCCCAGCGCGAGGTCCTTGACCGCCTTCAACGGGCGGGCGGCCTGCTCCATCGCGCCGTAGCCCTGGCTGTCCGGCTGGGCGTCCAGTGCGTAGTGCAGCACGTAGTTCAGCGAGACGCCGGCCAGCAGATACCCCACCACCCGAGGCACGCGGATCATCCGGGCCAGATAGCCCGCCACGATCGCTAGGCCGAGCAGCAGCCCGAACACGAGCCCCGGCCCCGGAACGAACGATACCGCTGAAACGAGGGTCGCATGAGACATCGTTGTGCCCGGTCCAATCCACCGTGCCCCCCTTGGGGGTCGCGCAGAATTGACAGGCAACGGAGGAAAAAGTCAATCCGGAACCGCCGCGTGCTCACCCCGAGCTTGTCGCGCAGGGCCGTGCACTCCTCGATCAGGTCCATCACCGCCGGCGACGACGTGCTGCTGAACACCTACGGCCGCGACTGCTGCCGCCGCATCGCGATGATCTCGCGGGGCCGCGCCGTGAACCGCCGGCCGCACCGCCCCAGCGCCTCGCCCAGGGTGGACGTGATGACGTCGACCCGGTCGGCCACCCGGCAGCACTCGGGACCGCCCCGCCCCGTCCGGCCGATCACGCCGGTGGCGTGGCTGTCGTCGACCATGACCGGGGCGTCGTGGCCCTCGGCCGGGTCGCAGATCGTCGCCAGGTCCGCCCCGTCGCCTTCCATGCTGCACATGCCGTCCGTCACGATGATCCCGTACCCCATTGAATCGGGGATCGCGCGGGTGGCAGCGGCCGCCCCGAGGGACCGGCGTCGAGCACCCTCCGCGCGAGGGCACGCGGCAGGCGGCGCCACGCGACTTCGCATTTCCGTCCGGGTGGTGTTGCGAAGTGCCCACCATTTGTGCGAAACTGCCCACTTCGATTTTCGGATTGGCGGTGTGACCGCGCCCGGTCACGCCCGATTGCGGCGGCCGAAACGTGATCTGTTCACCGGTGCCGCCATTTGGAAGGGAAGCACACCATTGACGCAGCGGAGCGAATACATGCCAGATGAACGCACGCCGAACATCGGCTCGTACGAAGAGCAGGTCAAGAACTTCGACTGGTCGCAAGCCGCGACGGATCTGGGCTACAACGGGCGCGGCCCGATCAACATCGGCGCCATCTGCACCGACCGCAATTGCGAGCGCGGGCTGGCCGGGAAAGTCGCCCTCTACTGGGAGAACTCCGCCGGCGCCGAGAAGACCTACACCTTCGATCAACTCCGCGTCGCCACCAACACCTACGCCAAGATGTTGCAGGACCTCGGTATCAAGCCCGGCGACCGGGTTTGCCTGTTCCTCGATCGGCTGCCCGATCTCTACATCGCGTTCCTCGGCGTGCTGAAGCTGGGGGCGATCGTGCAACCGCTGTTCAGCGCGTTCGGCGAGGAGTCGCTGGAGACCCGGCTGGCCGACGCCACCACCACGGCCGCGATCACGCAGATGAAACACGTCCGCAAGCTGCGGCGACTGCGCGAGGCCCTGCCCGCGCTGAAGCACGTGGTCGTCGTCGACGCCACGCCGGACAAGATCAAGGAAGGCGAGACCACCTTCAACCTGGACGCGGCCACGCCGGTCGAGCACTTCACCATCTACGCCAGCGGGCCCGAGACGCCGTCCGTCCTGCACTATACGTCGGGCACGACCGGCAAGCCCAAGGGCGCGCTGCACGTGCACGGCTCGGTCGTCGCCCAGCACATCACCGCCAAGTGGGTGCTCGACCTGCACGACGACGACATCTACTGGTGCACGGCCGACCCGGGCTGGGTGACGGGAACCAGTTACGGCATCATCGGGGCGTGGTCGAACGGTGTCACGCAGTTCGTGTACGACGGCGGCTACGGCACCGAGAAGTGGTACCAGCTCATCGAGAAGCACAAGGTGACGGTCTGGTACTCCGCCCCGACCGCCATCCGCCTGCTCATGCGGGACGGCGAGGAACCGGTCAAGAAGCACAACCTCTCCTCGCTGCGGCACCTCGTCAGCGTGGGCGAGCCGCTGGCCGCCGAGGCCGTCATCTGGGCGGAGAAGGTCTTCGGCAAGGCGTTCCACGATTCCTACTGGCAGACCGAAACCGGCGCCATCATGATCTCGAACTATCCGGGCCTGAAGATCAAGCCCGGCTCGATGGGAAAACCGTTCCCCGGGATCACCGCCACCGTGCTCGACCTGAAGAGCCATCAGCCGGTTACCGAGACGGGCCGGGTCGGCCTGATCGCCCTCAAGCCCGGCTGGCCGTCGATGATGCGCACCTACTGGAACAACACCGCCACCTACTACGGCAAATTCGTCAACGGATGGTACGTGTGCGGCGACCGGGCGACCATCGACAGGGACGGGTACTTCTGGTTTGTGGGCCGCGACGACGACGTGATCAACACGGGCGGCCACCTGGTCGGCCCGTTCGAGATCGAGGCGGCCCTGCTCGAACACGAGGCGGTCGCCGAATCGGCGGCCGTCGGCAAGCCCGACCCGGTGAACATGGAGGTGGTCAAAGCCTTCATCACCCTCAAGCCCGGACACGAGCCCAGCGGCGACCTGGAACTGAACATCATGAACTTCATCCGGAAGAAGCTGTCGCCGCTGGCCATGCCCCAGCAGATCGAGTTCGTCGACTCCCTGCCCAAGACCCGCAGCGGCAAGATCCTGCGCCGCGTGTTGCGGGCCCAGGAATGGGGCGAACCGGTCGGCGACCTGTCGACGTTGGAGGACGATTGATCGGATGCCCGAACCCCCGCTCGCGTCGTCCGGCGTGTTCGCGACGCGATTCACTCAGGCCTGGCATAGAACGGAAAGGAACTACTCATGGCCGACGACATGAAGGACACCATTCTCCAGTACGTCAAGGACGAGTACGTCGAGGAAGACGACGACGACACGGAAGTCGATTACGACACCCCGCTCATCAGCGGCGGAATCGTGGATTCGTTCTCCATGGTCTCGCTCAAGGTGTTCCTGGAGAAGAAGTACAACATCCAGATACCCGACGCGCAGGCCACGCCCGAGGCGTTCGACTCGGTCAACAAGATCGTCGGCCTGGTCGAATCGTTCCTGAACAAGTAGGCTCATCGCACGGCCATCAGCGCGGGCGGCGCCCGACGCGCCGCGGCCGGCCGTCGCATGGATTGGAGGAGGTACCATTCAATGTATAGCCCGAAAGCCCGGGAGCACTACCAGACGGTTCTGAGCGAAACCCGCGACGCCGGACTGTTCAAGGAGGAGCGGTTCATCCACTCGCCGCAGGACGCGGACATCAAGGTCGAGTTTCCGGCCGGGGCCGCCCCCAAGAACGTGATCAACCTGTGCGCCAACAACTACCTGGGGCTGTCGTCGCACCCGGACGTCGTCAAGGCCGCCCACGAAGGCCTCGAGACCCGCGGCTACGGCATGTCCAGCGTGCGGTTCATCTGCGGCACGCAGGACATCCACCGCGACCTCGAGCGGAAGCTGAGCGCCTTCCTCGAAACCGAGGACACGATCCTGTTCCCGTCCTGCATGGACGCCAACGCCGGCCTGTTCGAGGCCGTGCTGGGCGAAGAGGACGTCATGATCGCCGACCGGCTGGTGCACGCGTCGATCGTCGACGGCATCCGCCTGTGCAGCGCCCACCAGGACACCTACAAGCACTCGGACATGAAGCACCTGGAATCGAAGCTCGAGCTGCACCAGGACAAGCGATTCCGCATGATCATCACCGACGGCGTGTTCAGCATGGACGGTGACATCGTCAAGCTGAAGGAGATTTGCGACCTGGCCGACAAGTACGACGCCATGGTCATGGTCGATGATTCCCACGCCACCGGCTTCATCGGCAAGCACGGCAAGGGCACGCACGAGCACTGCGGCGTGATCGACCGGGTCGACGTCATCACCACCACGCTCGGCAAGGCCCTCGGCGGGGCCTCGGGCGGGTGCGTGAGCGGGCGGCGGGAACTCGTGGAGATGTGCCGCCAGCGGGCCCGGCCCTACCTGTTCTCCAACGCGATGCCGCCGGTCATCACCGCCGCCGCCGGGGCCGTCATCGACCTGATCTCGCGCACCACCGAGCGGCGGGACAAGCTTGAGGAGAACTCAAGGCACTGGCGGAAAGGCCTCACCGACCTCGGCTTCGTCCTCAAGGAAGGCGAGAGCCCGATTGTCCCGGTCATGCTGTTCAACGCCAAGCTGGCCCAGGACATGGCCCGCGACCTGTTCGCCGAGGGCATTTACGTGGTGGGCTTCTTCTTCCCGGTGGTGCCCAAGGGCCAGGCCCGGATCCGCACGCAGTTGTCGGCCGCCCACGACAAGGAGCACCTGGACCGTGGTCTCGCCGCCTTCGGAAAGATCGGCAAGAAGTACGAGATCCTCGGCCTGACCAAAAAGGAGATCATCGCCAAGTACGGCAACTGACGCGTCCTTCGGCCGCGTCAGTAGAGGGGTAGAGCCGTGGAGGGTCGTAAGTAGAGCCCACGGGATTCGCCCGCCCTACCGTTGGCCTCGCACGGTCGCGGCGCAACCGTATTGATCGCCGGAAGGCGATCACCATTTGTAATTAGTAATTAGTAATTGGTCATTCGCATCAAGCACCCAACGGGTGCTTGATGCCTACGGGTGCTTGATGCGGCCGGTAATATCCGGGTCCCTGTCCACCGAATCCTCGCGGGTCGGAACCGGTGTCTTGTGGTCCGGAATGAGCACGATCTTGCACGCCCGGCCCGTCGACATCAGCTCCATCGCGTCGTCGATCTCCTCGAACTTCGCCATCTTCGTGATCAGCGGCGTGACGTCGACCACCTTGTTGGCCAGCAGCCACTGGGTCTTGTACCACGTCTCGAAGATCTTGCGGCCGTTAACCGCCAGGACCGTGAGGTTTTTGAAGATCATGTTCTCCGCGATGTCGAGTTCGACCTTCCTCGACGGAATGCCGAACAGGATGACCGTGCCGCCGTTGCGAACGGCTTGGAACGCGGCGGTGATCGCGGCCGGCGCCCCGCTCATCTCGATGATGATGTCGATGCCCGTCCCGCGGTTGGCTTCCACCAGAGCCCGCACGACGTCGCCCCCCTCCAGGCGGGTCGGGTTGAACACCGCGTCCGCCCGCATCCGGCGGGCGAGTTCGAGCCGCTGATCGTTCACGTCCGTCGCGTACACCACCGACGCCCCCGACGCCTTGGCGATCCCGACGCTGAAGCAGCCGATGGGCCCGCAGCCGAACACCGCCACCGACTGGCCGGCCAGATCCTTGCTCAGCGTCGCGAACACCGCGTTGCCGAACGGCTCCTGGATCGAGGCGATGTGGGGCGGCAGTTTGGCGCGGTCATTCATCCAGATCACCTGCTCGGGCACGGCGATGAAATGGGCGAACGCCCCCTCGCGGTCCACGCCGAGGATCCGCGTGTTGGGACAGAGGTGCCGCTGGCCCGTCCGGCACTGGTAGCACATGCCGCACGTCACGTGCGACTCGGCCGACACGTAGTCGCCGACCCGGGCGTGCTCCACCTTGGAACCGACCTCGACCACCGTGCCCGCGAATTCGTGCCCGATGGTCAGCGGCGGCTTAATGCGATTCTGCGACCATTCATCCCACGACCAGATGTGGACGTCGGTGCCGCAGATACTGGCGGCCTCCACTTGAATCAGCACCTCGTCCGGCTCGACCGACGGGACGGGAATCTCCTCCAGGACCAGTCCCTTCTCGCCACGGACCTTCCGAATGGCGGGCATCACTGTGGGCATGGCGGCTCCTCGCTTCGGTCACACACCGCGGTATTCGCAACCGACCTCACGGCCGGGCGGCGGGCGGTGTGGTTGCCGGCTCATCCAGCGGCTCCTCGATCACCTTGTACGGTCGCGTCTCGGGCGGCAAGGCAAACACGTCGTCCGAAACACTCGCATTGATACTTTTCTTCGTCAGATCCGGGAAGGACGCCCGGATCACCTTGGCCGTCTCGCCATCCGGGTCCGCCTCGTGGGCGACGATCTTGACCGGCAGATGCAGCGACCGCGACACGAAGAACTCCAGCTGGCTGTACTGCTCCTGAAGCCGGCTGCCCGGCCGCGGCCGGCACACCAGGTGGTCCGTCTCGGCGGGATCGTCCGGCTTGGCGGCCACCCGCTCCACGAAAAAGTGCTCCAGGATCTCGTCCTTGTGCTGCCCGAACGGGATCGGGAACGGGGACTTCTCCAGGCTGAACAGGTCGATCGTCTGGCCGGCCCGCACGATCTCGCGGCGGATGGTCGTCCTGCTCACCTCTTTCGCCTCGGAGAGCCAGCCGTCCCGGAACAGGTACCACTCCTTACGCCGCAACACAATGCCGCCTTCGTGCATCTTGTCGAAGCAGATGAAGAAGATGGGGTTCGGCTTCGCACACTTGTAGGCGATCTGACCGAACTTGGTGAACTCGGACAGGCCGATCAGATCCTCGACCTTGTACTCCACCCGGCAGCGCAGGTCCTGCACGGCATCGCCCATGGACTCCATCTGCTCCAGGATCGTGTCGATGCGTCGGCGGTCGGGGCCGACGGCCGCCGGGGGCGACGTCGGCGTGGAGGTCGGCTGAGTCGCGGGCGGCGTCGCCTCCACGAATCCAACAAACGCGGCAACGGCAAGCACGTGCAGCATGAATCGTCTCCGGAAACCCAGTCCGCGGTTTGACGCGCCGTCATGCTAGAAGTTTTTGGACGAGCGGGCAAGGCGACCCGCGACCCCGAACAGTCGTTCCGCTCCCTCCAGGCCGGCACAGGCACGCGACGGCGACGGTCACATCCCCGGCCCCGACCGGGCGTGCAAACGCCCCCTGCTCATCTGGACGAACGTGCTCGGCGAAAAGTCGGGCCGCACAACGTGCTATTTCGGAGCGGGCGTGGGCCCGGGTTTCGACGGCGTTGCCGCGGAGGCGGACCCCCGCCCGTGACGGCGGCGGATCATCGCGTGCACCACCTTCAGACCGGCCAGAACGACGAGCACGCCCTGGATCACCGCGATGTCCAGCGTGGAGAGGTTCAGCCCGACCGACGACAGGGCGAATAGACCGTAACGGAGAACCCGCCCCACGAAGTAGGCGCCCGCGAACCGGACCCGCGAATAACGGGCGACGATGGCGAGGATCCGAACGACGTCAACCGGAATGGGAATGAAGCTGAACGCGGTGATGGTCCAGAAGGGCGAAACCGCAAACCACGCCGCCGCTGTATGGTACAGACGCGTCTCGCGGACCCGCCGCACCGCCCGGTAGCGAAGCATGAAGGTGAGAATGTGGTACTCGTTGAGGTTCGCGACGGCGGTGGCGGCCGCGCAGCTCACCGCCACCAGCGCCATCCGCGGGGCCACCGAGTCCACCAAGGCGACGTCGTTGCTCGCCAGCAGCAGCACGATCCAGGCCGTCGGCAGCGGAAAAAACAGGCAGCACAGCGACAGGTAGAACATCCCCACCGCAAGCAACCACAAGCCCATCCCGTCCGCGTGCCCGGCCTCCAGCCGACCGAACGCCCACACACCGACCGCGGCCAACACCGCCAGCCAACTCAGGAACACGACGAACCAACGTCGCAGGTTGGCTTCGTCGGCGCTTCGGACGTCGCCCGGCCCCTGCATCCATGCCAACCATCGCGCCATTCCGCTCGCACTCAACGGCAAGGCTCCAGCCGTCCGTCCTTCATGTGCACCGTCCGGTCCGCACTGGCCGCACAGCTCGCGTCGTGCGTGATCATGACCACCGTCAAGCCGTAGGAAACGTGGAACTGCCGCAACAACTCGATGACGCGGTGGGCATTCGCCGAGTCGAGATTCCCGGTCGGCTCGTCCGCCAGCAGAATCGCCGGACGGCAGGCCGCCGCCCGGGCGATCGCCACCCGCTGCTGCTCGCCGATCGAGAGGTGGCCCGGCTTGCGATGCCCGCAGTCCGCCAACCCCACCTGCTCCAGCAACCGGTTGGCCTGCCCGTCCACCGAACCCCCCCGCAATCGCAGGGCCAGGGCGACGTTGTCCCGGGCCGAAATCGTGCGCAGCAGGTTGAAGCGCTGGAACACAAAGCCGATTTTGCGCCGACGGACGCACGTCCGACCCCGTTCCGACAGCGGCAGGCAATCGGTGCCGTCGATGGTGAGCACGTCGGCCGACGTGGCCGGCGTCATCAAACCGACGACGTGCAACAACGTGGTCTTCCCGCAGCCGGACGGGCCCATGATGGCCAGAAACTCGCCGCGCCGAACGGACAGATCGATCCCGCGCAACACGTGGGCCACCCGGTCACCGTCCCGGTAGTCCTTGATGATACCGCGCGCCGTCAGTATATCGTCCGCCATGGCCCAACTACCTGCACCGCGGCCGGCGTGCGGATCGCACACGCCACGACGCGGCTCGCTCGCTATTCGTACGACAACGCCGTGGCCGGATCGAGTCGGGCCGCCCGGTAGCCGGGGTACAACGCACTCAGCGCGCCACCCACCAGGCCGACCACCAACGCCAGGACCAGCCACCGCGTTTCGATGTCCACCGTCTGCAACGGCATCGCCTCCTCGATCACGGCCCGAGCGCCGTACGCCAGCAGAATGCCCATGAGCGTCCCCGCCGCGCACACGAGCATCGATTCACACAGCACGACACCCATCACGTACCGCTTCGTCGCCCCCAGCGATTTCAAGATGCCGATCTCCCGCGTCCGCTCGAGGATCAGGGTGTACATCGTCAGCATGATGAAGAGAAAGCACACCGCCAGGGCCACCCCGCTGGCCAGGTTGATGTACGTGTAGACCTGGGCAAAGCTCTCCCGCAACAGCGAGCCGTACTGCGTCTTCAACTCGACATTGGCGTTCAGCGTCCGCGCGAGCATGTCGGCCACGCGTTCCGCTTGGGGCGGGTCGCGGAGCTTGACGAAGAACATGCTCGACCACGGCACACCGCCGTTGAGAATATGGCGCACCGTTTGAATCGGGGCGAAGACCCGGCCGGCCACCCCTGCTTCCACGATCCCGACGATCCGGAACCGGTGCCCGAAAATGTCCGACTCGTCCCCCACCTCGTACCCGCCCACACGCGCCAACCGGCTGTCGATGACCAGCTCGCACCCTTCCGCCAGATCGGCCGCCGCCACCTGCTCCGGGTCGTACCGTCGCGCATCGCCGCGCAGCGCGGCGAGTTTCTCCTTGAAGGCGGCGCCGCCGGGGAATAGCTGCCCCGCCACCATCTTGCGACTACCGAGAAACTGGCGCATGTCCTCCGGGTCGATCCCGAACAAGCGCTGCTGCTGCCCGCCCAAACGAATGGTGTCCAGAAAGACCGGGATCGCCTTCGCCACGACCGGTTGCCCGTCCAGGGCCGACGATTCGATCAACTCAACATACGTGTTGGGAAAGATGGCGCCGCCTTGAAAGATGACGTTGGCGTGCTTGGGAAGAACGATCAACTCCGCGTCGACGCTCTCCATCCGCTGCGCCACTTCGTTGAGCGTGCCATGGGACAGGCTCAACTGCACGACCATCATCCCCACGCCGATGCCAACCGCGGTGGCGCACAATGCCGTCCGCAGTTTGTGGTGCAGTAAATTCGCAACGGGCAAGAGCAACAAATGGGAAACCCTCAACGATTCGCCCTGCGGCGATCCCCACGCCACACCCGGCCCGAACGTCGGCAACAACACGCCACCACCGACCGCGCCAACCGCCGGCGCAAGTGTAGCCCCGCCGCCGCGCCCATCAACCCGTCACCGCCCGGGTGCTTCGGAGGCAGGCGACCCGCCGGGGATCGGAAGTCCATAAAGAAAGCACCAAATGCCTCGCGGGCATCTGGTGCCTTCCGGAGGGGAAAGAAGCTTCCTCAGCCTCGTGACTGTCTCGTCGGCAGGGAGGGCAACCGATCTGAACTCATGCCCTCCAGGTGGACCCGCTTGGAGCGGTCACCGTCCGACCCAACCCCGCGCCAGAATCAAGCCGGACCGTACTCCTAACACAATCATTATCGGACAATCCGACATGCGCGGCAATAGGGAATTTCCCGTACATCGCAACTTTAGGATGGCAAAATAGGATTTAAGGTTGACCGAATTGACACCTCACAAGCTGCGCAGCTTACCAAGTTTAATGTGGCCCGTACGCGCGCTCCAGGGCCATCTCGTGGGCCTGGTTGTAGGACGCGTAGAGGTTTGCCCAATCGAAGAGTTGGGACAGTCGTTCGGTGCGGTTTCGCAGCGCGATGCGCTCGCGACGGGTGAGCCGGGTGAAGCGGTGCAGGATGTCCGTCAATTGCCCGATGGACGCGTCCGTGGACGTGTCCCTGCGGTCGACGATGAAGATGCCTCGGTCCTCATGGTCGGGCACACGGGACTGAACGAAGGCCCCGCATCCGGAGAGGTTCGAACAGACGGACGGGATGCCCATCACCGTACACTCCGCAGGGGTGTAGCCCCACGGTTCGTAGTAGGACGGGAACACGCCGAGATGACAGCCGCGGACGAACTCTTCGTAGTCCATACCGAAGAGTGGGTTCGTGGAAACGATGAACTCCGGATGATAGACGACTTTCACGCGGTCCTGCGGCGTGTTGAACAATCCGCGATGGCGCAGGTGATTCAGAATCGGGTCGTTCGCATCGTCGACCATATCATGGGTGACGATGGCCGGCGGCGAAGACTGACGGCGTGAGAAAATCATGCGCTTGAGGCGAACGATGTCCGCGTCGGCCAGCAGGTGGTCGGGGTCGGGCAACCGCCCGCCGGCCACCGGTCGGAAGATGCGCTCCCCCACCGTATTCGTGATCTGATTGCAGGTGTTCCTCAGTTCTTCGAGCATGAACCGGTTCTTGAGCACGTTGACGTTGATGCTCCGGGTGGCCGCGGGGGCGATGATGAACGCAACGACGGTCACGTCGCTGCCTTCATGCCGGAGCAGCCCGTTGAGTCGAGCCAGGGCCTCGATGAAAAGGTCGATCCCCTTGTTGCGGTACTCGTACCGGCCGGCGATGAAGGTGTAGAGCGTCCGGTCGAGCTCAAACGAGTACGATCCGAAGAAGTGTCCGCGGACGAACTCGTGGATGCGTTCCTTATAGCTGGCGTGCAACGTCTGGAACTCGTGCAGCGCCTCGAACCGTTCGACGTTGAGTCCGTTCGGCAACACCACGTCGGGGCGGCGGCCCAGCAAGTGTTCCGCCTCCCGCCCCGTCACTTCGGACACGGTGGTGAAAACATGCGCCGAATGGGCGGCCGCACGTTCGATGGTGTAGCGCGGGAGAATGTTCAAGCGGGCGGCTTCCGCATCCGGATTCAACGTGTGCAATCGCCCGTAGAAATCCCCCTCGCATGCGCAGATGTACCGGCCCAGCAGCGTGGCGTGCGTGGTGAATGCCAGCGCGATCGGCAGGTTGTGGTGCCGTATGAGCGGCATGGCCAACGACGCCATCCACTCGTGGAACTGGGCGATCGTCCGGTACCGGTCGCCGTGACATCGGCAGAGCTCCTGGAAAAACCGGCAGATCATGGCCCCAAACACCACGGCGTCATCCGTTTCCGGATCCCCGGCCCGCGTAGCGATGCCGCATGCATCCCAGAACCAGCGTTTCCAGTTCTCCACGTTGTGGTACCCGGACCCGACATCGAGCAGCACGACCCGCGGGTTGCCGGTGACCAGCCATCGCCCGAAGTGCGCGCGCAATCCTTCGTGGCGCAGGCTGGCCAGCACCGGCTTGAGCAGCTCCCCCGGCTCGATCGGCTCGAACTCCACGTTGGCCGTCTCGGGCACGTAGGGGCCGAGCATGCAGAACCGATCGCCCCACCCCGCCACGGCGCTGGGGGCCTTGGATCGCAGCACGGTGTAGATCCCGCCGATCTTGCGGCACGTCTCCCAGGAGACTTCGAATAGCAACGGTCCGCCGACGGGGATGTTCATGGCGAGACCCTTTTAAAGTGCGGTGGCGGCGGCGTCAAACCCGCGTCGTTCCCGCCCGACGGTGGCTGCGGGGACCGGTTCCCGCCGGCTCCGGCGGCGGTGGACAGCGTGCGGGTCGTTGGGCATACTACACGCTGGCCTGAACGGACGCGGCGGCATGGGTCGGCGCAGTCCGCCCGGTCGGCAACGCCGGGCATCACTAGCACGCAGCACGAACTCACTTCGGACGGGAGCGCAGCCGATGAGCATTCTGGTCGACAAGGACACCAAGGTTATCTGCCAAGGCATCACAGGGAAGGCGGGGGCATTCCATGCTGCCCAGTGCGTCGACTACGGCACCCAGATCGTGGCCGGCGTCACGCCGGGCAAGGGTGGCACCCGGTCGGAGGAGGGGATTCCCATTTTCAACACCTGCCACGACGCCGTCATTGCGACGGGCGCGGATGTATCGATGGTCTTCGTGCCGCCCGCCTTCGCGGCGGACGCAGCCATGGAGGCCGCCGACGCCGGCGTGGCGCTGGTGGTATTGATCACGGAAGGCATCCCGGCCCTCGACATGGTGCGGGTGCGGAAGTACCTCGACGACAAGGGCACCAAGCTCATCGGGCCGAACTGCCCGGGGATCATCACGCCCGGTCAGTGCAAGATCGGCATCATGCCCGGCTACATTCATCGACCGCCTCAGGACGGCAGCCGGAATGTGGGCATCATCTCGCGGAGCGGTACGTTGACATACGAAGCGGTGTGGCAGTGCTCCACGCGGGACATCTCGCAGAGCACGTGCATCGGGATCGGGGGTGACCCGGTCAAAGGGCTGAACTTCATCGAGCTGCTCGATCTGTTCGAGCACGACGAGGAAACCGACGCGATCATCATGATCGGCGAGATCGGCGGGACGGACGAGGAGCAGGCGGCGTTTCACGTCCGGCACCACGTCACCAAGCCGGTGGTCGGTTTCATCGCCGGTCAGACCGCGCCACCGGGCAAGCGCATGGGGCACGCCGGCGCGATCATCAGCGGAGGCGAGGGAACGGCATCATCGAAGATCGCGGCGCTGCAGGAGGCGGGTATCGCGGTCGCGGCGTCGCCAGCCGAGATTGGCCAAACCCTGGCGTCCGTGATTTCGTAGGATCACCAGGCTCGCCGCGACGAGCCGACAAGAGGAGTGCTTGATCATGCTTACGTCATACACCCCGGGCGGTATGTCCCTCTCCAGGCCCACTACCGAGCGAATGGCCCGGTGGGCGGCGACGGCCGTGTTGCTTGCGGGCCTCCAGTGGGGCTGCCGCAACGAGCCGGAGCCGATCGACAAATCGAAGGACGCTACGGCCAAGAAGGTTGCCCCCCAGACGGCCCCCAAGGACCAACCTGAGCCGGGCCGGGCGGCGGCCCAGCCGAAGTCGGCCGAGACCGCCCTGCCACCCGGTCATCCGCCCATGGGCGAAGGGGCGCCGTCACCCAAGACGGCAACGCCGGTCAACGCGGATAACCCATTGCCGCCGGTCAACGCGGATGAGCCGTTGCCGCCGGGGCACCCGCCCATTGGCGGGCCGCCGACTCCGGCCAAGACGGCCCCACCGATCAACGTGGATGACCCCTTGCCGCCCGGACACCCGCCGATCGGCGAGATGAGGCCGCCGGACACGGCGCCGCCGGATAAGGGACCGCCGCCGCGCGATGCGCCGCTCGACCCGATCTCGGTTCCGCCGCCGTCGCTAAGTGAGGAGAAAACGGTACTGGATGGGGTCACGCTTACGGTCCCTGTCGGGTGGAAGCAGATCGAGCCGCACGGCAGCACGCAGGGGACCTCGTTCGCCCCAAAGGCGATCTTCGACCTCCGCGGCGGGCCGAACGACAGGGCGCCGGTGATGGTACGGGTGACGCATTTTCCCAGCATGCGGCAGATGCCCAACCTGGTGGATGAGAACCTGAAGCGCTGGTGCCGCATGTACCAGCAACCGGACGGCACGCCGACGGCGGATCGGGCCAAGGTCGAGACCATGGAACTCGGCCCGTGCAAAGTCACGGTCGCCGACATCCAGGGCACGTTTCAGAACCGGCCGAATTACGCCATGATCGCGGCGATCATTGAACACGACACCGGTCCGTATTTCTTGAAGGCCGTCGGGCCGGCCGAACGCGTGGCGCAGTGGAGGCCATCCATCATACTGTACCTCAAGAGCGTCAAGCCGAACCCGTAGCGGGGCGGGCGGCGCGGGCGCATCGTCCGGCCGGTCGGATCGGACGCGGGTTCTATCGCTCGCTCGTGATCGACCGCTGCTGGTGCAACACGGACCGGATGAGTTTGCTGATCCGCTCACAGATGAACTCACGGAACCGCTCGCGGGTGAGTTCGCGGGTTCGGAGGGTCGGTCCGCTGGTGACGGCCGGGCCGATGTTGTTTGAGTACCGCATCTCGTGAAACGCAATCCGGTGAGTGAGCACCGTGCCCAGGAACCTCACCCCGACCCGTTCGAATGCGACGTCGATGAGGATCTCGTTCCCCCCGGCCAGGAACCGCTCCACGTCGAGGTGAATGTCGATGCCCTGTGGTCCGTACTTGTCGGCCACGTCCTGGAAGACGGGGATGAAGTCGCGGCGGAAGCGGTCGCGGAGCTGCTCGATCGGATCGTCGGAGTGGACACCCAGTCCGTCGCGGTTGCCCGCCTGCCGTGCATTGTAGCGGCCGAGCAGGGTATCCAGCTTGGCTTCGACGGAGTTGCGGGCCCGGCGAGGTGGTGCGACCCGCAGCGGTACGGGCTTCGCGTTCTGTTGGGGGTCATTGCGGGACATGGGCGGCGGTTCCGGTGTCGGGGGTCCGCGGGGGCTGATACACACGTTATCGGTCGCTCACGCCGACCGCGCAGCCTGGCGCTCCTATCTATCTACCTTCGGCTGTTACGGAACCCGGCTTGAGGGTCGACCGGGCCGGCGTGACTTCGGGTCCCGTGGGCGGTAGGATCTGCCCGGTGGCGCGAGGATTCCCCCACGGAGGACAACCATGCCCGTAGCCGCGTATCTGGCCGGCCTGATGGTGCTGACCTGCGGGGCGGCCCAGTCGCCGCTGACCGCCGAAGAGGGAGCCCCGGTTATCCCGTTCGAGCAGGCGGGCGAGCACATCGGCCAGACTTGCTTCGTCTACGGGCGGGTGGTCTTGACCAAGAACATTGGGTCCCGCTGCTTCCTGAACTTCCACCCGGACTACCGCCATCATTTCACCGTCGTCATCAACCGGGCCAACTACGGCCACTTCCCCGAGCCGCCGGAGAAGATGTACGAAGGCAAGGACGTAAAGGTGTTCGGCCGGGTCATCGAGTACAACGGCACGCCGGAGATCATGGTTGCGGGACCCGACCAGATCACCGTGCTCACCGACGGGTTTCCCACGCCCGCGCCGCGGCGGCCGGCCGTCGCCGCGACCCGGCGCAAGTTCGACGGCGTGGCGCGCATCGCCACCTTCAACATCCTAAACCTGTTTGACGGGGAAGACGACCCGTATCACGACGACGAAGGCACGCCGGCCAAACCGCGCGAGGCGATCGAGAAAGTGGAGGCCACCATCCGGCAGATGGACGCGGACGTGGTCGCCCTGCAGGAGGTGGAGAACCGGTTCTACCTGCAGCGGTTCGTCGATCTGCTGTTGCCGGACATGGGGTACAACGAGGTCGTTCTGTTGGAAGGCAACGATCATCGCGGCATCGACGTGGCGATCCTGTCGCGGTTCCCCGTCGGTCCGGTCACGTCGCACCGTCACCTCGCGTTTCCCGACGGCGAGGGGAAGCCGATGTCATTCCGCCGGGACCTACTGCGAGCCCGCATCGAGCCGCCGGGCGTGCAACCGTTCGATATGTTCGTCGTGCACTTGAAGAGCAAGGGGGGCGTGCCCGAGGCGTCCCTGCCGATCCGCCTGGGCGAGGCACGGGCGATCCGCCGGATCTGCGATGCGCTGCTGGCGGAACGGAGTACGGCCCGGTTCGTGATCTGCGGCGACTTCAACGACACGATCGACAGTGAGCCGATTAAGACGATCATCGGGACCGGCGCGGGTGCGTTGCGGCCGGCCACGGACCGGCTCGCCGCGGCTGACCGGATCACGTACAACCGGGAGCCGCACCGGTCGCAGATAGATTTCGTGCTGTGTTCGCCGGCCCTGGCCGGTTGTCTTCGGGCCGACTCGACGCGCATCGTAGCCGGCTCGGAGGCGACAATCGGGTCGGATCACAACCCGCTGGTGGCGGAGTTCGACCTACGTCGACCGTAAGCCCCCGTACGGGCCGGTCACCCGCGCTGGCGTGCGCCGGGCCGGGTCGGGTCCGTTGGGGTCATGAAGCGCGGCTGGCCGGCGGCCCATTTGACACGCCGGACCGCGGTCCGTAGCATCAAGTGGGGATTCCATTCATAATCCGGATTGCTTCCCTGCCCGCGACCTGTCGGGCATGACAGTCAAAAGAGCAACGGACGGGACGTGCGCCGTGCCCACGCTTCACGTACTACGCGGCCCGGACAAGGGCCAGACCTTTCAGATCACCGACGAGTTGAACGTCATCGGGCGGTCGTCCGACGCGGTCCACCTGAATGACAACACGGTGTCACGGCAGCACGCCGAGGTGGTGTTGGAAGAGGGTCAGTGGAAGCTGGTGGACCGGGGCAGCTCCAACGGCACGCTGCTCAACGGCGTGCGGATCCAGATGCCCACCGCCATCAGGCACGGCGACCAGATCAAGGTGGGCAGCACCTTGATGGTGTTCAGCGGCGACGACTCGGTCCAGCGTTTCAGCGGTCCGGCGGGGGCCGGGGCGCTGGTGGACCTGGAGTCGAGCCGGCCGATGATGGACTCCTCCATCCTGTCAGCGGTGAGTTCGGCCGAGGACAGCGTCATTCTCGCCACGCCGGAGACGGCGGACGCGGTGCACGCGTGGAACGTCATGTTTCGCATCGCGGAAGTCATCGGCCAGGTGACGTCGCTGGACGAGTTCCTGGAGCACGTCAGTGACATCCTGTACGACCATCTCCCGGTGGATCGTGTATTCATCCTGCTCCGCGACCCGGAGAGCGGCGAGTTTGAGCCGCAGGTGGTGCGGTACCGGACGCGCGACCGCCGCGAGCGTGCGAAGATCACGGCCTCCAAGACCATCGTCAACCATGTGATCAGCGCGAACGAGGGGATCCTGTGCGCCAATGCGATGGCCGACCCGCGGTTCGCCGCGGAGGCGGGCAAGGGCAGCATTCACGACCTGGGGTTGCGCAGCATCATCTGCGTGCCCATCCCCACCCACGACGAAGTGAAGGGGGTGATTCACGTCGACTGCGCGATGCTCAAGCACGTGTACACGCACGACCAGTTGCGGCTGGTCAGCGCCATCGGCCGACTGGCGGGGATGGCCATCGAGAACATCCGGCTGCTCGAATCGCGCATGCAGCACGAGCGCATGGCGGCGGTGGGCCAGACGGTGGCCTACCTGTCCCACTACATCCGCAACATCGCCCAGGGCCTGGGCAGCGGCGCGGACGTCATCGAGATGGGCCTGCGACGGGAGAACATGGCCAACGTGGCCCAGGGCTGGAAGATCCTCAAGCGCAACGTCGACCGGACGCTGCTGCTGACCACCAACATGCTGACGTTCAGCAAGGACCGGCGACCGGTGGTGGAGGTGACGCAGCTAAACAAGATTATCGAGGACGTGGTGCAACTGACGGTCAGTGCGGCGGACGACAAGCAGGTGATGTTGCTGACCGACCTCGACGACATGCCGGCCGTTCCGTTGGACACCGAAGGCGTCCATCACGTCCTGTTGAACATCGTGAACAACGCGATCGAGGCGTGTCCGAACGAGGGGGGACGGGTGACGGTGGAGTCCTCCTTCGCCTCGTCGGGCGGCTACGTGCAAGTCAAGGTGAGCGACAACGGCGGCGGCATACCGGACGATCGGCTCGCCCTCATCTTCGATGCGTTCCACTCGACGAAGGGCCACGGGGGCACGGGGCTGGGCCTGGCCGCCGCGAAGAAGGTGGTCCACGAAATGCGGGGCACGATCGAAGTCAACAGCACCCCCGGCGAGGGCACGACCTTCACCGTCACCATCCCCGTGAGCGACGCCGGTCCGCGGGACAGCGACAGCACGATTCAGCCCATGTAGGCCGTGGCGACGCGGGGGTCAGCGCGAGGGCGGCGCGAGACCCAGCAGCGCCATGACCTTCTGTAGATCCTGCCAAGTCTTGGCCTTGTCCGCCGGGTTTCGCAGCAGATACGCGGGGTGATAGGTCGGCATCAACGGAACGGCGTCACCGACGAGGGCCGAGCCCGACGGGTAATAATCGTGAAACCGACCGCGGAGTCGCCCGATCGATTCCCTGGTCTGGAGCAGGGTTCGCGCCGCCGGGGCCCCGAGGGCGACGATCACCTCGGGCTGGATGGTGAGGAGTTGCTGGAGCAGGTACGGGCTGCACGCGGCGATCTCGTCGGGGGCAGGGTCCCGGTTCTCGGGCGGGCGGCATTTGAGCACGTTGCAGATGAAGACGTCTTCCCGGGTCAGACCCATGGCGGCGATCATGCGGGTCAGCAACTGTCCGGCCCGACCGACGAAAGCAAGGCCCTGACGATCCTCCTCCGCGCCCGGGGCCTCGCCCACGAACACCAGGCGAGCGTCGGGATTGCCCTGTCCGAAGACGGTGTTGATTCGCGTCTCGGCCAAGCCGCACTTCGTGCACACCCGGACCTGGTGCTCGTCGAGATCGCGCAGGGCGTCCGCCTGTCCGTCATCGACCGCCGCCTCGTGCGCGACCGGACCCGCCGCCGTCCACGTAACCGGCACGGCCCGCACGCCGAACTGGAGATCGGTGCGCAGGTATTGCTTGACCACCTTGATCACGTCGATGTTCGAATCGGCCATTCGTTGCTCCCTCGCCGCGCCGGGTGTCCCGGACATTCTAGCAATCCTTCCGCGGCCAGACACATATTTCCCGCGTGAATCACCGGCGGGTCGCGGGTACGATCTCGCGAGATGGCGCCATTCGACGAGCTGTACATTCCGCTCTCCGACGGGTATTCCGCCTACGCCCGGTGCTGGGAACCGACGAAGAGCATCGGGGGCGTACTCTACCTGCACGGGATTCAATCGCATTGTGGCTGGTATGAAGCGTCCGCCCAGCGGTTGTGCGGGGCGGGTTTCACCGTCCTGCAACCGGACCGCCGCGGCTCCGGCCGCAACCCGGTGGCCCGCGGTGATGCCGAATCCCCACGGCAGCTACTCGACGATGCGTTTCGATACCTGGCGGCCCTGGCCCGGAAGACCGGGGCATCGAAGAACCACGTCGTCGGGGTGAGTTGGGGCGGCAAACTGGCGGCCGCCATGCACGCGACGGATTCGAGCGGCATTCGGAGCCTGACCCTCGTGACGCCGGGGCTGTTCCCGGTGGTTGACGTACCCGCCGTCGACAAGATGCGGATCGGCTGGTCGATGATCTCGAGCCCCCACCGCCGCTTCGATATTCCCCTGAACGACCCGGCTCTGTTCACGAGCGACCCGACCTGGATCGAATGGCTCAAGCACGACGAACTGCAACTGCACCAGGCCACGGCGCAGTTCTTTCTCGCCTCGCGGCGCCTGGACCGAACGGCCCAGAAACTCCCTTCGGCGGCGCCGGTGCCGCTGCACGTGTTTCTCGCCGATCACGAACGGATCATCGACAACGCGAAGACGCGACAGTTCATCCGGGAGATCAACTGGCCTTCGGTGCGGATCACCGCCTACGAGGAGGCCCGGCACACGCTCGAGTTCGAGCCGGCGTGCGATCGCTACTTCGATGATCTCGTACACGCGTTGCTCGACATGAACGATGCGCCGCCGTAACGGCGGACCCCCAGCCGCCCTCCCGGCCCGCTGTCATCGGTCGACTTCGATGGGGCGGCCGGCCACGTAGACGACGGCGGCGAGACACGCGCTGCCGAGCCCCAACCCGATCCACACCGGTGCACCGAGGACGCTGCACAGCAGGTTGCCGGCGACCATGGCCACCACCGCCGCCACCGCGGCGTACGGGGCTTGGGTCCAAACGTGCTCTTCGAGGCGGCAGCCGCTGGCCGCCGCCGACAGGACGGTCGTGTCGCTGATCGGCGAGCAGTGGTCGCCGAAGACCGCCCCGGCCAGCACGGCCCCCACGGACGCGTAGAACACGTTCAAGCCGGTGTCGGCGGGCAGGTCCGCCACCAGCCGGCCGACCACTTCGACCGCCACCGGGCAGAGGATGGCCATCGTGCCCCACGAGGTGCCGGTGGCCAGGGACACACCGGCGGCGGCCACGAAGATCCACAACGGCAGCCAGGTCACGCCGACCTCGGATCGCTGCAGGAATTCGCTGGCCACCGCGCCGAGGTGCAGGGCCTGCGTGGACGCGGACAGGGCCCAGGCCAGCACGAGGACCACGATGGCCGGCAGCATGGTGCCCATCCCGTCCATGGCGGCGTCGAGCCCGGTCTTCATCGGCGCGACGCGTGACGCGACGCCAAGCCCGACCGCGACGGCGAGGGAGGCCAGGGCGGCGTAGAGGATGGAGGCGTACGGATCGGCATTGGTCAGCACGTCCCGGATTCGGTCCGTGCTATCGGCTGGCACTTCGCTCAGGCCGGTGGCGATGACGATACCGATGGTCCCGATGATGAGTACCAGCACGGGCACGCCGGCCAGCCACCACGGCCTGACCGCGGCGGACTGAACTGGGTCGGCGTCGGCGGCGCGGGCCTGGCGTGCCCGGCGTTCGGCGCGGGCCATCGGGCCGAAATCCCGACCGGTCAGGGCGATCATGCCGACCAGCAGCAGGGCCAGGATCGGATAGAACCGGTGGGGGAGGCTGTACAGAAAGGACTCGTACGCGGTGACGTTGACCAGGCAGGCCGGCATGCCGACGGCCTCAAGCCGATTCAGCCCGGCCTGGATGTAGCCCACCTCGGCGCCGATCCAGGTCCCCACTAGCGCGATGGAGGCGACGGGGGCCGCCGTTGAATCCACCACGTAGGCCAGCTTGGCCCGCGAGATCCCAAGCCGGTCGAACACCGGCTTCATGGTCGGGCCGACAATCATGCTGTTGGCGTAGTCGTCGAAGAAGACAATCCAGCCGGCCAGCCAGGCGACCAGTTGCCCGGCTCGCCGACCGGTGGCCCCCCGGGAAACGCGATGGATCAGCGACGCGGTGCCGCCATTGGCGTTGATGACGCCCACCATGCCACCGATGGCGAGGGTGAAGACGATGATTTTGATGTGGTCGGCGTCGGTCATGGCCCCGACCACGAAGGTCTCGACGGCCACCCGCAGACCGGCGACCCAGGTCCACTGGGCCCCGTACCTCGCCTCGGGAGAGAGGCACGGCACCAGCATGAACGATGCAACCGCCACGCCGAGGGCGAGGGAGGGCAGCACCTGGCGGGTCACGACGGCCAACCCGATCGCGACGAGGGCCGGCGTCAGCGTCAGCAGTCCGTACCGATCTTCCGGCGGTGGCGAGCCGGCCTGCCCCACCTGTCGGTGCGCGGCGATGACGAGCGCCAGCAGGATCAGCAGGATGGCAGCACGGGCGATGCGCATGATCTCGGTGCCGCCCACGGCGGCGGGCGACGCGTACCTCCGCTGGCGAAGCTACTAAAAACGAGCCACGGCCGATCGGAACACGATCAGCCCGTCCGGTTCGCCGCCGCTTCCCCGCGTCCACACGGGATCGTGCGTCGGGTCGACGAATCGCTCCGGGTGCGGCATCAGTCCGAGGACCTGCCCGGTGCGGTCGGTCAGGGCGGCAATGTGATCGACGCTACCGTTGGGGTCCGCCGGGTAGCTCGGCGCCTCGTGCGGGGGGTCCACGTAGCGGAGCGCGATGTGTCCGTCGTTCCGCAGTGTGGTCAGCGTGTGGTCGTCCCGCACGACGATCTTGCCTTCCGCGTGGGCGACGGGCAGTCGCAGGGTGGTTTCGCGGGGCAGGAAGCAGCACCGCTCCGAGTCGACCCTCAGGCGGACCCACCGGGCCTCAAAGCGCGACGAGTCGTTGAAGGTGAGCGTAACCTGCGGCGGGCCGTCCCAGCCGGGGAGCAGCCCGGCTTTGAGCAACACCTGGAACCCGTTGCAGATGCCGAGCACGAGCTTCCCTTTCTCGAGGAACCGGTACAACGCATCCATCAGATGGTGCCGGAACTGGTTGGCGAGTATTATGCCGGCGGCGATGTCGTCGCCGTAGCTGAACCCGCCGGGCACGGTCAGGATCTGGGCCTGGTCCAGGCGGCCCGGCGCTTCGACGAGCCGATCGACGTGGACCAGCTCCGGGTCGGCGCCGGCCAGTTGCCAGGCATGTACCGTTTCCCGATCGCAGTTGATCCCGGCCGTCCGAACAACGATGACTCGCACCCGCGTCACGGTGGTTTCTCCGCTGCGCCGCCGAGCCGTCAGGGCTCGAGCGACCGCCATGCCCGATCCAGGTCCGCGAGGGCCGCTTCGATGAGCGATCGGCCGGCGGCCGCCACGGTCAGTCGCGGGGCCTGGACCACCTCGCCCAGCACGGCGACGGCGGCGTCCGGCACGTGCAATTCATCGAGTGCCGCAGCTTGACACTCTACCACATAGGTCGTCAACGGTTCGTCAAACAGCAGCCCGGCCGGCTCGTCCGCGCCCCAGGCGTCGAGCGACACGTCGGCCCCGTATCCGGACGCGATGGCCATCTCCGCCAGGGCCACCGCGAGCCCGCCGTCGCTCACGTCATGCGCGGCCCGGGCATGCCCGGCGGCGATCCAGTCGGCCACGGCGTGGTGAAGCCGGCCCGCGGTGTCCAGGCCGACCGCGTCGGCCGGGGCCGAGACCACGGCCAGGATCGAGCCCGGCTGCTTGAAGTCCATCGTGACACAGCGTGACACGTCCGCCACCATGCCCATCGCGCTGATGAGCAAGGTGTCCGGGATGGTGAGCCGCGGGGGCAGTCCGCAGCGGCCCGCCTCGGCCTCGCTCTGGGCGAACTGGTTGTTCAACGAGTCCTTACCCG
The DNA here is from genome assembly GCA_964495075.1 of uncultured Phycisphaeraceae bacterium. Classification (GTDB taxonomy): domain Bacteria; phylum Planctomycetota; class Phycisphaerae; order UBA1845; family UBA1845; genus JAFGJQ01. The sequence goes on from CAZBUJ010000016.1 coordinate 71,018, forward strand.
AGATAAACGGCAGGGCGAAGGCGACGGCTGCATCGTGCGCGCCTTTGCACGCCCGGACGAGGGCACCCATCGCTTCCGGCGTGTCGACCGCGCCCCAGCAGAAGTTGTCGAGGATCGACGTGTGTCGCGGGTCCGCCCCGACACACACCGCGTTGCGCAGCGCTTCGTCGACCGCGGCGACGGCCATCCAGTAGGGATCGTCGTCACTGCGGTGGGGGCACAGACCGCAGGCCAGGGCGATGCCCCGCCGCGAGGACAGGCGCGGTCGCAGCACCGCCGCGTCCGAGGGACCCTGGCGCGGTCCGCACAACGGCTTGATGACGCTCGCGCCCTGTACTTCGTGGTCATACTGGTGGATGACCCACTGCTTCGACGCCACGTTGGGGGCGGCCAGCGCGGCCAGCAGTCGCCGGCCGAGGTCGGGCTCCACCGGCTCGGGCGCGGGCGTCGCTTTCGCCCGCGGTTCCCAGATCGCGTCGCGCGTCCGTTTCGGCAGGCCATGATGCAGAAACGGCATGTCCAGCTCGCCCACCGTCTGGCCGTGATACCGAACGCGGAGGACCGCGTCGTCGGTGAACTCGCCCACCACGGTGGCCTCCACGTGCTCGTCGCGGAACGTCTTCAGCATGGTTTCGAGCCGGTCGGGCGGCACGGCGAAGACCATGCGTTCCTGGGCTTCGGAGATCCAGATCTCGTCGTAGCGCAGACCGGCGTATTTCAGCGGCACGTGTTCGAGGTCGACCACCGCCCCCGTTGACTCGCCCATCTCGCCGATGGCGCTGCTCAGCCCGCCCGCCCCGCAGTCGGTCACGGCGTGGTAGAGACAGCCGTCCGGATGGTCCCGGGCCAGCAGTTGGGCATCGAGGACTTTCTTCTCCTCGATCGCGTTGCCGATCTGGACGGCGTGCGAGAACTCGTCGGCGTGGGTGTCGGTCAGTTCGGCGGAGGAGAAGGTGGCCCCATGAATGCCATCGCGGCCGGTGCGACCGCCGGCCACCACGATGCGGTCCCCGGGCCGCGGGCGCTTGGCGATCCGGTTGCGGGGGATGATCCCCACGCAGCCGCAGAAGACCAGCGGGTTGGCCAGGTAGCGTTCGTCGAAGTAGATCGCCCCGTTGACGGTGGGGATCCCCATCCGGTTGCCGTAGTCCCGCACCCCGCTGACCACGCCGCGGAAAATCCGTCGCGGGTGCAGCACGCCCTTGGGCAATCGTTCGTCGGGGAAGTCCGGGGACGCGAAGCAGAACACGTCGGTGTTGGCGATGGGCTTGGCCCCGAGCCCACAGCCGAGGATGTCGCGGATGCACCCGCCGATGCCGGTGGCCGCCCCGCCGTACGGCTCGATGGCCGACGGGTGGTTGTGCGTTTCGACCTTGAAGGCCACGCCATACTCGTCATCGAAGGCCACGACCCCGGCGTTGTCTTCGAACACCGACAGGCACCAGTTACGGTCCAGGCGCCGGGTCGCTTCGCCGATGGTCGACTTGAGCAGGTTGTCGAACTCGACCACCACGTGCCCGTCGCGGCCGAAGTCGGCGCCGCGATAGACCACCGCGCTCTTCAGCGTTTTGTGGACGCAGTGTTCCGACCACGTCTGGGCGAGGGTCTCCAGTTCGAGGTCGGTGGGGTCGCGGTCGGCGGCGACGTAGTGATCGCGGATCGCTTCCATCTCCTCCAGCGACAGGAAGAGGTGGGCGTCGCGTGACAGTGCCATCAGCCCATCACCTGTAAGCGATCGGATTGGCACGGTGCGTACGTCGACGGGCAACTCGGGGGCCACGGGGAACGCGCCCGGCAACGGGTCCGACCGCCCGAATCCCTGCAGGTACGCGGCCTGGATGCAGTCGTTGGCGAGCACGCGCCGGGCGATGCGTTCCAGGTCGTCAACGCCGGCCGCGCCGTCGATCACGAACCGCCGGGCCGTCCGGACATCGACATGCGCCGCCACCTCCGGCCCGCGACGGCATCGCAGCAGGTCCGCCACCGCCTGGGCGGTGCTCAGGGCCACCGGGTCCATCACGCCGGGGAGATAGTGCACCTCGATGGCGATCTCGTTAGGGTCGCGCTGGGTCATCCCTTCCGAGACGCGGAACACCTGGGCGACGGGATCGGCCAGCAGATGCCGCCCTATGCTCTCCACGTCGTCTCGCTTCAGGCCGCCCTCGAGGAAGTAGAGATCGCTCGCCCGCACCCGTTCGATATGGGCGAGCGAGGGGATCTGTCGAATCTCCGACAGGCACCGGCGCCCGAGCGGGTCGACGTCGTCACCGCGCGGCACTACGTGCACTTGCCACAATGTCTGGTCGGTCAACGTGGTCGTCTCAGTCATGAACACCGGAAAAAAGAACCGGGCCCGCCGACGCGCGGGTGCGGGGGCCATCGCCCGCCGACGGCCTCCACCCTACGGCTCGTGGATGAGATCCCAGATCCGCAGGAGTTCCGCCACGCTCCACGCCTGGGCCACGCAGCCCCGCGGGGCGTGGGGCGGATCACCGTCGAAAACCTCACTGATCGATCCCATGCACGCTTCGCCCATATGGTCGAGCAGCGGTTGCAGCCACCGCCGCGCCTGCGCCTTCGAATCCGCCGAAAAGTCGTGGGCCCGCAGGTGGGCTTCCACGAACGGCCCCATGAGCCACGACCAGACCGTGCCGTTGTGATACGCCCGGTCACGCACCGGGCGCACGCCACTGTACCGGCCGATGTAGCGCGGATCGCCCGGGGCGAGACTCCGCAATCCGTACGGCGTCAACAGTCGCTCGCCAACAGACTCCAGCACCGCCGCCTGCCGGTCGCGGGACAACGGGGAGTGGGCGAGACTCACCGCGAATACCTGGTTGGGACGCATCGAAGCGTCCCGTTCATCGCCGCGGACGCAATCATACAGGCAGCCGGCGTCTTCGTTCCAGAACACACGCTCGAAATTCAGCAGCGCGAGGTCAGCCAGCGACTTGCATCGCATGGCCATGCTCGAATCGTCGCCCACGAAGCGGCCTTCGAGGATGCGCAGCGCGTGGTACCACAACGCGTTGACCTCGACCGGCATTCCGTGTCGCGGCGTGACGACCACGCCGTCGCACCGGGCGTCCATCCACGTGATCTGCACGTCCGGGTTGCCGCATCGCAGCAGGCCCTGATCGGTCACCTGGATGTCGTGGTCGGTGCCGGCGACGAACGAGTCGACGATGTTGCGGGCGGCCGGCCCGATGAACGACGACCACCCCTCCGGCGCCCCGCCGGCAGCGAGATAGGCGTCGGCGGCGTGGATGAACCAGAGCGACGCGTCGACGCTGTTATACTCGCAGTCGCCGCCGTAGTCGTCGAACCGATTGGGGATCAGGCCGTTGCGCTGAACGCCGGCGAAGGTGCGCAGCACCTGACAAGCCTCGTCGAGGCGGCCGGTACGCAGCAGCAGTCCCTCCAGCGAGACGAACGCATCGCGCCCCCAGTCCCCGAACCAGGGGTAGCCGGCAATGATCGTCGCCTGGTCGCGCTGGTCGGGCGCGGCGCGGCGCACCACGAACGCCTCCGTGGCGACGACCAGGGACTGGCGGATCGGATCGTCGGGTCGCGCCTTGCGGGCAGGCATGTACTCCGACGGCGGGGCGAGATACGCATCGGCCGCTTCAGTGGCCTCGGCCGGGCTCGTCGCGAAACCGGTGGCGACGAACTCGACGGACAGGCTGCCTTGGCCCGTGGTCCGGAACGTGCCGGTCCGCTGAAGGTCCTCGCCGCCGAGGTACTCGCGGGTAAGTTCGGTGCGATAGCGGATGTTGTGCCACCACACCATCTCCACGGCGAACCGGGCGGGCGAGAGCCCTTCGCCGCGGCGTGGGAGCATGACCAGCGTCACGTCGGGCTCGGCGCGGTCCTGCGCCCACAGCCAGTGCCCGTCGCTGTGGGTGTCCCATGGTTCGTAGGCCGCCTGGCGTCGCAGGCCGTGGACGTCGCGCATCGCGAGAAGCGGCGCCACCTCCAGCACTGCGCGTCGACTGGCCGGCGCGGTCACGTCGTAGCGGACGCGGATCGCAGGTCGGTCGGAGATCATGGTCAGCCGCCGGCGAACCTCGATCGGCCCGTGCACGAACGTCCACTGGACCCACGGGTCGGGCGCGGCGGTGATGCAGTCGAACTCTTTGAGCGCGGCATAACCGCCGGGTTCCAGCCCGTGATTGAACTCCCAGGTCGCGAGGTCGAGCAGGGTCTCCCCCACGCGGAGGCGATCGATCACGCCGGCCAGCAGGAGGAAGCGGTCCGACGGCGGTCGTCGCGCGCCGATCAGCCAACCGTGGTACTTCCGGGTCGGGCAACCGATGACCGTTCCGGAGGCGAACCCGCCGCGGCCGTTGGTCAGCAACCACTCGCGCGAGAGGAGCCGATCGACGGGGCCCTGCAATGCTTTGCAGATCGCCAGCGGGCAGGCGTCCGGCGATGGGGGCGTCTCGGCCGTGGTCATGACGCAGGTCGGGACCCAGCAAGGGAGAAGGCGAATCTTGCGCGCTCGCACGGACGGTCTCGGCGGGCGCGACGCGTCGCCGGGATCATACCCGAAATCGAGAGCGGTCACTACGGGCGAACCGCCCGGCGGACTTGCGGGCTAGTAGCGCAGGGCCGCGTCTTCGGATTCGTGGCTCTGCGGGCAGGTCAGCACGGGGCAGCCGTCGTCCTCACCGTCCGCCGCCCCCAACGTGCGTGCCGTTTTCGGATCAAAGGACCGCACGTCGGCCCCGGTGATCTGGTAGCGAACGCCCGATCCGGGCACGCCGATGGGCTCGGCGCAGGTGTTCTGCGAGATTAGAAACACCTGTGGGGCGGCCAGGTCCGGGATCTTATGCGAGGACAACATGATCGCCCGGTGCGCCTCGTCGGGATCGATCATGATCCCCAGTTGGTCCGGATGCGCGAAACCGAGCGTGTGCCCGATCTCGTGCGTGGTCACGTTGGCGAGCATGTTCACCCACGCCTCGCGCGACCAGCCGGCGCCCGCGGCCTCGACGAACCGGCCGCCCCAAATGATGGCACGATCGTCCACGTGCCGGTTGCACGGGTCGTAGTCGGCCTGTCCGGCCTGATTGCCGTCGGACGGCGCCAGGTCAATGGTCAGGTAGACCCGCGTCGCGCCGGGGTAGTCGTCGGCCACGCCGAGGATCACTCGCATGTCCACCGGATCCAGATCGCACAGGATTTCTTCGATCCGCAGCCGGACGGCCTCCTTGAACGCTTCCGCATCGTCGGCCGTGGTAACGCCGCTGTAGATCGGCAGGTCGAGCGGGTTGAGCGGGTTGATATCGATGGTCGGATCGAGCGGGTTCACGCCCCCGTCCCAGTCAAGCACGATGAGCGTTGAGGCGTCGCGGTTGGTGGCCGGTGCGTTGTCGCACACCGGCGGCGGCAGCGGCCGCTCCGACGTGGATGACAAGACGCTTTCGCCGTTGGACGGGGTACCGGTGCCACCCGTCGACACGGCTCCGCAACCACAGAGCATGATGGTGATGCAACCGATGATGAGCGGTTGGACCCATCCCGGTACGCGTCCTAAGCGCAGTACCTTCACGGCTTCTTCCCCCTCGTTTTCGCCGCCGGCGGGCGGCACCTCCTTCGCACCCGTGCTGATTAAATGGAGGGGGGCCGGCCGATGTCAATGCGGGCGGTCGGGCTCCGCCCAAGGTCCGGGAATGCGTGGCCCTGGTGATCGGGAGACGTGATCGACGGGTTGGATACGTCTGCCAGGTCCGACGGGTCGGTCCGGCGGCGGCCGAAAAGGCCGGCGGACGCGGGGTCCGCCGGGCCTGGTGTTCGTGATCGACGACCCCGGGCCGCCCGGGTCAACGGCGCAGTTTCCAGGTGAGCATGGCGAAGAAAGTGAGGGCCAGCGCCGCAGGTCCGAAAACACCACAGGGACCGGTCTCGGGCGGGTCCGTGAAGTTGTCGGAATCGTCGTTGTACCCCGAGTCGACGCTGGCCGCGGCATCGAAAACGGCGACGACATCCATGTCGCGTTCAACGGTGACGGTCACCTCGGTCTCGGAGACGTTTTCGAGTACGTCGCCGTCCCAGTGGCTGAACGCGTAGCCGTCGCTGGCGAGGGCCGACAGGGTGACTTGCGTTCCCTGCACGTACGCCCCGGGATCCGGGTCCGCGAGGATGATGCCGGCCCCGGTCGGTTCGACGACGAACGTGATCTCGAATTCCTGGGGCGGTCCGAACGTCACGTCGAAGTGGGTGTCGTCCTCGATCTCGATGACGATCGTGTCCTCGTAGTACGCGATGATCTCACCATCGTTACCGTCCCAGAGTTCGACCACGTAGCCGTCCAAGGCGGCACCGGTCAAGGTGACGACCGTGCCGGGGACATAGTCGTCAAGGTCCGGCTCGACCGTCACCTGGCCGCACTGCGGCGTGAGGTTGGTGATTGTCAGTTCCACCGCCTGTGCCGATCCCGGCCCCACGAAGCCCACCAAGCCCACCATGGCAAACACCGCCGTCGTTGTTCGATACCCCTTCATCGCGGTTCCTTTCCAAGCTGAGCTTCGGGCCGGTCGAGCGAGTACGACGAGTCAGCGCCGGCCGATGCCTGTGTATCGGACGAACGAGCGTCGGCCTGCCAGCACGAACGCTCCACACTCTCGACCCTATCGGCTTGGCCGGACACGGCGCTTAGAAGCGAGCCCCTGGACCTGGTATCACGGTTGGCGGGGGTCGCGGGCGGCGCAGAACGGCGGTTTTTTCGGGCGGACGGCGAGAGCACGGAAAGTGAGCGGGACCGGATTCGCGCCCAAAAAGGGCACGAAGGACCCGCCCCGGCCCCCGGCGGCGCGGAAAACGGTTGAGCAGAACAGCGGGGGCATACGAACAAGGAACCCCGCCGCTCCTCCGCGCCGTCGGCCGCTCGCTGCCTGCTTGCGCCATCGCCCTCGTCATTCGCTGTTCGCTACTTGCCCCTCGCCATTCGCCAAATGGCCGGGAGCCCGGCGGCTCATCGCCGC
>CAZBUJ010000017.1:0-76191 GCA_964495075.1 uncultured Phycisphaeraceae bacterium
GCCCACACCCACCCGCGGCGCACCGAGATCTACACGTATTTCAATATACCCTCGGAACATCGCGTGTTCCATCTTCTCGGCCGTCCGGAGGAGACACGCCATTTGTGCGTGCCGGACCGCTGCGCGGTTCTCTCCCCGAGCTGGTCCGTTCACAGCGGCGTCGGGACCACGAATTACGCGTTCATCTGGGGCATGGGCGGTGAGAACCAGGCTTTCACAGACATGGACGGCGTGGGAATCGACGCCCTGCGCTGAGACGTTGGAGCACTCGCGGGAGTTGACCACATGGCGGGTTTCGGTTGGCGGGCGGCGGCGATCCTTGCTGGTCTGGTAACGAGTACGGCGTTTGTCGGACTCCCCGGTTGCAGCAAGAAGGAGCCGGGTCGGCGAGTCATGAAAATCGGTCACGTGCTGCCCGATGAGCACCCGACGGCCCGGGCGATGGTGGTCTTCAAGCAGCGCGTCGAGGCGCTGTCGGACGGGAAGCTGGAGGTGCGTCTGTTTCCCAACAGCCAGCTCGGCAGCGCGAGCGAACTCATCGCCGGCTGCCAGAGCGGCAATGTCGAAGCCGCCGTCGTTTCCGCGGCGCCGCTGGCCCAGCATGTGCCCGAGCTCAACGTCCTGGTGATGCCATTCGTGTTTCGCGACAACGAGCACCGGTACGCCGTTCTCGACGGCCCGGTCGGCCGGACAATCCGCGAACGCATCGCGGGGATCGACCTCGTCGCCGCCGCGTACCTGGACGCCGGTTCGCGTAGCGTGATGACAAAAACGGGGCCGATCCGCACGCCGGACGACCTGGCGGGATTGAAAATCCGCGTGATGGACTCGAACGCGTTGCGAGCGGCCGTCGAGCGGCTGGGGGCGACCGCCGTGCCCATGAGCCAGGGCGAGGTGTATGGCGCGCTGCAGACGGGCGTGATCGACGGGTGGGAGAACAACGCGTCCACGTGTCTGACGTTTTCGATGCACGAGACCGGCTGCCGGCACTTCGCCTGGACACGGCACGTCGCGATCCCTGACATCCTCGTCATGTCCAGGCCGTGGTACGAGGGTCTTCCGGACGAGATGAAGCGAGCGGTCGATCAGGCCGCCGCCGAGACGCGGGATTACCAGCGCACCCTCTGGCGGAAAGACGAAGCGCAGGCGATCACCCGACTCGAAAAAGCAGGGATGGTCTTCAACGAAGTCGACGTCGAGGCGTTCTCCAGCCGATTCGCCGGCTTTTATGACGCGTTCGTGGCCAGGTACGGCGATTCCTTCGGCGAACTGCTCAGGCAGATTCGAGATCAGGATGACGATGACGGCAATCCGTAGACTCTGCGCGCACCTGGAGGAACTTGCGGGCGCGACGCTGCTCGCAGGGATGTGCATCGTCGCGGCGGTTCAGGTGGCCGGGCGCTACCTGCTGGCCTCGCCGCCCGCGTGGACCGAAGAGATGGCGACACTGCTGTTCGCATGGCTGGTGTTCGTCGGTGCTGCGCTGGCTTTGAAGCGGAACGAACATTTCGCTCTCGACGTGGTAGTGGAACGGCTGCCCGGCTCTTGGCGGCGAATCGTGCAGGGCGGCGTGCTCGTTCTGGTTCTGATGTTCTGCATACTGCTGATTGGATACGGCGCCCGCCTGGCGATCGGGGCCTGGAACGTGACCACCGCGGTCCTGGAGATTCCGCGGACCTGGTTATACGCCTCGGTGCCGTTCGGCGGCGGATTGATGCTGGTTCGCACAGCGGAAGCAATGGCTCGCTGGTGGAAATCGCGGGCGACGTGGACCCCGCGGCAGGAGGCGGAGGCGCGGCCGTGAGTCCGCTGATCCAGGTACTGCTGATCTGTTTTGTGATCATGCTGGTGCTCGGCGTACCGATCTCCGTGGCGCTGGTGCTGGCCGCGGCGGCCGCCATCATCGGCTTCAGCCAGTTCAGTCTGGACCTGATCCCGCTGAAGCTCTTCAGTGCGACCAGCAGCTTTCCCCTGCTGGCCGTGCCGTTCTTCGTGCTGGCCGGCAGCCTGATGAGCAAAGGCGGCATGTCGGATCGACTGATCGGGCTGGCCCGGTCCATCGTCGGGCGTGTACACGGCGGTGTGGCGATGGTCAGCGTGGTTTCGTGCATGCTGTTCGCCGCGGTATCCGGCTCAACCGCCGCCACAACGGCGGCGATCGGCATCGTGCTCATCCCCGCGATGATCCGGAGCGGCTTTTCCCGCGGGGCCGCCACGGGCCTCCAGGCCACGGCCGGGTCGATCGGAATCATCATTCCACCGAGCGTACCGTTCGTGCTCCTGGGCGTGATCGGAGGCATCTCGATCGGTGAACTGTTTCTCGGCGGCGTCATGCCCGGGATTGCCATTGGACTGGCGCTGATGGGAGCAGCCTATGTCATCGCTCGCGTGCAGAGACATTCGCTCGCCACGTCGGACACAAGCCTGGCCAACGTCGGTCGAGCGTTCGTCCGCGCCATCCTGCCGCTGCTCACCATCGTCTGGGTGCTCGGCGGAATCGTGTGCGGGCTGGTTACGCCGACCGAAGCAGCCATCGTGGCCGTAATCTGGACGCTGATCGTCGGTGGGGCCGTCTATCGCGAACTAACGCCGAGCGATATTGGAACCGCCCTGATCGACACGACCAAAGTCACGGGGATCGTGGTGCTGTGCATCGGCGCCACCGCGCCGTTCGCGTGGCTGCTGACGGTGGAGCAGGTTCCACAGCAGGTTGCCGGCGGCATGCTCGGTGTGAGCACGAATCCACTGGTCTTGAAACTGATGATGTTGGTCATTCTTCTGGTTATTGGCACCTTCCTCGACTTGACGCCGGCCATGATCCTGCTCGTGCCGATCCTGATGCCGATCGCGAAAGAGACCGTGGGCATGGATCCGGTGCAGTTCGGAGTCGTGCTCGTGCTGGCCTTGGGCATCGGGCAGAGCACGCCACCGGTCGGTATCGCGCTGTTTGTCGCGTGCAGCGTCGGCCGGGCCCGGATCGGGGAAGTGACCCGGTCGTTGGCGCCGTTCCTGCTGGCGATGATCGTCATCCTGCTCATAACGACCTACTGGTCGCCACTGACGACCGTCCTGCCGACCGCCCTGTTGCGGCGGTAGCGGGGCCACAGGGAAGGGAGGCATTATCATGGGGGTCCTCGATCGATTCCGCCTGGACGGCAAAGTCGCGCTGGTGACCGGCTGCCGCCGGGGCATCGGCTTTGCCATCGCCGAGGGACTCGCGGAAGCCGGCGCTGACGTCGTCGGTGTGAGCTTCAACCTGGAGCCGCAAGGCAGCCGCATCGAGCGGGCGGTTACGGCCCTTGGCCGGCGCTTTGCGGGCTACGCCTGTGACTTCGCGAGCCGCGCCGATTTATACCGCTTCCTCGGGCAGGTGCTGGCCGAGCATCCGCGGATCGACATCCTGGTCAACAACGCCGGCACGATTCGACGGCGGCCGGCGGCTGAACACCCGGACGAGGACTGGGACGCGGTGCTGGAAGTGAATCTCAATGCCCAGTTCGTGATCAGCCGGGAGATCGGCCGGTCGATGCTCGCCCGCGGTAGTGGCAAGATCCTCTTCGCCGCCTCGCTGCTGACGTTTCAGGGCGGGATCACCGTGCCCGGCTACGCGGCCAGCAAAGGCGGCATCGGACAGTTGACCATGGCGTTGGCCAACGAGTGGGCCGGTCGCGGCGTCAACGTGAACGCGATCGCACCTGGCTATGTCGCGACGGACAACACCCAGGCCCTCCGGGACGATCCGGTGCGCAATAAACAGATTCTGGCCCGCATTCCCGCCGGGCGGTGGGGACAGCCCGACGATTTCAAGGGCCCGGCCGTCTTCCTGGCGAGCGAGGCCGCCGCGTATTGCCACGGCATGATCCTGCTCGTGGACGGTGGCTGGATGGGGCGGTAAGGCACCCGGTCTCGCACAACGGACTGCCCGGTGGGGGGAGGTGGACGCCGTGAACTCGGCTATCATTGACCAGCGCGAAGAACTCCGTCTGGTTCCGCTCGTCGCGACCGGCGACGCCAGGCGCGCGGAGCCGGTGGCCGAGGCACGCGCCCCGGGGCGGCCTTCCGGGCGCCGCAGTCGAACGGGGCACGGCGGATGGCCACGCACGCGTGGTGCGTTGATAACGGCGGAACACGACCAGCCGATTGGGAGACCGTCATGAATTCGCAGTGTCGTGGCGACAGGAGCGTTCTGCGGCTGTGCGCGGTTTTCCTCCTTGCGGCCGTCGCATCGGGCACGGCGAGGGACCCTCTCGTACGCTCCTATCGGGCGCCGCTTCCGCCGGTCGGTTCCGCCGTGGAATACGAGGATCTTGACGGTGACGGTGACCCGGACGTGTTGCGCGCCGTCACCGCCGAGGGCGTCCCGCTTCAATGGATCGACGACGATGATGACATGTCCACCACGAACCTCGCCGGCGACGCCGACAGTGACTGCCTCATGATCGACCGCAATCGTGACGGCGCGTACGGCGGCCCGGAGGACCTGATGATCGACTGGAACGACGAGGACGCCGATGGGCGGGCGGACATGCAGGTGGTGGCGGAGAACGCGAAGCGGAGCGACACCGGCTGGGGCCCCGGCCACTACATGATCGTGGTCGATGTGGATGGAGACGGCGTCTTCAACTACATTGACTGGAGCGACTACACACTCGAGTGTTGGGAACACTCCGGCCTCGCCCACTTCTTCGAGGATTACCTGGGCACGAGCCTGTTCCTCAAGATGCACACGGCCACCGCCAACATCCGTGACCTGCGGTACAACTGGGAAAACCCGTTTCTCTTCTACGATGAGGACGGCGACGGCGTGAGCGAAAAGGCCATTCGGCTGTGCGACTCGCCGAAGATTCACGAGCCCCCCACCGATGACTTCGCGCTGCCGGCCGATGGTCGGGAGGTGACGGACGAGATGCGGCGGGTCGAGTTCACACAGAAAATCGACTGGGTCTCCATCGCCCAGGACCTGGACAACGACTCGACCGCCGGGAACGAGTTCGACTTCGACATGACGCTGAACTTCCAGGGCCCGGGATTCGGCTATGCCGACCAGGTGCATACGTTCAAGAGCATGCGAGGACTGAAGGAGTCCGATCGCTTCTTTTACGATCCACGCTGGCGCCAGATCACCGAACTGTTCTACCCGGATCACGGCGCGGCGTGGGACCTGATCTTCCGGCGAGGCGAGTGGAAACGGTGCTGGCTGGTGTTCGACGAGGACGACGACTGTCACCGCTGGGAGCGGATCGAGCTCTACGAACCGCGCGATCCGTTCAAGGTCGGTGCCCACCAGGGGGGACTCGACCATCATCCGCAAAGCGATTGCAGCGGAGACAGGGGCGAGTGGGACGATGACAACTCCGGAAAGGGGCGGCTCTACATCGGGCGCTTCGACGGTCGCATTCACCTCTACGGGGCCGAGAAGGCCGCCTGGCGCATCGACCAGGACGCCCACTTCTATCAGGGCTGGTCGCGCAGCAAAGATCAGCCCGCTCGATTCCCCGTCATCGTGTACACGGACGCGGACGGCAACGGTTTTTTGGACCGCATCGAGTACGACCTGGACGGGGATCAGAGCTTCGAGCGCATCGTCTCATTGCCCGCTCTCGGCCTGGACGACCGCTGCCGGGTGGTCGATCCGCAGTCGATGAAGTACGCGGACTTCAAGGAGCTGCACAGGAAATCGGCGGAGCTGCTCTGGCGCCGGGCGGAGGCGGCGATCGCCGTCGCCACGGCTAACGGCCTGGACGTCGCCCCCTATGCTGCGATGCGTCGCCCCGGATCGCTGCGCGAGCGGTATCACTACGGCTACTGGCTCAACCACTACGTCTACGCCGACCTGGCCGAGCTCGCCGAGCGACGCGGCGACGCGGCGTTCATGAGCCAACTTGATCGGGCATACTTCGACGGAGACTGGTCTCTGTTGCGAAAGCGCATCGTGGAACCGGCGGCGGTCGCCGTCCCGTCCGTGCAGGTCGACGTAGCCAACCCGCTGGACATGATGCGCAGAAACGAAACGGTGGAACTACGCTGGTCGACCGTCGAGCAGGCGCTGGGCGGCGGGTCGCCGGAGCATGTGCGGGTGATCGATGGCGTAACCGGTCGAGAGATTCTCTCACAGGTCATCGACAACGACGGCGACGCTTCGGCCGACGCGCTGTTGTTTCAAGCTGATTTCGCCGCCGGACAGACCCGTGCGTTCACCGTGCAGGCCATGCCGCGGGTGAGCCGACTGAACGACCCTTCGCCCGTCCACGCGAAGTTCGTTCCTACGCGGATGGACGACATGGCCTGGGAGAGTGATCGCATCGCGTACCGCGTCTACGGACCGGCGTTGCGGAAGGAGACCATCAGTAACGGCATCGATGTCTGGGTCAAACGGGTGCGCTACCCCATCGTCGAGAAATGGTACCAACCCGGGGCGAACTACCATGTCGACCATGGAGAAGGCGCGGATCTCTTCAAGGTCGGGACGACGTTGGGCTGCGGCAGCACGGCGATCTGGCGGAACGGCACGATGTACCGCGGCGAGAACTTCGCCGCCTGGCGCATCCTGGCCGATGGCCCCGTCCGCACGATGTTCGAGCTGCGCTACGATCCGGTCGATGCCGGGGGTCTCACGGTGCGCGAGACGAAACGTTTCAGCCTGGACGCCGGGCACAACCTCACGCGGCTGGACACGGTGTTCGACTGTCATCCCCCGACCGAGGCCATCGACTTCGCGGCCGGACTGGTCAAACGGCCCGGCGTGCTGACCGCCAAGGGAAGGAACGCCCCCTGGATCGCCCTCTGGGGGCCGCTGGAGCCGGCGGGAAACGGGAAACTGGGGACCGGTGTCGTGATGACGCCCGACGTGTTCAAGGAAGCGATCGAAGTCGACAATCATCTCGTCGCCATCGGCACCGCCCGAACCGGGCGGCCGGTCGTGCATTGGGCTGGTGCCGGTTGGACACGCAGCGGCGATTTCGGGAGCGCGGACGAGTGGAATCAGTATCTGGAGCAGTGGTCGCGGCGGGTGGCCGCCCCGCTGGTCGTGACGGTGCGAGACGCAGGGGATTGAACCAAGAAGGCCTGCGGTATTGAGAGGAAACACGATGCGCAACCGCTCCGTGTACCTGGTCGTTTGCTGGTGCGCCGTTCTGTGCGCGGGAGTACGACCTGTGACGGGTTTCGCGAGAGACGACGGCTACCGCGGAACCTGGTTTGCCCTCAGAGAAATCCGGGGCGCACACGGCGACAAGTACGCGGGGGAACGACGGGTGTTCCGCGAAATAACACGGTCGGATCACAACCACGACATGGCTTTTCCCTGCGTCGCGGCCGACGGCACATGGCCGGCGAGCGGGCCGATGATGCCGGGGCCGCGGCCGTACGGCACCGGCGAGACGGTCGCCTGGACAGACAGCGGCCGGGGGCGGGCCCGGCGCGACGTGCGGAAGCCGACCACCGCCAATGTTCGGCATCATAGCCACGCCCGCCGACCGATGAACGCGCATCCCGAGTTCTGCGCCTTCCGGGCGGACGGCGACGCATTCAAGCCATTCCCCTCGCATCTGTATTTCGCGAACAACGCGGGCGACGACATCCACGTGCTGCCGGAATCTGTGGACGGACAGTTTGCCGCTCCGCCTCCGTGGCCGACGGGCGAAACCCGGCAGATCCCGATCGCGAGAGGATGGGCCCGCAACGCCGTCAACGCCGTCATCTTTCGCCAGCACGCCGTCACGACGCACGGTGACAAGCAATACGTTGCGTTCTACGACGAACAGGGGCGGATGGTGCTGGGCAAGCGGTCGCTCGGGTCCAGCGACTGGGAGTTGCACACCACTGACCACAAGGGCGACGTCCGCGACGCGCACAACACGATCTGCATCGCGGTCGATGGCGCCGGCGTGCTGCACGTGGCCTGGGACCATCACGGCAGCCCGCTCCACTATGCGCGATCCGTGCGACCCGGCGCGCTCGACCTCACCGAACCGATGCCGATGACTGGACACGACGAGCAGCATGTGACCTACCCCGAATTCTACAATCTCGCGGACGGCGGTTTGCTGTTCCTGTATCGCAGCGGCGGGTCCGGGCGTGGCAACACGATGCTGAATCGCTACGACCCGGCGTCCGGCGCGTGGTCCGTCGTGCAACACCCGCTGATCGATGGCCAGGGTCAACGTAACGCCTACACCAACCAGATCGCGATCGACGGGGCCGGTGCCTGGCACCTGTCGTGGTGCTGGCGCGAAACGGGCGACGTGGCCTCTAATCACGACCTGTGCTATGCGCGTTCGACCGATCAGGGGCACACCTGGACCCGTTCGGACCGCGTCCTTTACACGCTGCCGATCACCGCGGCCACGGCTGAGGTCGCCTGCCCCGTTCCGCAGAAACACGAACTCATCAACCAGTGCGCGACGGCTGTGGATTCACACGGTCGTCCCCTGATCGCGACGTATTGGCGCCCCGAGGGAACAAACGTGCCGCAGTACCATCTCGTGTGGCACGACGGGAAGGCGTGGCGCACGGCCCAGATCGGTCAACGCAAGACACCGTTCAGCCTGAGCGGCGTCGGCACGAAGCGCATCCCCATCTCGCGCCCGAAGCTCGCGGTCGACGCGCGCGATCGCGTCTACATGCTGTTTCGTGACGCGGACCGCGGCGGCCGCGTATCCGTCGCCGCGTGCGACGATCCGTCGCGCAAGACCTGGCGCGTGACGGACTTGACGGGGACTTCGGTCGGGCTTTGGGAGCCCGCGTATGACGTCCAACTTTGGCGTGCGCGCGGCGTGATGCATGTATTGACCCAGCGCGTCGGCCAGGGCGATGCCGAAACGCTCGAGGACGTTCCGCCGCAGATGATCTCGATTCTCGAATGGAACCCTGAATGATGTCCGCCATCCGCTATCCTGAGCGAGGCAATGAGCATGTGAGGTCCGACCGATGCCGCCGCGCCACCGGGGCGGTTTCCTGCCGGTCGCTCCCGACCGAAAGGACGTTTGTCTTGAGGGATGACGGGGGCGGCGAACGCCCTGACGATCGAAACCCCCGACAGCAATCTCGACATCGCCTTCGGTGGCACGGCAGGCGCGTGTGGGGAAACCCCCGCGGCGCCGGCGGGCTGTCGGGTCACACTCGTACCGGAGTCCACTCGATGAGCGCGGCCAAGCGTCGATCGTTTCCGAGCCGTTTTGTCACCTTCGCGGTGATTGCCACAGTCTGGGGCGATGGGCCAGTGTCGCGGGCCGAGGAGACGCCGCCGTGGCTCAATCCACGCGTCACCGGGATCCATCGCGAAGCGCCTCGCGCCGTGCGGTGCATCTACGAGGACGCAGGGTCGGCACTGACGGGACAACCGGAAAACTCGGCTTTCTATCGCACGCTTAACGGTACGTGGGCGTTCCACTGGGCCCCCAGGCCGGCGGATCGGCCGGTCGAGTTCCACCGCCGCGATTTCGACGACAGCGCCTGGAACCGAATCTCCGTGCCGTCCAACGTCGAGCTGCAGGGTTACGGTGTGCCCATCTACACCAACGTCAAGTACCCGTGGGACAAGCCCGATCCACCCTGGATCCCGGCCGACAACAACCCGGTGAGCTGCTATCGCCGGATGTTCGACCTTCCCGCTGGCTGGCAGGGACGCCATGTCCTCCTGCGGTTCGAAGGCGTTGAGTCGGCGTTCCATGTCTGGGCGAACGGCCGGCAGGTCGGATTCAGCAAGGGCAGCCGCACGGACGCGGAGTTCGACATCACGGACTACGTCCAACCGGGTGAGAATCTGCTGGCCGTCGAGGTCTACCGCTGGTCGGATGGGTCCTATCTCGAGGACCAGGACTTCTGGCGATTAAGTGGGATTTTCCGCGACGTCTACCTGCTGGCCGTGAGCAACCAGCACATCTGGGACTTTGAGGTCGGCACCGACCTCGACGAAACCCGCCGCCATGCCGAGTTCGCCGTGCGGGCCACCGTTCGTAATTTCGGCGACGTGCCCGCGACCGCCCGCGTCGATGCGTCGCTCCGCGGGCCCGACGGAGGCGAGGTGTTCGCGCCCCTCTCGGCGACGGCTTCGGTTCCCGCACGCGAGACCGTCACCGTCGAATTGCATCACGTCGTGGAGAGCCCGGCGGTGTGGTCCGCCGAGCATCCCAATCTCTATCGACTCGTGCTGTCGCAGCACAATGATGCCGGCCGGCTTGTCGAGGCGATTCCGGCCAACGTCGGCTTTCGCAAGGTGGAGATCAAAGGGGGCGAACTGCTGATCAACGGACAAGCGGTGCTCTTGAAGGGCGTCAACCGTCACGAGCATGAACCCAACCGCGGTCACGCGATCACCGTCGATTCGATGATCGCCGACATCCGGCTGATGAAGCGGCACAACATCAACGCGGTGCGGACGTCGCACTACCCCAACCAGCCGATCTGGTATGACCTCTGCGACAAGTACGGCATATACCTGATCGACGAGGCGAACATCGAATCGCACGGGATGGGATACGGCGAGCGGACGCTGGCCAGAAACGCCGCTTTCGCGGACGCGCATATGGACCGGACCGTTCGCATGGTCGAGCGCGACAAGAACCACCCGTCCGTGATCATCTGGTCGCTGGGCAATGAAGGTGGTTTCGGGCCGAACTTCGCCGCCACCTCGGCCTGGGTCAAGCACCGCGACCCGACTCGCCCCGTGCAGTACGAGCGGGCCGGCCGCGATCCTGCGACCGACATCATCTGTCCGATGTACGCCCGCCCCGATCACCTCGCCAAGTACGCCAGCACGCCGCAGGAACGACCGCTCATCCTCTGCGAATACAGTCATGCCATGGGTAACTCGAACGGGAACCTGTGGAAGTACTGGGACGTGATCTACGCGAAAAAGCACTTGCAGGGCGGCTTCGTCTGGGACTGGGTGGACCAAGGCCTGCGCAAACCCATCCCGTCTCGCGTCGAGTTGCCCGACCGCGGGCCGAATCAACTCACCGGCGTCTTCGTCAAGGAAGGGGAGTTGGACGGCGTGCCGATCGGTTATGGGCGTTTCCAACATCACCGTGCCCTCGATCTAACCGAGGACTTCACGCTCGACGCATGGGTCAAGCCGCTTGCCCAAAGCGGGCACAGCCCTTATCTCGCCAAGGGCGATACGCAGTACGGCTTGAAGCAGCACGACGATCGCGTGCAGTTCTTCGTCTTTGGCACGCCATCCGGCGAGACGCACGCGAGGTGGACCAGCGCAAACGTCAAAGTGCCAGACGATTGGTACGGGCAATGGCATCACCTCGTGGGTGTCCGCACCGGTGGCGAGTTGCGGCTCTATGTCGACGGGAAGCCGGCCAGCACCACGGCGTACCAGGGCACGGTCGCATCCAACACTTGTCCTCTCGGCATCGGTATGAATACGCAGCGCACGGATCGGAAGACCAATGCGGCCATCCGTGAGGTGCGCATCTACGCGCGGGCGCTTGCAGAGTCGGAGATCGCCAACCCCGACTCGCGGACGAGCGCCGGTTTGGTGTTGCACGCGGACATGCGCGAAGCGGTCACGAAGGGAAACTGGACCGGCCCCGGGGCCGCCCGGGGCTGGTTCTGGGCGTACGGAGGCGATTTCGGTCCGCCCGCGACGCCGAATGACGACAACTTCTGCATGAACGGGCTCGTGACCGCCGATCGCCGGCCGCATCCTGCCTTGGCTCAATTGAAGAAGGTGTACCAGAACGTTCAGGTCCGACCGCATGACCTCGCGGCCGGCGAAGTGGCCATCACGAACTGGTACGACTTCACCACGTTGAACCACCTTGTGGACGGTTCCTGGGCGGTCACCAAAGACGGCGAAGTCGTCGCCGGCGGCACACTGGCGGGACTCGATCTGGCTCCGCGCGAGACGCGGACGGTGGCCGTCCCGATCCCCGAGATGACCGCCGCACCCGGGGCGGAGTACTTCCTCGATCTGTCTTTCCGGCTGAACGAGGCCCAGTGGTGGGCCCAGCGCGGATACGAAGTGGCTTGGGCCCAGTTCAAACTGCCGCTTTCAGCCCCGGCCCCGACTTCGGACCTCGATCGGATGGCTGCCGTCGACGTCGTTCGAGAAGGAGATGCGGTTCACGTCCGGGTCGGCGATTCGCACTGGACCATCGACACGCGGACGGGTTGGCTGGATTCTTGGAAGCACGCCCAGGTCGAACTGATGACCGCGCCGCTTCATCCGTACTTCTGGCGCGCCCCGATCGACAACGATCGGGGAAACGAAATGCCTCTGAAGCTCCAGGTGTGGCGGGACGCTCAACGAAGCTGGCAATTGAACACGCTCAGCGTGGACCGACCGGCGCCGCAACTCGCCGTCATTCGTGCGGCAGGCACGCTGACCGCCGTGGATTCCGCATACACGCTGACGTATTCGTTCTACGGTTCAGGCGATGTGATCGTCGAGGGCGCTTTCGCGCCCGGTCGCGGTGGATTGCCCCAACTCCCGCGCTTCGGAATGCGGATGGGCCTCACCGACGCGCTGACGAACTTGACCTGGTTCGGCCCTGGTCCGCAGGAGACGTACTGTGACCGCAAGGACGCCCGGATCGGACACTACACCGGTGCAATCACGGAGCAGTATTACGCCGACTATGCCGAGCCGGGCGAGAGCGGCAACAAGGTCGATGTTCGCTGGATCGCCCTGACCGGAAGCGGAGAGGTCGGTTTGCTGGCCGTCGGCCAGCCCCTGCTGAGCGTCAACGCTCTGCCGTTCGCGGCGGAGGCTCTCGAAGGACCCAAACATCCGTTCGAGATCGAGCGAGGACGCGGCGCGACGCTGAGCCTGGACCTGATGCAGATGGGGGTAGGCGGCGACGACAGTTGGGGCGCCTGGCCGCACGAAGAGTACCGCCTCGCGGCGCGCGACTACGCGTATCGTTTCCGCCTGCGGGCGTTCAATCCAACGTCGGAATCGCCGGCCGACGTGAGCAGGCACGCGCTGCCGCACGTATCCGCATCGCGCTGAGTGGCGTGCGCTGTATGGTATTGTCGGCTGGATCGGTTGGGTGAAAGAGAACACGACGTCGTCGAAAGGAACGGTGATGTTCGGCGGTGTGGTGGTTGTGCTGACAATCGCCCTATATGTTGTTTTCTCGTGAGATTCTCATAGCCGGACATTGCGTTGGCCGGCTCAACGGACCGCAGACAATCAAACCGTGGCGCCCCGTGCCGCCGGTGTTGCCGAGGCCATCGCGGCCGGCGCACCGCCGCGGCAAGGGCAGAGCCCAAGAAGGAGAACCTGGCCATGGGAGACAAAGCGACCGAACGAGAGTATCCGCCTTTCCTGATTGCGACGCTTGCCGTGCTGGCCGCCCTCTGCGTCACCAACTTCTTCGTCAGTCTGTACGGCTCAAACCTGTTCAAAGACGAGGACGGGGACAGAACGGAAGCGGTGATCCTGCCGCGCGTCGCCCCGCGCGTCGCCTTCGTCACCGGCGGGGTCGACCCGTTCTGGGACATTACCGTGGCCGGCGCCCGCGACGCTGCCGTGCGGTACGGGGCCGAACTCCAAGTACACATCCCCGAGGAGGGCGCCCCCAGCCAGGACAAGATCCTCCGGGATCTACTGACCAAGCAGGTGAACGGCGTGGCCATCAGCCCCTTGAACGCGGACGGGCAGACCGGCTTGCTGAACCAGGTAGCGGCGGCCGTCAATCTGGTCACGTTCGATTCGGACGCGCCGAGGTCAAAACGTCTTTGCTACGTGGGAACGAACAACTACACGGCCGGCTGGCTCTGCGGTGAAGTCGTGCACCGCGTGCTTCCTGCCGGCGGTCGCGTGCTCATCTCCATCGGGAGCCTGGACAAGGACAACGGGCGGAAACGCCGACAGGGTCTGATCGACGAACTGCTCGGCCGCGTTTACGAGCCAGCCCGCGAGCCGGACCCGCCGGACGTCGAGCTGAGCGGTTCGGCCATCACGATCGTCGCCACCGTCCTTGATGAGAACAACGCGGATCAGGCGAAGGCCAACATGATCAGGGCGATCGGCAAGCACCCTGACGTCGACTGCCTCGTGGGGCTGTTTGGTTACAGCGGACCGAGCATCCTGGCCGCGCTGACCGAAACGGGCAAGCTCGGGCAAATCAAGGTCGTGGCGTTCGACGATCATGAAGCAACCTTGAACGGTATTCGCGATGGCTACATCGACGCCACGATCGTCCAGGACGCGTACCAGTTTGGCTACGCCTCGGTGAAGGCGCTCGCGACGCTTACGCGCGACGAAGGGGAACTGCCGTTGTCCAGAGAGATACTGTTCCCCTGTTTCGCTGTGCAGCGGGACAATCTCGAACGTTTCGCGGCGGAGCGTCATGCGCAGGTTAGCGGCAGGGCAGGCTAGGGACGCACCCGGGCGGTCGAGCTTCGAGTCCACGGCTCACAATCGCCCGTCGTCGCCGGAGGGGCATGAGACGGACCTCGGGGACACCGTGCGACGGCATCACCGTACGGACGGTGATAAGGTGTTCAAGCCGACTTCCGTCCTGCAGCCGAAGCGAGGACCGATCAGGTCCCGCCAAACGACTTCTCGTTCTCGTGCCTGGACGGGGCCGGACTCGACGACTCACGCGCGTTTTCCGCGTTTTTCGAAACTCGTTTCTGTCCTCCCGGCGTGGTGTGCTCGCGGCCTCGCTGGGGCACACGGGCCTTGGCGCGCACGTACAGCAGAACTGCACGGCCTTCTGACCCTCGTCGCGTCACCATCATCGCAACGCAGCCGCCAAAACCGACGACTTCGCTTGCGACGCGTTTGCCCAGTTAACGAATCGCGTGTGACTGACAGAAGAACGACACCGCCATCACACCTAAGGGTAAACCCTTGTTGACATGATCCGTCATGTCTCATAAAATGTCGCTCCATCTAATAACGCAGGTGTGTAATCGACTAAGGTGGGGTGCTGACGTCTGGCGCGCGGGGTGCGAGCGTCGCGACAAAGACATCATGAACCGCCGACAGCCACGTCGCCCATCCCGGCATCCGGCAGTCGCATCCCGAGCCGAATGTGGCAGCCGTACAGGCGGATGTGCGGCCCCAGGTGGAATGCGCGCGCCGTGTCCGGACTCGCATACCACGACTCACAGGAAGGAGAGTACAACCGGCCCGTTTCGTGACTGATACGACGGGACTGGCGGCTGGAAACAAAGTGAGCCGGCCAGCCTGCTCCTTGGGGGATTACGGCTGGCGGGCTCGGTTATGCAGTGGGCACGCGTTTCGCGCCCACCGCGTTCACCCTATCCTAGGCGCGTTCCCGTCTCCGATCAAAACGGTTCCGTCGAACCACGGTGCCTTCGTGCGAGGCTCGCGGCTCGAACGGCTGTCGGTGCCCTCGATGGAGCACTCCGGAAAGCGGCGCGGTGGGCTCGTCGCCCGAGAAGCGCGCCCACGGACACGGCCCGGTCGAGGAGAGGACCCGCGGTGATCATGGTGCTCGCCGCGGAGCCACGAATCGGGACGCCTCCGGCGCCGGCCATGATTCGCTACCGCGAATCCGGAACCCGCGACCGGGGCGAGTTGCGCAATCTGAAGAGGAGGCAATTCCAATGAACCGCGTACGACTGGTTACATGTTTCACTGCAGCGATCCCGCTCTTGCCGACCCTGGCGGGCGCAAACGACGTGCGGTCGTCAACGATGTACTTCCATGGCACGCTCACCGACGATGGCTTTGGAGGAAAGACCGGTGTCCTGGCGATGGTCGACGAAGACGCCGAGGACATCGGCGACGATGAGGCGGGCTACGATGTCTTCGCGCTGAATGGTGGGGCGGCACGCTTCAGCCAGAGCAGCGACGTGGACCCGATCACGAACCACGACGGCTGGCCCGGATGGGACCCTGATACGCCCGACTGGTATCAGTACAGCCTGCGTCTCTACGTGGATGGGGGTCAACAGAAATGGGCCGTCCGCAACCACCCGGGCGCCACGGCGACTTACCCTTGGTACGACACGGCCCACTGGGGCCCGGGCGGAAAACCACCGGCCGGTGTGCCCATGTCCGGCCTCATGAACTGGACGTCGGCGTACGCCAAGGAAACCGACACCGGAGCGTATCTGCCGGGCACCGGCATACCCCTCGTGGCCGGCTGGGCGGCGGCCAACGGTGGCGGCGCCGGCGCCTGGGACATGGACTGGAGTTGGGGCAGCGAAGTCGTCCCGCTCGAGATGCCCGGGTTCCAGGTCACCGTCACCGCTACCGGTCCTCCTGATGAATACGACGTCAGGCTGACGCCGAAGGCCAATACCATTGCCTCTTCCACCATGCACTTCGAAGGCTCGCTCGCGGACGCGGGTGGCGGCGTTTACACCGGTACGATCCCCATGACCGCCGGCGCGTACTACGTGCCGGGCGGCGACGGGGCACATCTTCACACCGACGGTGGGTTCGATCTCTATGCAGAAGAGGCTGGCTGCGCCTACGTGCAAGGTTATTATGGAACCGGGGGTCATAACTGCGGCGGCACTGATACCTATACCATCGCCGCCGACCACGATGCCTACCCGCATTTGCAGGGCGGCGGGCCGTGGGGCTCGTGGTACGATCCGGATGTTGCCGACTGGGATCAGTATTCGCTCGAGTTGACCGCGGCCCATTGGTATCTTCGCTACACGTCGACCCACGAATCGCCCATGTCGGGCACGATGGACTGGGATGCCATGTACGCCGCGGAGAGTGATCTGGGCACCCAGGTCGGTGGTCATGGCGGCAGCGCGCCGCACGGCGGCGGTCCGGGAGCGTGGGACTGGGACTGCGGCTGGGGCATCGAAGTGATTCCCCTCCAGTTGCCCGGCTTCCAAGTGCTGGTCTCGGCTCTCGGGGGCGGTCAGTATCACGTGACCCTGACGCCCGTGGTGACCGAGGTCTGGGTGGACGATGATTTTGATAGTTCGACTCCCGGCTGGGGCGTTACCCACTTCGACAACATCCAGGACGGCATCGACGCCGTGTCCGGCAGCACGGTCAACGTCGCGGCCGGAACGTATGGGCCGTTTGTCCTCACCTCCACTGTTACTCTGCTCGGCGCGCAGGCGGGCGTGGACGCGCGAGGCCGCGTCGTCGGCGCACCGAGTCCCGCCAGCGAGTCCATCGTCACCGCCGTGTCCGGCATACTCTGCGAGTTCCGCAATGGATCCGGCGGATCGATCATCGACGGCTTTTCTTTCGTGGGCGGTGGCAACGCGTTGCGCTCCAACGGCGGACCTCTCGATGGCGTGCAGATTCTCAATAACCACGTCGAGGGCACCAGCAGTTCCGCGGTGTTCCTGAATGATCACGGTGATGATATCACGATCCACCAGAACGCGTTCGACGGCTCGAGCATGGGCAGTGGAGGCCTGGTCCACCTGGACACCGACACGTTCGACGGATTCCATTTCACTTCGAACTGGGTCAAGAACGGTTCGACCGGCTTCTTCGTCGACGGCAACCGCAATGTTGGCGCGAGCGGGCTGCGATCGCCGTTGTTCCAGGGCAACCTGTTTCTGGACAACGAGACCGGTGCGAACTTCGGCAAGCGCGCCCTGGACGGCGCCGAAGTAAGCCTAAACACATTCGAAGGCAATGACTACGATGGGCTTCAGGGCGGCCCCAAAGACACGGATATCACGCAAAACAGATTCGTCGACAACGGCCGATCCGGAGTCGCTCTTACGAGTTTTGGTGATGCCGACCCCAACAAGGGCGCGCAGAACTGCGTCATCACTCAGAACTTCTTTTCCGGCAACGTGTCGGAAGACCTGCTCTTCTCCAGCGGTCAAGCCCCCGGCACGATCGCAACGAACTCGGCAAGCGGCAACAGCTTCGGCAGTGCCGTGGCCGTGACGTACGGCTCCGGCGATGGCACGGGAGACACCATTGACTGCAGCGGCAACTGGTGGGACAGCTACACCGGCCCGACCGTCGCCACCCACCCCGGCGGAACGGGCAGCGAAATCGCGGGAGCCAGCGGCGGCCTCGTCGACTTCACGCCGTGGCTGGATTCCGGCACCGACGTGGGCGGCGACCCGAGCGACGGATTCCAGGGTGATTTCTCCGAACTGTGGGTGGACGACGACAGCCCGCAGAGCGGCACCGTCGGCCGCGCCCAGGAGGGCATCGATCTCGTCACGGGCAGCACCGTCAACATCGCGCCGGGAACCTACCTCGAACCGGCCCAGATCGTGATCGACAAGGATGTCACGCTCATCGGGGCGGGCAAGACCGCGACAACCCTCATGCCCGATTTCGACACCACCGGCAGTGCCTACGGCACCACGTCCAGTTTCATACTCGTCGAATGGACCTTCGATGCGACGATCGAAGCGCTCGCGATTGATGGAACCGGCCACATCGTCCAGCAGGGCATCCAGGCACGCGGGGCGAGTCTAACCGTCCGCGATTGCGATATTCGCAACATCCATGCCACTCCGGCCTCGTATGACGGGCGGGGCATTACCTATCTGACCGGAACCGGCCTGGTGGAAGACTGTACAATGTCCAACATCCGAAGGATCGGTGTGCACGTTCGAGGCGCGGTCGAGCCGGTCGCGCCGGTAGTCACCGTGCACGGCCTCACCTACGTCGGCAAAGGCGAAGGCGATTACCTGGACTACGGCGTTGAGGCGGGTGGCGGGGGGCAAGCCACGATCGAGGATTGCCACATCACCGATTGCCGCGGCGTCGCGTCGGTGGATGGTTCGACCTCAGCCGGCATTCTGGCCACGGATTTCTGGGGAACAGGTACCTGGGCCCATATCACCGGCTGCACGCTGACCCACAACTCCACCGGCATCTACGCGGGCTACCTTCCCGGCGACGGCACGATCGTGATCGCCAACAACAACGCGATCTACGCCAACCCCCTCAACACCGGGATCGTCGCCGTCACGGCCACCCCCGTGGACGCCACCAACAACTGGTGGGGCGACCCCAGCGGTCCCTACGATGAGGACAACGGCGGCGAGACCAACGACGTCTCCATTACCGGCTGCGGCGGTGATCCCACGCTTGAGTCCAACCCCGGCGGAACCGGCGACCACGTCTCCGACGACGCGAGCTACGCCGTCGACTACTGCCCGTGGTTGACCAGTTATCCCCGCGTGACGCTGGAGGCCGACGCGGAGTGCTACGAGGCATCGGAGACCGTCACCGTCGGGATCTGGATGAGGGATCTCGTCGACGAGATTCGTGGCGGCCAGTTCTTTCTGTCTTATGACAATACGGTACTGGACTTTGTCGACGCCGTGGTCGGCGACTCCCCGTTCACCGTCGAGGTCATCAACGACGTGGACGAGGACGCCGGGACGATCGATTACGCGGTGGGTGTCACTTTTGGAGCGAGCGGGACCAGCGTTGACACCAAGATGGCGGTCCTCACATTCACCGCGTTGCAGCAGGTCTGCTTCGAGGTGGATCTGATCACCTGGCGCGCACACGACCCGCCGAGCCGACTCGCCGATGACGTCGGCGACCCGGTCTATCCGCTGTTCGTACCGCTCGATGTGGT
The DNA here is from genome assembly GCA_964495075.1 of uncultured Phycisphaeraceae bacterium. Classification (GTDB taxonomy): domain Bacteria; phylum Planctomycetota; class Phycisphaerae; order UBA1845; family UBA1845; genus JAFGJQ01. Next base: position 19,479 of record CAZBUJ010000017.1, read on the forward strand.
GGACGACACGCCGCCGGTGCTCACCGGTTGCCCGACGGATATGACCGTTAATGCCGACGCGGGCAGTTGCACGGCCGTGGTGACGTGGACCGCTCCGACGGCGATCGACGACTGCGATCCGGCGCCCGTCGTTGCCTGTAGTCCGCCGAGCGGTTCGACGTTCCCGCTGGGTACCACGCCGGTGACCTGCACGGCCACGGATTCCTGTGGAAACGTGTCGACTTGTGACTTCGATGTCACGGTGCTCGCCTACAACGAGGTCGTCGTAACCGTCGAGCTGTCGCCGACTTTGTTCGACCCGAACCCAGGCGTGGCGGACGATACACTGACGCGATGCATTACGTTTGACCTGTGGGAGTGCGGCGGTCCCAGCAGCGTTACCGTGCAAGAGGAAATCACATTCACCGTGGATGATGGCACGCCACACGTGGGTAGCGCGACGCTCACCAACGTTCCGTGCGGTATGTACACGTGCATTACCGCCCGCGACGAACTGCACACGCTGCGGCGGACGATCGATCCACTGCCGGTCGTCTCAGCGCAATACGTTGCCGACTTCGCCGCCGCCGGGAAGGATCTGATTGGCGGCAACCTGAACGACGATTACTGGATCGACATCCTCGACTTCGGCGTCTTCTCGTACAAGTGGGCTAAGAAGTACCTCGACGGCGTAGAGGTGAGCGATCCACCGTTCAATGGCAATACGCCGTGCGGCACGCTTGCCCCGCACGCGGACATCGACGGAAGCGGAGCGGTCGAATCAGCCGACTTCACGTTCATCAGCATCAACTTCCTCCAAGGCCACGAACCCAACTGCTGCGGCGAGCCGCTCCGTGGGGATGCCGAGGGCGGCGGCGGTCCGATCACCGAAATCTCACTCGCCGAACTGAAGAAGAGGGGCCTTGGCCACCTCGAGGCGGGCGACCTGAACCACGACGGCACGCTCGACGAGCAGGACGTCGCCGCATTCCTGATGGGCGAACGCCCCAAACCGCCCCACCCCGCGCAGATTCGCTTCGACCGCGGAGAGGAGGTCGAAACGCCCGAACTCGGCATCGCCGAGCAGCCGGGCACCCGTAAGGAGTAACGGTTTACGCCGTCGCGACGACGTGAACTTCTCAGGCTGGTTTCGTTAAAAGGGAAGGGCGGCGCGGGGCGAGCGCCTGTCACGCGCCGCCCGACCTGCATGCCGGTGGCACGGGCGAGAAGAGCGACGTCGGTATCCATGACCCGGCGCGACGGATGCTCCTGTGAAGAACGCCGGCCGGCCCCGCCGCGCCGGAAGCGAAAATAAAGGAGTACGACGCGGCGCGGGAATCGGTGGACGGGCACAGGTCACTTCAGGACCGCCTGAAGGAGCGAGAACGGCGGCGCCGTTACGCTCAACTCCGCGGAACCGGCGAGCGTCGGCGTCGAATCCGTGCGGGCAACGACGCATGGTCTCGTGGGTGAGTTGGACGCGGTCAGCGACGCGGCGCGCATGACGGTCAACTCGCAGCTCGCGAAGCGCCTGCCGAGTTGACCGAGTGTAAAACGGAGAGGTACCTCCTCGCCGTTGTAGTTGAGCACGACCACGCACAACGCGGTGCGGGACGTATTCCAAGCTGCTTGAACGACCACGTTCTCTCGCCCTCCGCTGATCCGCAGCGCCAGCGGCCAGGCGGCGGGTGAGCGGGAGAACAGCTCGAACACGTGACCGGCCGGCGAGAGATACGCAGTGTCTTTGGGGCATTCGATGACGTTCTGCCCCCAGGTGTTGGCGAAGTTGTTGAAGTTGGAGAACGCGAAATCGCCGCCGAGCCGCTGGAACATGAGCAACGTCTTGGCCACGTTGAGGGCGGCGTACCAGCAACGTCGCCGCGCCTTGGCCGTCGGTATCCGCGCGAGTTCGTCGCCGTCCACCGTCGGCGGTACGTCGTGCTCCGGTGCCGGCCACTCGGTGTTGCACAGTCGGATGCTCTTGCCGTGCTTCTCGTTGTAGGCGCGGATCACCTCGAGGTCACCCCGCAGCGTAGACTCGTCGATCGCCCGGTCCGCAACGTAGTCGATGTGCTTGCCGGTTACGTTCAGCAGGTCGGCAAGAGACACCCGGTACCAACCGTAGCCGATGACGGCGATCTCGATCGTCGGATCAACCGCCTTCATCGCGCGGGCGAACTGGACGCAGCGCTGCCCGTACTGGGTCGCGCTGAATCGGCGCGAGGCCTCGTTGTCCAACTCCCAGATCTTCACGCCGAACGGCTCGCCGTGGCCGTCGCGTTTTCGCAGCTTCCCGATCGGATGCGTGGCCGGCGAATTGCAGTACGCGACCCAGTCGGCGGCCTCGTCCGCGTCACTCGTGAGCACGTTCACGCAGATGAACGGCTCAGCGCCGACCAATCGGCAGAATCGGATGAACTCCAGCGTGCCGACGTCGTTGTCGTACAGCCCGCCCCAGAACGGACTCGCCATCGGCCTCCTTTCCGACCGCTCCCCGATTCCCTCCCGCCAATGGTAGAATGAAGCGAAGCAGCCGCCCGGCCAGCGGAGGATGCGCGGTTTCACCCGCTTGGACGTCTCGATGACCTCCGCCCGCCAGCCGTCGATGTTTGACGCCGGCATGAGCGAGAGATCGTCGGCCCCGAGGTTGGACTGCGGTGGGATCCAGATGCTGAACGTGGCGCGGCCTTCGTAATCCGGGTTATCAAAAGTCCACGCCTGGCGGTCGAACGCCTTCCCGATGTTGCGAAGCGTGTGCGTCAGGATCGGCTTGGACCAGTCCCCGTCAGGGTAGAAACGAATCTCCGCATCGATCGAAAGATCGCCCGGCGCCCTGTCCCACGGGTGCCCGCCCGTCCGCAGGCGGCCCGAGAAGATGTACCGCTCACCCTTGCCCAGGTGAACACCGCGCTGGGCGAATCCCGCCCACTGCGTATCGCTCTCATTCTTCAGCCAACCCGCCTGCTGGCCTTGCCAGAAACTCACGTGCTCCGTCACGGACCAGTCGGCTTGGGGATTCCCCGGCACCAGTTCCCATGGCGGTTCCTCGTAGCCGCTGTGCCACCAGGGCTGCTTCTCCACCTCGGTGTCGGGCCCGCAGCCGCGCGAGCCGTAGTGAGCCTGCGTGTAGGCCGGCCGGGTCTCGAAGCTGCGGTTGAAGAACATCTCCGCCCACATCCCTTCGACCTGACGGCCGAAGCCGGACTCGATGAAGTTCCCGCAGATCATCGGGCTGGTGGGCCGATTGACGAGCACTTTTGCCGTGATATCCACCTGCATGGCGCCCGCCGCACTTCGCGGCGTTTCTTCGGTGGACACCGCATCTCCAGCCAACCCAACGGCAGACGCGATCCCGATAACAGAAGCGGCTGCGATGCTCATCACCGTCGTTTTCACCTACCTCTGTCTTGCCAGAAACGCCAGCCAGTCCTCGTTCTCCATCTCATGTCGGCGCCCCGGCGTGACCCGCATGCTGACCTGATCTTCCGCGCCGAAGGCTCGGTAAATCGTACGCAGCTCCTTGAACGCCGGCTCGACTGACTCGTTGTACGACGCCGAGCCGTTGTCCGGCCCGGGCGTGTCAAGCTCGCCGTAGTGCAGCCGGATCGGTACGGGAGCACTCAGCCCCGCGATGTCGCTCCGATCCATCCACCGGAGCACCCCCGGAATGCCGTGCGCCGGCGCGTTGTAGCATCGCGCGAAGATCGGGGCAAACGAACCCATCGACCCGCTCGTGTAGATGCTCCGCACGCGCTTGCTGAACGCCGGGTACATGATCGCCAGGTCGCCCCCGTAGGATATGCCGACCGAATCGAACGCCTTCACGCCCTTTGCCTCGGCCAGCCAATGCTCCCAGCGTATCAGGTCCTCGATAGTCTGGCCGATCACCGTCCGCCCGTACAGGAACGCGTCCGACACCAGTGTGAACTGGCGGCCGCGCTCCGAGGTCCAGTAGTCGAGCCAATGATCCTTGTCCGACGCCGCCATGTCCCGCAACGCGCTGAAACCGCGCAATTCCGGGCACAGCACGAGGTGTCCGGCCTGGGCCGACCGCAAGGCAAACATGTGGTGATAGTCATCCGCCAGCCCCACGCAGGGCTCCGCCGCACCGTGGCCGTGGATGGCCATCACCGCGTGCCCGTCGGTTGTGCCGGAACCCGGAATCAGCAAGTAGGCCGGCAGAGACAGGTCTTCGTCAACCTGCATCACCCACGCCTCGATCGTCACCCCGTCGTGCTCGAGGGTGCGCAGTAATCGCGCCTTCCCCGGCGCGGGCGGTGCATAGCCCAGAAGCTCGGTGAACTTCTCACGGCACGCCTTTCGCCACGCCTCAGGCTCGCCCTTGTAGTTGGCGAATGACAGCGCCCGTCGCTCCGGCTTCTGCAGGCGCCGCAGCGTGAGCTCGTTCCGTTGGATGAAGAACGCCCGATTCACGCCTCGGGCGTCGTCCTGTGCGAAGCAGGGTCGGCTCCCCGCCGCCAGTGCAGCGGCGCCGACGGCGACCGCCTGCCCGAAATCACGCCGTGTTCCTTGCCACTCATTCATCTTATCGCCCCCTCTCCAAGTCCTCGATATCGAGTTCCACGGCCGAGACGGATGCGGCCGGGAACGTCCAGTTCCCGCTCGCGGGGATCTCATGCTCCACCGGCTCCAGCACGTCGTCGCGGTGTTCGAACACCTCGAACTCCGGATCTGCTGCCAGCGTGAACACACGCCCGCTCCTGATTCTCTTGCCGGATACCTTCAGGGCGGCGTCCACGGGCCGTGTCCGCTGAGTATTGACGACGTGGAGGTAGACGGTGTTTTCGGTGACACTGGCTGTCACATCCAGATTCTGCGGGTGCTCCGCCACGTCGATGGCCTGCTCGCCGGAATGATGACGATAAAGGCACATGACCCGCGCCACCGGCATCATGAACGATCGGCCCCCCGGTACGGGGATCATGATGGCGTTGACCTGCCACCGCGTGCCACAGAAGTCGGCCAGCGTGGCGATCTTCAGCTTGTCGCCGTGCCGCTCGTGCACGTTCGCCAGCCGCGCGTTCGCCACACCGGCGGCCCAGCTCGAGAGCACTTCGCAGCGGTTGCGCCCCCTCAGTGCGAAGTGACACTCCGTCATCGCCAGCGGCACATCGTAGCCGTCAAGCTGCTCCCGGATCCGGCGAATCCGCTCGTCGTGGCACTTCCACGCGTTCATCAGGGCCTCCCACGTGCGGTCCGGATCCTTGCGGTACTCGATGCCGCGCAGAGGAGAGTCCGGCTGATTGCGGCCCGGATCGAACATGTGGTGGAAGGCGATGTACTGCAAGTGCTCGCCCGCCATGTCCAGAACGCGCGGGCCCCACCCGCTGTCGCCCCACCCGATCAGCTCGATCGACGGATCCTCACGCCGCATCGCTTTCGCAAACTCGATCGTCTTGCGGCCGCAGGTGTCGGCATCCCACTTGGCCCCGTACGACGTCTCATTGCCGAGCTGCCACATGCGAATCCTCAGCGGGTCGTGATGCCCGTGGCTGATCCGTTCCGCGTCGGCCGGGGCATTGCAATAGCGCACCCACGCCGCCGCCGCCGCCGCGTCCGCCGTCCGACTCTCCCCCTGCGGACCGCGCATGAAGCACGGCTTGCCGTCCGACTCGAAATTCACGCACATCAACGGTTCGGCACGCGTCTGCCGACAGAAATCCACGAACTCCGCCGTGCCCACCTGGTTCGTCTCCACCCCGCCCCAGCTCATGTTGTACATCGGCTTCCGCTGATCGCGTGGACCGACCCCGTCTCGCCACCGATAGTACGCGGCAAACAACCCGCCCCAGCGCAGCAATGGCGGTGCCAGTTCTCGCGTCACCGCGATCACATCCTCACGCCAGCGTTGACCCCAGAAGTCCCACGCCGCCGCCACCGAGCCGTCCGTCGTGCCCAGCGGTTCCATGAATTGCTGATACAGGTACGGCGACAGCGCGTACTTCGGCTGTGGGTTGACCGCGAGGAGCGTTCTCGCCGCGCCGCGGGGTTCGGCCGCGCGGGCGACCCCACCGACCGCCGAGGAGGCCGCCGCCGCCGCCACTCCCGTCCCCATGACCTTCAGAAAATCCCGACGTGTGCTGTTGGGTGTATTCATATCGACCCCTCGTTTCATGGCCGGTCAAAGTGTACACGCCCCCCATCCGCGCGAAGCGTGGGTGACGGACGCGCGGGCGGTGAACACCCCTGTCCCGAGTGCGGGTACGCCGCCGGCAACGGGCCCGCCGGCGTTTGCCCTCCCTCGACAACCTCGAGAACAACCTCCACCGGGTCACTCGCTCGCAACCCGTCGATCACGTAGAAGCAATACTCGTACTCACCGGCGCGATCCGGCGCCACGCCCTCGAGAATCGTCCCGTAGCTGTGGTCGGGGCGAAGGCCCGGCGATCGCGCACTCCATCGGTAGATCAGCGGCTGCCCCTCGGGGTCCGTGCTGCGTGATCCGTCCAAACGGAACGTCTTTCCTGCGACCACCGTCACATGCTCGTCGGTAACCGCCACGGGCCGCAGGTTCTGCCGGCGGATCGCTGCGGGGATCTCATGGCGGACCAGTGGCGTCTCCTGTCCCGACGGCTTGAGGCTTGTCCGTATGGGATACACGCCGCGCGTCGTCTCGCCGCGATAGAACGCCTCGTTGAAGTCGGTCAGGCACAGCCAGGCAAACTCGGTCTCCGCACCGCTGACGATCTTCACCAGCAGTAGCCCCTCAACCCGCCAGACGTTCGGCGTAAAGGCCGTGTCGTATTGCGCATAATCCCGGTCGCGCATGGCACCACCGAACGGGTTCCAGACGGGAAACCTGCCTTCGACCTCGTCCGTCTCGGGATCGTCCCAGTCCTCATCCGTCTGATCGGGGATGCGAAACGCCCCCTCCGGGTCGGTATGCCCCATGAACTTCGGCCGATCCGCGAAGTACTTGGCGACGGCATCCCCCGATCGGGTCTGTGCCGCGTGATAGACGTAAACCGCCGCGTTCGGCAGCGGCCGGTCCTCCGCGTCGAACACCTGGATGATGTGCTCGCGCTGCGGTATCAGCCGGCCCTGCACCCCCCAGAAGCGCTGCCCCCGCCGGCCGCGAAAGTGTTGAACTTCGCCGGCGTGCGCCGGGTGCAGCCACAGGTGCACCCCGTCCATCAGCGGCGAGTACCCCACCGCGCAGGGCACGTTCATCGCCGCCGGATACGATAGGATATCGTCGCCCTGGACAACCGGGAGCAGGGGCGAGCCGGCGTAGTCCTCGCCCTGCGCGTCCTTCAAAAACACGTTGGCGGCGCGCACGGGATAGCCGTACAGATCGGGCAGCGCCACGCAGGTGTGCCCATACTCGTGCAGAATGGCCGCATCGACCGCCATCGCGTTGACCGGCTCGCGCACGGGAAACCCCCCGTCAAACCACGGGTTGGCCTTCTCCCAGGGTTGCTCGTGCCATTCCGCTCCCTCGATGGACGCAAAGAATTTGTCGGAACGCAGCGCATCCTCGATACCGTGCGGCGTAGTGGTCGGCCCGATGGTCTCGCGCAGCAATACGTTGAACCGATCGCACTGCGCGTTGATCCAGTCGAAGTGGCAAAACGAGCCGACATGATTGATCCGCCGATCGTTGTACCAGGCCTCCAGCCGGCTTTCGTCGTAAGCCCACTTCATCGGCCGGGCGATGTTGAGTTCACAACGCTGGTTGTTGGCCTCGCAGATCTCCTCCACGCGATCGTCCGGATCGAGCGTCACCCGGACCCACACCGGATCTCGCGGCCACGGCCACGCGAAACGAACCTCGCCGGGCGCTCGCGGCGGCAGGGCCGCGTCGATCGTCGTCTCCTCGCGGAGGACCGCCTGCTCGTCGGCGTCCAGCCGGTAATTGCGGTTGTGATCCGGGATCAACTCGAAGCGCACGATCGCACCGGCCGGCGCGTCCTGGTAGCCGAAATTCGCGAAATGCGCGACCGACTCCACGCGGTCGCCCGGCTCCGGCATGTTCTTGATACGATCCACCTCATAGCGGGGCAGACGCTCGACGTATTGCAGCACGAGGTCTGGCCGCTCGGGCGAGATAACCTCGACATCGTAGGCGTCACGCATGCCGCGGAACTCCGCCGTCAAGGTACAGCGGCCGACGGCGTGGCCCGTCGCCATCCCGTTTTCGTCAACGGTCGCAATCGCCTCACCCGACGTTCGCCAGGTGATCATCGGCTTGGCGTCGAAGTCGGCCCACTGGCCATAGCGTACGGCGAAATCCGTGATGTATTCGAACTTCCCGCCGATCCGGGCCAGCAGTCCGAATTGCTTCTCATGCCCCGCGACGACTCGCCGATCGGACGGCACGCGCAGGGCTTCGGGCGTGATCTGGATGCCGGTGTACGGCGCGGTCCGGAAGAAGTCGCGATACACGATGGCCTTCTGACCTTCGCGCCCCTCCGCGTCGAGGCGCCGCCGAAAGATCAACTCGTCCATCACGGCGTCGGACGACGCGTGGCCGATCCATGCCCGACTGTCCGACATCGATGCGGGATCCAGGAACGTGTTCCCGCCCGCGACGGGCCCTGCCACCGCGATCCGATCGATCCACAGTGGCAGCCCCAACGGCTTACCGTTCTTCGGAAACCACGCGATCGCCACGTGATGCCACTCGCCAGCCTTCCAATTGGAGACGTCGGCCCGCGACACGGTCACCTTTTCCGGCGATGCCATCACGAACCGCAGCATCCCCGTCGCGGCCTTCTCGACCAACAGGCCGTCACGCTCCGGCTCGCCGATCCGCAATATGCGGTGCGTTGAGCGGTCGTCACCATCCCAATTCGGCTGAATCCAGAACCCGATGTACCCGCTTTCTTGTTGCAAGAGCGGGTTCTCGATCGCAAGCTCCCGTTGAAGGTCGACGCCTTCCCCGGCCGTGCCAGGCTTGGCCGGCAATCCGTCCGCGGGCCGCGGCAGGGGCACGCCGTTTGCGATCTCTGCATTCGTGAACCACGTCCCGACGGCAATCGGCTCATCCGCCGCCTGGGCAGACCATGAGATCCCCAAGACCACGGCCAATGAGATCGCAAGCTTCATCACGTTTCGTGCCTCGATGGCCCGTGCGCTGTTCCACACCCCGCCTTATCGCCCACAAGTTCACTCGCGGAGGTCGGCTCGAGATCAGGGGACTCCGCTGCCGGCGGCCGCCATTCGCTGCGCACCGGCTGCTCCAGTAGATACCATCCGATCGACTCCTTACAGAAACGGGCTAATGTGCCGGCCAAAGTGATCTTGCAGGCGGCGATGATACTCGTCTTCGTGGCGCCCCAACACGGCGAGAAGCCGATCGCGGAATAACGGCTGTCCGTCGGAGGTTTTCGCGCTCAGCACGGAGCCGAACGTCACATGACACACCTGGCGCGCATCGAACTCATCCAGCACGGCGGCCAGGTCCTCGTCGCGCAGCACCTCAGGTGAGGCGACCCGTGCGGGATCCGCGTTCACCTGATAACTCTGCTTGTCCGTTGCGTACGACTGCCTGCTCAACGTGAGGATCTCACGGAATAGATCCGGTGCCACCCCGGCGACAACCCGGAGGGCTTCAAGGTAGCTCGTGCCGGCCGTCTTGACGTGAACCCCGTCCCCCGCCAGCTCCGCCACGATTGGATAGATCTTGAACTTGTCGCTGCCGGAATGCAGGCTGATCTTGTACCCACCAAAATGGCGGGTCAGCAGCACATGCCGCGCGAACTCCGCGCGAAAACGGGCAACGTCCCCGACATAGTCGACGCCCTTGTAGAACTCTCCCACCAGGCGTGGTGCGAAGCTGTCCAGTTCTACGCCCAGGCGCTTGAGTTCGGACGCGACAAAGAAGTGCTCCGCGATCGACGTGGGCGCCGCGGTTTCGTCGATCGACAGCTCGAAAGCAAATGACGCGCGGGCACGCCGACTCAGGAGACACTGGTACATCCTTGCCGTCTGCACGAGGGCACGGCCGTATTTGACCGCGGCCCGCAGCATCGCGTCGGCCGTGATCTCCAGCCGCAACGTCTCGCGCTCTCCGGCCAGCAAAAACGCTCGATCGGCGTAGGCGCGCCGGCAGTCGTCGGGCGATGATGCAAGCATATCCCAGGGCAGAATGGCGTACCGGTCCGCCAGTACATCCCGCGTCGCGCCGTCGGCGGTGTCATCCACCCAGGGGCGGGGGTCAACCGTGTACATCGTGAATCCGGCCGCCTCGGTTCGAGCGACGTGCTCGGGGCTTCGCAGATGATCCGCGTCCGCGGCATAGCCCTCCCGGTAGCCCATTTGGAGAACGCCCCACATCGCGTCGTCCACCACCTCGTGCGGCGCTCGCCCAGACCGTGACATCTCGCGGATGGACTGCTGTGCCAGAACGGGAAAAACGTCATGCCCCCGGATCGCCGCCACGTGCCCGGGCGTGGCCAGGCCGAGGCGATCGCCCATGCCGATCGACGGCCCCCGCCGGGGAACCACCGGCTTCAGGGCGGGGATGCGGGAACGCAACAGTCGGGCATTGTGCGGTGAGAGTGGGCACCGCTTCGCCCATACGCTCGCCGCGGTGACCCGCTCCGCCGGCGCCGCCCCGTCGTACGCCGCCAGATGTGCCTTGTCCTCCGACATCACCAGCAGATGCTTCGCGGAACCTTGACGCACCAGCGCGTGCGCCACCCGTGCCCAGACCGTCAAGGAGGCGGGGTACGCGCGAACGCCCAGCGCCGCACAGATCGGCTCAAGCTGTGCTTGCCGCAGCGCCTGCATCACCCGGTCTTCGGTGATGTTGGCCAGAGACCCCATAAAACAACTCGACCTCCGAGTGAATATTAACGGCAACCGCCTATTAGGATCAAGACCGTTGTCGTATTCACCACAACTGGCCTAAACTAGGCAACTTAACGCGGCGTCGCCGTTCCCGGCCTTGACCGTGGCTATAGATCGATAACCGAGCTAACAATTGGCGAGACGCCCCACCAGCGTCCGACCGCGGGCACCGCCGCCCCGTCGAGCGGGCCGATCGAGGAGGCGGCCGGGCCACCCCAACCGAAAAGGAGTTCCGCTCGCGGGTCAACCCGTGCCTCGAGCACCCGCCGGCGCTCTCCGCCACGCCGCCGCCACCGGGCACCGCTCCGGCCGAACGGGCTCGTGGGACGCCCGACCCCTCGTGCCTCGACCGCGGGGACGACCGCTCATATGCGTTCCATCGCGTCACGCAGCACGGCCGTGGCGATGCCACGGATCAATGCTTCCTCGCCGGCCTGCGCCGCCACCACCTTGATGTCCCGCGAGTAATGGTCGAAGACGTCACTGGCGAAACGCCTTTCGGCGGCTCCGATCAGATACTCGGGGCTTTGTGCGATGACATAACCGGCCAGAATGAGCATGTCCGGATCGTAGCAGTTGATCGCGATCGCCGTTGCGCGACTCACGAAGTCTGCCAGGAGTTCGCGAATCTCCAGCGCGTACCGATCGCCTTCGGCCATCGCCCGCCCCAAGTGACTGACGACCTCCTTCGGGGTATCGTCAGGCTTGACCCATGTTCGGAGGATCGAGTCCGTGCCCTGCTCGATGTCATCCCGGATTCTCGCGGCCAGCGCCGGGCCGGAAGCGAACGTCTCCAGGCACCCGCGGTGGCCACAGCCGCATGGCGGGCCGTTGGGGTCGAAGATGATGTGCCCGATCTCCCCGGCGCGATTGGTGGCACCCAAGGCCAACCGACCGTTCTCCACAATGCTCGCCCCGACGCCATCGGCGAAATTCAGAAGAACGATGTTTCGGGCGACGCCCGTCGGCAGCAGACTGATCTCGGCGAACATCCGAACCCGCGTGGTGTACACTTTCACGCGCACTCGGAACCGCTCCTGGAGCATCTCCCTCAACGGCACGCTGTGCCAACCCATAGGACTGGAAAGCTGAACGATGCCATCCGGCGAAATCGCTCCGCTCACCGTCGCGCCGATTCCCAGCACGCTCTCCTCGGCCACCGCATGCTTGCTCAACAGGCCTCGAACACCGATCTCCACCAGATCGACGACACGATCCGGCGAATGATCGTCATCCACCGGGGCACGCAGGCCCTCGATGAGTGAGCAGTCAAAATCGAACAACCCGATAAAGATGGCGCTGGGACCGATTTCCACTCCGACCGCAAGCTGCGCCCGCGGGCGCAGACTGACGATGATGGGCTTGGCTCCTCGTCTCGTACTCTCGCCCCGCTCTTCCGTGATCAGCTTCTTTTCCCGCAGACGCCCGACGATGTAGCTCGCCGTTGAACTGCTCAAACCCGCGAGTTGGCACAGCTGGGCTTGCGAAAGACCGCCGTGCTGCCGCAGCAGCGATATGACAAGCCGCTCGTTACGCAATCCGGCGTTCTTGGAATCGATCGGAGCCGGGTGTGGACTGGGTCGATGGCCGCGCATGCTTCGTTCGCTTCACTCCTCAATCGGCCGCCGCCGACACTAGCCGAGGGTGGACCGACCCCATCGGCTACGTTTGGTCATCGTCCGCCAGGGTTTGTTGACATCTCAGATGCGAGAGCCGTCCCGCATGGGCGGTTCCGACGGCGACCCCGCCATGAGCCCCCCGCGGTGCTCGGGCCAAGCCGTATATTTCGCTCAGCCGACGATTTTGGCCGGCAGTTGGCATCAATAGCTCAGCCTGCACCTTAACATATAGTAAATGGTGCACTTACTAAACTCAATTGCGGAACATTGAACGCCCTCAGTTTTGCCGCCGCGATTCACTCAGGCTGCGAGATGTCTTGGCCGGGAGGCGGAACGTCCGGTCGCCACGGTCTGCGCCCTCGCCTTGGCGAGCGCCGGCCGACATGCCGAGGCGCGAGACGGATGCGATCCGACGCACCCCGAGGCTTCGTCGGCCTCGCCAGCCGCGTTCAACCCGCGCCGCCCGGCGGGCCGGTTATCGGCCCGCGTGGCACGCGCAAGCGATCCCGACAACCACAATGACCGTTCCCGCGCCACCCGGTGTGGCGGCACGGGCCAAACAACCCCGGCGGGTCCGGTCGTCCGAAAAGAACCGAGCCTCGAATGTATTCGACGGCAACCGTGCCCGAATCTCCCCCGATTGGACGTCGGGTGAGCCGGCCGTATCGGCCCCTGATGAATCTCTCATAACCAGCTCTAAACTATAGCTTTACGACGTAGTGCAATCGCTTCGCATACCCGTCCTACGATAGTAACTATCTATAACACAGCACCTTATGGTACATGCCGCCTGCGGGACGGCCGCAGCCGGGCGCTGTGATCAGCCGGCGTACAGGGTTTCCATTATAAAGTACTTTCTCACAGTTGGTTATATCGGTTCCCGCTCCCCGCTCGGCCCCGTGCAGAGGCGGTCACCGAAGACCGGTTAGCATGCCGCAATACGGCGCTACAGCCACCTTTGAGACCGTCACGGAGGCCGCCAAATTAAATGGCCAAGTACCGAGTAATTACTTGCGTTCCGAGGCCGGGGTGCGTTATGATGCGCCTACACGACGCAGCGTCGTGCGGTGGACTCTCGGTGCCCCGCCCTCGCGTGTGCGGGGTAAGACAAATGGCAATGTGGTTCGGCGGGCGATTCGGTCGCGTGGTGTCCCGTCGAACGCAGTTCCCGCCAACGCCTGCGACACGAGCGGTCGGCGGGAGACGGGCCAAGTGGCAAGGGAAATGGCTCAGGAAGGAGGATAGGAATGCGTTGGCTATTGGTTTTCCCACTGTTGGTGGTGAGTGCGGCGTATGCCGACAGCATCTATGAGAACCCGATGGACGGAGGGGCAAGCGGCTGGGGTTGCGACATCAGCGTGGTGAGCGAGGGCATTCGCACCTTTACCCGCGCGCACAACTTCAACGATGCGGCCGGAGGCTACTGGTACTGCAACACCTACACCGGCCCGGTGGACGTCAGCGAAGCCCCAGAGTTTGAGGTGGACGTTCGCTGGCACCAGGAGGGGACGCACGCCTACGAAAACGCGTACGTCGCACTCCGACTGGGAACGTACGACGTCGATTTGTATGGCGAGTACTTCCGCGACCCGATTTTTCTCGTCGGCACTCTTCCGCCGGGCAGTGTCGGCGATACATGGTACCGCGTCAGTTTCGACCTGAGCGATGCGGACCTTCACATGGACCGTTCGGCGTTCGACGGCTTTGAGTTCTACGGGCTTTTCGCCGACGATGCCCCGTTTGCCGACTACGTCGACTTCGACAATGTGGTCTTCACGCCGGAGCCGGCTGCACTGTGCCTGCTGGGTCTTGGCGTCGTGATGGTCGTCCGCCGTCGTCGGTAGGGTTCGCATCGCCAGGCTGCCCGCCGAGGAGTTGTTACGCCCGGCAAGGGCGCGCGCGCATGGTCCAGCCTGCGGCGCCGGCGAAAGTACGGCGATGGCCGTGTCTGGCAGCGCAGGCGTCGGGTTGAGCATGCTCGTGTCACGTGATCGTGTCGGACGCCGCCGAACGTGTACCGCGTCCAGCGGGAACGCAGTTTCCATGCGGGATGGGCCTGCGCTAATCCCGGCGTTGTCGATGACGGCGACGCCGGCGAGGCGTGGATGGTCCATGAGTGAGTGCCTCGCTTAGTAACCACGGTGTGCCCGCCGGGCCCATCGAAACAGGCAATGGATGCCAGAGGGGCGAATCACGATGAGTCATCCTGAATACACATACCTGAGGCGTGGTTTCACGAGGTTGCACGCGGCACACCGTCTCGTGCTCAGATTCTGCGTGATGGCGCTGGTCACGGGCGTGTGTGCAGAGGCGCAGGCCGATCGGCCTCCCGCCGTGGACCACAGCACGGAGCCGTATTTCCCGCCGATCGGCGGTCCCCAGGGGGCCGGCGACTGCACATCGTGGGCGGCGGCTTATTATTACAACACCTACATTCAGGCCCGCGACAAGGGGCTGGACGCATCGACCGGCGACCCTGACGTCATCTGCAGCCCGCGGTTCCTGTTTGCCCTCATCGCCCAGGCGTGGTGGGGCGCAGAATGCACAGAGCACGCGATGCGGCGTCTTGCCGACATCGGATGCTCGAGCTTGACGTTGCACCCCTACGGCGAGCCTTGGGATTGGGACGATATGACTCGATGGCCCACCGAGGCTGCATGGGTTCAGGCCCTCGAGAACAGGACACTTGCGTTCCACGAGATCCGGGCCGACACCGAGGAGGGGCTCGAAGCCATAAGGCAGCACATCGCTGACGGCGGCCTGGTGGTGACGCGGGCCGATTTTCTCTCCAACTACGGAGCGTACGGGGCCAGCGCCAGCGGGGTCGGCATCAACAACCGCGTGATGTACCGGCGAGAAGGCTACCACTATCTCCGGCATTCCGTATGCATCGTCGCGTACGACGACAACAGGCCCTATGTCGACGATCGCGACGGGGAGACGCACTACGGGGCATTCCTGATCGCCAACAGCGAGGGCCCCGACTGGGGTTGGTACAACAGCACGGAAACGGGCTCCAAGGGCTTTATCTGGATCGCCTACACGATGTTCCTCGAACGCGAGTTCGGATGGTATGACTATGACTTGGCGACCAGCCCTTGCTTCGACGCTCCCCCTTACCCGGAGGTGTACTTCCACGATGACCGGCCGGACTACCGGCCCAGGCTGTACGCGGTCGCGGGAATCAACCACCGCGCGCGGAACCTGCTGACTTTCTCCGGCGGCATCGGGCCAACCGATGCCCCGGAGTTCACGGGACCCGATGCGATCGAGTACACGGCCGAGGGCTCGCTGCCAATCGATGACAGCCGACGCCCCGCCGTTGACCTGACGGATGGCGTCGACCTCATTCCGCCCGGCACGACGAAGAACGTATTCGTCTCATTGGCCGTCGATGCTTCGGCCACGCAGGCGGCCACCATTACGAGTGCCGACTTTCACTGCGATTTCGACGGCGACGGCATGTATACGAATGTGTCGGCGGCCATTAGTTCGCCTGTGCTGGTCTGGCCCGGCACGACGGGGTATGTAAGCGTCGCCGTGACCCATCCCGTGCTGGGCGACCTGGATGCCGATGGTGACGTGGACCTGAGCGACTACACCGTCTTCGCGAACTGCATCACCGGCCCCGACCTGAGCTTGGCGCCGGGGTGCGGACCGGCTGACTTGGGCGGCGACGGCGACGTGGACGTCGTTGACTTCGGACTGTTGCAACAGCAGTTTACCGCCACACGGCCCTAGCAGGCGACAGCGCCCCGCCCGCTGAGCGGGTGACACTTCCGGCCGACGACGGGAGAAGGGGAGCCCTACGCCATCCAGTAATTCCGCCCCGCCCGGGAACGGGCCGCCGACAAGTTGACGCCTTGGCGGGCATGAATCGTTTCCCACCCATAAGGAGAGGAGCTCTTCGATGAAACAACGTGTCATCCGGGCAGCGGTCTGTGCGTGGATGCTCGTCGGGTTACTCAGCGCGGGGGCCGCCCGCGGGCAGCACGAACCGGGCACGGTCCTCGCCTGGGGATGGAATGCTTACGGGCAGTGCACCGTTCCCGATCCGAACCCGGGCTTCGTGGCCGTCTCGGGGGGCGGCCAGCATAGTCTTGGGCTGAGGTACGATGGGTCAGTCGTGGCGTGGGGAGATAATGCGAGCGGCCAGTGCGATGTGCCGGAGCCAAACGCCGACTTTATCGCCATCTCGGCAGGCTACGACCACAGCATGGGCCTGAAAGTCGACGGCTCCATCGTGGCTTGGGGATCCAACAGCATCGGCCAGTGCGATGTGCCTCCCCCCAACGAGGACTTCGTGCAGGTATCGGCCGGCTTCTCGCACAGTCTCGGGCTGAAGGCCGACGGGTCAATCGTGGCCTGGGGCTGGAACGCCTTCGGTCAATGCCGCGTACCGACACCCAATGAGGGCTTCGTGGCCGTGTCGGGCGGCGGAGGGTTCAGCGCCGCGGTGAAGTCCGACGGCTCGATCATGGCCTGGGGTTGGAACGATTTGGGGCAATGTGATGTTCCTGAGCCCAACGCGAACTTTGTGGCCGTCGCGGCGGGCTCGGGTCATACCGTCGCCCTGAAGGCGGACGGGTCGATCGTGGCTTGGGGCATCACCACCGACGGGCAATGCGCCGTGCCCTCGCCGAATGAGGACTTCGTGATGGTCGCGGCGGGCGGTTCACACAGCCTTGGTCTGAAAACCGCCTGGTGGATTTCGGCATGGGGAGCAAACGGCAACGGCCAGTGTGATGTGCCTCGACCGAACGAAGACTTCGTGGCGGTGGCAGGGGGCGCGTCGCACAGTCTCGGCCTCAAGGGTGTGCGGGGCGATGCCAACGCCGACGGCTTCGTCGATCTGGCGGACTTTGAGATCATGGCTTATTTCGTGAGCGGCCCGCGGGCACTCGGCCCCTCGGGCTGCCATCGGTTTTCCCTCGATGGCGACTGGGACGTGGACCTGGCTGATTTGGCCCTCTTCCAGAGGCGGTTCGACGGCGGCGACTGATTATCTGTCCGTCCGGTCCGATTGCGGCAGTTTCTCGGTTTCGGTTTCGACTCTCTTGCGCCAGGCGGCCGCCTGGTCGGGCTTGCCCCACTCCTCGTACAGCAACACGAGAGGCTCCATGGCTTCGACGGTTCGGACCGGGACACCTCCGTTGGGCACGAGCGTATCGATGGCTTCCCGCAGCAGTCGCCTGGCGTCTTCGTGACGGCCCCGCCGCAACTGCAACTCACCGAGCAAGGTTTGACGCGAGATTGTTGCACCGGGCACCCATCCGCTGCATAGTATCGGACGCGATGCGGCAAAGCTCGGCGCGAGCACTTCGGGGTCCCGGAGAGAGTTCCGAGGTGCGGGTTCGCGGGTGCCATGGCCATGCATGCGTGAACGTGTCTTGATGCCGCGTTCGCGGGACCGGGTATTGCAATGCCTTTCGACGGTGGACGGCCATTCCGATTAGGAGAACGAACTTATGCGGGCAAGCTTGCTGGGCGTAGTCATCATCGCCGCTCTTGGCGGATTGTTGTTCGGGTTCGATACCGCAGTCATCTCCGGAACGACGGACGCGCTCAGCGGCGTCTACGGCCTGAGCTCCGCTTCACTGGGATTCACCGTCGCGGCGGCGCTGATCGGCACCATCATCGGTGCCATCTTCGCCGGTAAACCGGCGGACGTTCTCGGACGGCGTGCCGTCTTGTTCCTCATCGCCGTGTTGTACTTCGTGTCCGCGATCGGCAGCGCGTGGGCGTGGGACTGGTACTCGTTCTTGGTCTTTCGGTTCATTGGGGGCATCGGTGTGGGAGGCGCGTCGGTCGTGTCACCGATGTACATCGCGGAGATTTCGCCAGCCCGCTACCGCGGGCGGATGGTGGCCATCACCCAGTTCAACATTGTGCTCGGAATCCTCCTCGCTTTCCTGTCCAACTATCTCATTGCCGGCTTGGACCTGGGGGACGCGGAATGGCGATGGATGTTCGGTGTCGAGGCGTTTCCTGCTTTCGCGTTCTTCCTGCTGCTGTTCTTGACGCCGCGCAGCCCGCGGTGGCTGGTGTCCCAGCGCCGCGATGACGAGGCCCGGGCCGTGCTCGGCCGGCTGGGGACCGACACCGGAAACGTCGACGAGGAGATCGCCGACATCCAGTCGTCACTGAATCTCGAGCACCACAGCCTGCGCGAGCCATTCCTCCGCCGCGCCTACCTGCAACCGATCCTCCTGGCCGTTGCGATCGCCATGTTCAACCAGCTCTCGGGAATCAACGCCCTCTTGTACTACGCCCCGCACATCTTCAGGATGGCCGGCGCGGGCGAGTCGTCGGCACTCCTGCAGAGCGTGGCCATAGGCGGCACGAATCTCGTCTTCACCATGGCCGCACTCGCGATCATCGACCATTTCGGTCGCCGCCGGCTCATGCTCGTCGGATCGGTCGGCTACATCCTCAGCCTGGGGAGTACGGCCTGGGCGTTCTACAAGTATGGGACGGACTTTGACGCGACGGGTGGCATGGTCGTGCTGGTGAGCCTGCTCGTGTTCATCGCCGCCCACGCGTTCGGTCAGGGCGCGGTCATATGGGTATTCATCAGCGAGATCTTTCCCAATCGCGTCCGCGCCCGCGGTCAGGCCCTGGGCAGCTTCACGCACTGGTTCATGGCCGCGTTAATCTCGTGGACCTTTCCGATGATCGCGAAGGTGTCGGGCGGCCACGCGTTTGCGTTCTACGGGGCGATGATGGTCCTGCAATTGCTCTGGGTCCTGTTCGTGATGCCTGAAACGAAGGGCATCCCGCTGGAGCAGATCCAGAAACGTCTGGGGATCGAATGACACGCGTGGTGGGAAGCGCGCGGCATGCCTACGACGATGACGGATTCAAGCCATCTTCAACCCGCGGCGCTCGTCCGTCTGGCGGTATTCGCGATTCTGGCGGCCACGCAAGCACGTTGGCACGCATTGGCGGTAGCGGACGAAACCACCGAGAGTATCCCCGCCGCGGTCGATCTTCGGCCGCTATTTGCAGATGCCGGCCTGACGGTGCGGACGCAAGGCCGCCGGGGCACGTGTTCCGTCTTCACCCTGGTCGGGGCCATGGAGTACGCGCTGGCCCGGCGGGACGGGGCCGGAACGCGCCTGAGCGTCGAGTTTCTCAACTGGGCCTCGAACGAGGCGATCGGTGAGCACGCGGACGGCGGGTTCTTCTCGGATCTGTGGAAGGGCTACGAGGCGTTCGGCGTTTGCGACGAAACGGAGCAGCCGTACGCCGACAACTTCGATCCGCACTTTCGTCCCGGTGAGGCGGCGTTGAAACAGGCCGCCCGGCGACGGGAATCCGGCCTGCGGCTGCACTGGATCAAGCCGTGGAACGTGACCACGGGGCTGTCCGACGCCCAACTCGCCCAGATCAAACGCGTGCTGGCCCGGCAATGGCCGGTCTGCGGCGGTTTCCGCTGGCCGAAGAAGGAACGCTGGACGGACGACGTGCTCGACATGGCTCCGCCCGAAGGGGTCCGCGACGGGCACAGCGTCCTGCTGGTCGGCTATCGGGACGACCCGGCCCAGCCCGGGAGCGGCGCGTTCCTGATCCGCAATTCCGGAAAAGGCCCGCCCCACGGGTGGATGAGCTACGAATACGCCCGGACGTACATGAACGACGCGGCCTGGATCGACTGCGAAGCATCGCACGCGGCGGTTGGCCGGCCGGCGAGGGCGCGGGGATAGGCGCAGGCCAGCGAACCAGACTCGGACACGTCCCTCCTTAACCCGCTCGGCGCGGCCATGGTCGGGCGCAACCGGCGGGTCTCCCGCAACCAGCAGCCGGAGTGGAACGCCGCCAGCCTCGACATGAGCTGGCTGATGCCGGGTGATGTCTTTGTTGGGACCGACCTGGGCGGCGATCGACTGGTCGATCGCCGCGACGGCCCTTGACGAGTTCCCGCGCGGCAACGCGGTCGGTCCGAGTCAGGTCGGCCCCGTGGCATCAGCCATCGGGTAAGTGATTGTCATCTTGACATTTGTGCGATCCAGTGCTATTTGTGCACCATGGTGAATGAGGCGAAAAAGAGGTTCACCATGACGCCGGACGGCGGCGACCGCCAGCGCCTTGAGGCGCTCGCGGGGCGATCGAATCCGGCTTTCTCACTTCCGCATGTCGTCAACTGCGCGACCAATCGGTTCCGGAACGAGGCAGAGGTTCCGCCGCAGATTCCGACCCGGACAATCTTCTGAGAGATCACGGCTGATGGCGAGCAAGTACAGCAGGACCGCATGACGGAGCTCCCGCGCGTTCCAGGCCGAGGCAGGACAAGCGCCATGGCGATAATCAGTCTTTTCAGCGCCTCTTATTGCCACGGGCGAGAAATCGCCCAAGGCGTACGAGAAAAGCTCGGCTACAACCTCTTGAGCAACGAGGAATTGCTCGCGGAGGCGTCGAAGCGCTTCCACGTACCAGCGGACAAGCTCGCAAGAGCCATGCACGGTCCGGTGTCAGTGTTCAACCGGATAACCCACGAAAGAGAGCGCAATCTTGCGTACATCCGGGTGACCCTGGCCGAGATGATCCAACAGGACAATCTGGTTTACCACGGGTTTGCCGGTCACCTCCTGCCCAGAGACCTGCCGCATGTGCTGCGGGTCTGTCTCGTGGCCAAGCTGGAACGCAGGACCGCCCTGGCGGCTCAAGCCGAGGGGATTCCGGCCGCCGCGGCGCAAAAGCTGGTTTCCAAGGAGGATGAGGAGAGAAAACGTTGGACCCTCAACCTCTTTGGTCTCAGCCCGTGGGACAAGGGGCTGTACGATATACTTCTGCCCATGGACTCCACGGGCGTGGACGAGGCCGTGACCGTGATCGCCGAACATGCCGGCAAGCCACCCGTTAAGACAACGCGGGCCGCGCGAGCCGCCATCAAGGGCTTCTTGCTCACCGCCCAAGTGCAACTGGCCCTCGCCCAGAAAGGACATGATGTTGACCTGGATGTGTCGTCTGAGGACGGCGTCGTGACGGTCACCATAAACCGATTCGTCCTGCGGCTGGAACACTTGAAAAACGAGTTGCGCGGAGTGGTCCTTGGCGTCCCGGGGGTGAAAGACATGCGGACGGAGCTGGGCCCGCATTTCTATCCGCCCAGCCGGTATGACAAAGTCGTTGAAGATTACCAGCCCAAGTTCCTTCTCGTTGACGACGAGAAAGAGTTCGTCCTCACCCTTTCCGAACGCCTCGAGACGAGGAATCTCGGGTCGGCCATCGCATACAACGGGGAGGAGGCACTGTCGATCATGGAGACGGACGCTCCGGATGTGATGGTTCTGGATCTCAAGATGCCCGGGATCGATGGCCTGGAGGTCTTGCGCAGGGTGAAACGGGAGAAGCCAGCCACGGAGGTCGTCATCCTCACCGGCCACGGCTCCGAGCAAGAGGAGCGGGCGGCCATGGAGCTTGGTGCCTTTGCCTACCTCAGCAAGCCGGTCAATATCGACGTCCTCGCCGAGACCATGAAGCAGGCCTACAACCGGGCCAGAATGCGCAAAGGCGCGCAGTCGTAGGGCGTTGCCCCGAAGAACGAGCAAACGACACATGGCACTTGGCCCGCAGTCAAACGACGGTGAGAGCCCCCAGGTGGGACCACTCGTATCGGAGAGGCGCTACCGCCGGATGCTGCTCGTCTCCGTTTCATCGATATCGCTGGTCGCCATCATCCCGTTGGTCGTCCTGACCGGCGCGAACTACCACCAGTATGAAGAGGCGTTTCACGTCGAGTCCCTTCGTCCGATCACACGTTTTTGTGCGAGCGCCAAGCTCTCGTTGGAGGCTTTCCTCTCGGAACGCGTCTCGGCCCTTTCTTTGGTTATCCAGACGGAATCGCCCGCCGATCTGCAAGACCCGCAAAAACTCAACAAGCTTCTGAGCAAACTGAAGCAGACCTTTGGTGGATTCATCGACCTGGGCCTGATCGACGGTACGGGTACGCAGGTGAGCTATGCCGGGCCCTATGAGCTCCAAGGCAAGAGCTACGCGGAACAAGATTGGTTCCACGACGTGGGGGCCCGTGGCGTGCATGTCAGCGACGTGTTCTTGGGACACCGGCACGTGCCCCACTTCGTCATCGCCGTCAGTTTTGACACGGACGCAGGTGCTTACTTCGTGTTACGAGCGACGATCGACACCGACCGAATCGTACGTCAAATAGAGGCCCTGGCCATGCGCCCCTCCGATGACGCCTTTCTCGTCAACCGGGAAGGGACGCTTCAAACTCCATCTCGGTTCTATGGCGATGCGCTGGAGCCTTGTCCTCTGCCGGTGCCCCCGATGTCCACTCAAGCGGAAGTCCTGGAAAGCCGAGACGAGGGGGGCATTCCCATCATCATCGGCTACGCGTTCATTGACCGCTCGCCCTTCGTGCTGATGCTCCTGCACCGGCCAGGACCGATGCAAGCCAGCTGGCTGTCCTTGCGGCGCGACCTTATCCTGTTCCTGGCGATCAGCATCGTCATCATCCTGGGTGTCGTCTTTGGGGGCTCGAAGTACATGGTCAATCGAGCTCGCCAAGCGGACTTGAGACGCGCGGCCGTGTATCACAATATGGAGTACACGAACAAGATGGCGGCCATTGGCCGCCTGGCGGCCGGGGTAGCTCACGAAGTCAACAATCCCCTGGCCATCATCAACCAGAAGGCGGGCCTTCACAAAGACCTGCTTTGCCGTGCTGACGGGCTTCCGCCGAAGGAGAAGATGGTGGAGCTGGTCGACGCCGTGCTGGAATCCGTCGAGCGCTGTGGAGCCATAACGCATCGTCTGCTGGGTTTTGCCAAACATATGGACGTCCAGCGAGAGGGCATTGACCTGGAGATCCTCATTAAGGGCGTGTTGGGCTTCCTCGAAAAGGAAGCCGCCTACCGAAACCTCCAGGTGACGTTCAACATGGAAGAGGGCGTTCCGACCATCGTCAGCGATCGCGGACAGCTTCAGCAGGTGTTCTTGAACATCGTCAACAACGCCTTTGCGGCGGTCGAGGATAGAGGACAGATCGGTATTTCAATAGCGAACGTGGACTCGGATCATGTGAGAATCAGCATTGCTGACAACGGCCGGGGAATCGCGGAGGACAACCTGAAGCACATCTTTGAGCCGTTTTTCACGACCAAGACGGGGACCGGCACCGGATTGGGTCTGTCCATCACCTATGGAATCGTCCAGAAACTGGGCGGGAAGATCGATGTCGCCAGCAAACTGGGCGAAGGCACGTGTTTCAAGGTTATTCTGCCCGTTCAGCGGGAATACGCGTAGGAACTCCGAATGGACCCCGTTCATGTTCTAATCGTTGACGACGAACACCAGTTTGTGGACGCCGTGGTCGAGCGGCTGCGACTGAGAGGATTCAATGCAGACGGCGCGACCAGTGGACAAGATGCCATGGAATTGCTGCGTCAGAGGCCCTACGACGTGGTCGTGCTCGACGTGAAGATGCCGGGGGTGGGTGGATTCAATGTCATCCGCAAGATCAAAGAGGAGTGGCCCAACCTGCGGGTGGTGCTGATCACCGGCCACGGCTCATCGCAGGACGCGGAAGAAGGCTTGCAGCTGGGCGCCTTCCGATACTTGATGAAGCCGGTGAGTATCGAGGATCTGATCAGCGTGTTTCCTGCGGCATCGGGAAGCAAGCAGGATGCCAGACAATGAGTGACGCCGAAGAACAACTCCTTCGCGAAAAGGGCTTCGCCTTCTTTGGTGCCATCACCGCCAGCCTCTCGCACGAAATCAATAACGTCTTCGCGATCATCAACGAGCTTTCCGGCCTGCTCGACGATCACTTCCACGCGGCCGAGAACGGCGCTCCGCTCGACGTGGAGCGACTGAAGGGAGCGGCACAACGCATTGCGGCCCAGGTGCGACGCGGCCAAGACTACGTCGAGGGGCTCAATGGTTTCGCCCACACGGTCGATCATCGGCGAATCGCCATCGCGCTCAACGAAACCGTCGAGGCCATCACGACTCTTTGCCGCCGGTTCGGCGTGTTGCGTCAGGTGGAGATCGAAACCCGTCTCCCCGAGACGTCTCCCCGGCTCGAAGGCAGCGCGTTTGATTTGCAGCATATCATCTACCGCTGCATCGATATCGCCCTCGACGCGTCCCAACGGGGGGATACCGTCCACATCGAGGTCGAGGCGCAAGGCGAAGGGGCACGCCTGGTTTTCGCAAGCGGTTCCGTCGCGGAATCCGTGGCGGAACTGGAGTCCAAACGGGATTTTTTGGCCGTGCTGGTAACTGGAACGCGTGGCGTGGTCGAGTCGGTGATCCAAGCCGGTCAACCCGTTCGGTTGGTGGTATCTCTTCCACACGCCCTGAACAGCCGAGGGCAAGATCATGACTGATACCAGAGTCCTGCTGGTTGATGACGAAAGAGAGTTTACCGAGGCGCTGGCTTTGCGGCTTGAGACTCGCGGGCTCAAGGTGGATGTCGCCGAGCGCGGTGAGATCGCGGTTGAGAAGGTCCAGGAGAAGTCCTTTGACGCCATCGTTCTCGACCTGGCCATGCCGGGCATGGACGGCATCGAAACTCTCAAACGCCTTCGGGAGCTCAACCCGGACTCCCAGGTGCTTCTGCTCACCGGACGGGCTACGGTGCAGAAGGCTACGGAAGCCATGCGGCTCGGCGCGTTGGACCTGCTGGAAAAACCGGTCGATATCGAAGTGCTGGTGGCGAAAATCGAGGAGGCGGCCAGGAATACGACGCGGCTCACCGAGAAGCGGATTGACGAAGACGTGACCGATATCTTGCGCAAGAAGGGCTGGTAGGATCAATGACGTCGGAGAGCAGCGAGAACGGGATGGCGACACGGCGGGTCGGCGAAATCATGATTCCGCTCAAGGACTATCCGCATCTGCCGGTCTGGTCTTCAGTACGCGATGCCGTGGAACTGATGCACCGCGCCGAACTCACGGTCCGAGGTCGCAAATCCCTGCCGCGGGTCATCTTTCTGTTTGACCTCGACGGCTCGATTGCCGGGACCGTCCGTCGCCGTGACCTCATGCGGGGTTTGGAGCCCAAGTTCCTGGTCAGCCAACCCTTGGAATACCGCCTGAAGCTGTTCGACGTGGAGGTTGACCCCGGTTTGTCGGAGCTGTCGTTTGACAAAGTGGTGAAAGGCATTCGGGAACAGGCGGACCGACCGGTCACCGATGTCATGTGTCCCCTCGAAAGAACCATCGATTACGACGATCACATCATGAAAGCGGTTTACGCGATGGTCAGCCACAGCCTGAGCATCCTCCCCGTCGTTCAGGACAACAAAGTGGTCGGAGTCATCAGGACCGTCGATGTGTTCCACGAGCTGGCGGAGCTGGTGGTCCAATGACCGACAGAACGTTGTCCACGGCGTCTTCCGGTATGAGATCCGCCGCCGCCCGTCTGGGCGAGAGCGGCGGTTCGGTGAAAGGCCGCGGGATCGATTGGCGAAGGGTGTTCTTCATCTTTCTCGGGATCGGCCTCTTCGTTCAGGTGTGGCTGTCGCCCCCATGGAGCCCCGTCACGGATCCCGAAGGCAAGACCTTCGTCCTGAGCCGAGAAGGCAAGATCTCCCTCGCCCTGTTTCTCCTCGCCGCCACCTGGTGGGTGACCGAAGTAATCCCCATCGGGATCACCGCCATCACGGTCGGTGTGGTGCAGGCCCTGTTCGTGATTCGCCCGGCTCGCACCGCGTTCACCGATTTCATGGATCCATCCGTCTGGTTCATATTCGGATCTTTGATGATCGGCATGGTGTTTACGAAAACCGGTTTCACACGACGTCTGGCATACAAGATGCTCTCCGTGGTGGGCGAGCGAACCAGCATGATCTACCTGGGGTGCTTCGTGATGACGGCGGCCCTCACGCTGGTGATGGCTCATACCGCGGTGGCCGCGACCGTCTACCCGCTGTTCCTCGCCATCTATGCCCTTTACGAGGAGGACGGGCGACCGACCCGGTTCGGCAAGGGGCTCTTCATGGGGATGGCGTTCGTTGCCGGAGCCGGCAGTATCGTTACCCTCCTCGGCGCGGCCCGCGGGGCGGTCGCCATTGGCTTTTTCCGGGAAATCACCGGACAGACCGTCACCTTCTTCGGGCTTACCTATTACCTGTTCCCCGTGGGTGCGGTCATGACCCTGTTGCTGTGGGTCTTTGTGATGGTCTGGTACCGACCGGAAAAGAAGACAATCCCCGGCCTCCGGAACCGGGCCCAGCGATTGTACGCCAGCCTCGGCCCGATTTCCCGGAACGAAATCGTCGCCGTGGCGATTGTCGTGGCGGTGATCGTCGTTCTGAGCCTCCGGTCATTTGTCCCCACCCTTTCGTTCCTGGATAAAAGCGCCATCATCCTGTCCGCCACCGTGCTCTTCTTCCTGCTGAAGGTGGTCTCGCTGGAGGACCTGGAAGGCACCCCGTGGAACATCGTGCTGTTGTTCGGGGGCGCCATGAGCATCGGCTTCTGTTTGTGGCAAACCGGCGCCGCCGAGTGGCTGGCGGTGTCGTGGCTGAGCATGTTTCACGGCGCCTCGTGGTTCGTGTTCATCATGGGAATTGCATTCTTTGTTCTCATCATGACCAACCTGATCATGAACGTGGCGGCCATTGCCATCGTGCTGCCCGTGGCCCTCAAGATGGCCGAGTACGTCCACGTCGCATCCGATGTCATTCTCTTCTCGTGCCTGGTAACGGCGGGCATGCCGTTTCTGCTGATTGTCGGGGCAGCCCCCAACGCCATCGCCTACAACAGCAAGATGTTCACCACACGCGAGTTCTTCACGGCCGGCCTGCCGGCCAGCGCCATCCTCATGGTCGTGCTTGGCCTGTTCGTGTGGATCATCTGGCCGTTGATGGGAATGCCGATTCTCGTCCCGCCGACGTAAGTCGCCCCGTCGTCGCCTCCCGGAATGGTGAGGCCCTGTCAGAGCCGCAGCGTGAGTTGCACGTAAAGAGAATCACTGTCGTCGGCGGGCTGGGCCGTCCGCGTGACGAACGTGCCGGGCACGAAGTGCGCATAGCCGACCTGGATCGCCAGATGTCGTCCCATCTTATAGCTGGCCCGGAGGTCGATCTCCTGGCCGATGAAGGAGCCGGCCGCGCCGGTGGGATCACGCAGGCCGGGCACCGCCCAACCGTCCGTCGACGAGGCCAGCCAGTAAGCCCGGTAGAAGGCCTCCAGCCGAGCATCGGTCGTCGGGGCAAAGGAGCAGTAGGCCGTGGGGTTGATCATGTTCTCCCAGATAAACAGATCTGAGTACCCGTACATGGTGTGCGATGCGCCGTAGAGACGGTTGAATCGCTGGTTCACACCATCGTTCGGGTCGCGGTCGCCACTCGCATAATTGATCCAGCCGGCCACCCTCGCCCGGTACGGATGCGTAAACGTGTAGCCGATCTCGGCGTGCATGGCGAAGGCTCGCCGGGTGAGGTCGCCATCGTCGCCGAACTGAAAAGCCGTGTCGAAATCGTAATCGAAGCCGGTCGCACCGATCAGGCCGAAGCCGTGAACGCCGATGGTGTGGATCTCCTCGTCCGCATCGTCGGGATCTTTGGCGTCGCGGTCGAGGATGAAATAGAAAAGGCTGAGGTTGACGTGTGGTGACCAGCCTCGCCAGTAGGCCGTCAGCCCGTAGAACCACGCCTCCTCGTCGCTTGGGTCGAGGGATAACGGACGGCACTCGACCGGCATCGCGGCAAAGAAATCGATCTCCCAGTCGGTCGTCTGCTCGCCCAGCGTGAGGCGGAACCCGTCGAAGGCGGTGGTGGAGTTGCGGAACCGGTTGCGGGCGACCAGGCGGCGGTCAATCGAGTCGAATGACATGCGCCCCACGCGAAACCGCAGCGGGTAGCCCTCCACGGCGGCGTCATGGACGTACAATTCGCCGAAGAGTTGAAGAACGTCGGCCTCATCGATGTTCGACCGGTCGACGAGGTCATCGCCGAACCTTCGCGAGTCCTGGAACTCCATTCCGAACCGCAGCGGATCCAGGATCTCGCGAACGCCGACGTAGGCGCGGTTCCGCATGAAGAAGACGTTACCCGACTCCTGATCGGCACGGTAGTGGTCATCACGAAGCTCGAAGCGGGTACGCTGCTCGATGCCCACGTCGAACCAGTGGAACGACTCCAGGCCCTGCCGTCCGAACTGCCCGGCGTGAGCGGCGAGGGGCCGGAGGTATCCCGCCGGGTCGGGCTCGCGCTGGGCGCCGATGGCCGCGGAGTCGATGATCTCGCGGTTCGACGCGTCTTTCGGGACCGCCGCGACGCCGGCGTTTTGCGGGGCGATGTCCGTCATGTCGTCCGCGACCGGTTGGGCAGGCTGGGTTGTGGCGGGCTGCGTGGTCGGGTCCCGCGGGGCCGGCTGCGATGCGGCGGTGTCACCGATCCGCGGTTCTGGTCCACCGCTCACGGCGGTGGTCGCGCCGGGCAGCAGCACCGCCAGGCAAACGCACGCGCGCGTCATGCGGGCTGATCGGTTCATGGAACAAACTGCTCACTCAGCCGAGTCAATCGCCGCCTTGAGTTGATGCCCGATCGGCCGGTCGGGGCACAGCTCGATCATGCGTTCGGCGAGGGCGCGGGCTTCGCCGAGGCGGCCCCGGCGAAACAGGTAATCCGTGTACGCGTGCAGATAGTCGAGCCCGTCCGGTTCGATCTCCAGCGCGCGGCGGAGCTTCTGCCCGGCCTCGTCCAGCCGGCCCAGTTGCTGCAGGAGCAATCCGAGGTTGTAGTGCACCCGGGCGTCGTTCGGTCGGGCTTCGGCGGCCCGCGCGAGCCACACCAAGCCCTCGTCAGGCCGGTCCATCTCGACCAGCAACAGGCCCAACGAGGACATCGCGTCGGACTGATCCGGATCATCCCGCACGAGCTCACGCAGCAAGGCTTCCGCTTCGTCGTTGCGTCCCTGGGCGTTCAACAGCACGGCGAGGTTTGCCTTTGCCGGCGCGAACAGATCGTCGATCGCGAGCGCGGCGCGATAGCAGCGCTCGGCGGCGGCCACGTCGCCGAGCGCGTACTCCAGGTTGCCGAGATTGAAGTTGGAGCTGGAGAAGTCGAGCGTGTAGGTCATCGACTGACGGTACTCGGCGAGAGCGGCGGAAAAGGCTTGCTGTTGGTACGGTTTCAGTCGGTCGCGTGGGACGCTCGCCAGGCGCGATACGGCCTCCAGGCGCACGGCTTTGACCGGATCCGAAAGCAACGGCGCGAGTCGCTCGATGTCGTCTATCGAACTCAGCGGAAGGTGGGCGGCGGCGCTGTGGCGGAGCAGCGCCTCGTCCCAGCCCGTTGCTGCCCGCAGTGCCGCGAGTCCGTCCGCGCGCGGTGCACGGGCCAGTAACTCGAGCGCGGTCGCGCGGACGATCGGAGCCTGCAGATCGCTTCCGGCCAGACGCACCAGCTCCGGCTGCGCCGCTGGGTCGCCCTGGCGGGCGGCGGCGAACGTCGTTCCGAAATGAGGCTTGCGGGCCTCGCCGTACCACCGGCGATAGGCGTCCACGGACCACGCCAACGGCTGGTCGCTATGGCAGCCGGATTGCATGCAGGCGTTCGGCGTCCCGATCTCGGCCGAAAGGTCCGGGCGCGGCCTGCGGAAGCTGTGGTCGGCACGCCAGTCGATGACCATGTAACGCTGCTCGACCATATGGCACTTCACGCACTTCGCGCCGTCGGATTCCTGACCCTCGTGAAGCCTCTTGTGGAAGTGATGGTCACGCGTATCATAGACTTCGCGCTGGTGGCACTGCAAACACAGTTCGTTGCCCGGGCGATGCAGCTTCAGGCTGTGGCTGTCGTGGCAGTCCTGGCACGATACCGCCCGGGCGTACATCTTGCTCTGCAGGAACGAGCCGTAGACGTAGACCTCGCCAAGGATCTGACCGTCCGCGTGGTACAACCCCTCCTGAAGCAGGCTGGGCAACATGTAATCCAGCAGTTCGGCGCCGGTGTGGTCGTAGTCGCCCAACTCGGCCCGGCGGGAATGGCATGGCGCGCACAGCTCGACCAGTCGGCGTGACGCGATCGGTGACGTCGTGACCGCCAGCCCCATGTTCGGCAGTTCAGGACGCGCCATCGGCGGGATCTCCGCCCAGGCGACGTGGCGCGAGCCCGGACCGTGGCACGCCTCGCAGCCGACGTCGATGTCCGACCAGGTCGTGGCGTACGTGTCAGTCGCCGCGTCGTAACCCTTCCGCAGGTTGGTCGAATGGCACTCCGCGCACATCGAGTTCCAGTTCTGCCCGGCGCGGGTCCAGTGGAGCCAGTCGTCCGGCGGGATGTCGGCGTCCGGGTATTGCCGATACCAGCGGTCGCTCTCCACGTCCCAGGTCACGTTCAGCACTTGCAGCCGACCGCCGGGAAACGGCACAAGGTACTGCTGCAGCGGCTCGTGTCCGAAAACGTGGGTGATCTCGAACTCGGCCATCCGGCCGCCCGGTCCTTCCGTGAACACGAAGAACTTGCCGTCACGGCGGTAGAAGCGCGAGGTGACGCCGCGGTACGTGAACGTCGCGCCCTCGAAGTCGCCGAGCACGGTATCGTCGGTGGCGATGTCCATCGCCTTGTCGTGATCGGAACCTTCCCAGCGGGCGTATTCGACGGGATGACACTCCTGACACGACGCCGTGCCGGCGAACGTCGGCTCGACCGCAGTGATGTCGCGCGGGCCCTGCGGGGCGGAACGCAGCAACGATAACGGCACCGCTGCCACGATGGTGGCCAGCGCCGTCAGGCCCACGGCCTCCCAGCGCCCTAATCGGGGGCCGTGCCCGTCGGTGCCCCGCGACGCGGCGCTCATGGGTGGGCCTCTTGCGAGGCCAGGAACGACGTCCGCCGAATGCGTCGTGCCGTGTCGACCTTGACGATCCCATTCTCGATCCGGACTGGATAGAGGTCGAGGGGGCGGGACGCGGGCGGGGCCAACACCGCTCCGGTCATGTCAAAGGACGAAGCATGGCACGGGCACTTGAAACAACCGTCTTCTGCGTCCCAGGACGCGGTGCAGCCGAGATGCGTACACGTGCGGTCGAGGGCGAGGAAGCCACCGGTTTCGAGACGGGCAAGGTAGAACTTCCCGTCGGGGAACGCGGTTACCGAGTTGCGGGCGAAGCGATCCACCGGCCCCGCGATGACGACCGAGGCCTCGGCTGCGGCCCGCGCCCGCCGGGGCCGGAGAGTCGACGCCACGACCCAGAAGACCTCCACGGTGAGCGCCGCCACCAAACCGGTCCAGATCCAGTTCAGCAGGCGCCGGCGTGATGTGGAAGCAGGGACAGAGGCGGCGGCCTCCTGCACAGGCGAGTGCGTAACACTGGGCGGTTTGTCGGGGTTGTTACGGCTCATGCCTCAGCCTCCCCACGGAGTCGTCAGTGCCATGCCTTCGCCGCGCCAGTATTCGCCGATGATGGTCAACGTCCCGAAAGTCAAGGCCAGGAATACCACGAGCGTCTGTACGGATTCGTTCCGGCCGAGTCCGAACCAGCGGCCCGTCACGACGGTGACGAGCACGGCAGTAACGGCGTACGCGAGGGTCGGGATCACACCACGCACGAACCACCCGGGTCCGGCGACCGAGGCCGCGGCGGCGTCGAGCACCACACCCGCGACACAGATCGCGATCGCCGCGATCGCCGCGACGCCCGCCGCACGCCGTGCGGCGGCGGTCAGGAACCAACGTCCGGCGGGCCCGCGGTCGTCCCCCAGCCAGGGCAGGGCCACGAATCCGGCGACCGCCGTGAGAGGAAGCACCAGTACGGCGAATACCGGGTGCAGGTGGATGAGCATCTCCTGGAAACCCGTGAAATACCAGGGGGCTTTCGCCGGGTTCGGGCTCATGCCGAGATTGGCGCGTTCCCCGATCGGTGCACCGACCACCGCGCCCAGCAGAACCACCGTGGCGAGCACCGCCAGGGCCTGGCAGATTTCGCGCATCAGCAGATCCGGAAAGAACATCACGGTACCATCGTCTCGGCTGTCGCTCTCAGTTCGGCGGTCGCTCGGATCGACCGCGGGCGGCTGGATCACGCCGCCGGCCTTCCGCACCCGCCAGAAGTGCAACGCCATGAGTGCGATGACCAGGGCCGGTAGCACGGTGGTGTGGAAGGTGTAAAAGGTCAGCAGCGTGTTAGGGCCGATCGTGGCGCCGCCGCGAACGGCCTGCTGCAAGGCTTCGCCGAGCCAGGGAATGTAGGCAAGCATGCCCGTCGAGATGGTGACGGCCCAGTACGCGCGCTGATCCCAGGGCAGCAGATAGCCGGTGAACGCGGCGGCGAGTACCAGGAGCATCAGGCCGGCGCCGATGATCCAGTTGAGCCGCCGCGGGCGGTGGTAGCCACCGGTGAGCACGACCCGCGCCACGTGCAGGAGGACGACGGCGATTAGCAGGTTGGCGCTCCAGTAGTGCATGCCGCGGACGAGCGGGCCGAAGCGGATCGCGGTGGAGAACGTGCGCACGGAATCGTACGCGCCGTCGGGGACGGGCTGGTAGACCAGCAGCATCAGCATCCCGGTGCACGCCAGCGTCACCCAGAGGACCAGCGACGAGCCTCCCAGGCCGAAGGTGTGCGTCCATCGAACCGAACGGCCCGATATCCGGATCGGCCGGAGGTGAAGCAGGAACAGGCCGCGCGTCACGCGGGCCCGCTCAACATCGGTGCGGGGCCAGCCCCAGGCAGTGGTTTTCTTGACAGGGCTTGCCATCGCGTTTCGCTCTGTCGCGGATCACGGCTGCGGTGCAACCAGTCGACAGTCTAGCGGGCGACAAGTGGCTTTCAAGCGACAGCCGGCCCGCTTCCGTCCCAACGCCGGCAAACCGCGCCCGGAGAGATTCGGACGGCACCCAGGCTGCGCAGGTGCTCGCGCCGACGCGCTCGTGTCGAGGTCGTGGAAAACGTTGGCGGTGTGGGCCGGAGGCCGCGGATGCGCCCCTCATGGCGCGTCGGAGAGAACCAGCTTGCGACTCTCGAACGGAGTCGGGTAGGCGGTCAGCCAGGCTTCCGGTCTCACGTCGTTCTTGCCGTCTTTGGTGATGAGTACGACCACCTCAATGGTCCGGCCCGTCAGCCCGCGAGACAGCGGGAAGTAGTACGTGTAGTCGCCGTCCCTTTCGACGTTGTGATACTCCCACGTGTTGCTGGGATACGATACGGCTCGATCGGGGGCGCCGACCGGTTTCCCATCGACTCGAATCGCCGCGTAGGCGCCCTCGTTGCCGTGGCGGCCGTTGATCGCTATGGCGAGCGTCGCGTTGGGCGGTATCGCCTCCGCAACGAAGGAAAGCGTCCAGGCGGCGGTGGCCTTTTTCTTGGTGTACGAGTCGAGCAGATTCGACGCTCGCCACGCGGATCGGTCGATCGCGCGTCCGCGGTAATACGCCTCGATCTCGGCCAGTCTCCGCGGCGGTCCGGCGATCCGGAGGTAGCGCACCGGATGTTCGGAGGGCACCTTGATTACCGCGATCGTCCCCTCGCCCGCCCAGGACGGAGCCAGGGCTGTCCAGGTGCGAAGATCGGCCGACACCTCCGCGGTCGCGTCCTCGGCGAACCGGTGCAGCGCCGGGTTGAGATCAGGCTCCTCGCGATCGCGGATGCGCAGGACCACACGATCCACGCGCACCACCTCGCCGAAGTCGACCCGCAGTGGCCGGTTCTCCACTCTCGCCACGAAATGCGTGCCCAGATCGCCGTCGAACAAATTGCGATCCCAGGTACCGCGGTTGATGAACATTTTCTGTGCGAAGAAGGCTTCGCGGGCCGCCTGGACCTGCGGGACGCGACTCGGTCCGGAACGGGCGACGCAGCGCACTTCCAGGGCGTTGCTGTCTGCGGCAAAGCACGTCGCCTCGTACAACGCCTCGGCATCCTCCGGCACCGAACACGGTTTGAGATCCCCGATCTTGCGGTGCCACGGCTTGATCAACGGCGCTCCGCCAAAAGAGACCTTCACCTCGCGCCCCTCGATCCACGCGGCATTCGGGGCGCCGTCGAGCTCAGCCCGTTTGAAACGTCGCTTCCCGGATGCCAGCCGCACCGACGCCTCGGTCCCCGGCATCCCCAGCAGCTTCACGATGACGGGCTTGCCGGGCACGTCGCGCACAACCTCGTAGTCGCACCCCTCGACCCCGACGTCGCCGATAACGGTCTTCGTAGCAAGCAGAAGGCACGTGCGGAAGGGCTGCACGGCCACCTCGACGGAAGCTCCACCGGCGAACCGGCCGATGATGCGTTCGGACGGATGCAGCCGCCGGAGCTCGATCGTATCTCCCCCCACCAGCCCGATCGAGTTATCGAGTTGGACCACGTACGTTACGGGATGCCATGTCAGGTTGCGAAGGGTAACGAACCGCATCTCGCCGTTGCCACGTGAAACGGCGTGCGGGCCGTACTGCTCCTCCGGCAGCAGGATGGCGGAGGTCAGAACCTCCCGGTGGCGCCGTTGCAGATTGAACAGGCGGGCCAGCTTGGGAAACTCATCGTCGCGCAAGAACCACGGATTACCGTAAATCTGCGGGGAGATGATGAGCGCGCGGTTGAACGCCTGGAGCACCAGCTCGTCTTCCCAGTAGTCGAGGCAGGATGAAAAGCAGACGCCGTGATCCTCCATGAGCCGGTTCAGGCCCGGCGTCACTCCGCGGGCGAGCGCCCCGGCCCGGTGGTGGGGTGCCGTGCCGGTGTTGTACATGAACACGTCGATGTAGGTTTCGGCTCCTTCCCAGAGCGAGGTGGTTACAAACGGTTCGGCCTTCCCCAGCGCGACGCGCTCGTTCAGCACGATCAGGTCGGGGCAGTGAGCCCGACAGGCCTGCAGGGCGTGGATGAGCGCATCCTGCTTTTCCGGGCGTAATCCGCCGGCCACGGCGTCGAGCTTGAAGAGAAGGAAGTTGTACTCACGGCAGAACGCGACCAGCATGTCGGTGCGCTGCCGCTCTTCGGCCGGCGTGTCGCCGAAGCCGTCCGGACCGAGCCAGATCCCCAGCCGGCAGCCGAACGAGGCGGCCTTCTCGACCAACGGCGCGAAACCGTGCGGGAACTGCGCTTTGAATTCCTCCGACGCCATCGTGCCGTAGTGCGCCGGAATGAGACGCCCCACGCCCGCCGTGTACGGCCCGTCGTCGATGTTCCCGACGTCCAGCGAGTAGATGTCGAGCCGCATGCCGTATTCGTCGTGCAACCACTTGAAGAACTCGAGATTGGTGAGCGTGTGTCGCTCGGTGGTGCCCTCGTACTGGCTGTTGATCCAGTCGAAGTAGTGGGATCGCGATGGCGTACTCTGGCCGGGGCCCGCCACACGGGCGTCGGGCGTTTGCCCGACGGCGCCAGGCAATGCCGGGAGAAGCAAACACCAGGCGAGAAGCGGCAGGTGCGTGGGCGGCGCAAGACGCGGGCCCGATTCCAACGGTGACGACGGCATGACGATTTCTCCTGGAGCGCGCGTCACGAGCCCGCGCCATGGCGCGTCGGATACTCGAGGAACGGCGGTGCTCGCCCCGGCCTAATTCGACATCGTCGCGACCGTCACCGCGGGGATGCCGCAGGCGAGCATGAGCGCGGCCTGCATGGCCTGTATGGCGTCGGCCGTGGCCTTGCCGATCAAGTCACCGTTGGCCAGTTGCTCGATCCGCTTCTTGCGTTTCTTGAGTTCCTTCTTGTCGAAGGGGATGCGGAGCAGGCCGGCGCTGTTGGCCAACGAGGTGAGGATCGTCGTTCGTGGATCGACCCGCGGGCTGTCTCCGAATATGGCCTTGCGCAACCGCTCGATCAGCGCCCGTTCGGGTTGCGGGTTGATCTCAGGATAGATCGTGCGGCTGAAGATGAGAAGCACCTTGCCCTCGTCGGCGCGGAGGATGCCGCGTTCACACAGCCCCTCGGCGACGCGGTGCTGGATCCTCTTGACGGAGGCGAAACGCTGCACCCAGGTTTGCGGGGTGGCGCGGCGCTTCGCGGCGGCCATCTTGCCCAGGCACTCATCGATGACCGGCTCCCCCATCGGCTGGTCGCTGATTAGGTTGACCAGGTTCTTCTTGCCTTCCTCGACGGTGATCCGTCCGGCCAGCAGCAGTTCGGCGAGAATCGCCCCACCGAGGGCATACCCGTGCATCGATCCGAACTCGACCGTTCCCGCCTCGTCGCGGAGGGCAAGCAGCATGATCTCTTCGTGCAGGTAGAGGGGTGTTTTGGCACCGGGCACGGCCTGGGTCTCCTTGACGGCTCCAGCAACGCGCGGCGCGGCTCTCGAACCGAAAAGTAACGCCCCATTCGTGGGCGACCCCATCATAGGGCCCGGCAGCCCGTGGCACAAGGCCGCATCGGTTGAGGTCGGTTCAGGGCGAAGAACAAACATGCAGTTGAGCAGATCGGCGGAGGACAACCCGTCTGCTCGTGCTCGGCTTGACGATGAATCGATACGGCGCCAGGTTGCTGTGTACAAGCGTCAGAGCGCGGGCGAGCGGACCACCAGCATCTTCTCGATCTGCATATCGTGCATTGTGTAGGGGATCCCGCCGATCCCAAGACCCGACTCCCGCAGCCCCGCAAACGGCATCCAGTCGACCCGGAACGCCGTGTGGTCGTTCACCATGACCGCCGACGCATCAAGACGGTCAAACGCTGTCATGGCGGTGTCGATGTCGCGCGTGAACACGGCGGCCTGAAACGCAAAAGGAACGTCGTTGGCACGCGCGATGGCATCGTCCAGCGAATCACAGCCATAAACGCATACGACCGGGCCGAACACTTCCTGCCGGCTCACCTTCGCGTCGACGGGCGGGTCATACAGGACGGTCGGGGCATACGTCGACGGCGAGAGTACCTCGGCGCCGCACAGCGCCTCGGCTCCGCCGGATACGGCCTCGCGGACCCAATTCTCCACCCGATCCACCTCCGCGTGCCGGATCAACGGCCCGACGTCCGTGTCGCGGTGGGTCGGATCGCCCACCCGCAGACCGCGAGCCCGCGCCGCCAGCCGCTCGGCAAGGTCGCGGGCGATGGCCCGGTCGGCCAGCACCCGTTGCACCGACACGCAAACCTGCCCCGCGTGATAGAAACCCCCTTTGGTCAGCAGGTCGAGGGCCGCGTCCACGTCGGCGTCAGCGGCAACGATCGCCGGGGCGACGCCGCCGTGTTCGAGCGCACATCGGGTCCCGGGCGCCAGCCGGGAGCGGAGCATCCAGCCGATCTCCGCGCTGCCGATGAAAGTCAGGAACGCCACCCGCGGATCCGTGGCCAGTTGGGTCGCGACGGCCCGGTCGGGCGCGGCGAATGCCTGGCACCACTCCGCGCCGAGCCCCGCCTCGCGCAGGATCTCGACGAACCGCATGCACGACAGCGGCGTGTCCGTCGCCGGCTTCACGATCACCGGACAGCCGACCGCGACGGCCGGGGCGACCTGGTGTACGATCAGGTTCAACGGGTGATTGAACGCGCTGATCGCGACGACAACGCCGATGGGCTCGTGCCGGGTGAACGCGAGGCGATGCGCCGACGCGGCGTTGCGATTCATTGGAACTTCCATGCCGGCCTGCCGACGTACGGTCTCGACGCAGATGTTCATACAGTCGATGGCGCGGGCCACCTCAACTTCGGAGTCGACCAGCGGCTTGCCGCCCTCGCGGGCGGCCTCCACAGCAAGGTGCTCGGCCCGCTCGCCCATGATCGCCGCAGCCCGCTTGAGGATGCCGATGCGATGCTCCGCGTCGAGCCAGCGCGAGCGATCGCGAAACAGCGCGTCGGCGGCGACCAGCGCACGATCCGCGGCCGCGGCGTCGGCCGTGTCGAGTGTGGCGATGGGCGCGCCGTCGTAAGGGGCCGTGACGTCCAGGCGGGCATCGCCAGCGCCGCCCCCGGCAATCAGCAATGGATAATGATCGACCATCTCGAATCTCCCCATAGGGCTGTGCGGTTACGGATTCACTCGAACTCATCGCGTCGTTTGGCACGCCGGTGGTTCTCGCCGTCGTGGGCGGACTGATCGCGACTGGCTGGACGCGGTGATCGGCCCGCCTGCACGGACGAGTCGACAGCCCCCCTTATGATACTCGATGATCGCGCCAAGATCGATGAACGATCAGCGCGATAGAGACCTTGCGAGCAGGCGGCGTCCTCGGCTGCCCTCACCGCTCAGCTTCTACACGGTAGGGAACAGGCGCGAATGTGGTACGAAGCGAGTGCTGCGGACCAAGGGCCGCCACCGTTCCGAAAACAGCGACGAGCAGGTTCGTATCGAGCCCGCGGGACTGGCGGGGGCGTTCGTCAAGGACATCTCCCTGCCGGTCACCGACAAGCGAGTGGGCGGCGAGACCCGGCGCCCGATCACCGCATTCGGTTGCCATGCCACCTTGGAAGACATCATCCAGGTCAATGACGATGCGGCTGCGGAGGGCGTTCTCGACCTGAAGTAGGAGGGCGAGGGGAGGGTCGGTGGCCGTCCGAGCTTCAAGACCGTGCGCAACCTGCCCTGCGGTGTCTGGCGGACGCTGACGCGCATCGAGACGCACACGTGGCACGCTGGCTGTCCCCCTCATCCCCCTGGGACCGAGCTCACCAGGGCGACGGCCTCGCGTACTCGTTTCGCGATTTCGCCGAAGTTGCGCTCGGTGAGCAGGCGCGGCGGGACCATCCACGTGCCGGCTACGGCCAGAACGGAATCAAGCCGCAGGTAGTCGAGCGCGTTGGTGGCGTTCACCCCGCCCGTCGGGACGAATCGCACGTGTGGAAACGGTGGGTGCAGCGCCGCGACGGCCTGCGTCCCGCCGAGCGGCTCGGCCGGAAAGAACTTCACCACGTCGAGCCCGAGATCCAGGGCCGCCATTATGTCGGTGGCTGTTGCAACCCCAGGGAGTAACGGCACGCCCTGATCGCGACAATACGTCCCGACCCGCGGGCTCAATCCGGGCGTCACGATGAATCGGGCGCCCGCGTCGGTGACGTGTGCCGCCTGCTCGATGCTGAGCACGGTGCCCGCGCCCACGAGCAGTTCCGGATGCTCGGCCAGCCGGCGAATCGTCGAGATGGCGGCATCGGATCGCAACGCGACTTCCACGCACGGCAGGCCGCCGGCCAGTAAGGCGTCGGCGAGGACGTGCCCATCGTCGGCCCGAGCCGGCGTGACGACCGGCACCAAACGGTGCCGGGCAATCGCGGACAGCCAATCGTCTGGCATCGACGGTGGTCTCCTCGTTGGAGAGTGATCCGACGCAGCACGCCGGGAATCGACTGCGAGCGCCGCGGCGGCTCGCCCGCCTTGTTCCGGAACAAGTGACGGAAGCGACCAGGGCCCGTGTTGTCCAGCCGCCCGGTGGAACACATTGTAGGCACACCGGCCGGTCCGTCCAGATTGGTCGCAGCCATCACCACACTGCCCATCGACGGGGCATTCTGACATGATGCGGCCCGGAGGTTGGGTGCGTCATGGTGAAACCATCTGAGTCCCGCGCACCGCACTGGTACTCCCTCGGGCGCGGTTGCATCATCGATGGCTTGCCGGTCGAACGGCGCCCGATGGGCTGTACGGCCGGCACACGGCCGTCCGGAACCGATCACGCCTGATCAGCGCGATCGCGAGCGGCGTGACGGTCGTCGTGTGCGGCATGGTCCACAGCGCGGTTCGAGGCGTCCAGTCCGGCCCACAAAAGGCAGGAAGGAGTGCCCGCGCCCCACTCTTCCTAACCCTTTTTCGGCATCGGCGAGTATACGAGACCGCCCGCCGCGCCCGGTCAACTCGTAACGCTCTTATTTGAGGGCGTCGCAGCGTGAAGACCCAGGTCATCGGCCTGTCCGCAAGGGCGCCGTCGATTCAGCGTAGCGACGGCGGGCATCGCGACAGCGAAAGCCGGACGGAGGCGCGTCCGCCCGGCTGGGGTTGATGGGTCGATGATTGCAGCTTCAACCAGACCTAGCGTCGACGACGGAAGCCGAACAGACCGGCCGCCCCGAGAAGCGCCAGCGTCGACGGTTCCGGCGTGGTCAGTGCGACAAGGCCACTTACACCCGTGTCGCCGAGATCAACGGCCGCGGCGCTCGACGGATCGATGCGGAGCAAGTGCCCAGGGGGGACCGCGGCGCTGCCAAAGGCCGCGGGACATGAGTAGAGCTCCCCGTCAGCCCCAAACTCGAGGGCCGTCAGGTTGCCGGCGTCCACCCCGTCGACCGTAACCATCCCGACCGAAGTCGCGGTGCCCGACCCGAGCGAGACGGTGAACAACTCGCCTCCTGAGCCACCGGCCGAAATCGCGTACATCTCTCCGCTGGCCGCCTCATAGGCAAGACCGCCAAACGGCGAACCCACCCCCGTCGCTCCGATCACGGAGATCGAACCGCTGCCCAGATCGATGGTCGAGAGATAGGTGGGGCCCCCGCCTCCCGTGGTCAGGCCGGCGTACAGCGTGTCACCCACGAATTCCATCGACGTAATAACGTTCCCTTCGCCCGGGAAGGTCATCGTCAACGTGTCGGTGATCGCGCCCGTACCGGGATCGATCAGGTGCAGGAAGGTGTTGTCGCTCGTGTCTGAGCCGTAGATGGTCCCGACGCCGTCGTACTCAATCTCGGCAACCATGACCGGGTGGCCGCCGCCGATGAAGGTAGCGCTGGGCGGCATCGCCGCATCGATGGTCCAGAGGTTTTCCCCGAGTGTATCCCATCCGTACAACGTCGTGTCGGCCTCAGCAGGCGCGCACAGCAGCAGCGTCACCGCCAAGACCCCAAGCGCAACTGCCGTCCTCCGGAGAGTAGCCATACTCCACCTCCGAGAGAGATCAAGAAAGCCCACTTGCGTCGTAATGAAACGCCGGTTTGATCGACCCTATCCGACCCGAAGAAAAAGAGAGAGTTTGCCCGCAAGCACGCTCTCTCCTTCCACGTACAGCAACATTACCTCCCAGGCCGGGCCCGGTCAATTCGTAACCGCACCACGCGGACACCACGGCGTGCGACAGGCCCGTGTTCTTCAAACCGCAAAAGCCTGTTAAGCACTGCTGTACTGGAAGGGCGATTGTACGTGGTGTCTAAGGACCGGCGTTGGGGAAGTCGCGCCGCCACGGCGATGGTGCCTACGGGCTGTCACGAATACAAGGCGCTCCGTCTGCCGCAAGGCTACTGACCGTAGCGTCCGGTCGCTTCAACGAGCCTGGCGACGGCGCCATGGACCAGTTACGTTCAACAACACCTAACCCCGGGTGGTGCAGAGTCACTTGAATCGACGCCGTCTCGCCTTTCGCTTTCCATATGGATATAATTTCCATTCGGATACAAACTGGCCGAACCGAACGAGCACCAACGCCACCGCACGACGCCGATGCGTTCGAAGGCGATGTATCGCACCGTTGGTGGACGCACGATGGCGTTCTTGCCGTCGCACGACGATGGAGGTGTAGGATGATTGCCGTTCGCTTCCTCTGCGCCGTTCGGACGCAGCCGTCGGCGTACCTCCCCACCGCGGGTCGAACCGCCGGCCTGCTGCTGCTGACGCTGTGGTTGCCGACCGGATGCGTCGGCCGCGAGGCCTACGACCGCGGGTGTGAGTTCGCCGAGAACGGGGAGTTCGACGCCGCCGTGAGCGCCTTCCGCGACGCCCACGACGCCGCACCGAAAAACGATGAGTACTACGACGCCTGGATTGGCGCCACCGAGCAGGCCATCGCGTGGCACCGGGACGAGGCGACGAACCGCTTCAACGAGCGCATGCTGGGACCGGCCCGGGCCCACATCGACAAAGCGATCAGCTATGGCGACGCGGACGGAAGACCCGTGCCGGGCGAGCCCATCGCCGGGTGTCGAACCGTGTGCGGTCTGCCCGAGGGACTCCCCGCCCACCCGCATTCGCTGTGCGGGGTGATCGAAGTCAACCAGAAGGAGTTGACGGATCTGCGCCGCCTGATCCTGCGGGCCCTTGCCGCAGCCGAGGCGCGGGCCGACGCGGGCGAATCGCACATCCGCAATGGGGCATGGGATGAGGCGGTCGTGGCCCTGCAGGAGGCGACCGAACTCGATCGGAGTTCGGCCCGGGCACCGATGCTGCTCCGCGAGGCGATCGCCGGCGCGGTGCCGTACCATCTCTCGCTCGCCGATCACCACCTTGCCACCCAGGCCTGGGACGACTGCCGCAGCGAATGTTCCATCGTCTTGTCGTACCGCCCGGAGGACCCCGAGGCCCAGCTCCGGTTGGACGCCGCCGACGATCGTCAGCGGGCACGAACGCTCCAGCAACAGGCGGCCCGGCTTGCGGCCGACGAGGAGTACCTCAGTGCCGTGGACACCCTGGAACGGGCACGGAAACTGTGGCCTGAGGACCGCGCCATTGCTGTGTCACTACGCAGCACTAAGGACCTGACCGCGGACGCGCTGCTGACTGAGGCGCGGGGATGCGTGGACGGCGGTGAGTACCAGGCCGCACTCGAACTGGTGGACCGGGCGGAAGCACTGGTCCCGGACAAGCCGGGCCTGGCGGCCGCCCGGGACGACGCCGAGTCACGCTGGGCCGATGCCTTGCTCCGGCAGGCGGACGGTTACCTGGCCCGCGGGCAGAACGAGCTGGCGTGGACGTTTGCCCTGCATGCGGCCGGGATCAGCGATGCGCACGTCGAGACGCGGCGGACGATCGATCGCTGTGCCGACTCGGTGCGAGCGGAACTTGATTGCGCCATCGCGATTCTGCCGGACTCGAAGGGCGGTGCCCACTCACAGGAAACCGTTCGCGCCTGCGCCATGATGACCAACGCCCTCAGCGAGATCGCACCGCCGCACCTGCGTATCGTGGAGCGATCGAACCTGAGCGACATCCTCGCCGAGCAGGACCTGGCCGCGGCAGGGGTGCTGGATCCCGGCGCACTCGAGCGACTGGCCGCCCGGCTGCGAAACGCCGATTTGCTCCTGTTGGTGTCGACGGCAAGTCGCAACAGCGACACCAAGGAAAGCGAGCGCTGGGCCTCGGTGACCCAGGTCACGGGCACCAAGCTCGTTCGTAATCCCGATTACGCCGCCGCCCAAGCGGCCCTGGACCGCGCCATCGTGGAGCTGGACGAAGCGCATGCAGCCGGAGGCGACCTGAAGGTGCTCCGCGGCGTCCTCGGCGCCTTTCCCAATAAGGGCAACCGGTACGTGGACGCGACCGTCCGCGGCATGCAAGACGCGGCGATCCAGCAGGCGGAGCAACGATACAACACCGCGCTGGTGCGACTTCGGCACACGCCCGAGCTCAAAGAAGTGCCCAACAAACAGGAGTACCGGTACCCGGTGTGCCAGATCACGCGGCGGGCAACTGTCACGGCCGCCGTACGGCTGGTCGACGTGGCGACCGGGCAGGTCCTCTGGGTCGAGGACCGGCTGACGAATACGGTCGAGCGGAGCGACACCTACGTCAAGCCCGATCCGCAACGCGGCATCACCGGCAAACGGGCGTTCCTCCCCGGCGCCGAGCAATTGTACGCGGAGGCGGTCGAAGGACTCGAAGCCCAGATTGCCGAAGCGGCGCGGGCGCTCTTGAATCGCCGGGGCGAAGCGTACCTCGCCCGGGCCCGGCGGGCGGCCAGCCGGGACGCGGCCACCGAATTGTTCGTGCAATATCTGTTTGATCCTGGGCCCGAGCCCGCCGCCGAGTCTGTCAACGAAGCGCTGGCCGCCATTGTCGATGGCGATCTCGACGCGGCGCGGCGCGAGCGGTGCAAGCAATACGCGCTCGCCCGACTCGAATTGACGCCGCGGGCCGCCAAGCTCACCAAGCAGGAAACGCGTGACCTGCCGCTCCCGCCGATGACGCAGGGCACGGTTGCGCCCACGCCGGCCGAGGAGATCGTCGCCCGGGCCGAACCCGCGCCCGCTCCGGTCGCCCCGCCGCGCTGTGTGCAGCTCGTTCTGTTCGACAAGCGAA
The DNA here is from genome assembly GCA_964495075.1 of uncultured Phycisphaeraceae bacterium. Lineage (GTDB taxonomy): Bacteria > Planctomycetota > Phycisphaerae > UBA1845 > UBA1845 > JAFGJQ01. The sequence continues at coordinate 63,730 of CAZBUJ010000017.1, forward strand.
ACCGCGACAAGGCCAACGCGTTCGGACTGGTGTTCGACGTCGATGACGTGACGAACGACGGGGTCGACCTGCGGGTCAGCCGTCCTGGTACGAAGGGCCCGAAGTTCGTGGACCTGCTCGCCGGGGGTGTGTTCGACGCGCACCACGTGCGCGGCCGCGTCGTCGAAATCGACCCCGACGATGAGCGGGCGGTCATCGAAGTTCGGCCCGCGCCCGCGGCGCCCGGACGGTAGATGGCCGCGCCCCGTTGACCGGTCCCTCCACGGCGTCGCGTGGGGAACCGGCCAGCAGGCAAGCGCGCCCGAGTCATCCCGTCCGGCCGCCGGGACCGCGGGCACCACCGTCAATCTGCGCCTCCGTCCGCACATATGCTGTGCAGTGACGCTGCGGTGATCACGGCACCCAGGCGAGACCGAAGGGATTCGCGCCCGTGGTGACCTCGCCGATCAGGACCGGCACCGGATCTCTCCACGATGCTCGATATATCGACACCTTGTCATTCGGCCCGGAGTGCGTGACGTAGAGCTTTCGGCCGTCCGGCGTGATGGCAATGTTGTGCGGCACGCTGTACGGCGCATCGACCGGCTCGCCCACGATTTCGTTCGTGCTCGTGTCGATGGTCCAGAGCGCGTCTTCCCCGCCGCCGGGCAGGTTCGTCGTGTAGAATGTGCGTCCGCTCAGCGTCATGCCGGCCCCGTGGGCCCCCGGCACGTCGAGCACGTCAACCGTGTCCAGGGTACGACGATCCAGGATATACACGGCGTTGGAGTTCTGGCAGGGCACGTAGAGCAACCGGTTGCGCCAGGTGACGGAAAGGTGCGGGTCCTTGCCGACCGCCGCTCGGCCCGTCTCCTCGAACGTGCGCGTCGAGTACTGCACCACGTAATCGTTCGGCCCGTCGAGCCCGAGGACGGTGACGTAGGCGAACAGCCCGGCCGGAGAGAGGATCACGTCGTGCGGCTTACCGCCCGCTTCCACCAGATCCGCCGGCGTCGGTACGGTCGTGATCTCTTCAAGGCTACGCATGTCGATCACGGTGCTGGTGTTGTCGATATCATTGTTGACCCAGAGTTGCTTATTGAAGAGGTTGCCCCACATATGGAACACGCCGTTTCCCGCCGGCACCATGCCATCGACTTCGAGCGTCCGTGCGTTGTATGCCACCACCCGGCTGTTCCCTCGATCGCCGACGAAGAACCGATTACGGACCGGCGTGTAGTAGACGTACATCGGTTCGGGCGGGTTGTCGCCCCCCGGTAGCTCGAGCGTCTCGATGACCTCGTCGTGACGGGTGTCGATCACCGACAGCGTTCCCGACCCGCGGTCGGCGACCACGATCTTCCCACGACGGCCGTGACCGATGCCGCTTGCTTCCCATTCCGCCGCGGCCGGTCGAGCCGCCAACTCGAATGGGTCGCGATCACTGGCACACGCTTCGCATTCCGCCGCGGCCGGCGCCGCCGCCACCAACGCGCACGCCGCGCCTAAGACAAATCGTGTCCAACTGAACAGGTTGCCCAGATTTCCGTTTCGCATGGTTGTATCCTCCTCTTGATAAACAGTGACTCGGCTCACCACGCCCATCGCGTCGCCTCAACCGATTGGCGACGTGCCTACCGATGGCGCGGGAGCAAATTGACGGCGGTAACCCCACCATGTAGTCGCGACGACGACGCGAGCCTTGCAAACAATGGCGGGATTATTCGCAGAAACTGCGATACCGCTTGATGTGTCGTCGGATGAGCGCGTCGGCAACGACCGCGTCGCGCGAATCTAAGCGCCGGCGACGGCGGGAGCCGGCGACGCGACGAAACCGGCTGCGCCGGTCAACTCGTCATGGAGGGGGGCTCGGTGAGCAGCAACTCGGCGTAGCGGTTCAGGGCGTCGTAGTAGCCCTGGATGCTGGGGATGTAATGGCGTTCGGCCGGACTGTGCGGGCCGATCCCGGTCTGGCCCCAGATGACGGCCTGACCGCCCGGCGCGAAGCGACCGCTCGTGCCCGGCTTCTTGCGACCGAGTTCGGGCTCCCGCCCGGAAACGTCCCGGACCGCCGTGACGAGCGTGCGCAGGTGCGGATTCTCCAGATCGCAGGCCACGCCCGCCTCGCGCGTCTGGAGCCGCATCTCGAGATCGTGTTGTTCCGCGCCGGCCTGCAGGTCGGCCAGTACGGCCGCGACGTCGTCTTCCGGGATCGGGCGGATCTCGAGTCCGAGCTGGCCGAGATGCGAGGTGATGTTGTACACGCCCGCCTCACCGACTGTGATGAAGGGAAAGCGGTATTCCGTTCTCCAACCGTCCGGTGCATCGAGAGTCAGGCGCCTGGTCAGGACCGACTCGACGACGCTCCGAAACGCGATGACGCGTGCCCCGACGTCGGCCACGTTGGCGCCGACGCCGGTATGCTCGCGCGCGCCGTGGGCGAGGAATGCCACCCGCACCACCCCGCGGTTCTCGACGCAGATGTTCCCGAACAACTCGTCGCCGTTCTCGCCGGTGCGCTCGCCGGCGATGAGCAGAGCGGGTCGGCAGTGCTGGTTCGCTTCCAGGTCGGCCAGCACGTGCGGCGTTCCCACCGGCTCGGTCTCGCCGTTCTCCTCGTTCCCGACGAGCAACAGGTTGATCGGCGGAAATCGATCGGGCCGGCGGCGCACCACGTCGCGCATCCAGATGAGATAAGTCGCAACGACCGTTTTCATGTCGGCCGAGCCGCGACCCCATAGATACTCACCTTCGATGTACGGTTCGAACTGGCTGTCGTCGGGCGCCGGTGCGACAACGTCGAAGTGACCGCTCAGCATGACCGGCTCGGCGGTCTGTCCCGGGAAGTGGGCGAGCACGGCCGGGTACTTGTCGCGGTCGTACAACTTGACGTTGAGCCCGGCATCCCGCAGCCACGCCGCGATGAAGCGGGCCGCCCGGAGAACTTCGTCCAGCCGCTCGTTCGGACAATTCGTGACCGACGGGATGCGAACGAGTTCCTGGGCCAGGGCCACGATCTCCGTGGTGGCGCCGTGATCCGCGACCGCGGCCGGGATCTTCGGTCGAGGCTGGAACCGGATCGGCGCCGACGGATCGTCCTTCACCGATTCGACGGCCGCCCGCAGGAGGTCGTGCAGCTTCGGCGCTTCGTCGCCCAGATCGCCGACGCGTTCGGCTACCCGGTGCACGTCACGGGTCACGGCGTCACGCCGCTGGGCGACGATGTCGTGCAGGGCCTCCACCGGTACGGCGTCGCCGAGGCCCGCCACGGCCTGCAGTTGTTGCCGGAGTCGTTCCGCCCCGTTGGGGGCGCCGGAGGCCAGCGCTTCGAGCGGCTCGAGATAGTCCCGCCACCCCAGCGCGGCGGCGAGCGGGCTCACCTCGTCGAGCGTCAAGCGCAGCAACGGGCGCAGGGGCATGCGCCGGTGGGTGAACGGGTGCTCGATTTCGCCCCGGAGCCCGCGGCGGGTGGCCTCGGCCTCGTTGCGGCGCACGCGGTCGATATCGCCGCTCTCGTACGCGAAGTTGGCCCCGAACGACGGGTCCGCGTAACTCCAGATCAGCAGCAGTTCTTTGAGCACGAGGTTGGCGCAATCCAACGCCAGGTCGTGCCCGCCTTCATCGCAGCGGACTTCGACGCGAGCCATCGGCAGCTCGACCCGGGCGACCATGTTTTCGTGCTCGATGCGCTGGGCCAGTGCCTCGACCGTGTCATGTTCCCCGACGCCGTAGATGCCCTTCAGGTAGATGTCGTGCAGCTGGTCCGTGGTGATGTGGATGATGTTCGCCACGGAGGCGACGTCGGACCGGGCGCGGGTGGGCGTCCAGTTGTTGTTGCCGAACCGGACGCGCCGGCGCACCAGGTCGGTCGATATCCGCACGTAGTCGGCGTGGCTGCGGTACAGGGCGGGCACGTCCAGGTCGGCCGGGTTGGGGAACTGGCTCAGGCGATTGGAGTCGCAATCGGTCAGTACAATCACCGGCTTGCCGTCGCGCCTCTCCGCGCGGAGCGGTGAGTTCGCGGTGATCGCGACGAAAAGGGCGGCGTAGGCCCGAAGAATGCGTGCCCCGCGGATGTAGGCCTCGTTGCGAAACGCGACGAGACTCGGCTGACGCGGACCGTCGGACGGCTGGTGCAGGAAGTCAAGCGAGAACAGCGGGTCGGGCAGCGACACGTTGGCGTGCACCCCCGCTGTGGCAAGCCGGCTGCCGAACAGTTCCACGCACCGCTCGAGGTAGCGCCGCTTGGCCAGCTCCCACCCGCTGGGGATGGACCTGGCGTCCACCTCCATGGGCCAGAGCACGTTGCCCGGCCACGCGAACAGTCGCTCACCAAACGACAACCCGGCGGCGTTCAGCGCATTGAGCAGACATCCCTCGAGGACCCGCGCCTCGTACGCGGCGCCCAGCGGGTGATAGTACGGCCGCGTGACCCATTCCGTCATCCAATGAAAGACCTCGAGGTGATTGCGGTCCGCCAGCGCCGGTGGCACGAACTGCTCGCGGAACGCTTCGATGAACGACCGGGCGTCCGGCCCCGCCCCGATGTGATGAAGCGGCCGGAAGGCGGCATTGACCACGTTCCATTCCACTTCCAGGCCGTTCGTGCCGCGGTCGAACGCGGAGGACAGCGCGGCCTGGCGGGCCAGATGATACTTCTCGACGAATCGTCCGAGTTCCGTCGGCGACATACGTGTACTCGTACCGGCCCGGGCCGAGGTGACCGACCGTGGCACTCTATCCGCTAACCGCGCGCCTTACGCGACCAGCGCCTCCAAGCCTTCGATGAGACGGTCCAGCGCGCCGTGCGTGCGGTCGGGCGGCGTCGCGTACGAGAATCGAATCCAGTCGTCGCCGAAGTTCGAGAAGAACGAACCCGGCACCACGGCCACGCCGTGCTCTTCGGCGAGGTACTGCCCCAGCGGCTCGGAACTGTCCATCCCCGCCGCCCGCAACCACGTGGATACGTCGATGAACGCGTAGTAACCCTTGCCCGTGATGGCGGTCAGGTCGCGCCGGTTGACGTAGTCGACCACGAGCTTGCGGCTCTCGTTCGTCGGTCCGATGATCGTGGCCGCCGCCTGGCCGAAGCCCCGCCGGTACGCGGCCATCGCCACCGCCTGCCCGTGGAAGCTCGGGATCACGGCGTGCGATGCGCGGCTGGAAATGAACTTGATGACACGCTCGTCCGCGATGAGATGCGCGTTGCGGACGTTCGAGGCCCCCAGCGACTTGGTGATGCCGTCCATCACCATGATCCGCGGACGTTCGTCGGCGTCGAACGCGGGCAGGAACCGGTTCAGGTCCATCGGCTGCTCGTCGGTCACCCAGTGATACATCCAGTCGTAAAGGACGTAATGGACGCCCGCCCGCAAAGCCGCCTTGCCCAACTCGATCTGCCGGTCGGCCGAAATCGTCCGACCGGTGGGATTGTCGGGACACGTGATGACCACCCCCGCCACCTGCCGCCCATCCTCCTTCGCCAGATCGACGCACCCCTGAATCGATTCCGGCGTCAACGCCCACCCGTCCTGCTCGTCGCCCGGTGCCAGCATGACGTTCGCCCCGATCCCGTACGGCCCCCAGTTGTAGCTGATCCACGGGACCCGGGTCGTCACGATCACGTTGCCGACCCCCCCGCTACCCAGGGCAAGCATGGCGGAGTACGCCTTGACCAGCACGTCGCGCCCGCCGACGCCGGCCAGCACGTTCGTCGGGCCCAGGCCCGTCGCCGCGTCGGCCTGCCAGTAGTCTTCGATGACGCACTGACGAAACTCATTGCAGCCGAACGGCATGTCATAACTCGTGCCGTGGTCAACCTGCAGCCGATGCGCCTCCTCCAGAATGTCCGCCGGCACACCGGGCAGGCTCGCCCCGCCGTCGCCTTGGGAGGCGTCGAAGGTCTGGCCGCCCGGATTGCGCTCGCGGTATGTCTTGAGCGATTTGTTGATGAGGAACATCCGTGACGGCGGGATGTCCGCCATGGTCGCCACGTAGTCGCAGACGGGTATCCGATTCTCCGGGGGTACGACGTACTGCGGGCTCCGGTCCGTGGACGTCATCAGGCATTCCCTCGCAACTGGTCTCGCGACGGAGGATACCACAACTGGGGGCCCACGGCGAGCGCGTGGCCGGGCCACCGGTCGCGCCCCGCCGCCGGCTCGGCGCGACCGCAATCGTCCTCTCAAACTGTTTCTATCGTTCCGAATTGGGGACAGCTCGACCAAATACCCGGGCGTTGCCGCCGAATACCGGAGGCGATAGTTGGAGATCACATTCTCGGCCCTGGCTCGTCTCGGTGCGGGGATCGCGCTGGCCGCGCACGAGAAACCGCTCACGACCACCGATCCGACCGCGGCGGCGGAAGAACTCCCGTTCGTCCTACCGGCGTGGACCAACGCGGACCTCGAAGTCGAGGCGGCCGGCTGGCTTGCATTACCCAAGAGCAAGGCGGCCGAGACCGGTGATCTTCTTCATCCTCGCCCGGGTCGCCGGCGGCGCGACGGCCGAAGCGTTGTCGATGGCCAAGGCGCGATCGGACCTGTTGAAAGGCTTCATGTCCAAGATGGTCCGTCGCACGGTCTTCTTCGTCGGGTTCGTGGTGGCCCTGTCGATGGTCGCGTCCGCCGTCACCGTAGGCTACCTTCACTAGACTAGAGTCACGCACGGTTTCCCACGCCTTGGCCGAGGACAAGTGGCCGCGGGTCAACCCGGCCGCGCCGCGCTCCACGGGACGGCCCGTGCGGCTCGCGATTCCCACCATGCTGGGACACTCACGGTATGTTGCGAACCAGCCGCGTCCCGCCGCGGGGCCGCCGTGCGGCCGGGCCATGCCGCAAGCCGCTGCAAACGATGCAGTTAAGTTTCGGCGCGACCCGCGGATGGTGTTCGGCACGCGTTGTGCACAGAGGGACGAGTGAGGGCGACCAGCGTCTTGCGACCGCCGCCGCCCGGAAGGAGCACCACGCATGTCCAGACCCGTCAACGCAGAGTTGCACGAACAGGGCCAACCCGTAGCCGCGCGAAACGACCTGTGCGCGTCGGCTGAGGTCGTCCCGCGCCGGTTGATCGAGGTGATCGCGCAGCAGTTGGCGGCGATCAACGGTGACCTCGTGTCCGATCATCGGCGATCCGCCAGGCGGTTGCTCGAACTCGCCTTCGAATCGCTGGAACAACGCGATCGCCGCCAACGACGCCAACACGCGGCACAGCCGGAGAGCGTGCCGTCCCCCATCTGGCCGATGGTCCGAAACACGGTGCGACCGAACATGGACGGCCACGTCGACCGGGTCGGTGTCCGCAACTTCGTTCCGACCTTTACCCGCTGACCCCCTGCGCCCAGCACGCCTCCTGGGACATCCTCCCGTTTCGCCGGCGTCCGGTGGCCGGCGGTGCGGGAGGATGGTATCTTCTCTTGGAATATCTCCGCCACCCGTGCGAATAGCTCCACGGAGCGATGCCGGAGACGGCGGGAGTGTGCACGGAATCCCCCACCACGATCACCCAGATGCCTGACCGGGGTACGACCGATGACCAGTTCAAACGGCGCCGTGCCGGCAACGGAACCCGACACGCCCAAGTCCATGCCACCCGGGGCGTGCATCGACCTCGATCGGTTCTGCGAGGAGTGCGGATACAACCTCCGCACCCGACCGGTCCAGTGTGAGCCCCGTACCGGGATCGTCGTGGTCCGATGTCCGGAGTGCGGCCGGTTTCAGGCGGCGAACCACGGCGCCACGGCGCTCCGCCCCTGGCTTGACCGCGCGACGTCCGTGGTGCTGTTCCTGTGGATGCTGCTCCTGCTGGCGGCGATCGTCCATCTCGGACTGGCCCAAGGGGCCCTCAGTTACCTCATGCTGGACGAGCTGACCGTGCCGGGCGGCACCATACGCACGCAGGTCGACGGATTCACCACCGTCTACCAGCGCGGCTCCGGCCCCCTGGTCGTCTGGACCGACTTCGAGGACTTCGTACCCTTCGTGATCACCATGATCATCGGCTCCGCCGGCGCCGGGTTCGGGCTGGGAATGCTGGCTACCCTGGTGTTTCCGCATTGGCGGGGCGCCTATTACGCGGCCCTCACGCTGGGAATCCCCGTGCTCGCCAACGTCATCGTGTCGTTCATTTGGCACTACGAGGCACCGCACCTGCTCATGTGGGGCGTTCAGATCATTGCCGCCCACGCGGGGGCTCAAGCGATCGGTGGAACGCTTGGCGTGGTTGCCGGCCGTCCGTTGGCCCGGCTGGCCGTGCGCGTTTTGCTGCCGCCCGGCCTCCACCCCCGACTGGCCTACCTCTGGCTGGCGGACAACAAACCGGTGCCGCCCCGCCCCGCCGTCCCGAACCCGGATCGTATGTGAGCGGCCGACCGCCACGTGAAGCCGGGCGATCTGAACGCAGGCACGATCAGAATCACGAACTGGTACGAATTCACCGATCTGAATACGCAGGTTGACGGGACCTGGAGAACCGTGGGTGACGGCAAGACGATCCAGAAGGGTACGATGACCGGGCTGGACATCTCGCCTCGGGCGTCCCGGGTCGCTACGTTACCGATCGAGCTCTTCCCCCCTGCCGCCGGCGCCAACTCGGAGACGGCGACCTCAACGGTGATCGGATTGTAATGGACTCTCGCTCGAACCGGTCGAGAGCGTGGCGAGCTATGGTTGCGGCCCCGTGAGAGCCGACGCAAACTGTGCGTAGTCTACAAGATCCAGATCCTCGTCTTGGTCATAATCGAAAAGGCAACACGCCGCGTCCATCGGCCCCGTCAGCCCAAAGCACTCTTGGAAGCGGCTGAAGTCTCTGAAGTCCACGGCGCCGTCCCCGTTGGAATCGCCGAACTCACACTCATCGGGGACGATATTGCTGTTGCAATCCGCGCTCGTCCCCACGGCGATGTCGCACTCGTCCGGTACACCGTTCAACTGGCAATCGTCGCTCACCTCATGCTGCAGGTCGCACTGATCGGGGTAGTGGTTACCGTTGCAGTCCGAAGCGGTTCCATCGGCGATGTCGCACGCGTCCAGCACACTATTCCCATCGCAGTCAACGTCCCCCGCGAGGTCCAGCAGGAACACGGTTGGACCACTTCCGGTAGCGTTGCGCCAGCCGACGATCTGACCAGCATCGTTGATGTCGTAGGCCGCGCCCAGCGTCCCACAAGTTGCCACACCCGTCAGTCGGGGCAGGTCGTTGAGATCATTCATGCCCTCCGCCAGGCCGTACGCAGGTTCGAAGAGCCAAACGACCGCGCGGTCGCCCGACGCGCCGACGATCTCGCCATGATCGTTGATTCCGTAGGCGACCGCGCTGGTCCTGCCGTTTCCTGTCGGAAGCGGGATCGGCTCGATCCCCGGCTCAGTCTGATCGAACGGCTCTGCACTTCGATGCCAGAACATGGCCGCGTCGCCCGCAAAACCGACCACGTCGCCCGCCAGGTTGATCCCATAGGCCGCGCTGGGCGGGCCGGCCGACTCCAGTTCGGTGACCGTCCAGGTGCCCGACCCTTCGTCGTACCCCCAACACACGGCGACTTGTCCGCCAAGCGAATTCTCCGACCAGCCGGCAATCCGACCGCTCTCATTGACCGCCCAGGCCTCGCTGCGGTCGCCGAAAAGCGCAGGCAGGATTGTCTGCACCCACATTCCGCTGGAGGCATCGTACGACCAGAGCACGGCATCACGGGCGTCCTCTGCGCCCACGCCGGCCCAGCCCACGACCTGCCCGCGTTGGTTCAATCCAAGTGCGCCGGACATCTCCTGAGCGGTTGGCAACGGATGCATGAGCTCAGCTTCCAATCCGAACGCCGGCTCCGGCAGCCACAGAAACGCCCTGGTCTGCCCACCGGCGCTCTCCGAACTGCCCACGATCTGTCCGTCGTCGTTGATGTCGTACGCTCGGCTCCACGCACCGCCAAGCGTGCCCAGATCCTTCAGTCCGGCCTCGAAGCCGTAGTGCGGCTCAAACAATTCCAGGTAGGCACGCGTGTTGCCCCCGGCGTCGAGCCCGACCGCCACCTGGCTCAGATTGTTCAGGCGTGCCCACAGGGCCTCGCCTCGCGAACCACCCCCGATGTCGCTCATCAGCCCCCAGACCCATGGAACCGCAGAACGCCGCAGCACCCAGAAATCCGGGTCGAACTCGGTGAACAGCGGAAACGGAAAACCGCCGGTCGGCAACAGATACTCCTGGAACTCCTCGTCGTTCCAGACGGTGTACTGCTGGATCCCCGCCGTGGTGTGAACACGGATGTCGATCGGCATGATGAAGATTGGCTCATCTCCGTGCCATTCCCGCTGCATCTGACGGATCCGCAACCGCACATTCCAGCCCCCGTCCTGGTATTTGCGTTTTGCCGCGTACCGGTACCTCGGCGCGCCCTTCCCGTAGATCCATTGTTCAAAGAACCAGTTGAGATTCTGGTATTGCGGCGGCCAGTCGGCGTGCAGGGCGCTGTTGTCGAACTCGCTCTGAGTCACCGCCTGGAAGTCCGGGATGACCGCGCACGCCTCGTCCCCATCGTGCATGTCGTCCTGTTGCTCTCGATAATTCTGGCAGATCTGGAAGAAATAGGGCGTATCGCCGTCGTTGTACTGCGGGTCCGACAGGTGCCTCAGCATGTGCAGGACGAGTGGCCCTTTTTGATAGGTCACCGGATAATCGAATATCCGCCAGGCTTCTGACGTATCGTAGCGATATACGCTGTCGCGGTACCCCCTCGGCACCTTGGGCCGGAGGGCTCGCTTCACGTACTTTGTGAGAGTGTCCTGAGCGTCGCCGCCGGGAACGTCGTCGCGCTCCCACTCATGCTCGAACCAAATGGCCTCCGAGTAGCAGGCGAATCCTTCGTTCAGCCATATGTCGTGCCAGGTGGCACAGGTCACAGCGTCCCCCCACCACTGATGGGAGAGTTCGTGGCAGGTGATGTGTTCCGTCGCTGGGAAGCCATAATAGTTCCCTTCTTCCGGGGGAGCCTGGCCCGTTGCGGTCTGATGCTCCATCGCGCCGTGACCGGTGGTCCACTCGTAAATCGCGTACTTCTCGTCCAAGAACGGATAGGGGCCGTACCGCGACCGTCCCACCAGGTCATCACCTGCATAGTGGGCGAGCATCCGGGTGACCTTGCCCCATTCGGCGACGCTCTCGGGCGTGTTGTGCTCCGGCCAGAGATACAAAGCGACGCGCATCCCATGATACAGCGGGTCGAGCCGGACGATTTCGTAGTCCGTGGTGGAGAAAGCAAAGAGGTAGGACGCGACAGGGTTGACCACGTGCCATTGATACGTCGTGGATGTCCCGTCGGCTATTACCGCCGGCGGATACTGACCGTTCGAAACGACGACCATCCCCGAGGGCACCGTATACGACAGATCGGCGGTAGCCTTGTCGCAATTGGAGTTGTCCCCCTCGTCCTTCACGGCCAACCACAAATAGGCGTACCACGGTTCGACGCTGGTAAAGACGATCGGCGTATCCTCCGGCCCGTGCGTCTCGAAGAACACCCCCATTCGCAGATCCCAGTAGAAGGGCGGCGCGTCGCTTACGACCTCATTCGGCTCGCCGGCATACTCCACCTTGAGGTAAAAGACCTCGTGCGCGTTGTACGTCCTGTCCAGCGCCACGCGGACGGACTTCTCGTCACCCCAGTCCCAGTCGTCGTAACGGATGCGATCCACCCACGGCCCCCCCACGGTCGGGCCAATGGAGACCCACGTTCCAGCTTCGAAGGCGTCGTTGTCCAGTCGGAAGCCGAACGTGTTCAAGCCGTCGGCCAGACATTTGACTTTCATGATGTTCGTGCCGCCAAGCCACCGGGCGTCCGGATCAATCGTGAGATCCAGATAGTAATGCCGCACATCGAAATCGTCCGGTTCATATCCGATGCAGTGGAAGAAGCTCCGCACGCTGCCCGGCTCGCCCGACGACCCTGGATCGCCACCGTCGCCGTCACCGGCGCAGCCTTCCCGGTGCTCGCCGTCACCACCCTCACCCCCGTTCGGCGCCCCTCCGTCGCAACCTTGCCCATGCCCGCCACCGATCACGCCATAGTCGTTGCAGCATCGAGAACCAGCGTCCTGCCCGCCCGATCCGCCGCCGCCCCCGGCGGTCCGGATGAGTCCGTCATTCACCTTGAAGCAGTAGTGTATGTCGACGGTTCCGCCGTTTCCGCCGGCACCGCCACCTCCGCCGCCGCCGCCACCGCCGCTGATGTCTTTCGGAAGCACGCCCCACTCGCAATGCTCGGGGCCACAATCGTTGTTTTGGCACGGGCAACCGTTCGCCGGTGCGGCGTCCTCTCCGTCTCTGCCCGGCCCGCCGTCCGCATGGATGATGCCATCCTCGCTATTCTCGAGACGATACGCCCAAATGCGCACGTAACCACCCCCCCGGCCACCCCGGCCACCATCGCCACCGTTGCCGCCGTCGGCGTCGTAGTTGAATGCGCACAACGGCCGCCAGGCACCACCCCCACCACCGCCC
>CAZBUJ010000018.1:0-38445 GCA_964495075.1 uncultured Phycisphaeraceae bacterium
TTCGGGGGCGGCTCGGGCGGCTTTGGCGGTGGCGGCTTCGGGGGCGGCTCAGGAGGCTTCGGTGGCGGTGGCTTCAGCGGTGGGGGAGCCGGCGGCGGCGCGACCGAAAAGAGTGTCGAGGAACAACTTGACGAGCTGGTGGAGCTCATCAAGAACACGATCGAGCCCGACACCTGGGTCGACAACGGCGGTCGCGGCACGATTCGCGTCTGGCGGCAGACACTGGTCATTCGAAACAACGTCGAGGTGCACGAGAAGATCGGCGGCCCGTTCTACGACAATGACTTCTGACCTCGTTCCGGTGCACCCGTCTCGGTCGGTACATCCTTCGTCGGGCGGATCACACTTGCGGAGACCCTTTCGCCACGGAATTGTTGCGGGCCGATGTCGACGCGGATACACTCGTACCCGCCGAGCGGGGCGCGCCGACGCAGCGATCCCCTCAGTAGCGACGACACGCGTACCGACCGGTGCGGAGTTGCACGATGTTGCGAAATAGCCTTCCGGCCCTGTGTCTGATCGCGGCGGTGTTCCTGGCCGGTTGTGCGGATCAGGAATTCTCGACTTCGATCTGGGACCCGTCCAACGCGAGCAGGAATTCCGTGGCCCAGGAACCGGTGCGATTCGGCGTCGCGTGGACGACGGAGGACGCGAGTGCGTCCGTGTTCAACCCCGTGACCTGGCTGCGCCGCCGGCAAACGCCGTGGCTGTCCTTCCGCGAGCGGCTCGCCAGGCAACTGGGCCGCCCGGTGGTGGTCGAGCAGTACGAACCGTTCCAGATCGAAGCCCATATGCAGAGCCGGAGCGGTCGTATCGACTTCGCCTGGATGTCGGCCGTCGATTACCTGGCGGCGGCCGAAAAGGGCGACATGGGGCGGGTGCTCGCGATCTCCATGAGCGGGCATCGGCGAGGGCTGATCGTGACCTCCGCCAAGTCGAAGATCCAGTCCATCGGTGATCTGAAGGGTCGGCGATTCGCATTCGGGCCGAAGGACGACCCCGTTCTTCACAAGGCTGCTTTGGTCGCGCTCGAGCAGGGCGGAATTACCGCTGACGATCTGGCCAAGGAAGTGCTGCCGGTCCCCGGCGCCGCGCAGTATCACATCAGTTCCGCGGAAGTGGCCAAGGAGGTCGTATACGGCCTGTCGGTGGGCGACCTGGGCACGGCGGCCGGCGTGATCGAGGAGTCGGACTACTTGGCGATGCCGGAAACCGGCGGACGACTGCTCCCCCTGCCGACCTACAGCAAGGACCAGTTCCGGATTCTGGGGCGCACCGAGTCCATTCCCATCGACACCATCGAGGGCGGCCCGGTGCTGGCCGCACGAAGCACGGATCCGAAGCTGGTCACGGACGTCCAGGCGTTCCTGTTCTCGGCCCCCGAGAAGAACCCCGAGGTGCTGCGCGACCTCGGTCTCGACGCGTTCGACGAGCCGCCGTCCAGCCTGTCCGCCTGCAACACGCGGCTGCGGGAAATGGCCGCGGGACAGACGCCGTCCCCATCTCCCGAGTAAGGCACGCTTGTGACGCTGGCCGCTTGTCCGCCGCTCGCCGCCTGACCGCGCTGCATCCCGGGTGAACGAACCGGGCTCGCGATGCGGGGCCGATGGCGGACCGCCAACCGGGCCGATCACCGGGCGAAGTACTTGCCCACCAGCGGGTCGAGCTTCGCCACCACGTTGGCCGGGACGTGATGCTTGTCCGACCACATGCCCAGTTCCAGCGCGTGCCAGGCGTCACAATCGGCCATCGGCTCGCGGGCGAGTCGGGCCACCGTCGCCCGGATCAACGCGATGGCATGATCGGTCGTCCGCTTCAGGTTGCCGATGATCTCGTCCAACAGTTTCTGCTTGTCGACCCCGCCGTGCGGGCGCCAGCAGTCGTAGTCCGTCGGCAGGGCGATCAGCGCGTAGGACAGTTCGGCCTCGCGGGCGAGCTTCGCCTCCGGCATGCACGTCATGCCGATCAAGTCGCCGCCCCAGGCCCGGTGCATGTGCGACTCCGCTCGCGTCGAGAACTGCGGACCCTCCATGCAGACGTAGGTTCCCTTCCGATGCACCGTGGTGTTCACGTCGTCCGCCACCGACAGGATGATGTCCCGCAACGTCGGACAGAACGGCTCGGCGAACTCAACATGCGCCACGAGCCCGGTGTCGAAGAACGTGTTGGCGCGGGCGAACGTCTTGTCGATGACCTGGTCGCAGATCACGAGGTGACCCGGCTCGATTTCCTCCCGTAAGCTGCCCGTCGCCCCGCTGGCCAGCACCGTGGTGACCCCCAACTGCTTGAAACCGTAGATATTCGCCCGGTAGGGGACGCATGAAGGATTATACACGTGCCCCTCGCCGTGGCGGTTCAGGAACACGACATTGGTGCCTTCCCACCGTGTTTTGAGGTACGGCCCGCTGGCTTGCCCGAACGGCGTGTCCACGCGAATCGTTTCGCCCGTCTCGCTGGCCGTCAGGGCCGCGCCCAAGCCGGTGCCACCAATGATACCGATCACCGTCGACTCCTCCTGTTGCGGGTCGCTCCACAGTTCCGCGACGGCCATGCTCTAGCGCGGCCCGATACGCGTCAACCGCGACACGATCTCCGGCATCAACGCGACGACCTTGCGCACCTCATCCATCGTGTTGTCACGCGAAAGGCTGAACCGGATCGAACCGTGGGCGTACCGGGTCTCAATGCCCATCGCCTGCAACACGTGCGACGGCTCCAGCGATCCGCTGCTGCACGCCGCGCCGGCCGACGCGCACACGCCCTGCTCGCTCAGCAGCAGCAGGATGGCCTCGGCCTGGAGTGCCTCGAACCCGATATTCGTCGTGGTGACGAGCCGATCCGCGCCGGCCCCGTTCACGCGAGCGGTGGGCACCGATTCGCAGATGCCGCGCTCCAGCGCGTCCCGCATCCGCCGGATTCGATCCAACTCGCCCGGCCCTTCCGCGCCCGCCCATTCCGCCGCCACGCCCAGCCCGACAATGCCGGGCACATTCTCTGTGCCGGCCCGAAGGCTCCGCTCCTGCCCGCCGCCAAACAGCAACGGGTGCACACGCGTGCGCTTCCGGACGTACAGCGCACCGGTCCCTTTCGGACCATGGAACTTGTGACCGGAAAGGCTCAGCAGCGCGACCGGCCACCGGCCCACGTCAACCGGCACCTTGCCCACGCCCTGCACCGCATCGAGATGAACCGGCACGCCTTTGTCTTCCGCTACCGCCGCGATCGCATCCACATCGAACAGCACACCGGTCTCATTGTTGGCCAGCATTACGGAGAGCAACGCCGTGTCGTCATCGAGTATAGACGCGAGCGCATCCAGGTCCAGGCGGCCGTCATGGTCCACGCCTACCGTGCACACCTCGTACCCTTCGCGTTGGAGTTGGAGGGCGAGCTTGCGCACCGCGCTGTGCTCAACGCCCGATAGCACGAGTTTCTTCTTGCGAGCTGTTGCGTTCAGCGCCCCGCGGACGGCCAGGTTGATGGATTCTGTGCCGCCGCTGGTGAACACGATTTCGCGTGGTGCGGCGTTGATCAATCCCGCGACCTGTTCCCGCGCGCACTCCACGCTGTGTCGGACCGCTTGCCCGAACTGGTGCACGCTCGACGGGTTGGCGAAGTCGGCCCGGACGCAGCGGTCCATGGCGTCGGCGACCGCGTCCAGTGGACGCGTGGTGGCGTTGTTGTCGAAGTACACGTGACGACCCATCCCGGCCATGGTAGCCGTCCCCGGCCCCGACGACCAGCCGGGGCGGGCATCGGCCGCTCTGGATTCCGTTTGCCGGGACGCCCCCGAGCGGGCCCGGCCGGCCCCCAGGGCCGGAATTCAAGATAACTCCTGCGTTGTCCGATAAATGCGCACCGGGCCTCGCGCCCGGCGTCCAGCCCGCGAGGGCGATACGGAAACACGCATGGCCGACGTTCTCGATCAAGGTGAAGTGGATGCGCTGTTGGCGGCGATGGACTCGCAGGAGACCGACGACGCGCCACTGGATCTCGGCGCCGAGACGTCCATCACCAAGGACGTCCGCACCTACGATTTCAAACGCCCCGAACGCGTGAGCAAGGACCAGATGCGCGCCCTCGAGAGTATTCACGAGGGTTTTGCCCGGAGCCTGGGCGCCGCGATGTCGGGCTTGCTGCGCACGATCATCGAGGTCCGCGTCGCCACGATCGAGCAACTGACCTACAGCGAGTTCATTCACTCGCTGCCCAACCCGACCAACTTCAACCTGCTCAGCGCGGAGCCGCTGGAAGGGCAGATGTGCCTCGAGATCAGCCCGCTGATCATCTACCCGATCATCGACCGGCTCCTCGGCGGCACCAACGCCACCTTGTTTATCCCGCAGCGACCGCTGACGGTCATCGAACTGCGACTGGTCGGCCGGATCATCGATCGGGCCCTGACCTGCCTCAGCGAAGTCTGGTCCAGCCTCGTGTCCGTCGAGTTCAAGCTCCGCGAGACCGAGAGCAACCCGCACCTCGTCCAGATCGTCGCTCCCAACGAGGTGGTCGTCGTCATCGGATTCGAATTGAAGATGGCCCAGCGGGCGGGCACGATGAGCCTCTGCATCCCGTTCAACGTCATCGAGCCGGTGATGTCCAAGCTGGCCACCCAGGGGTGGCTGGCCTACCAGCGGCGGGCCAACGTCGAAGACCGTTCCGGCGACATCGCCGAGTCGCTCCAGGACGCCAGGGTGGACGTCACCGTGTACCTGGGCGAGACCGTCATGACGGTGCGGGAACTGATCAACCTGCAACCCGGCGACATCATCCAGACCCTCAAGCCGGCCACCGCCGATCTCATCCTCCGGGTGGAGGGGAAAAACAAGTTCGCCGGCCGCATGGGCAAGCACAAGGACAGCCGCGCCCTCAAGATCGTCCGCAAGGCCGATATCGGCGAAAAACTCTAGCCCGCGTTTCTCACCAGTTCTCTGCTGCGTCGCCGTAATGCCTTGCGTCTGCTTCGCCATGCTCGGTCGGCCTGCTCGACGACCCGTTTAGGGTCGCCTCTGCGGGCCTCGGTCGCCTGGCTCGCATCCGCAAGCCCTTACGACGACTCGCGACAAGACCTGGTGAGAAATGCGGGCCAGTCGTCTGGACGGTGCTGATCCGGACGCCCCTTGGGGACATCCATGTGGCGGCGAACACCTCCTCGCGCGGTGCGTCATCCGCATGTCAAGCGTAGCTGTGCAGACCGGTAATGATGAAGTTGATCACGATCCAGTTGAACAGCATCACGACGCAGCCGGTGCACGCCAGCGTGGCCGTCCACAGCCCCTTGTCCCTCACCGTCAGCCGGACGTGCAGGAGCAGAAGGAAGATCACCAGGGTGTTCAGTGCGAACACTTCCTTCGGGTCCCAGCCCCACGGGCGGCCCCACGAATGGTCGGCCCAGACCGCCCCCATCACGATGCCCGTCCAGAGCAGCACGGTGGCAAACTCCATCAGCACCATCGTTGCCCCGTCCAGGATCTGCCCGAACCGCGGGCCGGACGCCGGGCTGTCCGGGGACGCCCCCCGCGTCAGCGTCCCGATGCCGCCCGCCTGGGCGTAGTCCGACGGTCCGCCGACCAGTCGGTACAGCAGGTACAGCAACGCGGAGACGCTGCCCATCCCGATCAGGCAGTAGGAGAAGATGACCACGTTGGTGTGGATGTAGAGCCACACGTCGTGCAGGACCGGCATGATGTTCTCGATGTCGGCGTTAAGTTGCACGGGCATGAAGTGGCTGCACATCATCGCCGCCGCCGCGCAGATCGACGCCCCCAGGGCAAAGAGGCTGCGCACCGGGCGATGGCGCGCCGCCAGTTCGAGTACGAGGGCCGCTGCCGCCCCGAACCACGTGGACGCGGTGATCGCTTCGTACATGTTCGAGTTGGGAATGCGGCCCGACAGGTACCAGCGGATGGCCAGCGAGGCGGTGTGCAAGCCGAACGCGATGACGAAGAGGACCAACCCCGTCGTCCGTGCGGCCGGCCAGCGGTAGATCACCGCCGTGAGCAGTGGCACCGCGGCCAACAGGTAGACGATCCACGTCCATACCAGGGCCTTGTACCGGAAGTACCAGCTCTCCCACGCGAGCTTTTCGAGCGGCGGGTAGACGCCCGGTTCGATCTGCGGGAGCAGGGCGGCCAGTGTCGCGACGACCGTGCTCGCGGCGACGGCGTCTTCGTTCCGCCAGGCGTCGCCCAGCGATTGCCATGCATCGCGGATGCTGTCGCGCAGGTCGGCGTCCAGTCCGGGCACGCCGATCGCCTGGTCCGTCGATCCCCAGACCATCGAGCCGGGCAGCCATGACGCATCGGCCCCGGCTCCGGGTGGCGGGATCACCCGCAGTCCGTCCGACAACACCTGGGGGTCGGCCGAGAACAGGGCGGTTCGAATCTGATCGATCGCCTTGGCTGTGCGGAGCACATCCTGGGCCATGGTGTCCACCACGCGGGCGGCCCGGGGATGGCGCAGGAGTCGCGGGGAGATCAAGCCGGTCTCGAGGAACCGTTCGCGGCACCACGGGTCAAACTCCGGCACCCCGGTCAACGCCAGGGCGATCCGGGCCCGCACCGCTTTGTACTTCACGTAAATGACGTCCGCGTCCGTGTACCGATGGGGCCGCAGCACCATGTCGAGGTAGGTGAAGGACGCGGACTGTCCCGCGATTCCACGCGGACCACCGATTCGCCGAATCGTGGTGCGGGCGTAGGAATCGAACGACTCGAGCCGGCCCGCGTCCTGAACGGCCACCCTGGCCAACGGGGTCAGGTCCACCGCCGCGGCAAAGCCCGCCGCGGCCGGGGCCGGCCGGGATCGACCCGCGACCAGGTAGATGGTCAGTGACAGCACTATGACACCGACCAGCACGCCGAGCCGCCGCTCGGGTGATCGCCCCGTCACGGTGGACGCCGCGGGCTCCGGGCGATCGGCGCCCGGTTCAACCGCCGCGGCCCGCCGTCGCCGCCGGAGCACGCCCGGTTTGACGTAGAACGCGAAGATCATGCCCGCGATCATCATGACCGCGCCGGCCAACTGGATGTAGACGCCTTGGCGGCTGCCGACGCCCAGCCCGGCGTAGTTCAGGCCGGCCGAACTGGCGGTCGGCGGGTCCCATTGGGCCTGGAACAGCGACAGCGATCCGAAGGTGACCGGATGGTTGACGGCGAGCGCCACGGGCTCGGACCAGTCGTCGTCGGACGCGGACCGGCTGAATCGCAATCGGCTGACGAAATCGCGAATGCTCGACATCGCGCCCGTGTAGCCGCCCCTGTGCGTCTTCAGCATGAAATCGTCCAACGCGACGCGACCGCCGAGCGGCTCCCGCTGGCGCGAGAACATCAGCTCCACCCGTTGACCATCGGGCAGTTCTACTTGCCGCGTCAGGTGGGCGATGCGATCCGGCACCGCGTACTGCCCGTTCGGTAACGCGTACGCGTTGAACGGGAGCCACGCGGACCGCTGCCAGTCGCCCTGCGACAACGTGATACGCAATTGCGAGAACGTGTTGCGGGCGTCGCGATCGCGGCGATACTCGGGCACGATCTCGGGGCGCAACTCGGGGCGGGCCCGTTCCAGTAACTGCTCGATCGTCAGCGTACCGGCCGCCCCCAGGTCGACCGGGGCACCGACTTCGGCCGCCCACCGAAGCACCTCGCTTTCTGTGGCTTGCAGCACCGAAACGCCGATGGGGTCCGGCCCTGCGACCACGGTGATCGGCGCGAGTTGCGATGGGTGGTAGCGGATCTCGATGCCGGGGTCCGGCTCGGCGAAGGCGTGTCGGTCGGCGTCCACGAGATCGCGGGAGGCCGTCGGGTCGCTCGCCACCATGCGCGTGACCGTGCCCTGCGGGGCCCGGATCTCGACAATGGCCACCGCCATCACACGCCCGTCCGGCATCCGTAGCTCGTCCGCGCAGTTGCGGACGCGAACCGCGTAGTCGGTGCCGTCGATGACTTGAAACGGCACACTCGGATTGAGCGATGCGTACGTGTCCGGCGAGACCGGGATCGTCTGCGTGACGCGTTGCCTCGGAACAAAGACATCGAGCCGGGAACCCTTGCCGGCCGCCAGCGCCGCCAGTTCGTCGGCCGACTCGACCCACTCAAACCGGATCGAGCCCTCTGAATCTTCGCGGCGGTCCTCCTGTAACGCGAGCAGCTCCAGCGCGCGGGGTGGATCCTCGCCCCGGCGGAGCCGAACGCGGACGAGCGGGTTCAGGCGATGCCCGCCGTCCACCCACCGCACGCGATCGCGGGCGTAGCGCAGGTACCCGGTGACGCGAATGTCCACGTCGGCGAGCGGATCGTCCGACGTGGCGGCGGGCACCGCGTCGTTGATCGCGTTCAGTTCGGGCGGGGTGCCGTCCGGGGCGACCCATACGTCGCCGAGTGATCCGAGACGCGAGTGGTAGTGCGGGCACCGGGGGATCGGGCGTTCGGTCCACGCGGCGTCGCCGGCCCGGCGCACGTACAGCGCGGCGGTGTTCACAAGATAAAAGAAGTCCTGCGGCTCGACCGCCAGGCGAATGTCGATCGCGTCGTTGACCAGGGCCGTGCCGAGGCCCTTCACCGCCCGCGTGCCGTCTGCGAGGATGTCCTCCGTGTAGGACGGGTACCCATCGAGCAGCAGCCGCGTGAATCGGTCCGATGGCGTCTGCACGCCGACGAACACGGCGTATGCCGACTTGCCTCGGTCCTCGCCGGTGAGGATCGGCCAGTGCGGGCGGATGTCCTGCACGGTGAAGCGAAACTCGCCTTCGTCCGCCAGCGCCATGATGTGGTTGCCCGGGCGGATCAACAGGTGGAGCTCTTCGCGCCGGTCGGGTATGCGAATGACCGCTTGCCGCCGAAACACCGGCGTGTCCCCTTCTACCTTCGTTCCGAAGTAGTACAGGCTGCCCAGGCACAGCACGAGGACCCCGAGGTGGGCCGTCAGCACGCCCGCCTTGGCCAGCCGGAACGGGATCCGCCGGACGGTCACCACCACGATGTTGAGGCACAGCAGGGCGGTCAGCACGCGGAACGGCCACGCGTTGAACCACTCCATCTCGGTCATGTCGAACCACGGGTGCTGCCGCACGAGCGGGACGGCACTCCCGATCGAGCTGTACACGAACAGCAGCACGAGCAGGGCGATTCCGAGCCAGACGCTGCTGAACAGACGCAGCAGGGCGTCAATCGGCCCGCACGGCCGTGTCGCAGTTGTGCGACGGGTCTCACTGGTGATTTCGGTCATGACGGCTCCCGGTCACGTCGGCGGCGCCCCGCAGAGTGTAGCGTGGCTCGCCGCGAAATGACACCGGGCTCGCCCGACGCCCCCCGCCGCCGGAAGCGGGGCGCGCGGGTCACCATCCGACGGCCAGGTGTGATGGCCCGCCACTTGCGAAATCGCCGGTGCGGCGGATAGAGTTAGACGGGACGCTTGTCCGTTCCAACGGGTTGTCCACGACGAGAGGGAAATGGGCTCCGCACCAAAGCGATGCAGTGCGCCGGCACGCGACGATCGCCCGGACGTTTCCTTGCCGGTTCTGGACCCGTCCCACGCGGTGAAGGGCAAGGTGCGGTCGTCGCGCATGGAACCGCGGCGAGCCGCCGTGCTCGTCGCCGTTCACCTGCTGATCGTCGGCCACGTCATCCACTACGTGGTGGCCGGACGCACCGTCTCTCCCATCGAGCCGTCGGAGTCGATGCAGACGCTGGAAACCGGTGCGATCAACGCCGGCTTCCTCTTCTTCACGCTCGCCCTGGCCGGCACGCTGGTGTTCGGACGATTCGTCTGCGGTTGGGCATGCCATGTCGTGGCACTCCAGGATCTGTGCGGCTGGATCATGCGAAAGCTGGGCGTTCGGCCGCGTCCGTTCCGCTCCCGCCTGCTGGTCTGGGTCCCACTGGGCGCCGCCCTGTACATGTTCGTCTGGCCGACCGTCTATCGATGCTATCGATGGATCGCCGGCACGCCGGAGACGGCGTTCCCCGGGTTCTCCTGGCACGTGACCACGACGGACTTCTGGCGCACGTTCCCGGGCGTCGCGGTGGCGGTTCCGTTCCTGCTGGTATGCGGATTCGCGGCCGTCTACTTCCTGGGCGCGAAGGGGTACTGCACCTACGCCTGCCCCTACGGCGGGTTCTTCGGCCTGGTGGACCGGTTCGCGCCGGGCAGCATCCGCGTCACCGATGCCTGCGATTCGTGCGGGCATTGCACGGCCACCTGCACCTCCAACGTGCGCGTGCATGCCGAAGTGCGGGACTACGGCATGGTGATCGATCCTGGCTGCATGAAGTGCCTCGATTGTGTCAGCGTCTGCCCGCAGAATGCGCTGTACTTCGGATTGGGGAGGCCCAGCATTGCCACCCGGGCCCGGACCGAGAGGCCGGCCGCCCCGCGATACGATCTGTCGTGGGGCGAGGAGGCCCTGATCGCCGTCGTCTTCCTGGGCTCGCTGCTGGCCGTCCGCGGCGTGTACGACGTCGTTCCGTTCTTGATGGCGCTGGGGCTGGCGGCCATCACGGCGTTCGCGGCCTGGAAGGCCGTCCGCCTCGTGAGCGGCCGAGACGCCGGCCTGCAGACTGTGCGACTCAAAACGGCCGGCCGTTACCGACCGGCCGGCGTCGTGTTCCTGGCCGGCACGGCAATACTCCTGCTCGTGGTCATCCATTCCGGTGTCATTCGGTATCATCGCTACCAGGGCCATCGGTGTTACGCCCGCACCGGCATACCGGAAGAGGTCGTGCTCGCGAACGAGGACTTCCGCGCTGACGTGACAGACGAGCTGCGCACCGCGGTGCGTGAGGGCCAGAGGCATTTGCGCATGTGCGATGCGTGGGGCCTGGTCATTACGGTGGACGTGCCGATGCAGCTCGCATGGTTCGCGCTGCTCGACGGCCGGCGCGACGACGCGGTGGAATACCTGACGCAGGCCGCAAGGCTCGCGGACGCCGACTGGCGAATTCACTACTACCTCGGCAGTGTGCTCTATGCGGACGGGCGATTCAAAGCGGCCATCATTGCGCTGCGCCGTTCTCTCGCCGACAATGCGGCCTGCGCTGAAGCGCGATACAAACTCGGCAATGCCCTCGCCGCGTCGGGCGACTTGCCCGGCGCGATCGCCCAATGGACGCGCCTGTTGGAGTCCCAACCCCGCTTCCCGTCGGTCCGGCACAATCTTGCCGGTGCCCTGCGAGAGCAAGGGCGCCTGACGGACGCCGTGCAGCAATACGAGCTGGCGTTGCGGCAGCAGCCGAACGAGGCCGACACCCATTTCCAACTGGGCGTGACGCTTTCGATGATGGACCGACCCGAGCAAGCGGCTCGTCACTTCCGTCGGGCCGTCGAACTCGATCCCGCCTACCGGCGATTCCTCGAATAACCCGCCCGCCCGGCGCGCGATTCCCCGCACGGCTTCGTGCCAGACCTCACCAACTCAACGCCGGGGCCGCGGCACTCCGTGATGTACTTCACGAGCCGCCCGCCTCCGCCGTACGCCCGCCGCGACACCGAACGCCGGCGGGTCGGTCACGCTCGTCGCCGATTCGACACCCGCGCAGTGCCGTTCGATGACGCTCGTAAGATCGTCTCAGATTAGCGACAACAATCGCGATTTTGCGTCTTGTGCTTGAAACACAATGACGAAGTGGATAGGCTCAAGTGGTCGGGTCATGCATCAGTGATGCTACAACATACCATCGCGATGGCTTCGGAATGAGACAAATCGCGTCTCGTGCTGGCGATGCGGGTCGGAGGGCACGGGGGCGCTATCTCCAGGGTACCTGAATTGCACGTGGCTGGGAATCCGGACGGACAGGTGGAGCGATTCGCGTGAAACACAGCCCCGGTCGGCCGTGGGGTCGCCACGGGGTGCTGGAGTGGAGGAATCCAATGCGCAGAGATCGGAGCACGATACTGGGAGCGTGGTTGGTCGTGGCGGCGGTGTGCCCCTTGGTGTCACAGGCCGAAACGACTTGGCGGATCGATGAAGGGTACACCGTTGTCACTTTCGATGGGGTTCGCCTGCACGAGCTTGGATTGACGGTGTCAGACGGTTCGATGGCCGGTGCGGCGCGGATCTCGGGCGTCGCCCAGACGTACGAGTTCGCCGTCGACGGGGACTCGACACTGAGCTTTACCACGGAACGGGGTCTGCCGCGTTACTCGCTGGGCGGCGAGGTCGGCCACGTGCTGCGTCTGCGGTTCACCAGCGCCGACGGGAAATGGTCGGACGCGTCGCTCACGCTCGGCATCGCGGAAGGCACGTTCGACGCCGAGTCGTTGGCGGACGCCGGGGTGTCCACGCGGGGCGAGCCGGGCCTCGAATTGCGGCGGATGAAGGCGGCGGTCGACGCGGTCGCCCAGCGGCTCCTGATCGAGGGTTTGCACGTCGCGATCTCGAAAGAACTGGCGACCGCGCTGGGTCGGCCGGAACTGGTCGACGAGGTGATCGGGTCGTTCGAGTCCGAGATCGGGCTGGAGTGGACCGGCGGCGATGATCCCCTCGAGCCCATCGGTGACGAAGACGGCGGGCTGCGGACCGACTGTGGTCGTCCCGGCGGTCCGGACGTCATCGTGGGTGAGCTGATCGATATTACGAACTACAGCAGCCTGGACGGCATTGAGG
Organism: uncultured Phycisphaeraceae bacterium; assembly: GCA_964495075.1. GTDB lineage: Bacteria > Planctomycetota > Phycisphaerae > UBA1845 > UBA1845 > JAFGJQ01. The sequence continues at coordinate 12,602 of CAZBUJ010000018.1, forward strand.
CCTTCGCCGTCGGGACGACGTCGTGCAACGTCGGTGACGAGAACCTGCTCTGGATCTCCAGCACGAATGAGCACCCGGTGATCGGGCAGCACATGTACCGGCTCAAGGATGACCGGTTCGAGCAGATCGGGCTGAGCTGGCTCAAGCACGGATTCACCGCTCTGACCCAGGATGCCTGTGGATGCGGCTGCAGCGGCGAGGGCGGCAGCGTGCTCGGCGTCGGCTGCTCCGACCCCTATTGCTGCGGGCTGAACGGCAACCAGAATCGGCTCGGTCCGAGGTCGGAAGTCAATGCGTACACCGGGTACTTCGACTATCCGTGGATCCTTCGCGGGGATGAGGGCGATTGCGGTTCCTCCTGCACCTCCACCTACAAGCGGCTTCAGGTGCACATCACCGACCTCGATCCGGACCAGGACGGCGGCGGGGAGTATTTCGTCGAAGGGCACTACGTGACCGCCGACGATGCGTTGGCCGGCCATGGCGAGAACAACGCCTCCTACCGCCCGATCACGATCAGCGGGAGTGGCTCAGCGTGGGATGCCAGCCTGGCCGGCACCACGCAGCGCGAACAGGCCGCCGTTCGGGCCTGGCAGGACACCGACCCGTCCGTCGTGGAAACGGATATCCACATCCCCGACGAGGGCCTGCTGATTCTCGCCGCGAAGGCGACCGATCTCGGTGGCGGCATGTATCACTACGAGTACGCTCTGCAGAACCTCAACTCGGATCGGAGCGTCGGCTCGTTCTCCGTGCCAGTCGGCACCGATGCCGTCGTCGAGAACATCGGCTTCCACGACGTGGATTACCACAGCGGGGAGCCGTGGGACGGAACCGACTGGCCGACCACCTTCGTCGGCGGCACGCTCGGGTGGGCCACCCAGGACCACGACGAAAACCCCGATGCGAACGCGTTGCGGTGGGGCACGATCTACAACTTCCGGTTCGATGCCGACGCACCGCCGACGACAACGACCGTCACCCTCGGCCTGTTCAGGCCGGGAACCCCGTCGCAGGTGACGGCGGAGATCCTCGGACCGGCCACGGGTCCGCTGGATTGCAACGAGAACGGGATTCCCGACGACCAGGACATCGCCGAGGGGCGGAGCCAGGACTGCAACGGCAATGGCATCCCGGACGAGTGCGAAACGTTCCTGCCCCAGCCGATGAAGGCGGTCGAGATCGCCTCCGGGCTGAGCCAGCCGGTGGGCGTGTACGCCGCGCCGGAAGACGATTCAGGCCGGTTGTTCATCATCGAGCAGGGCGGGCGGATCAAAATCTGGCAGGGCGGCGAAGTGCAGGTCACCCCGTTCCTTGACGTGAGCGGGCTCATTTCGGCCGGGGGCGAGCGCGGCTTGCTCGGCCTGGCGTTCCACCCCGACTACAACACCAACGGGCAGTTCTACATCAACTACACGAATACGAGCGGGAATACCGTGATCGCGGAGTATCTGGTCTCCGAGGATCCGGACGTGGCCGACCCCAGCAGCGCCGTGATCCTGAAGACAATCGTCCAGGACTTCGCCAATCACAACGGCGGGAACCTCGTGTTCGGCAGGGACGGCATGCTCTACGTCGGCATGGGCGACGGCGGCAGCGGTGGCGACCCCAACAACCGGGCCCAGAACCCGCAGTCGCTGTTGGGCAAGATGCTTCGCCTGGACGTCGACGCCGGGCCGGACTACATCCCGGCCGACAACCCCTTCGTGGATGATCCGACCACGCTCGATGAGATCTGGGCCCTCGGCGTGCGAAACCCCTGGCGGTTCAGCTTCGACCGGCTTACCGGCGACCTGTACATCGGTGACGTGGGCCAGAACGCGCACGAGGAGATCGACTTCCAGCCCGCCGACAGCACCGGTGGTGAGAACTACGGCTGGCGTTGCTATGAAGGTGATTTCGAGTACAACCCGTCGGGCTGCGAAGGGCCCGAGGCCTACGTCTTCCCTATCAAGGACGTGCCGCACACCGGCGGCGTATGCTCGATCACGGGCGGATTCGTCTATCGCGGTTGCGCGATGCCGGAACTGTCCGGAACCTACTTCTATTCCGATTACTGTGCGGACCGGATCTGGACCTTCCGCTATGTGGACGGCGAGGTGACCGACGAGCAGGACGTGACGGCGGAGTTGACCTCGGAAACCGGAACCATTCCGGCGGTCGTTTCGTTTGGCGAGGACAATGACGGCGAGCTGTACTTCGTCAGCCTCGCCGGCGGCGTCTACAAGATCGTACCGGACGTCAGCGGCCCCGTCTGCGGGAACGGCGTTATCGAGGAGGGCGAGCAGTGTGATCCGCCGGATGGCATGACCTGCGACGACCAGTGCCAGTTCATCGAGTGCACGGTGCAGATGTTCGAGGATCACTTTGAGAGCGACCTTGGCTGGACGGTGGAGAACATCGACCTGACCGACGGTGCCTGGGAACGGGGCGTGCCCGCCGGCGACGGCAGCCGCGGCGACCCCACCGAGGACTTCGACGGGAGCGGCCAGTGCTACCTGACCGGCAACCGTCTGGGCAACTCCGACGTGGACGGCGGACCGACCATCCTGACCTCGCCCACCATCGACCTGTCGGCGGACGACATCACACTCCGATACGCCTACTGGTACTACAACGATGATGACGACCCGGAAGACTATCTGAGGGTCGAGGTGTCGACCGACGACGGTGACACCTGGGTCGAGGTGGCGCTCCACCAGGAGTCGATGCAGCAGTGGCGCACGAACTCGGTCTTCCTGGACGATTTCGTCACGCCCACGTCCGGGACCCGGATCCGGTTCACGACCATCGACAACCCCAACGACACCGTGCTCGAGGCGGCGGTGGATGCCATCCTCATTCGTCGCGAATGCGATGACTGTAACAACAATGGGGTCGACGACGAGCAGGACATCGCCGACGGCACGAGCCAGGACTGCAATGGAAACGGCATTCCGGATGAATGCGACACCGCGCCCGGTGGCGCCAGCGAGGATTGCGACGGCGGGGTGGTCGGTGTGATCGAGGACGGGGCGACCCTGTTCGGCATCTGGTGCTTCGGCTGTCACAACGACGACGGGAGCGGTGGTCCGGAGTTCCCGGGCCCGGACATCCGCAACAAGAGCCGCCGCGAGATCTGGACCAAGCTGCTGCCGCCGACCGATCACCCGGGCGGGGCCCACCCCGAGTTCACCGACCAGGACTTCGCGAATCTCGAGGCCTTCCTCGCGGACTTCGGCAGCCGCGGTCGACCCGATCGTATCCCCGACGAGTGCCAGGATCTCGAGGACTGCAACAGCAACGGAATCGCCGACGGGTGTGATCTGGAGGCCGGCACCATGGTGGACCTCGATTACGACGGCATCCCCGACCAGTGCCAGGCGCTGATCGGCGACATCGATAACAACGGCGCCGTCGACCTGGTGGACTACGCGCTGTTTGCCTCGTGCATCATGGGGCCCGAGCAGCCAGGCCCGCCGCCCAACTGCCTGCCGGAGTGGTGGCAGCGGTCCGACATTGACAATGATGACGACGTCGATGAGGGGGACTTCTCGGTCTTCCAGGAGGTCTTCCCCACCAACTGACGCCCGCGACGTTATCCGCGTAACCACCAAGCCCCGTCCGCTCATGCCGAGCGGACGGGGCTTTTCCGTAAGGGTTATGGAGGCGGTCGCGCTCTTTGACGAGCTGATCGTGGAGAGCCGTGCGGCGCCCGCCCCGTGGCCGGACTACGTGCCCGTGTTCGAGGGCGGCCTCGGCAAGGGCTTGACCGGCCTGGAGCGCCACGAAGAAGCGGAACAACACCTGCTGGCCGCCTACCGGACCCGGTCGGCCGCCGCCGGCGATGACGACGGCGACGTCCGCCGCTATCTCGAGTGGCTGGCCGAACTCTACGAAGCCTGGGGCAAGCCCGACAAGGCTCGAGAATGTCGTGCCAGAGAATTGACACCGGCGCCGGCCGGGTAGCGGTCACGCGTGCGGCCCACGCAACAAGGCGGGCAGGGCGTTCCGACTCGTACGCTTGCGGTCCTGACTCGTCCGCCGGGTGGCGGCCGCCGGATTGCCTATCGCGACACGGACGACGGCGTGTGCGGCATCTTGAAGTACTCGGCCACCGCCGCGTTGGTCAGTTTGCCGAGCTCCATGTCGATGCCCGCGGCCAGCCCCGGGTCGGCCTTGCACGCCGCCTGGTAGCCCTTGTTCGCTAGGGCGATCGCGTACGGCAGCGTGGCGTTCGTCAACGCGATCGTCGAGGTGCGGCAGCACGCCCCGGGCATGTTGGCCACCCCGTAGTGCACCACCCCGTCGACCACGTACGTGGGGTCATCGTGGGTGGTGGGGCGAATCGTCTCGCAACAGCCGCCCTGGTCCACGCCGACGTCGACGATCACCGAGCCCGGCTTCATCAGCGACAAGTACTCCTTCCGGATCAGAATGGGGCAACGCGCGCCGGGGATCAGCACCGCACCGACCACCAGGTCGGCCGAGCGGAGCAGCTTGCGGATGTTGTATTGATTGCTGTAGATCGTGTCGACGTTGGCCGGCATGACGTCGTCGAGGTACCGCAGCCGGTCGAGGTCGATGTCCAGCACGTAGACGTGGGCGCCCAGGCCGGCCGCGATCTTCGCCGCGGCCGTCCCCACCACGCCACCCCCTAAAATCAGAACCTCGGCCGGTGCGACACCCGGTACGCCCCCGAGCAGAATGCCACGCCCCATCATCGGGCGTTCGAGGTACTTGGCACCCTCCTGGATACTCATCTTGCCCGCCACTTCGCTCATCGGCGTCAGCAAGGGAAGGCGGCCGAGCTCGTCGGTGATCGTTTCGTACGCGATGCATACCGACTTGGTGGCCAGGCAGCCCTCCGTGAGGTCCCGGCTGGCGGCGAAGTGGAAGTAGGTGAACATGACCTGGCCTTCCCGCATCATCGCCCATTCCGCCGCCTGTGGCTCCTTGACCTTGATGATCATCTCCGCCTGGTCGAATACCTCCTTCGGCGTGCCGACGATCTTCGCGCCAGCCGCGATGTACTCCTCGTTGGTCAGCCCGGAGCCGGCGCCCGCGTCCCGCTCCACCAGCACCTCATGCCCGTTGTGAGTGAGTTCCTCAACGCCGGCCGGCGTCATGCTCACCCGGTATTCGTGCGTCTTGATCTCCGTGGGGATTCCAATGATCATCGAAGGCGTACTCCACAAATGGGTTGTGATCGTCCGACCGCGGTGTGCAGGTTGGCGGACGCTGCTGCCGGGAGTCGTCTCTCGTTCTGGCCATTATCCCGTACCGCTGGGACGGGCAGAAAGGCAACCTGTCTTCCGGTTGCAACCCTGGTGCGCGAGGTGGCGAGTGCGCCTCGCCGGTAGTCAAGTCAGCCTAGCAATTGCCAAAAACGGGGTCAAGACCGACGGTCAGTGACCACGGGCGTCAGCCAATGCCGAGTCACGCGCGCACCATGCCCCGGTGACGGGCGACTCTCTCTTCCGACGGCCGTCCGCTTCGACAATGTCCGCGATGCCCACGGACCCGTAGCGCACCTGCGCCGAGCAAAGAGCCGGCCCGCCGCCGCGAATCACGCGCGCCGAACGGCACCAACGGCAACCACCAGGCTGAAGGGATCATATGTTCTCCGCGGAACCGTCAGTGCGGCCGGCCGGTTCCCGCCCGATTCGCCGAGGCAACCAACCCGATGATGGCACCACCCGCCGGACCGCGGACCGCGGCCCGGACAACCAAAGGCCGCGACGGAAACATCTTGAGCCACCCGGAAATAAAGAAACACTTTGTATTGCTTGTCCAGACTTCTCAATGTATACTTCAATAATGTATTCTACACTTTCCTGCATGCCTGTCTGCGCGGTACGGCGTTGGCCGCAAGGGTATCGGGACATGGGCCAAGGAGATTCGGAGCGATAATACACCGGTATGTTCTGGTGACCGATGTTGAGGGTGTACGTGACTACGATCACTGGGGACTAGCGCGAGCGACACGTCATGCCGGAGTCCAGCCCCGTCAAAGTCCTTATCATCGACGATGAGCCGCTGGTGCTTTCGACTCTCCGCAATCTGCTCCTCGACGCCGGCTACTCCGTGACGGCTGTCGAACGCGGCGACGAGGCGTTGAGGACGGTCTCCCACGGGGACGCTGCCCCGGATTTGGCCTTACTGGACATGACCATCGGTGACATGGAGGCCCAGCTCGTCGTGGCCGGACTGCGAGCCGCCAGCCCGGAGATTCGCGTGCTGCTCACCAGCGGGTACCCCTACGACGACCACACCCATGAGGTCATCCAGAGCGGGGCCGACGGTTTTCTCCAGAAGCCGTTCCAGCCTTCCACGCTGCACCAGAAACTGCAACAGCTCCTCGGTCGCTCACCGGCGTAGCCCGTTCCTCCGCGTTGCCGCCGCGCATCCACTGCGAAGATCGGCGTCAGTTTCTCATTGCAGAATCGGTTTCGCCCGTGTCCAATGGCCTCCATGGTCGAGCCGGGTGCGACGCCAACGCGATATGACTTCGATCGGGTCGTGCGAATAGTGATCACGGCCGGGACCTTGGTCGGCCTGCTGTTGCTCGTGCGATACCTCGCCGATGTCCTCATTCCCTTCGCCATCGCCGTGTTAATCGCGTACCTGATCAATCCGGTGGTCGAGGCGGTGGAGAAGCGGATTGGCAACCGCATTGCGGCCACGCTGATCACCGTCAGCGGTTGTTTTGTCGTGATTGCCGCGTTGATTGTCATCGCCGTGCCGGTGATCGGCGGCGAGCTGGCCGAGTTCGGCACGATTCTCTCCCGCCTGCGCGAAGACAGCGCCGGCTCGCCCGACCAACGCACCATCGCCGAGCGGGTCGACGCGTTCATCGAAGGGCAGTCCAACGAGACGGTCAAGGCAGGCCTGGAACGTTTGCGAGAAACGCTGCGCAAGCGGGATCTCGAGGCGGATGCGGAGCGGCTCGCGCTCAAGGCCGCCAAGAAGGTCTTCCCCGGGTTGCTGGACCTCGTAGGCGGCGTGGTCAGCTTCCTGCTCGGGCTGTCCGGTCTGATCATCGTGCTGCTGTACACGGTATTCCTGTCGATCGACTACGCGCGCCTGTCGGGTGGCTGGAGGGACTACCTGCCGCCGCGGCACCGCGCGCGGATCATCGGGCTCGTGACCGAGTTCTCCGGGGCCATGAGCCAGTACTTCCGCGGCCAGTTCCTGATCGCGTCATGCGTGGGCATCTGCTTCGCGATCGGGTTCTCGATCATCGGTTTGCGCATGGGCATCGTGCTGGGGTTGTTCATCGGCATGCTCAACATGGTGCCCTATCTCCAGAACGTGGGGATGGTGCCGGCCCTGATGCTGGCCGTGCTCCGGGCGGTGGAGAATCAATCCAGCGTATTCGTGTCGATCATGCTCGTGCTGGCGGTGTTCGGTGTGTGCCAACTGATCCAGGACGCCCTCCTTACTCCGAAAATCATGGGCAGGCAGACGGGCTTGCGCCCCGTCGTCATGCTCCTCGCCATCTTCATCTGGGGAAAACTGCTCGGATTCCTCGGGCTGATCCTGGCCATCCCGTTGACCTGCATTGGCATCGCGTTCTATCGGCGCTTTGTACTCGGCCAGGCGAATGCGTCGGCGGTGCAGGCGGATTCGTAATGGCGTCCCCCGACGGCTGACGTGTTTCTCGCGCGCGATGGCCGCCAATCAACGCCGGGACGTCCACTGATAACAAACAAGGCAGGCTCGACCCGCTACGGTCGAACCTGCCTTTGAACTGGCTCGATTCGTCTGCCGGTCGGTGTCGTGACGATCCCGGCCGGCAGCCAGGGATCTACCGGCGCCGGCGAACCAGCGCGAGCACGCCCACCGCGAGCAGGCCCAGGGTCGCCGGTTCCGGCACCGCCACCCGGACGATCGCCTCGAACGCGTCGCCGCCGACCACCGGCACGAGGTCGACCTCGACGTACACGTAGCCGTCCTCGGCCAGGTCGAGACCCGGCCCGATCACGCCGCTGGCGTTAAAGTCGTCGACAAGGTAGTCGGCAATCGTGTCGCCGTCCACGTCGATCTCGTCGCCGAGCTTGAGCAGCACCACCGAGTTGCCCATGTCGTCCGCGTCGCCGAAGAACAGGTACTCCACGGCGGAGGTGCCGCTGCCGCTGCCCCAGATCTGGGCGACCTCGTTGAGGTCGTTGATGCTCAGCGCCCGCACGGAGGACCCGCTGGCCAGCTCGAATCCGCCCACCGTGTCACCTTCGCGGATGCCGATCGCGCCGTTGTAGGCCACGAACTCGTCCGTTGCCGATGCAGCGTCCGTGTCGCCCGAAAAGACGTAGTTGCCCAGGTTGTTGGCGTCAACCGCGTCGAACGCCTGCCAGTTGTCGCCGGCGCCGGTGGGGCCACCCTCCCGGGCTACCAGCGACCCGTTAAAGTAGATGAATCCATCGGTCGACGTGGAGCCGGTCATGTCCAGCACCTGAACGTGGTTCAGACCGTTGTCCGAGAAGTTGTAGTCGAAGTCGATGCCGGACGTGTCGATGATCTGGCCGTCGATCTCCTGCCCACTGTACAACAGCGGGGTGGCCAGTTCGGGGTGCGTCACGTCCGAGGCCCGGTAAATCGCGCGGCCCTGGCTGGAGCCGCCCACCGTATCCGTCAGCCCACTGATCCAGTGGGCGGTGCCGTCCGGCAACATGGTGGGGCGACTGTTGAACGACGAGTACAGACCGACGAGGCCCGGAGCCGGCTGGTCCTCCGCCAGCAGGAGGCCCGCGTGGGTGTAGACCGAGTCGGACCCGTTGAACGACGGGCTGTATACGAAACCGCCCGTGTCGCTCACGCCCATCGTGCCCTCGCCGCCCGTCAGCACGTCGGGCAACGCGTCGCCGGAGAAGAACACCGGACCGGTGTCCCACCAAACGAACCGCTGACTGTCGCTCAGCGATCCGACGAAACCGACCTTGCCGTTGCCGTCCGTGAACGGGGCGTTCAGGGTCGACACCGTGGCATCGCCAATGGTGTCACCTTCCTTAACGACCATGTAGGCGGGCACCGGGGGAACCGCCTGCGCGACACCCACCGCACACGCCAAGACCATTAGAATGACTAATTGACCGTTACGAGAGAGTTGCATTACCTCCATCCTCCTTCCAATTGCTTTGCCAAAACCCACATCCCCTAAAATGCGCGCGCCACCCCACGCTGGCGTCGCGCATTCGCGCGCACCGCTTCCTCTCCCCAACCACTCCTCTCTCTCTGCCCGTTTGGAATACTTGGCCCGGTGACGCTCGATAGCGTGTACCGTGTGTCACCGCGACCGGCCCCATTGCGTGCTGGTACGACGGATAAGGTGCAACGTCGCCCAGCCTGTGGGATTAAGTTTACTACGCGGGTTCACACTTATCAAGGACCGCGACGCCAACCATCGACCTCACAGTACTGGGAGTCGTGTTGCAGTGACCGGAATCGGATACAGCGAAGGGCGGAAAGGTCGCGCTGCTCCTCGATCGAAAACTATCAAAACCGGCGCCCCGGCGCCATGGCCACGTCGGTTCGAAGTGGGACGGGGCAGCCCCGGACGCGGGGGCACACCCCGCAACGGAGCCGGGCGGCCTGCATCCCATACGCAGGCGGGCATCTGGATGCAGTCGCCCATGTCCGGCGTCACGGCCCGCCGAAGCTTGACTGAAAAGCTCCAAAGTCGTCCAGGTCGACATCGCCATCATCCTCGAAATCGAACACCCCGCAGCCCGCGACGATGCCACCCGCCGGCCCCGACAGGCACCGCCCGAATTCGGCGAGGTCCGATAGATCCACCACGCCGTCGCCGTTGGAATCGCCGGGCCGCCCCACGCAGCCCGTCGCGTAGATCTGAATGTCGTCGATGTTCCAGCCGCAATACGCCCAGCCTGTATCCGTGGGTCCGAGTGTCCATCGCAGATAAACGCTCGGTTGGTTATCCGCCACCGGCGAGATGTCGACGTCTATCGGCGTCCAGAACGCGTCCGCCACTTCCTCGGTGTTCTCCCACACCGTGACCCAGTTCTCACCGTCGTTGCTGACCCGGACCGACGCGTGATCGTAGGGGGCCTGCTCCACGCCCAGCCACCGCCAGAACGACAGCCGCAAGCCGAATTGGCGTGTGCAGTCGATCGGCGTGGACGTCAGATGATAGGCGGGCATGTTGTTTTCGTAGTCACCGTCCAGGTTGTAGCCGTACACCCAGTCGCCGGTGTGGCCGCTGGTGGGGTCCGGTTCGCCGTGCACGCCACCGCCGCCCGTGGGCCGGCCCCAGGCCCATTGCCCCTCGGTCTCCCACGCGGGGTCCTCGGCGAGCGTCTCTTCAAACACAATCGTGCCGCTGACCATGAACGCGGCGTGGACCGAGGCCGGCGCATCCGCCGGCTCCACCGTCGTACCCCCTTCGCCCGTCACGCTGATGTAGAACTCGGGCGACGAAGCGCAGTGCGTGGCCGGCAGCACGGCCTCGAACGCGGCGCCTCCCAGTGGACTCAACGGCACCGTCGTGAACGGCCCGGCGGGATCGTACCGGTAGTGCAGGCTTGCCGTGCTCGGATCGAGTGTTTCCAGGCCGGACGTGATCGCGACCAGGATCGTCGTGTCCTCGCCCGCCACCAGGCGGTCCGGCAGCCCCTCGGGGAAGCTGATCTGGGTGGCACGAACCTGACTGGTGCCGGCCAGGTACGTCAGGGCCGGAAGCAGTTCCTCGTTGTTGGGGATGATCTGGTCCGCGGGCAGGAGGAAGCCGTACAAACCGGTGTCCCGCAGTTCGAAGGAATACGAGAGAATCCCCCGGACCCCGTATGTCCAGTCCAGCGAATCCCCGCTGACCGGGTAGATCCCCGTGTAGATCGGACCGATGTCGTACTCGACCCCGTGCACCGCCTCGATCAACTGCTGCATCATCAGCCCGGACGCCTCGTACTCGTCATGGTCCGGGCAGAACTCGGGTGTGTACCCCCACGGCCAGAGGATCACCTGCGAGTAGCTGTGAATATCGAGCTGGGCGCGAACGTTCGGCCGGCTGATGAACATGTCACGCAGCACTCGGGTCTCCGGCTCGGAAAACGGCTCCGGACCGCGATACGTTTGCGAACTCGTATATCCGCTCGAACCCTGGCCGCCCCATCCGAATCCCCAGTTGCGGTTGATGTCGACACCCCACGTCCCGTCCCCGTTGTCGCGGCGGTTCTTGCGCCACAGGCGTTGATCACCGCCGCCCCAACTGAAGACATACCCGTCCGGATTGGCCACCGGGATCAGGATCCATTCCACGTGATCGACGAGGTCCGTCACCACGAAATCGGTGCCGTAGTTCTCGAGCAGATGCGTGGCCAGGTAAGGCGGCACGGTCGTGGTGATCCACTCCCGGGCGTGGACCGCGCAGAAATACACGACGGCCGGACTCATCGGGTCCAGGTCAGGGCCCGCGATCCGGATGCCCCAGATCGGCCGTTCCTCGAGCGACGTGCCCACGTTCACCATCTGGGCCAACGAGGGGTACTGCGACACGAGTTGGCTGAGGTAATCGACGATCTCTTCGTACGGGTGGTAGGCATCGAACCATCCCCGCGGCGAGACGGCGTGCTGTTCGTCGATCAGCTTTTGCACGTCGGCGATCCGGACGGTGTACGGCAGACCCATGGCATCCAACGTCGCGAGTGCGCCTGGGGCCATCATGACGTCCATCGGCCCCACGTGCTCCGTCTCGGACCAGACGTCGGCGGCGATCTTCAGTACCTGCTCCAGCTCGCCGTTGGTCCGCGTCTCCACCCGGACAACGGTATAGCCGTCCAAGCGCTTCGGCGTTTGGCCGCCGGACGCGGCGACGTGTATCCACGTGAACACCACCCCCAACGCCATCATTCGAGCAAATGACCACATGGATAATCTCCTCCTGTCGCGCGACGCGGGCGATTCGTGAACCGGCGACCGACGATTCGACCAAGGTACCGGTAAGGCCGAGCGCTCTCCACAGAGTACGGCTCGGGTCGGTCATACTGACCTTTGCATGGACGACACAACACCAGCGTCACGTCCGGACCCCGGTTCCAAGGGCTCTTCCGCGGTCCGCCCGTTGCATTGGCCATTCGATCCTCAACAAGTATATCGTCTCGGTCAGCGAGCACGAAGTGGGGCCGCCCCGCGATCTGGGTGGCGCGGGCCGCCGCTTGACGCTCGCGAGTGATTGGCGGTACCCTGACCCGGCCCGGCGAAGTGCGGGCGGAGACGGGGCGAACCGCGAGGGACCCGAAGGACGCGATGATATCGACTTCGGCACAATCCACCGACGTGAATGCGCCGCCCTTGCCGCCGGCCACCCGCGACGGGCCCAAGGATACGATCGAGTCGATCATCGTCGCGTTTATCCTGGCTTTCGTCTTCCGCGCCTTCGTCGTCGAGGCCTTCGTCATCCCCACCGGCTCCATGGCCCCGACGCTCTACGGCAAGCACGGCACCATGATCTGCGAATCGTGCGGGTGGGAGTTTGCGTACGGTTTGTTGGCCAGCGGAGGTCGCATCAGCCGTAACTCGACGGCCCGCTGCCCCAATTGCGGCTTCCAGAACCGGACCGCCGAGTTTTATGATGCCTCGCCGCCACCCAGCATGGAGTCGGGGGACCGGATCCTCGTGCTCAAGTGGCCGTTCGACATCGGCGGTGCGTGGCTCGGGCCGCAGCCGTGGCAGGTCGTCGTCTTCAAGAACCCACGCGACGGCGAAGAGAATTTCATCAAGCGCCTGGTCGGTGTTCCCGGCGAAGTCCTGGAGATCATCGACGGGGACGTCTACGTGGCCCCCGTGGAGGAATTGTCCGACGACGCGAGGCGCACATTGGAAGCACAGCGCCGCCTCAAGTTTCTGCTCCGCTCCAAGCAGGACCTGTTCGCCAGCATTCATCGCAGCGGCCTCACGCAGGCCCGGATGGCCGCCAACGCGAAACTGCGAGCCCTCGAAAACGAGATCAACAGCGCAGCGGAGCAGTACGAGCGCGGCCGCGCCAGTCTGCTGCGAGAACTCGACGAGGTGCTACGGATCGCTCGCAAACCCGAGGCCGCTCAGGATGCCCTCTGGTACGTGGTGAACGACGCCGATTATCCGTTTTCCGCCGATGACCCGCCGACCAATGCTCGCCAGTGGGAACGCGCGACCGATAACGCCAAGAGCCATTGGGAAATGATGGGTCGGTCGATCCGATTCCAGGGGATCGGTGTCCGGGAAGAGGCCATCGAACTGCGCGGGAAGAAGGTCGACAACTTCAGCGGCTACAACGTGCAGGGCACCAACGCCCATCGACGCGGTCTGGCCAAGCCGACCGTCGCGGACCTTCGCATCCGCTGCGTGGTAAGCCGCAGGGACGGTGACGGCTACCTCCGCTTCGCGTTGTCCAAGCTGTCACGGTCCTTCTGGGCCACCCTCCACGCCGACGGGCGCGTTACCTTTCACGGCGGTCAAACCCGCCGCTTCGCGGACGCCAGGCTCATTGCGGAGGGCCGGATCGATTCGTGGGACGTCAATCGTCCGGTGGAACTCTCGTTTGCCAACGTGGATTACCAGCTAACGCTGACCGTCGCCGGCGAACCGGTCCTCACCACCTCCTGGCTCCGGGAGGTCGAGGCCGGCCCGCCACCGAACGGACGCGGTACGAGTGATCATCTGACCACAGTGGCCGAAATCCGCCGCCGCGGCGAGGTCGTCGCGAAGTCTTTCCCGCCCACCATCGTGGCATCCAACATCGACATCGACCTGACCCACCTCGTCGTGGAACGCGATGTCTACTACACGTCGCCCATGCTTGACCAGCCACCATTCGCCGAGTACAAGCTTGGCGGATGGGGCACGATGGGTAACCCGATCCTGCTGCGCGAGGGGGAGTACTTTGTCCTCGGTGACAACAGCCCTCAGAGCGCTGATTCGCGGCTGTGGACGGTCGTGGGGCCGCACCTGCGAGCGCGGGGCGAGGCGTATCAGTTGGGTACCGTCCCCGCCGACCAGTTGATCGGGCGCGCGTTTTTCGTGTACTGGCCGAGCGGGTTGCGGACCGACCTGATTCCGGGACCCCTGCAACGAATCGGGTGGATTCCCAACGTCGGTCGGATGCGATGGATACGTTAATGCTGTGCGAAGGGCGGAGTGGCGTGCTCGGCCCGATGAACCGCTTTGCAGAAAAGTTATCCACAAGCGGAAATCCCGGCGGCGGTCCGCTTCGTACGCCTCCCACGAACCCCGGCTGGGGCGATCTGCGTACCGGCGTGGAACGGGGTTTGCCCGCTTCCCGGCGTTGAATGTCGTCGTAACTCACTACGGGGTGGGCAGATATCCAGCAGCCTGGCCCAACGTCGGCGCGATGGGTTCCCCCGTCTTGGCGCGGAGTGGATAGGATAGGCAAGATTGACCACCGCGACTGCACTGGGGTGTTTACCCCCAGTTTTCAACAGGTCATCCACGGTCAGTCACAGAGGTTCGGAGCTTCAGGATCAATGCCTACTGAGCCACTTTTGGAAGCGCGAAACCTCGTCAAACGCTACAACGGACGGGCGGTTGTCGACCACCTGACATTCGAGGTCCAGCGCGGCGAAATCGTCGGGCTGCTCGGCCGAAACGGGGCCGGCAAGACCACCAGTTTCCGCATGGCCGTCGGCATGATCGACCCCGAGGACGGGCAGGTCTTCTTCGACGGGCAGGAGGTGACGCAGCTCCCGATGTACAAGCGGGCCCAGTTGGGGATGGGGTACCTGTCACAGGAGCCCAGTGTGTTCCAGCGGCTGACGGTCGAGCAGAACCTGCTGGCCATCCTGGAGACTATGCGTCATCTGTCGCGGGCGGAGCGGCGGCGGGCCGCCGCGGACCTGGTGGAGCAGTTCGGGCTCGGCAGGCAGGCGAGGCAGGAGGCACGCACGCTGTCCGGCGGTGAACGCCGCAAGCTGGAGATCGCCCGTGCCCTGATCACCAACCCCAAGCTGATTTTCCTGGACGAGCCGTTCAGCGGGGTCGATCCGATCGCGGTGCAGGGATTGCAGCGCGAGATCCTGGCCCTGCGCAGTCGCGGGATCGCGATCCTGCTCACCGACCACAACGTGCGCGAGACGCTGACCGTCACGGATCGCAGTTACATCATTGACCAGGGGCGTCACCTGGCCAGCGGCCCGCCGAACGAATTGATCAACAATCCGATCGTACGAGACACGTACCTGGGCACCACTTTCGAGGGTCACGAATTCACGCGTCAACCGACCAACTGATTGCGCATGCGGCGCAGGTGTTCCGTGATCGGTTCGGTGATCAGCCGGCCGTGTGCGGGATCGCGCCGGGCCGTGTCGAGATCCTCGGCAATCACACCGACTACAACGCGGGAGCGGTGATGGCGGCCGCGATCGACCGCCACACGATCGCGGTGGGGCGTCGCATCGACCAGCCATGTGTCCGGGCATGGTCGACGGAGATGGCGGCGTGGGCGGAGATCGACCTGACGGCCCTGACGCCGGACCCGGCGCTGCGCTGGTCGAGTTACCTCAAGGCGGCTTTTGGCGCGCTGGTCGGGTTCAGGTTCGACCTCGCCGGGATGGAGCTCGTGATTCACAGCGACATCCCCATCGGTGCAGGGCTGAGCAGTTCGGCGGCGTTTGAAGCAGCGGTGGCCAACGCCGTATTGACCGCGTGCGACCTGAAGGTCGAGCCGGCCGCGTTGGCGCGGGCCTTGCAGCAGGGCGAGAACCACTACGCGGGCGTTCAGTGCGGGATGCTTGATCAGTTCTCCTCCATCTGCGGTCGAGCGGGTCGGGTGCTGTACCTCGACTGTGCCACGTGCGATTACGAGGCGTTGCCGCTGGGTGATCCGCCGCCGGTCCTTGTGGTGGCCGACTCGCGCGTCTCACGCGAGCTGGGTGGCGAAGCACCGTACAACCAACGTCGTGCCGAGTGCGAGCAAGCCAAGGCGATCCTGGAAGCCCGTTTGGGTCGAACGCTGCCCGGTCTCTGCCGCGCGTCATTGGCGGAGTTGGAAGCGTCGGCCGATCGTATTCCGGAGCCGGCGCTGTCGCGCGCCCGTCACGTCATCGGCGAACACGAACGGGTGCGCGCGGCCCGGCAGGCGTTGCTGATGGGTGACGTGGATCTGCTCGGCTCACTGCTGGAGGCGTCACACGTCAGCTCGCAGCAGAACTTTGAAAACAGCTGCGAGGAGCTGGATCGCCTGTGCGCCGCGGCGGCCGGGCAGCCCGGCTACATCGGCGCGCGGCTCTGCGGGGGTGGTTGGGGCGGCTGCACCATCAACCTGGTGCACGCAGCGCGGGTCGATGCGTTTGTCACCGGCCTGGAACGCGCGGCGGCGCCGTGGTCCGGTCCCGCCCCGGCGATCCGGATCTGTCAGGCCGCGGAGGGAGCCCGCGGCGTCCGTCTATAGATCAGCACCACGCGAGCCGGTCGGGGAGATCACCTCGAGCACGTCCCGGACGTCGACGGCGATGGCGCCGGAACAGGCCACCTTCAGGGTCAGCGCGACCCGACCCATTCGTTTCATACGTTTCGTCGCTCGAGCGCGTTGCGAGACTTGCGCTGCACGTGTTGGACAGCCCTGTTCCCCTCTGCGTGCGCGTCACCGTTCTTCTTTCATTTCTTCCGTCAGTTGTCGGATCCGCGTCTTGGCGAACTCGACGTTCGTCCATTCAATGGCCTCGTGTTTCAACACGGCGTGATACAGCTCCAGCGCCTTGGCCCGATCGTGCATTCGATAGTCGTACACCACCGCGGCCTGGAACCGGGCCTGGTGCGGGGTGTCAGGATCCCACGTCCACGCCCGGCGGTACCACTCCACGGCGATTTCATTCTGGTTCTTGAGATACTCTTTATGAATCTCGCCGATGAAGAACGCGGCGTCGTCGATCTTGTCGCTGGTCGGGTATTCGTAGATGACTCGCTTCATCATCTCGAGGGCGTCGAGCATGACGTCCTCGCGGTACAACGCCCAGATGCCGTGACCGCCTTCCTTCATTCGCGCGTAGGCTTGCTCGAACAGGGCGTCGGCTGCCGGGATGCTGTCGGTCGCTCGCAGCCAATCGCCGGGGATCTCGGCGTCGTGCAGGTAGGAGAAGGGCTGGATCCGCTGCGCGAGCATGATCTCTTCTTCGACCCACTGGAGTCGGGTCGGATCGCCGTCGCGACGGTAGGACTCGGCGAGGGCGGCCAACGCGTCGTGATATGCGCGACGCCGGGTCACCAGCTCCTCGACGAGATCCACCTCCTGCGCCGAGGCCGCCAACTGCGGCCCGGGGGGATCGAACGGCTCGATGGCTTCGAGCCGTGCCATCTCCTGCTCGGCCCAGCGGACCTTGATGTGGTTGCCTTTCCGCCGGTAGCACGCGTGAAGGCGCAGCAGGGCTTGCTGATACCTGGCTCGGTCGATGGCGACGTTTTCGACCAGCGTCCGCTCTTCGGAGGCGTCGGACAGGGCGACGCGCTGGCCGTCGACCACCGGCCCGCTGGGGCCTACCGGGCCGAGCCGGGCTTTCTCCTGGGCCCACAGCCCCTCCGTATTGCAGCCCGCCAGGAACCAGAGGCACCACCCGGCGACCGATCCGATAAGCACTGTGCGCGTCATGGTTCTCTCCTGGGTGCTCGACACTGATCCCGGTCGTGGTTCACCGCCAGCCGATTAGAGCTTTGGACGCCGTCCAAATCAAGAGCGGCTACCACTGCGCTTCCTCGAACGCGCCGAGTTTTTTCTGCGGCTTCGAGTCCGGGCGGGCCTTGAGTATGGCGTTTGCCAACGTGATGTCGTCCCGCGTGGTGATTTTCAGATTCGTGGGATCGGACGGAACGATCGACACCGGGTGCCCCATCTGTTCCACGAGATACGCGTCGTCGGTCACCGCGTCGGATGACGCGGGCGGATTGGCGTACGCGTCGAGAATGACTTGCCGGGCGAACACCTGCGGCGTCTGTGCTTCGTACAGGTTCTCGCGGGGCACGGTGGCATCCACCACGCCGGCGTCGGTGGCTCGCTTGATGGTTCCGTGCAGGGGCGAGGCCGGGATGGCAGCCCCCGTCTTGACAGCTTCCGCGAAGACCGCCTCGATGGTGGCCGTGCGGACGCACGGGCGGACCGCGTCGTGGATGGCGACGTACTCCGCGCCCTCGCTGAGTTCGTCGAGGGCCGCCCGCACCGACTCATACCGCCGCTCGCCGCCTTCCACCACCTTGACGCCCATGAACCCGAGGTTGGCGCCGTACCGGCTTTTGACTTCCTTCAGATCGCCGCCGGAAACCACCAACAGCGTCTGGCACACGTCGTCGCGGTTGATGAACAACTCGAGGGTGCGCAAGAAGATGGGGCGTCCGTCCAGCTTGGCGAAGATTTTGTTCTCGTTGCTTCCGAACCGCTCACCTTTTCCCGCCCCCGGGATGATGACTGCGATGTTTCCCATCGTCACTACCTCCAGACCCCGTCTGACCACGAGTGGTCGCGTGCCGCCGGAGCCCTCGCGCACACCCGCCGGACGAACGATCGGGGTCACAGTACGTGGTCTCACGGCGCCCAGGCCGGCGAACACGTGGCCGGACCACGACCGGCCGGAAGTCTACCGGCCATGGTCGCCCCTGTGAAGCCCATCAGCTTGTGAAGCCCGTCAGCTTGTGATGCCGTCAGGTGGTCAAGCCCGTCAGGTCGACCGCGTGGCGCGGACACGGCGCTGCGGGCCCGCTCCGCCGTCGGTCCGGCCGAAGATCATCCGACCGGCCGAGTTCTGCAGCACGCTGGTGACGACGATTTGGATCGACTGACCGATATGCTCGCGGGCGCCCTCGGCCACCACCATCGTCCCGTCGTCGAGATAGCCGACGCCTTGCCCCGGTTCTTCGCCCGGGCGGATGATTCGCACTTCCAGCCCTTCGCCGGGCAGGAAGACCGGCCGCAAAGCCGTGGCCAGATCGTTCAGGTTGATGACCGTCACGCCGCGGACCTGGGCAACCTTGTTGAGGTTGTAGTCGTTGGTGACCACGCGGCCGTTGAGTTGGTCGGCCAGTTCGACCAGCAACTCATCCACCGTCTTACCGCTCTCCCGCCGATCCACGGATACGTCGAGGATCTTCACGTCGACCTTGTCGTTGGATTGCAGCTTGAAGAGCATGTCGAGTCCGCGCCGGCCGCGGGTGCGTTTGAGTTTGTCGCCGCTGTCGGCGATCGACTGCAACTCCTGAAGCACGAAACGGGGTACGATCAGTTCGGATTCCAGAATCCGCGAGTTGGCCACATCCACGATGCGCCCGTCGATCAGGACGGACGTGTCGAGCACAAGGGGCCGGGCCCCTTTCGTTTGTTTCGAGAATTCCACATAGGGGATGACGAACCTCACGTCGTCCTTCGTCTGCAGGATGAAACTGGTCGTCAGGTAGCAGCAGATCAGGCCGATGAAAAACTTGATCGCGCTGACGAACGGATGGTAGCGGAACCCCACCTCCACCCGCTTCATCACATTGCGCGTCTCCAGCCTCTGTTTCCCGGTGTCCGGATCGTCCACGAGCACGTTCTCCTGGACGGGGGCATGGGCATAGACCGGCGTTCGCAGGGCAGGCCAGTTTGTGGATTCCACGACCAGGTCGACGATCATGGCCAACCCGACCGAGATGACCATGCCAACGGCCAGCCCGAAGAACAGCCCGGAGATGGCGCCGAGCGATTTCCGCGGGATAAAGATATCAATCGCGATGACGACGAGGGCAACGCCGAGGCAACTGAGGAGAACGAAGTCCTTCCTGGCGGACAATACGCTCAGGGCCCCTAGGTGCTCTGGCGTGTCGCCAGCCACCAGGCGCATGCCAACCGCGGCCAGGGCGAGGACAAACACCACGCGAAGGAACTGTAGGAACACGCAACGCCTCCTTGTCAGGCATGGCCGCTCCGCGATCCGGGCCCGCGTCCGTGCGGTTCCACTGAAAAATGCGATGCGACGATTGACCGAGGAGGTCCCCGGCGGCGACCACCCTGCCTATTCAAAGTATAGCGGTACATAGGGATCGATCAATCGGAGGCTAGGCGGGCTCCGTGTGGTCGACGAGTCGAATATTGGCGGCGGCCAGGTTGTTCAGGACCGGCTCGTAGATTTGCGGGTCGACGGGGATGTGGACCCCGGTCAGCGTGAAACGACCTTCGGCGATCAGTTTCGCCCCCATCGCGACCGGCAGGCCGACGGTTCGCGACATGGCGCTATCGCCGTGGGGGATCCCGTAGTCGACGAGCGTGGACACAATGCGTTCCGACGGGTGGTCGGGGAAGTCGGCTATGAACTCGTGCTGCATGACGATCATGTCGCGTTCACCGGGTTGATAGACCATCCGGCCCAGCATCTGGGCCGCCGTCACGTCGAGCGGGCTCCCCTCGCGGATGGGGAGGGGGCACTCGTCGAACAGGCCCAGCCAGGCAAAACGACCGAGTGGGTCGGCGTCATAGGGCAGCCCCAACCGGTCGGCCAGGGTTGACCGCAGCTCCCCGTCGGGTCGCCCTGGCAAGAGCGATCGCGTGAAACCGGCCAACGTCGTTCCGTCCGCCCAGCAATCGGGCCTTTCGTCGAGCAGGCCCAACGCGATGACCTGCTCGAGCGTACGGCACCACCCCGGATAGCGCAGCGTGGCCCGGATCATCGTCCGCGCGTGCTGGAGATTGAATCGCTCGATGTAGGGAAGCGAATTGCGGTTGGGGTAGGCTTCGAGTTCACCGACGCCGTCGATCCGGCGGATCTCGGGGTGCGAGAACAGCTTGTCCGCGGGAACCACGATGACGCGCCCGTCCTGCAAGTACTGGGCCGGGCTTTTGCACGCCTGAAGCACACCCTGCGGACTCCACGAGAACTTGTAGCCCCACGGATTGTCGTTCGCCTCGGGGGCGGGCAGACCTCCGCAGTAAGACTTGAAACTGGTGATCCGGCCGCCGCGGTTGCGGATTCTGTCAATCAGGTTCTTCGCCGACATGTGGTCGATGCCGGGGTCGACCCCCATCTCGTTGAGCAGTAGGACGCCAGCCTCCCGGGCGGGTGCGTCCAGGGCTTGCATTGGGGGGCTCACGTACGACGTGGTGACCATCGGGGTGCGGCGGGCGATGCACTCCCGCGCGACCACCGGATGGAACGCGGGCGGGAGCAGGCTGATGACGACGTCCGCGTCCGTGACCGCCGCCGTGAGGCCCTGCTGGTCCGACATGGTCAGGACGAGCGGGCGGGCGTTGTCCCATCCTTGGACGAGCGTCGCCGCACGGCCCGGTTCCTGATCGGCGACCGTGACCTCAAACCCGGGCTGCTCCGCCAGGAAACCGACGGCTGGCCGGGATACGCGTCCGGCACCGAGTATGAGCATGCGCTTCATGGCCGATGTCCTTGCTATCGTGCGCGACCCTGTCACCGCACGGAACCGGGGTCACGGAAGGTACTTTTCCAGGTACCGGTAGTCTTCTGTCAGCTTGCCTTGATAGACGATCGCCGCGCGACGAATCTCGGGCGGGAGCCCGCACGCCTCGATCGGCGCCGTGTAGTCGGCCCGGGCAATCGCTGGTACGAATGGAGCGAGGATCCGACTGAAGTCGCGCGACGCGTCCACCGGCAACTCGGCGGGCAGGCAGTCGACGGCCAAGACGGCCGGCCCGGGGCCATTGAGCCCGTCGACGGCCAGGTCGCGAGCCACGTCGTACACGTACACGGGGTGAATCGGGTCGGTCGCCCGCAGGTTACATTCGATGGATCCATTGACGTCGCACGTGATGTCGCCGATGACCTGTAGTCGCGGCTCGTTCCTCCCTTGGTAGAGGTTCTTCAAGGCGGCCTTCGTCACCAGTCGTGGATAACGGGGATCCCAATACACGCAGTTGACGACAACGTGAAGGTAGGGCAGGTACCGGGCGAATTGTGCCGCGTACCGTTCAGGGTGCTGGTAATACTCGTTCAGGTCGAACGGTGCGCCGGGCGCCGTCGGTTTCACCAGGTGTTCTTCTTTGAATACCACTTTGTAGACGCGATGTGCGTGATCGCCGCCGCCTGCGGCAACGGCGGCCACATCTTCCGGTGCGATCGTCTCAATGGGCAGCAGGGCGAGGATCTCTTGCGCGCCGGCCGATACGTTGCCGTAGCCCGTGACGCCGCAGATCAGCGGCTGAACTTGCGTCGGCAGGCCGTGGGCGCGAATCTCGTCAGCCGCGCGGGCAATCGCGACCTTGGCTTCCGCGACGGAGGCGTACTCGATGGCTTGCCGCACCCCGCAAAAGGGTGTCTCGATCCCCCGTTCTTGGAGCCGCCGACCCAGCGTCCAGAGCGTGTTGATCATGCCGGCCAGGCCCGCGTGGTATCCGAAGAACACGAGTCGCCGGCCGTGGTCATCCGTAATGCGTTCGTAGTCGATGAGGTGGCAGCCCAGGTCCATGAACCGCTTCAGCATGGGCATGTTGTAGAGCTGCCCTTTAATCACGTGCGCGAAAACCACGTAGGTCTTGTTCGGCTCAATGCGGTCGACGGGGATCTCCTTGACGCCGAAGATCACCGGGCATGCCGTCAGGTCCGGCGCGATGCGGGCCCCGGCCTCGAGGAACGCCGCATCGGGGATCGCACGCTGGGGCGATTCCTCCACCACGACCTCCAGGCCGTCAGCCTGCACGAGTCGCTGCGCGTCGTCCGGAATGATCGGCACGCGAGCCTCGAACGGGTTCTTGTCCTCGCGGCGCAGACCGATTCTCACGGCCGGGTACTCCTGCAATTTCGACTCCTGGGTCAGGGATCACGCTGTTCAGGCCGGGCGGGGTTCGGGCCTGGCGATCCGCCGCAGTTGGAAGACGCTCATCCTAACGAAACCTCGGTCCACGCGTCAACGAGGCCGTGACCGAATCGCCTCTGCCCGTATTATCGGATTGTCCGCCACTGGGAATTCGCTTTGCGAGCCGGATGACGGTGCATGGGCAGGGCTGTCGTCCTCGATTATCTGCACCGCCGCCTCAGGCGGAGCCGGGGACGCCGGCTACCCGTTGCTGTTCACGCCGGCGACGTTGGTACTGGTTCGCCTGCCATTGGAATACGTCCTGGGATTCGCCGGCAGATGGGATTGCAGGGCGTCTGGGTGGCCGCCTGCGTGGATATGGCGGTTCGATCGCTGTTGCGCGGGATTCGTCAAGTGTGCGGCCGGTGGGTGGCGACGCGCGTCCGACGCGGCCCCCGGCCAGGCGTCACTGCGGTCGCAGGACGACCGTCCGCGTAGTGCGCCGCGACTCCATCGATCGCAGGGCGGCGTCGCGGAGCAGGTAAGCCACCGTGTCCCGCGAGTTGCGTTGCAGGGCGCGACTCAATTCACTGACCGCCATCTGCGGTTCGCCCACCGACAACCGCACCGCGCCGTGCAGGAACCGGGCATCGGTGTCGGCCGGGTGGTCGACCAGTCGCTCGTTGAGCGCCGCGAGATGCAGGTCGAAATCCGCCATCTTGCCGTAGGCCGTGCTCATGTCAGGCAGCCGGTCGAGCAGATCCGGGTCGAGCGTCAGGGCCCGCCGGATCGCGTTGGCCGCGATTTCGTACTCCCCCAGGGCGAAATGAGCGAGCCCGTAGTCCAACTGGGCATAGGCGTCGTCGGGCAGCGCGATGATGGCCCGTCGAAACAAGCGGCGGGCTTCCTCGTAGTTGGCCGCGGCGAACGCCGCTTCGCCTTGCTCGAGAAAGGTGGGGGGCTCGCCGGGCGGCAAATCGGGCAGCGGGGGCGCCATGGCGCCGGGGCCCGGCGGTTCGACCTCGATGTACTCCACGGGGTCACCCGTGGCATGCTCGTCCGGGCCGATGACCATGATTCCGCTCGGTCCGCCGTCCTCGACGTAGACGGTACCGTCGCCGAAGTAGTCAGTGTCGTGAGCGGTCGGCCGGGCCGGCTCGATGCCCGGTGCCAGGATCGACGCGGCAGTCGGCGCGACCAGGTCGGCCGGCGTCGCGATCGTCTCGATCAGCGCGGATGGAACCGGGCTGCCGTCGATCACGTCGCGCGGGGTCGACAGAGACTCGACCAGCGCGGCGGTATTGACGCCCGATATCGGATCGATGCCGTGGTACCGCGCGTCATGGGTCGAGCCGTAGAACCCTCGCACGTGGGTGCTGCAAACGGACCCGTAAGTTCCGCTGTATCCGAATCGAAGAGGAATCGTGTAGTGCCCTATCGGCGCGGTCGAGTGCACGGGCGGGATGATGGTGATGATCTGCGTGGTCGGCCCTACGATGGTGGCCCGGCGGGGACGGTACCCGCATCGATGGCGGTCCGAGTGGCGGCGCGTGGCTTCGCGGCGGATGATTGTTGTGCCTAATGTATGCCTCGTGGCGCGTCCCGTCACCGTTCGTCTCTGCGCCGGGCGCCGATTGAACTCCCCACGGCCCACCCGCGAAGCGGACGCCGCGGGGGTCGGGCACGGCTGAAAGTGGCGACTGTCGTGCCCGAACGTCCAGCGGGACGGGGTGGCGTAAGTGCGGCTGTCTCTGGCCGACGGTCGCCTCCGCATTCCCGCCCGGCCCGTGTGCAACAGATCTCGGGCATGCTGCACCTTTGGCCGTGTGATCCGTCCCCTGGCCTGCGGGATCCGTCGGGTGGGGCGATGGATGCGGCCATGGCGATTGGCGGCCTCGGCCGCGCCACCCGGCGCAGCGAGGACCAGGCCAGTGACAACGATCGTGATGACGCGGTGTGCATTGCGGTGCCCGTTCATATCCGACCCCCTGACCGGCTATCGTGGCTTGACTTGATCTCATGGCGCCAATAGTTCCGCCGTGTTAATAATACCACATGGTGAGCCAAGAGCAAGGCGGTACGCGATCCGGTTATCGCAGGATTTCTTGTAAATCCATTAACGAGTTGATTTTATGATCTGGCGCGCGGTCGCCGACATCGTAAATCCGGTGTTGGCGGCGGACCCAGACCGAAGTAATCCCGAGCCCGGCGGCCCCGCCAACGTCGCTATGGAGCGAGTCGCCGACGTGCAGAGTGCGTTCGGGCGTGACCCCCATCCGTTCGAGTGCGACCTCGAAAATGCGGGGCTCGGGTTTGTAGCAGCGGGTGTCCTCGGATGTCACGACATGCTCCAGGCGCAAGCCGCGCAGTTCGATGGCTGACCAGATGTCGTCGTTGTCCGCGTTGGAGACGCAGCAGATGGGGATGTCGATGGCGGCCAGCGCGTCGAGGGACTCGGGTTGCAGCGGGGCGGTGGCCCAATAGCGCTTGAGCATCTGGCAGTAGGGGTGCGGATCGACGTCGATGCTCAAGGGCTGGAGCGTTTCGATCAGGGATTTGGCCTCGCAGTCATACAAGTTGAGGAAGCGGTCGTGATTGGCCACGTCGATTTCCGCGAAGAAGCGTCGGCCCCAGGTGACGGCCAGTTCGCTGGCGGTCATGGGCAGGTTGTAGTCTTCGACCACGCGGGCGCAGGTGGTTTCGACGGCCAGTCGATCCCCGTCGGCCAGCGTTCCGTAGAAGTCGATGAACAGCACGTCGAATCGGTTGGACGGCATGCGGACGAGTCCTTTCCGGCGGGAGCCCGATGGTTGCGGCTCCCCGGCGGCTGAGACGTTGTGGGGTTCCCGGTCTTCGCCTGCGCCGTTTTACCGATCCCCGGCGTGGGATCAAGGTGTGGGGGTGGATTACGGGCGTGCAGGGTCGGGACGGGCCTTCCAGCCCGCCGTTTTAGGTTACCACGATCCCACCGTGCAGCAATCGTGGTTCTATCAGTGGCGCCGGGCACGAATGGTGATTGTGCGACTGATAAGCCACGTTGGGAAGGGTGGATCTTACGGGGCCGGGGGGGGGGGGGGGGGGGGGGTGGGGGTGGGGGGGCCGGCCCCGCGGCGGGCGCGAGAGGGCGGGGAGCGCGGGCGCGG
>CAZBUJ010000018.1:38455-71490 GCA_964495075.1 uncultured Phycisphaeraceae bacterium
CCGTGGCGCCGGGCACTATTGGTTATTGTGCCACTGATAAGCCAGGTTGGGATGGGTGTATCTTACGGGGCGGGGGGGTCGCGGCGGTATACTTGGTGTGTACTCGCCGCGACCGCCTGCGCTCTTGCTCGCTGCGATCCGAGGTCAGGAGCCCTCGAAGAGTACCTGGAACCCCGTGAAGTCGTTCAGGTCGATGTCGCCGTCGGCGTCGCCGTCGAAGATCTCGCAGCCGTCGGCATAGGGCCCGTTGTCGGGACCGGTGACGCAGTCGGCCCAGGCGGCGTAGTCGAGCAGGTCGATCACGCCGTTGTCGTCGAAGTCGGTCCCCGCGAACTCGTACGCCCCCATGTCGACGCGGCCGTAGAGCACCCGCGGCACGCCGTCGAGGTCGGTTGCGCCCTCCGGGCTGGGCACGAACGCCGGATCACCGGCGTGGATGCCGGGCGAGCCGGGGGACAAACGCCAGTCGTCATCGTCGGTGCCGGGAATACCGTCGGGACCGCTCCCCGCGACGAAATCCGGATCGTCGCCGTGGTTGCCGACGCCACCCCATTCCCCGGTCCAGCCCTGCACGCAGGTGTAGTTGATGACCGGCGTTTGATCCGCGCTGATCTGGGCCGCTTGTGTCGTGGCGGAAGGCGCGGTGTTTCCCCAGAACACGCAGTTCGAGATCACCGGGGCCACGTCGGAGTAACTGTCCAGTCCACCGGACCGCAGCGAACCGAGGTTTTCGACAACCGTGCAATTGACCAGCGTCTGCGTGGCATGGTGTCCGGCTTCAATCGCCGCGAGTTGATTCCCGTCGAACAGACAGTTGACGAGGAGATCGGTTCCAAACGAAACAAGGGCGGCCTCTCCGGAAACGCCCTCGTTATTCGCCATGCGGCAACCGAACGCCTCGAGGTCGGCGTACCAGTTCCAGATCGTGCTCGCCCCGGGCTCAGGCAGGGCCGCGTCTCCATTGTCCTCGAAGTCACAGTCGATCAACCGGATCAGTCCGCCGACGATCGCAATCGCCTGGCCCTGGCGGGCGAGGCAGCGTCGGAATTCGCACGTCACGAGGGTCGGTCCGTTGACGTGGACGTGCACGGCTCCACCCTCGTTGGGAGCCTCGTTGTCCTCAAAAAGCAGATTGTCCCACATGCTGGTCACGTTGGCCACGGAGATGGCTCCGCCGTTGCCCGTACCAGGGCCGGTGGCGATGACGCGGTTCTCGCGAATGACGCAGTGTGACAGGACAGGTTCGCCAACCGCGAACATCACGGCGCCTCCGTTGCCTACGGCCGTGTTCTGCTCGATGACGCAGTTGGAAATCGTGGAGTTGACCACGTCAAACGAGCAAATGCCTCCGCCCCATTTGTTCGGAAACAGCCCGTTGGCATTACCGCCCGTCACGGTGAAGCCGTCGAGCACGGTCTCGGCCCCGGTTTCGTCGGCGCGCGCCACGTGGTAGCTGTTCTCACACCTGGCCGTGCAGCTACAACAGATCACTTGAGCAAGTTCGCTGCAGACGAACACGGGTGGGCTCGATTCGGCGCACGGGCTGTACTGCTCGGCGACCGCGTCCACACAATCCGAATCGTCGCAGTCCTCGAACGGTTCCTCGCAACATGGGCTCCCCTCGGCGCCCGGATCGTCGTCATCGTCGCCGGCCAGGTCGCCGCTGAGGATCGTCTCGTAGAGCGCGACGTCCCGTTCGTCCGGGTCGGGCTGCCCCATGCCGGCGTAGCCACCTCGCAGCGCGACACCGTCGACGAGCCAGAAGCTGGCCGTCCGATCACCCGTGCCTCGGTCCGGGGTGTAGGCGCCGGCCGCCACCCGGATCTCCGTGATTTCGCCCGCCGCCGCTTCCGCGGCGAGCAGGGCGTCCTGGAGATCGTCGAACGCCGTGTCCCAGGTCAGACCGTCACCGCCGGGCAGCGCGTCGTCATCCACGTGGAGGGTCGTTTGGGCCAGGGCAGGGCCGGTCGTCAGCACGATGCCAACGAGCATCAGTTGGCCGGTCAATTGCGCTGTCATTTGTGGTGTCTCCTTTTGCTGGGAATGCAGGAAGTCTGTCAAGGCGTCGTCCCGCCCGCGCGGGGCGAAAACGGCGGTGTTCGCACCGCCCGCGCCGTGGGCGATCTCACGGTGCCCACGGCGTGCCGCGATTCGTCTGCCTTTCGTTCAGCCCGGGGAGAAGGTGAGTGCGTCTGCAACTGCCGGATGCCCACGCGTGACTCGCCGCACGTCCGTTGCCACCGAGGGCACATTATACCGGCTGCCAGACTGCTTTGGAATCAAGAAGCACGAACTCTCGCGGGCCGCAACCTGGTTTGTATCATCCGTGCCTGGAACCAGTTGTGGTTGCGCAGGTGGCGCCTGGCACCGTACGGGGTGGCCGTCGCGGAAATACGCTTGTAGCCAGGCAGGGGAGCGGGTGGACGCGTGAAGTAAGCACGGGCGTTGCGCGGTTGGTGGCGTTCGAGAGTGCGGGGGGGTTACCGGGCGGCGGATTTCAGGGCGGAGCGGATTTCGGTGAGGAGTTGGTCGACCTTGAACGGTTTGAAGAGCACCGCCGATAGGCCTTCCTGTCGCGCGCGAATGATCGAGTGGTTCGGATCGTAGCCGAACCCGGTCATCAGGATTACCGGGCAATCCGGGTTGGCCTCCTTCGCCGCGGCGAACACCTCGTACCCGGTCGCCCCCGGCATCTTGATGTCGCTCAGTACGACGTCGAATCCGGTCTGGTGAATCAGGTCGATGGCCGGCTTGCCGTCGGCCGCGATGGTGACCCGGCAGCCCTGGCTGGCCAGCACGTCCCGCACCGTGTCGCGGATGAACTCCTCGTCGTCGACGACGAGAATCGAGCGGCCGGCCAGGATCTGGTCCATGGGCTTTGGCTCGCCGGTGGTGCGGATGATGCCCGGTTCCGGCTTGGTCAGCTTCTTGATCGAGTCGCGGATGCGGACCGCGCTGTCGCTGACGCGGCCCAGCCGTCGGCGCAGCTCGTCGTGCCCGATGTAATCCTCGATCAGGGTGGCCGTCGCGGTCAGAATGTCGTTCAGTGGGCCGGTGATCTCGGCCATGACGTTGCTGGCCAGTTGCCCGGTGGTCGTGTAGCGCTCGCTGTCCAGCAGGTTCAGGATGTGGAGCGTGACCGCGACGTGGCGGGCAAAGATCTCGGCGAACTGGCGGTCGTCCTCGCCAAACGCCGCCGGTTTGTCGCTCTCGACGTTGAAAATGCCGACGACCTGGTCGTGCAGCCACAGCGGGACGGTCAGCGAGGAGCGGGCGTTGGAGATTCCTTTGATGTAACGCGGGTCCTTTTGAACGTCCGGGCAGATGTAGCTCCGCCCGCGGGCCGCCACGTAGCCGCTGACGCCGTTGCCCTCCGGCTCGGCGTAGATGTCGATGTTCTGGGCCTCCAGCGGCATGCCGGCCGACAGCACCAGCTCCAGCCGGTTCGTCTTGCGGTCGCGGACCCGGATGGCGAAATTGTCGAAGTTCATCAACTCGCGGGTGGAGCGGATGATCTTCTGCTCGAGTAGGGCCAGACGCTCGGCCGCGTTCAGCCGGGCGATCTGCTCCGCGTCCAGGCGGACCAGCTCACGGCCGGCCCGGTCGATCGTATCGATCTTCTCCTGCAAACGCCGGGCCTGCGTGGCGTCCCATACGACGGCGGCCACGTGCGTGGCCCGACTGTCAAGGTCCATCACCGGCGTCGCCGTGATCTCGAGGTAGTGCTTCTTCGACGTGGTCATCCAAAAACGCCGCTCTCGCGGTTGCGAAGAGCGGCGTTTGGCAGTGGCGTCCAGACTGGCAAAGATGTCGTGGGCCCACTTCCGCACCGAATCGTGTACCTCGGCCGGGTATTCACGCATTCGCGTGTTGGACCACACGAGTTTGCCGTCCGTGTCCATGATGCATATGCCCTGCGACACCGTCTCCAGGATCGCGGTGGCCTGTTGGGACAATTGCGCGCTGTGGAGCGGGAGGAAGTCGCGGGAATTGCTGACGACAATGTCGAAGTGCTCCTGGGCGAGCGCCTTCCGGGCGGCGTCGATGGTGTCCACGACTTCCACGCGGGCGTGTTCGGCAAACCAGCGGGCGACGTCAGCCTCTTCCGCGCACGCGTCGCGAAGCACAAGAACGCTCAGCAGACGGGTATCCACGTCACGCATCGCACCTCATCCCTTGCGGGTGATTGCTTCTTCCCCCAACCTATTGTAGTGCCGCGCCAGTGGCTCTTTCCCGCTCCAGCGGCGGCCGGGAGAGCCGCCAAAGCACATAGACAGCCTCAGCCTAACTCGAATCCGCAGGTGGATACAAGACTTAACTTGGTTTTTGAGAACGTCTTAGCGATGCTTCTCACATTGCCTCCGCGCCGGTCGTCGAGCCGGGGGCGCCGCGGCCTGCCGCCGAAAATGGGGTCACTTCCCACCGCCAGTCCGCTGAGGATGGAAAAACTGCGCAGCGGCTTAAATCGGGGTGGCGCGGCCGAAAACGGGGGACCGGCGGCTACGATTCCGCCTCGGAGGGCCTCGGCGCGGGCTCGTCCCGGCGGGCGCCGATGCGGTTCTCCGTGCCCGCCCGGAGGCGCGCGATGTTGGCCCGGTGGCGGTAGACCCCCATAAACCCCACCAGAAGGCCGAAGACGAGCAGAGGCCAGTCGTCGGCGACGAGACGGTGACCGCGCAGGATCGACCAGGCCGCCACGAACACGGGAAAGATCCCCGACGCGCAGATCGAGCCCAGGGACACGTACCGGCTGACGGCCACCACCCCGGTCCAGACCGCGAATGCGAGCAGGGCGGGGACCGTCAGATCCGGGTAGAGCCCGAGACAGACGCCGAGCGTGGTGGCCACCCCTCGACCCCCTTTGAAACGCAGCAGGATCGAGTAGTTGTGGCCCAGAATGGCGGCGAACCCCACGCCGAGACTGGCAAGCCGGGCCCCGGTGATGCTGAGCTGCTCGGCCCGAACCAGGTTCCCGCAGATCAACGCGGCCAGCAGGGTGGGCAGCAGCCCTTTCAGCGTATCCAGAGCGAAGACGAGGATGCCCCACTTGCGCCCGAGTAGCCGGCCGACGTTCGTCGCCCCGATGTTCTTGCTGCCGGCGGCCGTGATGTCCACACCGTGCCACGCGCCGACGAGCACGCCATACGGCGCGGACCCGAACAGGTAGGCGGAGATAAACATGAGCGGGATGTCGATGGATGGGTTCACGACCGGGCTCCGTTGGCCAGAATGGTCTCATAAACGCGGACCATTTCCTCTGCGTGCCGGCGCATGGTGATCCCGGCCGCGCCGTCGGCGGTGCCGGCGGCCAGACGGTGCCGGGTGGCGGGATCGCAGAGGGCGACGGTCCGTTGCGCGAGGGCGGCGACGTCATCCGGCGTGTCCAGCACGTACCCGTTCACGTCGTTCTCGATCACTTCCGATGCGCCGTCGAACCGGGTCGTGATGCAGGGCACGCCAGCCGTCAACGCCTCGAGCACGACGCGGCTGCACGGGTCGTAGTAGGTCGGGTGTACCAGGAAGTCGGCGGCGTGGTAGTGGGCGTTGATGCGCCGGGTGGGCCCGACGAAGCGCAGCACCTCCGCCAGGCCCATGCGGGTGGCGAGCTTCTGCCAGCGGAGCGGGCTCTCCCGGCCGACGATCAGCGAGCGCAGCGGCGGTCCGCCCTCGTGTCGCACCCGGGCCAACGCCTCGATCCACCGGCGCACGCCTTTCAGCTTGAAGTTGTGGGCGACGAGCACGGCCAGCGTGTCGTTCGCGCCGATGTTGTGTGACTGCCGCACATCGGCTCGATCCGCCGCCCGCCGGGCCGCGCTGGCGGTGTCCGGATCCACGCCGTTGAAAACCTTGCGGATGTGCGATGGGGGGAACGCATAGTGCTCGGTGAGTTGCCGCTGCACGTAGTCGGAGATGGCTACGACAATCGGGCGTGGCGAGCGCGAAAGGAGCCGACGTTCCAGTCGCAGCCGCGAGCGTTGCTTGGCGTTGAATCGGTTGACCAGTCGTTTCAGGTTCTTGCCCGCGGCGGAGGGTCGCAGTGCGATGTTTCGTTCGATCGTTTCCGCCACCGTGCCGCCGCGGGGCTGATAAACGTCGGTGGCGGTGCACGGCACGATGGAATGCACCAGGTCGCACGGGACCTGTCGGACCGCCCGGGCGGCCCGGGAGGGGAACAGGGCGCTGCTGCGCATCTTGGAGGGCGACGCGGATTGTACCGTGTGGAGCGTCATACCCGGAGCCGAAGCGGACCGGCTGCGCGTAAAGACATCGACCTCCACTCCGAGTTCCACGAGATGGCGCAGGAACTGACGCGTGGAGGTTTCCGCTCCGCCGCGCCAGGGGTCCAGCCACTCGACGATCAGCGCGATTCTCACCGCTGTCCGCTCTCTTCGTTGGTCACCCGCGCCACCGCCCGGGGGTTCACGAATCCGGCCGGGCGGGCCGCAGGCGCGGGTCTGTGTGGTCGCCGCGAGCCGGTTCGTTGTGCCCGCGGCGGGCACGCCGTCGCCGGTCATGTCGAGCGATCTGACGCGTCTTGGCGGCAATCTGCCGCACCAATCCGCGGTCGCCATCACGCAGCTTAGAAACCCCGAGGTAAACCCGCAACCAGCGCAGTCGATCGGTAAGGGACGCCACGTTTGCCGGCGTGGAGTAATTGAGCGCCGCCAGATCCTTGACAATCCAGCGGGCCCGCCGCCACCGCGGTCGGAACGCCCGCTGAAGGTCGATCAGCCGGAACGCGGGTCGGTCGAGGTCGGCGTCATCGAAGAACACGTGCGACAGGTACAGATCGCGGTGCACGAACCCATCCCGGTGGAAGCGGGCGATGAACCGCGCCAGCGCGGTCAGCATCGGCCGGGGAGCCCGTGCCGGGTGACGCACCACCCACCGTTCCAGCGCGTCGCCGGGAACGGCGGTCATTAGCAGGGCGCTGCGGCGCTCCCAGACCCCGATCAGTGATTGCCCGAAGGCGATCGGCCGCGCGGTGCCGTCGCGCTCGCCGCCGAGTTCGTGGAGCCGACACCATTCCACCCAGGCGGTGCCGCGCCGCCATCGACCGCGCAGCAGACGCCGAACCTGCTCGTGAACGGGCGGTCGGGTATAGCGCTTCAAGTAGACGATCTGCCGCCCGCCGTCCGGATCATTCAATTCCAATCGGAGTCGCTCCCGCCAATCCGGCAAGCCGGGCTTGCCCAAACGGTGCGACCCGCGGGCCTGGAACAGGGCGTCGAGGGTGTTCAGCCCGTTGGCGGCCAGCAGCGTCTGATAATCCCGTTCAACGATCACGGGGTCTCACTCCGCTGCGGCGAGGCGCCGGACGAGCATTTCGCGACACGCGTCGAACACCGCGTCCACCGTGACGCCGCTCATGCAATGGTGATGCCTTTCCGGACAGACCGGCTTCTGGCAGGGCCCGCAGGGAACGTCGATCCGCACCTTGCGTTCATCGGGGTAATCGGTGTCGGTCCATTCGGGCCAGGTCGGGCCGAACACCGTGACCACCGGCCGGGCAAATGCCTTGGCGAAGTGCCGCGGCCCCGTGTCGTTGCACAGCAGCAAGTCGCAGCGCCGGATCAGCGACATGAGTTGTCCCAGGGTCAGGTCCGGGGCGCCCATCACGACCGGTCGGCGCCGCATGGCCGACAATGCCCGGTCCGCGATTTCCCGCTCGCCGGGGCCGTAGGTCATGACGATGCGGGCCTCGAGCTCCTCCGCCAGCCGATCGCACACGGCGGCGTACCGTTCCGCCGGCCAGCACTTCGACGGTCCGAACGACGCGCCGGGCGTCATGACCACCACGGGTCGATGACCCGCGAGACCGACTTCGGTCAGGCGGGTATTGATCGCGGCATCGTCGCCCGGCGCCGTGTGCAGGATGAGCCGATCGCCGGGCCGTTCGCAGCCGATCGCCCAGGCGAGCTGACCGTAATAGTCCACCATCCGCGTGCGGGTGATGCGCCCGGCTTCTCGCGCGACGCGGATGCGATCGGTCAGGATCCATCCGCGTCCGTCACGATCGTACCCGATTCGGCGCGGGATGCCGGCCAGCCGGGTGACCAGCGCCGAGCGGAACGAATTGGTCAGGAGCACGGACCAGTCGATGCCGCGGCGTCGAAGCCGGGCCCCCAACTGCAACGTCCCGGGCTGCCGACCGCGTCGATCGCGAGCCGGCCAGCATACGATGTCGTCCATCCACGGGCTCGGTTCGATCACGGCCCGCACCGCCGGGCGGATCAGGTACGTGATATGGCTGTCGGCAAAGCGTCGTCGAATCGCGTGCAGGGTCGGCGTGGCCATCACCACGTCCCCCACCCAGGTCGGCAGGGCGATCAGCAGGCGGTGCGGGTCCGGTCGGGTCTCATCGTGGATTCGTTTCACGGCACGGATTGTAGCGCCGGACGGGCCGAAATGCGACTCGGCCCGCGGGCGGGGGAACCGCGGCGGGTGGGCCGGCCGCGGGCGCCGGCGAATCAGGCCCGCCGGTCGACGAGGAATGTCGTCAAGGTCACGAGCTGGAAGAAGACGGCCATGGTGACGCGGGCCGACGCGTGAGCGACGGTGTCGGCGCTGAGCATGCCGACCAGGCCCCAGACCGCCATGACGATGGCGAGCATCTGAGCCAGGGTTCCAAAAAGTCGCAGGAAGGAGAAGTCCGCCTGTCGCTCGGCGCGTTGCTGACGATCGAGTAGTTCCCGGATCTCCGTCAGGCGTTGGAGTATCTCGGCATCGGTCTCGTCAGGCGGCGTCGGGTCCGGCTCTGTCGGGGGATCAGTATGCGCTTCCACGATGGTCGCAGCCTCCACCAGGGACTCGGCGCGATAATCGGGCGCGGCATCGTCATTGTCACCTCGACGGGCCGCAAGTGCAATCAGAATTGTACGGCACCCGGCGCGGTGACCGGCCTCCACGTCGGTGGGACGGTCTCCGATCATCCACGAACGGGTCAGGTCGAGATCGCGCTCGTCCGCGGCCCGCAGTAGCATGCCGGGGTTCGGCTTGCGCTGATCGCTGTCCCGGCGATAGGCTTCGACGACGGCCTCCGGGTCGTCCAGGTAGGGGCACGTGTAGATGGCGTCCACCGGCGCCCCCGCGCGATCGAGGATCTCATTCAAGCGTGTGTGAACGGCTTCCAGTTGCCCTTCTGTGATCAGGCCGCGGGCCACCCCGGACTGGTTGGAAACGACGACAATCGCGTAACCCGCCCGCCGCCAGCGCCGGATGGCGTCCGGGGCCCCGGGTTTTAGCTGCACCTGGTCCGGATCGTTGATGAAGCCCGGATCCGCGATCAGCGTTTCGTCCCGATCGACAAACACCGCGGGGCGACTCATGCGGTGACTCCACGTGCCCGTAACTGGTCCAGGACGGCGATTCGCAGCAGCGGGAGGAGGATCTCATGGTGACCGATGACTTCGTGGCCTCGACGACCGGTGACAGGCCGCGTCACCACATTGGCATTCGGCCGGTAGTGCCGGAGCATATCGAAGTTCGCGGTGGTCATGGCGTCCAGATTCGCGCCGAGGTTGCGAGCGACGGAGACGGCCTTGAGGAACACCTCGGGCATCACGACGGCGGACCCGATATTGAGCCAGACGCCGCCGGTGTCCGCCCCGGGCCCGGCGCCCAGGTCGGCGACCACGCTGCTGATCAGCCGGAAGTCGTGCATCGATGCCGCCCCGAGGGCGGCGGCGTCCATCGCCCCCCACACGTGCACGGTGTCCGTGCCCAATGCCACGTGCACGGTGGCCGGAATCGACGCCTCGTGGGCGGCCGCCAGCACGCTGGCAGCGCGACCCGGTGGATCGGCTTCGACCAGCAGTTGCCCCACCGCCTGCCCCAGCCCGATCTCCTGGTCGGCGGCGGCCGCCGCCGCCCGCCCGAAGAATTCGAGCGTCTCGCGAACCATGCCGAACGAACCGTCGCGAATGGTGTCGGCCACCTCTTCGCTGGTCTGCCCGACGGTGGCCAGTTCCATATCGTGGATGGCAAACGCGCCGTTGCAGGCGATGGCGGCCACGATGCCGCGACGAATCAGGTCGACGATGATCGGTGTGCAGCCGACCTTCACGACGTGCGCCCCCATGGCCAGCACCACCGGTCGGTTCCGGCGCACGGCCGCGGCGATCGCGTCGACGGTCGCCCGGAACGCGCGGGCGCCCAGGACGTCGGGCATCGAATCGATCAAGGCGGCGACCGACGCGCCCGCCTCGGGCAGACCCGCCAGCATCCCGTCAGACACCTTGTGCGCCCGGTCCTCGATCGAATAAGTCCGAAGGCGGGAGAGGTCAACCGGCTTGTAGGGCTTGCGGGTCACGAGCGTTTTGCTGGGAACTTCGGTTTACGGCTTCTTCGAGCGCCGACGCGAGGATTGTAGCGTGGCCTGACGGAAAGTCGATTTCTATTCGCAGGGCGTACACCGGCAGCGACCACCGCGCGGCGAGCCCGGTCAGCTTCACGGCGTCCTTTTCCGTCGTCAGCAGCACGCTCGCATCACAGCGACGGGCGGCCGCCTGCACGGCGTCGGCGTCGCGCTCATCGTAGATATGGTGGTCCGGCCACCAGCGGACGTCCGCGAGCTCGATGCCGAGCGAGCCCACCGTCGCCCGGAACGCGGCCGGATTGCCGATCGCGGCAAAGCAGAACGCCCGGCCCACGTCCAGTGGGCCGAGCTTCGGATCGGTGCCGTCCAGTCGAACGAGTCCCGCCGGCCGGTGCACGGCGCGGATGCGCCGGACGTTCGGCGCTGCCCGGTCCAGGACCGCGTCGATATCCTCCAGACGCGGCGGCGGCACCTGGTCGGTCCGCGACAGCACGATCAACGATGCCCGTTGCAACGCGGTAAGCGGCTCGCGCAGCAGTCCGCGCGGCAGCAGGTGGCCGTACCCGAACGGGCACGTGGCGTCGATGACCACCAGATCCAGGTCGCGGCCGATGCGGCGGTGCTGGAAGCCGTCGTCCAGCAGGATCACGTCCGCGCCGTAGTCGTCAACGGCCCGGCGGGCGCCGGCGACGCGGTCCGGGTCGGCCACGCAGGGCATGTCCGGAATGTGGCGGTGGATCATCAGCAACTCGTCGGCTTTGCCGGCCGGGCCGCTCTTGTACCCGCGGGAAACCACGGCCGGCTTTCGCCCGTGGCGTCGCAGCCGGCGGGCCAGCTCCATCACCAGGGGCGTTTTGCCCGTCCCACCCGTGGTGATGTTGCCGACGCTGATGACGGGGACGGGCAGTTGCGTACCCACCGCGCGGTCATACATCCGGTTGCGGGCGCGGATCGCCGCCCCGTAGGCCAGCGACACCATGCGGAGCGCGCTGCGCAGCGGGCCCCCCGCCACGCCGACGTCACCGGCGATGACCCGGTGATACCACGAGGGTGCATCCGTGATGGAGCCGGATTCCAAATCGTCCAAACGCATCAGTTCAAACGCCCGACCTTGGTTCGTGCCGATCACGATCTGCGAAAGACGGCCGCGGCACAGGTCACGCCCGTTTGGGCTGCCTGGTCGACTGCCTGATGATAGTCCACCACGCCGGCCTGCGCCCCGGCCAACGTCCTCATGAGCAAGTACATGCAGCCTACGCTGCACACCTGGGTCGGATTATTCCCGCACGCGAATTCGGCGACGAACGCTTCCGCGTTGTTCAGATTCACGTGGGCCAGGACCGCCTCGTCACGCTGTTTTACCTCGTCGAGGTAAGCCGGATCGAGTGCCCGCTGATCGCCGAACGCGCGGCCGACGTGACTCAGGTCGGCCCCCGCGATCAGCAGCGTGTCCTTGGGGTCGGCGTCGACCAATGCGCGGATGGCGTCCGCCACTTCCGCGATCCCCGCGCCCTCGACGACGGGCGGGTACGCTTCCCGGGGAACGGTGGGATCGGCGCACAGGATCGGCACGACATCGAACGTGTGGGCTCCGAACAGGTGCTGGCACCAGATCACCTGGAGCTCCACCGAGTGTTCGGCCATATGGTCCAGCTCGTACCGCCGCATGTTGCCGCAGCGGTTCTCCAGTCGCTCGAGGAACTCCGTGTCGGTGCGGCTCCGCCCGAGCGGCGTCTCGAAGTCGCTCCCCGTGAGGACCGGATCGTACGTGCGTGGAGAATGATTGGTGCCGATGATGATGATCCGCTCCGGCGGGCGGCGCCTGGCGACCTGTGCGTACGCGGCGGCGTAGCAGGGCCGCCCGCGGGGGTAGTCCAGGTGCGGCGCGATCAGACCGACGATTTGGTCATCGCCATCGGCCGACTCCGCGCCTTCGAGAATGTCGTTCAGCCGGGCGGCCATTTCGCCCGCCTCCGTCGGCAGGCCCATGGCGAGCCGCGGGCGGGACGGCAGGGCGCGGTACTGGCTGACCAGCGCGGTGTAGTGCCGCTCGAAAGTCGGACCTTCCAGGAACAGGCACTTGTCCAACTGGTCCACCATGTTCTCGAGTGTCCCGTCCGGAATCAGCTGGTTCGCCTCCTGCTCGAAGGCGGTCCGGATGTCGGACAGGGTGTTCGAGCCGTTCATCCGCATGATCAGCCAGGCCGCCACCGGGCTCACGTTGATCGTCGCCCGCGAGATGCCGGCCCGGTCGTGGAGCGTGATCATGCCGTCCGGCGTCTCAGGAAAATCGCTGGCGTCGATGCCCACCCGGATCCTCGGTTTGCTCTTGAAGTCCACCATCACACCTGCGATTTCCCGCTCCTGCATGTCGCTGGTCACCACCGGTCGGAGGCCCCCTTCGCGGCGACGCGTTCCGTCCCTGACGGTGTTGTATCCCAAACCGGCCGGTTTTCCCAGCGCGTACTGGAATCGACGGGCGTGCCGGGACCCCGGCATCACGCGAAGCGCAGCGATTCCGCCACGGCCAGGCGGTCGCATTCCTCGTTTTCCGGATGTCCAGCGTGTCCGCGCACGTGCTCGAACGCGACCGAGTGCCGGTCGCACAACTCGACCAGCAACCGCCATCGGTCCTCGTTCTTGACAGGCTCCAACCGGCGGCCGACCCGCCGGCGCCACCCGTTCTCGATCCACTTGGGCACCCACTCGTTCATGCCGCGGCTGACGTACTGGCTGTCCGTGATCACCTTGACCCGCGACGGCTTTTTCAAGGCCCGAAGTCCCTCGATCACCGCCTGCAGTTCCATCTGGTTGTTCGTCGTGTTGGGCTCGCCGCCCGCGAGTGCCTTGCGGGTGCCGGTGGCGACGTGGGCGAGGATGCACGCCCATCCGCCGGGTCCGGGGTTGCCGCTGCATGCGCCGTCGGTGTAGAGGATGACGTCGTACGCGGGTTCCATATGTGCCTCGTTCCGGGGTCCTCAACGGGCGGCACGCGCGGCGGCGGCGGGTCGCCGGGCAGTGGCACCGTCAACGGTTTGTCCCTATGATGGCAGGTTACGCGGCGAGTGGCAATGCAGTCCGCCGGCGCGTCGGTCGAACGCGTTTCGTGACCAGCGGTCGCCGGCGTTTGCGTTTGAAGCAGCGATGGATGATTTCACGTACGTAAAGAGCACGCTGCACTGCGAGGCGATGCCCGTGGCCGACATCGCGGACCGGTTCGGGACCCCGGTGTACGTGTATTCCGCAAACACGTTGCGTGACCGATATCGCGCCGTGGCACGGGCCTTCGCGCCGCTGGACCCGATCATTTGCTATTCCGTCAAGAGTTGCCAGAACCTCCACATCTGCGAGTTGCTGCGGCAGGAGGGGGCCTCGTTCGACGTGGTCAGCGGCGGCGAGTTGTCGCGGGCGCTCGAGATCGGGGCCGACCCGTCGCGGATCGTCTTCGCCGGCGTGGGCAAGACCGACGACGAGATTCGCCAGGGCATCGACGCCGGAATCGGTTGGTTTAACGTCGAGTCCGTCGAAGAGCTGGAAAACCTGATTCGGTTGGCGGGCGAAGCGGGTGGGGGTACCAGACCCGTGCAGGCGGCGCTGCGAATCAACCCGGACGTCGATCCGAAGACGCACCGTTACACGGCGACCGGCCTGGCGGAGACCAAGTTCGGGGTCGACATTGACGCCGCCCGCGACGTGTTTCAACGGTACGGGCGCAATCCCGCCGTGCAGCTCTCCGCACTCCATCTGCACCTCGGCTCGCCCGTGATTACGGTCGAACCGTACGTGCTCGCGATCCGCAAGAGCCTCGAGTTGATCGATCAGCTTCGCCGCGACGCGTTCGCCGTCAACGCGTTGGACATCGGCGGGGGGTTCGGCGCGGACTACGGAACCGGGCAGACGCCGGCCCCCGCGGACTACGCGGCCGGGATCGTCCCGTTGCTGCAGGGCACCGGGCTGACGGTGATCCTCGAACCCGGGCGTACGATCTCCGCCAACGCAGGCATTCTCGTGACCAGCGTGTTGTACGCGAAACGGTCCGGGGCCAGGCGGTTTCTCATCGTGGACGGGGCGATCACCGAACTGATCCGACCGGCCCTGTACGGGGCCGAACATTTTGTCTGGCCCGTGTCGCCGGGTGAGACGTTTGTGCCGCATGACCGGCGGTGCGACCATCAGATGCCGGGCACGGAGCGCGTCGACGTGGTGGGGCCGGTGTGCGAGAGCGGCGACTTCCTGGCCAAAGACCGCTGGCTGCCGCCGACGCGTCGCGGCGATCGGTTGGCCGTCTTCTCGGCCGGCGCCTACGGCTTCGTGATGAGCAGCCAGTACAACTCGCGCCCTCGCGTGCCCGAAGTGCTGGTGGATGCCAGCGGCGTCCGCCTGATCCGTCGCCGCGAGGTGTATGACGACCTCGTGGCCACCGAGAGACTCGAGTAGACGGCCTGTCCGCTGACAGCACGTGTCGGACGGGGATGCGTCATGACCGAGTGGGACCCTCACGATCCGCGCCTCCTGACGGGTGACGTGGACTTCTACTGCCTCGAGTGCGGCTACAACCTCCGCGGATTGGCGGGCGACCCCAAACGCTGCCCCGAGTGCTTTCACCTCAATCCCATCAATGAACTTTCCGTCACGGCGAAGGAGATCAATCGGCAACTGGGCCGGCTCGAAACGGGGCCGACCTGCTGCGTCGCGGCATTCGTGGCGATCGCGCTGGGGGTGCTCGCGATTATCCGGGGCGGGTGGGAACTTTCTCTGCTCATGTTCCTGGCGGCCGTTGCCCTCTGGGTGGGCGGGGCGGGGTCGTTCAGCGACTCTTGTGGCGGTCGGCCGGGGTGGTTCCGGGCGTTGGTGCGGTTTCAGATGTACGGACTGGGCATTATGGTGATTGGCCTGGGCTTGCCGGGCGCGGTCTTCGGGGTGGTGTTCCAGCGGTTTGCTCGCGCGGACATCACGGGTTGGATGGCTTGTTGCCTTGTTGTGCCGCTCAGCGCCGGCCTCCCGTTTGTCCTGGTCTGTCGGTTCGTGTGCATGCCGCTTCATCGATGGGCCAAGGCGGAGATGAACGAGCTTCAGCGGGAAACCGCCGTAACCTGGGCTCGCCGTCATCGGCGCGAGACCCTTTCGCAACAGATGGCACCCCGCAAAGGACGGTCGTGATGCCGCGTAGCGCCCGCCGGGCGCGCACGCTGCGGTATTCCTCGCGGCGTAACGGTCTTCGCATCCGCCGAGCGGTTCAGCGGTATCAGTGGCGGGGAGCGATTCGCCGATCGGGCCGCGTTGTGGCGCCGGTCGCGTATTGTCACCTGGTGTCACGCATTCCGAACCGGCAAGGCCGTCACGCGCCGGAGATGCGGCACGGCCATCGAAGGGCGTGGGCCGTGAGCACAACGGCCATGCCAGATTCGCCACGGATCGCCGGCGACGTCGACTTCCATTGCTCCTGCTGCGGGTACAACCTGCGTGGCTTGTCCGGTCTGAGGTTGGGTGCGCTAGGGGATCAGGAAGGCATCGGTGGCACACGTCTGAACTTCATCGCCTTCGTACACCGTTGCCTCTCCGGCCGTCCAGATGTTGTCGCCGGTGCCCATGACGGGAGACGTCGTCCACTGCAGGTGGCCGTCGGCACAGAGCACCAACTGGCCTAGCCTTCGATGGGCGACACTGTTGGCCTCGCGGATATTCTCCACGGCATTGAACCGACCGCCTTCAAACAACGGATTCGAGTCGGCCAGCACCGGCACGCAGACCGGCTTGCTCATGCAACTCGTCGGGCCGGCCGCGTTCTGCATGTCGTAGCTGATGTACCGGCGGTCCGGCAGTAAAGCCAACCGGACCGCCTGCTCCACGGTCATCACTTTGTAACCCTTCTGCGATGGACAGACCGCTTTGCGCGGGTCCACGTAACGAAGGTGGAGGATCAGGTACACGTTGCGCCGGTTCGGTTTGTGGGTCAGCCAGTTCTCACCGCGCTGAACCCCGACGTTCGGCAGGGCACCCGCATACGACTGGGCGTATGATTGCAGACCGGTGAACATCGACGCGAGGTTGTTCGCGCATTGGGTGCGGTTGGCCATGTACCGCGTGCGCGACACGCCGGGTACGAACACCCCGATGAAGAAGGTGATGCACGCGGCGAGCGCGACCAGTTCGGGCAGCGAGATGATCGAGCGGCGGGCGAGCCCGCGTCGTTCGCTCGGCGGCAGTGTGGACGCCGGCAGCAGACGCGGCAATCGCTCCGCCTCGATCCGGTCGAGGATGTCTCCCACCAGGCGGGCGGGCGGCGGTGGGGCGGTCCAGGTGTCGAGCGGCTCGAGGATGGCGCGCAAGGTCGTCAACTGCGCCGCCAGCGCGGGGTCCTCGCTCAGCCTGCGTTCGAGGTCGAGCCGGGCCGGCCCGTCGAGTTTGTCGAGAAGGTAATCGAGCAGAACTTCTTGCATCGTATTGACTTACGCACTCATTTGACAGCGGCGTCGGCGGTCACCGCGATCCGATGGGCCCGGTCAGACGCCGGCACCACCAGGCTTCATTTCGTGGGGTTTCCCCAACGGGAAACCGGCCTCCATCGATCATTACGCTCCGCTATTCCGCCCGGTTCTGCCCCTTTGCCAGTTCCGCACGAAATACGCTGCCGAACGCCGCGACGGCGGCGTGAAGCCGGCTTTTTACGGTCCCTAGCGGGATGTCCAGGATCTCCGCCATCTCCTTGTAGGCGAAACGGTGGAAGTACGCGAGGGTCAGGGCCTCCCGCAGGGCCGGCGCCAGTTTGTCCACCGCCCGCTGGACGGCCTGCCGCTTCTCATCCTCTTCCATCCGGTAACTGGGCAGGTCGGCCTCGGCGGCCAGCAGGTCCGCGAACGACTGACCGCCCTCCTTGTCGCTTGAGATCTTGGCGTCCAGGGCGACCTCGCGCTGGCGGGTCCGGCTGCGCAGCCAGTCGCGGGCCTTGTTCGCACCGATGGTGAACAGCCACGGCTTGAGTCGGCGCGACGGGTCGAACCGGTCGGCGGAGATGTACGCCTGCAAAAACGTCTCCTGTACGACGTCCTCCGCCGCCGCCGCGCTGCGAGTGAACCGGAACACGAAGTTGTAGAGCTCACGGCTGTGACGCTCGACGATCTGCCGGAAGGCGCCGGGGTTCCCATCGAGGTGGGCCGCCAGGAGTTGCTCATCGGTGCGGTCATTCACGGTCGGCATTGTACTGGTATGCGGTGGGCAGGCCAGCGTTTCCCGGGTCCACCGTGGATTCGTCGAGAAGTTGTAAGGTGCGTACAGGGGGGGTAGAGTGGGTGCGACGCGCGGGCGTCACTGCAAACCGTGGCGCGTTGCTGAGAACGAAGGATGAGTGACTGGTCACCCAACCTGCCGCCGGAATCGGCCGCCGCCCTGGCGGAAGCCTCCGCGGTCATCAACTCGACGCTGGAACTGCCCACCGTGCTGGACGAGATCGCCCGGTCGGCGGCCGCCGTGATGCGGGCGGAAGCGTCCAGCGTGCTGCTGTTCGACGAACGCCGACACAAGCTCGTTTTCGCCGCCGCGGTGGGGCAGGCGGCGCACTCCCTGATCGGCGAGGAGTTCGACGCCGACCTCGGCGTGGCCGGGCGCGTGCTGAAGTCGCAGAAGCCGGAGCTCGTGGAGGATGCACGGGCCGACGCCAATCACTTCAAAGAGATCGATCGCAAGCTACGGTTTACGACGCGGGGGATGGTGGCGGCCCCGATGATTCACGGGGGGGTGGCGGTCGGCGTGGTGGAGGTGTTGAACCCGGTTGACGGTGGACCGTTCGGCCCGGCGGACGTGGAACTGATTCGGATGTTCGCCAATCTGGCCGCCATCGGGACCCGCAACGCCCAGCGGCACGAGAACCTCCGGCGAGAGAATC
Organism: uncultured Phycisphaeraceae bacterium; assembly: GCA_964495075.1. Lineage (GTDB taxonomy): Bacteria > Planctomycetota > Phycisphaerae > UBA1845 > UBA1845 > JAFGJQ01. Next base: position 56,656 of record CAZBUJ010000018.1, read on the forward strand.
AGGCCCTGCGCGAAGCGGCCGGCCCGACCCACGAGATCATCGGCTCGAGCGAGGCGATTCAGAAGGCACTGCATCTGTGCGACCGGGTGGCTCGCAGCCAGGCGACCGTCCTGCTGCTCGGCGAGACGGGGACGGGCAAGGAACTCTTCGCCCGGTACATTCATAACACGTCAGACCGCCACGCGAAGCCGTTCGTCCCGACCAACTGTGCCGCGCTGACCGAGACGCTGCTGGAAAGCGAGTTGTTCGGGCACGAGAAGGGGGCGTTCACCGGGGCAAGCAGCCAGAAGATCGGGCGGTTTGAACTCGCGGCCGGCGGGACACTGTTCCTCGACGAGATCGGCGAGGTGAATCTGTCGACCCAGGTCAAACTGCTGCGCGTGCTGCAAGAGCGTGAGTTCGTCCGGGTAGGCGGGACGCGTACGGTTAGCTGCGACGCGCGGGTGATCGCGGCGACCAACCGGGACCTCAAACGGGCCATCGCCGGCGGATCGTTCCGCGAGGACCTGTTCTACCGCCTGAACGTGTTTCCGATCGAGATGCCACCGCTGCGGCAGCGGCGCGAGGACGTGGCCGCTCTGGTCGAGCACTTCGCGATCCGTGCCGCCCACGATCTTGGGGTACCGGTGCCGGTGGTGGGAGACGATGTCAAAGCGTTGCTCGCCGCCCACGACTGGCCGGGCAATGTCCGCGAACTGCAGAACGTGGTCGAACGGGTCGTGCTCATGTGCGACGGACGGGAGGTGCTCCGCGAGCATCTGCCGCCGGAGATCGTCGGCGCTGCGGGCGCGGCCGACGCGGTGTCCGCCACCCGACCCCGGCGCGACGGGTCACTGTGGGAGTACGAACGGGCGATGATCGTCAACGCGCTGGCCGACAACAACTGGAACCAGTCGGCCGCCGCCCGCGCGCTGGGAATCAGCCGCGACAATCTGCGATACCGAATCAAGAAGTACAGCATCGAGAAGCCTAAATCGACGTAGCCGCTCGGCGGTTTGGCGCAGGACCCGGTGCGGCGGGGTTTTCACGCGCCCGGGGTCGGCCGCCTGACTCGGTTCGAGGGGGGTGTTCGGCCCTTGAGGAAATCGCGCGGGGGTTCGCCGTTGGGCCGGCCGTGGACCGCGCGATGCGTGACGGTGCGCTACGGTCAGGCGGTCAGCTTGGCAATATCTTCGGGCGTGATCTTGGCCGAGGGCTTGCCCGTCTTCTGGCTCAGCCAGGACATCACGTCGGGCGTGTACGGCAGGCTCCCACCGCGGATGATCTCCAGCATCCGGCCGTCCCGCCGCGCCCGTTCCCTGTCCTTGCGAATCGCGTTGATCCGCTTGGTGGCGAGCGCATTCGCCTGGCGCTTGTCGAGCTTCGTACGTCGATTCAGTCCCATGTCGGTCTCCTCGCTATGGTGACAGATCGCGTATTATGCATGGGTTCGTGATCGGATGCAACGGCCCCTCCATCGCGGGTCGGTGGGGGAGGGGTGCGGGCGGGTTCGTCCCGCCGTACAATGCGGCCCATGGCGGAGCCCCCGGCCCATTCGACGCCCTCGTCACCGGATCCCATGCGTCCCACCGATCCCGGCCATCCCCGCGATCACCGTGACGCGGCCCCCGCGCTGGCCATCGAGACCTCCGGCCGGATCGGCAGCGTGGCCATCGGGCGTGGTCCGCGGGTGCTGGAGTCCCGGGCGTTCAGCACGACACTTCGCCACGCGGTAGAGTTGCTGCCTACCGTGGACGCGTTGTGCCGCGACCACCAGGTTCGACCCGACGAGGTTGCCACGGTCTACGTCTCCGGCGGACCGGGCAGTTTCACCGGCCTGCGAATCGGCATCACGTTTGCCCGGAGCCTGGCCCTGGCGACCGGGGCTCGCATCGTGCGGGTCCCCACGCTGGACGTGATCGCCCAGAACGCCCTCGCCCTCGACCCGCGACCGCCCCGGGTGGTCGTCGTGCTCGATGCCAAGCGGCACCATGTCTACTCGGCTCCATTCGCCCTGGAGCAGGACGCATACGTCTGCACGCAGGAGCCGGCCGAACTCGATCCCGAGTCCTTCTTCGCCACGCTCCCGCGGGACTGCCATGCGGTGGGCGAGGGGATCGCCTACCACCAGGCGGCGGTGGATTCCGCCGGATTGGCGGTACTGCCGGTGGAACTGAATCATGCCCGTGCGGAGGTCGTGTACCGGCTTGGCCACGCGCGGGTGTCGGCGGGTGCGTTCGACGACGCCCGGGGCGTGGTTCCCATCTACATTCGCCGCCCCGAAGCGGAAGAGGTGTGGGAGCGCCGGCACGGCAAGGGCTGAGCGCGTGCGCGCCGGCAAAGCTCCCTGATTCCGTGACACGAAGCCTGGCGCCGGTCGTCGTGGCTTACCACGTTCGGGTCACGCGGCGACCTTTATCGGACGACACTTCGCGCGGCTCGACACTGGGCTGCGGGCACGCGAATTAGCGAAGGTAGTCGCGCCATTCTCTCGATAGGAACACCGTAGGGAAGTATCGGGCGTGCGAGGAAGCCGGCGTTCCCGGACAGCGGCCGCGCCCGGCCACCGCGTCTTTCGGAATCGAAAAGGAGACGGTATCCATGTCTTCCCGGTTCATCTTGGGTCTGGGTGTTGCAATCGTGATTCTGCTGGCTGGGGCGTGTCAGGAAGAAACTCGACGTCTCCATGCCCCCCCTCAAGGTCCGTCGGACCGGCAGCATCCCATGCAGGCGAATCTGGTGCGCATGGCTGACAACGCCAAGTTGAGTGACATGTGCGTGGCGGATGGCGATTTCATTCCGCACACGGCGCAGCTCTCCGGAACGGGCGAGTGGCATCTGAACCGGTTTGCCGAGTTGCTTTTGAACATCGGCGGCACGATCCATTACGAGACGTCCGCCCACACCGACGACGATCTGATCGATGCTCGCGTGCGGACCGTGGAGGCGTTTCTCGCGGACGCCGGTCTGGACATGGCGAAGGTCACCGTCAAGGCGGGCATGAACCGCGGGCGCGAGTCCCGGGCCAGCGAGGCGATCGAGACGATGGAAAAAGGTACGGCCGGTCCCAAGGAGGGCTCCGGCGGTGCCTCCGTCCCGATGTCCCAATAGTCTCTGTTCTTCCTGCGTAAGCGAGGACCTTGCCGTGAAACGGTCACGTCTGTGGATCACCGCAGCGCTGCTGGTGGCACTCGTGCCCATCAGTTGCATGACGCCCGACGAAGAAGTCTTCTCGTCGCAGCGCAAAGCGAACTGGAAAGATGCCGACGCGGAGGCGCTGACGGCGGCGAAAGAGGGACCGCCCCCCGAGATTCGCGCGAGCACGCACATCGCGGCCGCCAATCTGTTCGAGGGGCAGGGACTCTTCGCGAAGGCCATCACGCAGTACCGCAAGGCCATCGAGGTGGAGCCCCGGTGTGCGGAAGCGCATTCGCGGCTCGGGATCCTCCTCGGCAAACTCGGGCAGCATTCGGCCGCGGAGGAACACCTGCTCAAGGCGGTGCAGATCCTGCCGCGTTCGCCGGCCCTGCGAAACAACCTGGGGTTCGAGTATGCCATGCAGGAACGGTGGACCGATGCGGAAGTCGAGATCCGCAACGCGATTGCCCTCAAACCGGATTTCACACGGGCGTACATCAACCTGGGCATGGTGCTGTGCAAGCAAGACCGGTACCAAGAAGGGCAGGAGGCGTTTCAGGAAGCCGTGTCCGAGGCCGACGCCCTCTACAACGTGGGCTTGATGTATCGGTCCGCCCAGCGGTACAGGGAGGCGGCGGAGACGTTCCGGACCGCGCTGGCCATCGATCCGCAAATGACGGCGGCCCGCACGCAACTCGAGCAAATCGCGGATAGGGTCCCCGCCGAGGCGACCCGCGACCCGATTGGGCGGCCCACCGCGGTGGCCCAGGCGCCGAGCACGAATCCGCCCCGTCCGCTCGGCGAATCGTATACGCCGCGGATCGACGTGCCCCTGCCGCCGCCGGCGGTGGCGACCGTCGAGTCGACCCCGCCGGAGACTCCGGCCGTGACCACGCCCCTCGTGGCGGCCGCGGCGACGCCCGAGCCGGAAGTGACCGGACCGGCCGTGCCGAAACCTACCCCCGCGTTCGATCGGCTGTCGACGTCGGCCGCGGAAGCCCCAACGCGCGCGGCGCAGGCCGACACGCAATCCGCCGCCGCCGCGGCCGAGGACGAGATGGCAGTCGCGGACGTGCAGGTGGCGACGCTCGGCGCGGACGCCGCCGTGATCCCCCCGTCGCCGGCCTCCGAAACGACCCTTTCCACGGTTGACCCGGAGACGGGCACGCCGGACGCGACGCCCGCGCCCGCCACGTCCGAGACGGCCGCGCCGATGGCGACAACCCCGAGAATGGTTACGGCCGTTGCCGTGGCGGCGGAACAATCGACGGCGAATCCGGCGGCGGCACCGGCCATCGCGAGTGCCGCCCGCCCCGCCGACCCGATCGTCGAGGGCCCGACCCCCGTCGATAGCCAGAACGCGATCGCCGACGCCGGGATTATCCACGCGCTGGCCGCCCCGGACCCGGTTACCGCTTGGGTGACTGACGTGACGCCGCGGCCGGAACCGTCGACCCCGCAGGCCGAGGCGGCGTCTGGGGCGCCGGCCGTCCGGTTGGCCGTCCGGTTCACCGAGACGACGGGCGGGGATTCGCCCACGAAGCCCGCGCCGGCGGCGGCCGACGCCCAAGAGATCGCCGGTCCGCCCGCGGCCATCGCGCCGCCGAAGAACCAGTCGGTGCTCGAGATTCTGTGCGAGCACTGGCTGAGCATGAACTGGGTGTTCGACGACAATACGCCGCCGATGCGCATGCCGGCGTGTGACAATGAACCGGGCGTGTTCACGCCGCGCCTTCGCTTCAATCCGAACTGGCACGTGTCGCGGCCCGGCTCCGTACTGATCCACCAGGACCCGTTTGACCAGGTCGAGGAATTCCCGTCCGTCAACTGGGAGTTCCCGGAGCCCGAACGCGACTGAGCGGTCGGCACACGGTAGGCGATCGATCCCCGGGCCCGCTATAGCGGGCCCGTTCTCTTGTCACAAGGGCCATGTGCCGCCCGATGTACCGGGTCGGACACGACCGGCCACACTCCATTGCACCGGTACGCCCGCGTTGCGCGGACCAGCCCGTATCGTTGGCCCCCCGATAAAGGGTCGCGTTGTGGCACTGGATCGGGCGTCGAGTGTTGGTTCAGTTCGCGCCGGCGGTCGTCTTCCATTCGTGGCGCCACGCCGTTGACACGTGGTTTTCCACGGATGGCTTGCCTTACATTGGCTCGCATCCGAGCCGGAACGATATCGCCTACTGGGGTTTGGTCGGGGTTCCAGGATCGCCGTGTTGAGGGACATGCAACATGAACTGCTGGGAATTCAAAAGTGTGGTCGCGAAGAGGGCGGGGCGAAAATCGCTGAGTTGGGTGTGTGCCCCGCGTATCCGAACGATGGGCGCCGGTGCGCCCACATTGCCGGGACTCTGTGCGGCGGGAAGGTGCTGGGCTGTTTCGCTTCCAAGGTCGCGACCTGCATGCAGTGCGAGTTCTACCTGAGCGAGCACTATGACAGGTCATGACGGGCGCCGTCGTCGGCCGCGGCCGGCGGCGACAGCCGTCGATGGCTTGGGCAGGAGAGCGCAGCGAGCGAGCATCGTTGGTCGCCTTGCCCGCCGCCGCGGGACGGTCACCGCACAACGCAGAAGGGTCGGTTGAGCGAAGAAGCCGGGGGCCGGTGGTACCGTAGGCTTACAGTCCATTGGATGGCTGCCGCCGATCCACGCCGGTCGTTGGCGTTCCGGGGTAGATCCGCGCGACGGTCGCGCGATTACCGTGAGCCGTTGCTCGTACCCGTCCGGCCTGTATCGAGCAGCGATCGCGCCCGGCCGGCCATGGCGCGGCGAAAATCGTGCGTGGTTCCCCCATTACCATCGCGACTGACTTCTGCTATCGTCCCCCAATTGGGGAGGGGACGCCGAATGTGGAAACCACGTATGCCGCAAGGAGCCAACCCTCGCGCGCGGCGCGATAAACATGTCTGCCCGACGGCTGGTGCTCGCTTCGTGCGTGGCATCCACATCGTGCGAATACCGGTCGCGTGTGCGTCCGGCCGCTCGATGCGCGACTCGAGGCCGGCCATTCGCGGAAACGCATCACCGCGGAGGGAATGCACCGGACCGGCCGCGCGAACGTGCCGCTCTGGCTCCTGACCTTCGGCACGCCGTTCGCGGCCCTCCTGGCGGCGACCCGGCCGTGTCACGTCAATGTCCCCGGCGGCTGCCCGCCTGGCTGCGCGACCCGATGCGGAGCACCCTCGCGTTGTGCGGCGTCGCATGGTGGTTCGGCCTCGTGCGGCACCGCGCGGTGGTACTCACGCACGCGGGCCACGCGGCCATTGCGGCGGCCTCGTGGCTGATGATCAAAAAGACGGCGCCAGCCGTCGCGGTCGAGCCCGCCGTCGTCGACGTCGTCGTGGCGTCGCGTTCGATGTCGATCAACCTGCTGCTCGCTAGTGCGGCATACCTGGCCGGCGTCAGCATTCTGCGGCGAGCCGGCTTCGAGGCCGTGGCGGCGCTCGGCGTGAGCTTGGTCGCCATCTCCCTGGCGGTGAGGGACGCGGACGCGGCGTCACCGACCACGATGCTGGTCGGCGGGATGATCAGCGGGTACAAGCGCAAGCTGTCGGCCACGCGGGTTATCGCTTACGATGTTGACCCTGATCCGCAGGCGACCACGTGTAGAGAGTGATCCGCGATGACGAAACTTCTCGTGCAGTTGGTGTTGGCCGTGGTTGCTCTGCTCGCTGGTCCGATCGTCTGCGCAACGTTTGTTCTCGTTCTTGATGAGATAGGTCTGAACAACTTCGACGCGCTGGCTGTCTCGGAAGGGATCAGCGCGGTGCTGCTCTGCGTGGCGTGGACGTTGATCTGGCGATCCCAAGTCGTGTGGACGCCCACCCGCAGACTGTTGACGGTGCTGTCCGTCTTCTGGTCCATCGGCGTTGCGTTCATCCCGGGCATGATCTGGGCCATCCTGACCGGGGAGGAAGAGGTGGGCATCGCACTCGGCGGTCTGTTCTGGGTGCTGGCGTGGGTCGCAAGCGTTACCCTCGTCTGGCGGGAAACACCGAAGGAGCGCGGTGCTCGCCTGCAATCCCTTGGACTCGGTGTCGTGCACTGCCCGAATTGCGGCTACAACATGACCGGGCTGAAACATGCCCGGTGCCCGGAGTGCGGCAGCGAGTACACGCTGGACAAACTGTTCGCATCCGTGATAAAGGCAGGCGAAGAACTCGGGGAGTCACGGCGACCGGTTCCCGGATCGTGACGCGCTACCGAGCGGCCTGCGGTCTTTGGTGCGCGATACCGACATCCGCTCACAGGTTGCCATGCGGAGTCTTGGCCGCCCGCCGCTCCGGCGTCGGTCCTTTCCGGAACTGCAGTGTGCTGGAACCCGTGACGGCCGACCGCGTACGCAGGTACGACGTGACGAAGCGGTTGACGGCGTTCGGATCTTCGGAGAACAGCGTCACCGCGATGTCCCACTCGCCGCCGCCGAGGAGGATGGCACACCCGCCGGACGAAATCCTCTTGCTGTACTGATTCTTGCTCGTGAAGACGTTGTCGATCATCTGGCACAGGTCCATCTGGTAGTCCGACGCGTCCTCGGGGGGAATCTCTTCGTCCTTGTCGCGAGTCTGGGCGCGGACATACTTCGGTGCCGTGGTGGACAAGAGCACGATGAACTCGTGCGAGCGCATCTTCTCGTCCGCGAGTTCGAACCGTTCTCGCAGAATCGCCTCCGCCTTGGCCTTCTGGATGCGTTTGACCAGCGTGGAGTAGGGCACCGATTGACCCGATTCGGTCTTGAGCGTCTCTTGCAGTTCCTTACGCGTGATGTACGGATTCTGCCGAATCGCCGAGAAGATACGGTTGTCAAGATCTGTGTTTTTCCCCATCACGGGTCCCTCGTTTGACGCCTTCTTAGCCCAGATTAAATCGATAATCGGCCCTTTGGGCCGCCAGCCGCCATGTTAACTGGGCATATTACTCATGGCACGGCGACCTTTGCAACTATTGGTCGAAACTATCGAGGTTTTGGCATATTTGAACCTGTGTTTGGACGCGTTTGGGCAAGGCCACCCGGAAGCAGGCAGGCGGCCGATCAAACCGGGCGACGGCTGGGACGGCGCGGTGGAATCGGCCACTGACGGCCGCGGAACGCGGTCCGGCAGGCCCTTCGCGGTGATTGCCGTTGCCTTTTAGATCGACAGTGCCGATTGACGGCGGATCATCAGGATAAAGAGAACCACTATAGAATAATAATGGTCACTATAGCGGATTTTAGTTGCAAAGGGGCCCGAAAGTGTGGTATGTTTATCGGGCCGACAGTGGTGGCAAGGAGGGAGCTGTTCATCGTGGCCGCTCACGGTGCGACGGCGAAAAACGCGAGCCGATGCTCGACGGCGATGAAGAATCCGCGGCAGCGACCCACTGGCTCCGAGCTCCGCGACGCTACCGACCGGTGGAACAGCGGTGGGCCTCACGCGAGGCCGTGAATTGAGGTCGGAAACGTCGTGCGCCAGGGTCGGCTGTCCATCCGTGATCGCCGGACCACACCGGAGTTTCGCATCTTGGGTGGTAACTTCGTCACCGGTGTGGGCGGCGATCCGGTCGGAGACATCGCCAAGGGGGGGCATGGCACGGGACGCGTTGATGAGACGGTGCTCCGGGCGCCGGTGACGAATCAGGTGAAGCCTTCGCCGAATGACCTGGTTGCCGGCGCCTGTTCATTTCTAATCGGCACCGATGCCCCTTCTGGCGAGTCGCCCCCGCGGTCGAGCAGCCGGTGAAGGGCCCGGCGTTCGCGGGAGATGGATGTGCCTGTTCGGATGCCGGCTGGCGTCGCCGGGCGGTGGACGATGGCAGAGCCGATGTGGACTGCGCCTCCACGCCGTTCGCTGGACGTGGAGCCATTCGATCACGCGGTCCTCGTTCCAAATCGGGCGCCGCCCGAGAAGCTCGCGCCCAAAACGCACGAAGATGTCGGACCGCGCAGCGCGCCGAGCGCAGCCGAAGACCGCTACGCCACTGCTCACCGGCTTGACCACTGGCCAAAGGTCGCCGCCCACGGCGCGGTTTGCCACGCGCATTCGCGCTTGCCCTCGCGCGTGCCGTGACGGACACTCTTCGACGGGTGCGGACCGAGACTCCGATCGGGCGAGAATCGCGGAGTGTTGATCATGCGGTGGCATTACCTGACGGTTGCAGCTCTGCTGGTCGGGGCGTGCGAGAGCCCACCGCAACGTCATGAGGCGGTCTCCTTGCGGGACAGCGGGCCGGCGCGGCCGGCGCGGCCGAGGACGGTCGAAAACCGGTTGGGCATGCGTATGGTTCTTGTGCCGGGCGGGACGAGCCTGATGGGCAGCACACTGGGGCCCGACGAGGTCGTTCGGCGATTCGGCGGCTCGGCGGATCACTGTCGCGATGAGCACCCGCGGCATGCCGTCACCATCGAACAACCCTTCTATCTGGCGGTGCAGGAAGTGAGCGTCGGTCAGTTTCGCGCGTTCGTCGAAGCGACCGGCTATCGCACGGGAGCGGAGCGGCAAGGCTGGGCGTTCGCGTATCAGGACGGCCAGGCCCGACGGGTCGAAGGATTGTCGTGGCGCAGCCCCGGTTTCGCGCAGACCGAGGAGCACCCGGTGACGTGCGTGAACTGGCACGACGCCACCCGGTTCTGCCGGTGGCTGCGGACCGTGGAGGCCCGCCCATACCGACTGCCAACGGAAGCCGAGTGGGAGTACGCCTGCCGGGCCGGCACCACAGCGGTGTACTGGTGGGGTGACGAGCCGGATACGACGGGGCGGGTGGCGAACGTCGCTGACGCGGCACACGTCAAACCCGGATCCTCCTACGCGGTCATGCCGATGGACGATGGTCATCTCCACACCGCGCCGTGCGGGCGCTACCAGCCGAATGCATGGGGGCTCCACGACATGATCGGCAATGTCTGTGAATGGTGCGACGATGCCTATGGACCATATCCGGACGCCGGGGCGCACGCGGAGGCGCCAAGCCTGCGCGCCAACGCCGGCCGCGTGCTCCGCGGAGGCTCCTGGTACAACGTCTCGTATTACTGCCGCGTGGCGTATCGTTTCAGCCTGCCGCCGGGTGACGCCTACACGAACGCGGGCTTCCGCGTGGCCATGAGCGCGCCATAGTCGAAGCTGTCGCGGGGCCTCTGAACATGGACAGCGACAGGCCGGGGGCCGGTCTGCCCCGCGTCGGGCCACCGGCACCACACCGTGTCGGCTGCCTGCGATATGGCGACGGGACCACCCCTGGTCGGCATGGCCGGGCCCCCGTTCCCGACAAATGCCGGCGGGTGGGGCGGTTTCCAACGCGACGATTCTCGCGGAGCGGCGAAGAAAAAACACCGGCGGATCAATTCGTCGTTTACGGCGCCACCACGTTGAACTCGCCGGTGAGCCCGTCGGCCGAGTTCGGGCCGACCCAGACCTTGAACTGGCCCGGTTCGACCACGCGTTTCATGTCCTGGTTATAAAACGACAAGTGCCCCGGCGTGAGGGTAAAGGTCACGCGCCGCGACTGGCCGGGCACCAGCGTGACGCGTTCGAAGCCCTTGAGTTCCTTCACCGGACGCGTCACGCTGGCGAGCACGTCGCGAATGTAGAGCTGGACGACCTCGTCGCCTTCGCGTTTGCCCGTGTTCTTGACCTCGACCGAGACCTCAACGCTGCCGTCGGGGCGGATCGTGGTCGGTGACACTTTCAAGTCGCTGAACTCGAAGCTGGTGTAGCTGAGGCCGTATCCGAAGGGGTAGAGGGGCGTCCAGGGCACGTCGATGTACTTCGACGTGTAGCGCTGGTCGTCCACCGGCGGGCGGCCGGTGTTCTTGTGCGCGTAGTACAGGGGCACCTGACCGACGCAACGGGGGAAGGTGGCCGGCAGCTTGCCGCCGGGGTTGTGATCGCCCAACAGGACATCCGCGACGGCATGGCCGCACTCGACGCCCGGGTGCCACACCACGAGAATGGCGTTCGCGTTCTCGGCCATCCACGGGATGGACAGGGGTCGTCCATTCATCAGCACGACGATCATCGGCTTGCCGGTGCCGCGGACGGCTTTCAGCAGACCGCGCTGCACCCCGGGCAGATCGAGATCGCTTCGGCAGTGGCCTTCACCGCTCATGTCTTCGCTTTCACCGACGACCATGATCACGCACGTACTGTTCTCGGCGGCTTTGACCGCCGCAGCAAACCCGCTTTCGTCGTTGCCGTTGACGTCGCAGCCTCGCACGTGCGTGACCACCGTGTTCGGCGACACGGCTGCCTCGATGCCGGCCAGCACGGTCACCACGTCTTCGGCCCGGCCGCGGGCAGCCCACGTGCCGAGCGGGTCGGCCTGGCTGGCGGCCAGCGGCCCGATGACGGCGACCGACTCGATGCCTTTGCTCAGCGGAAGCGCGTTCTCCTCGTTCTTGAGCAGCACGAACGACTTGCGGGCCACCTCGCGGGCCGCCGCGCGGTGGTCGTCGCAGAGGATCAGCTTCTTTTCGCGAGCGGGGTCCTTGTACGGGTCATCGAACAGGCCAAGGGCGAACTTGGCCCGCAGCACGAGCCGCACCGCGCCGTCGACCGCCGCCTCGGGAACCCTGCCGTCCTTGACGGCCTTGGCCAGGTGGTCGCGGAACACGAACGACGACATGTCCATGTCGATGCCGGCCAGAATGCCTTTCACGGCGGCATCGGCGGCGTCTGCGGCATAGCCGTGCACGGCCAACTCGGCCACGGAGCCCCAGTCGCTGACCACGAATCCGTCGAAGCCCCACTCGTCACGGAGGATGGCGCGCAGGGTGAACCGGTTGCCGCTGGCAGGGATGCCGCTGATTTCGTTGAACGCGCTCATCAAGGTCCCCGCCCCCGCGTCGACGGCGGCTTTGAACGGCGGCAAGTAGACTTCGCGGAGCGTGTACTCCGAGATGTCGACGGTGTTGTAGTCGCGGCCGCCTTCCGCCCCGCCGTAGGCGACGTAATGCTTCGCACAGGCGAGGATGGTGTCGGGCGCTTTCAGGTCCTGGCCCTGGAAACCGCGGACCCGGGCGGCGGCCATCACCGACCCGAGGTAGGGATCCTCGCCCGATCCTTCGGCGATGCGGCCCCAGCGCGGGTCGCGGGCGATGTCCACCATGGGGGCGAACGTCCAGTCGGTCCCCGCCGCCGCCGCTTCGGTGGCGGCGACGCGGGCGGATTTCTCCACGGCCTTGGGGTCCCAGGTGGCCGCTTCGCCCAGCGGAATCGGGAAGATCGTGCGGTAGCCGTGGATCACGTCGTTCCCGATGATCAGCGGGATCCGCGCGCCCGATTCCTCGACGGCGATTCGCTGTAGCGTGTTGATGTAGTCGGCCCCGAAGGCGCCGAGGAAGGAACCGACCTTGTCCTCCCGGATGAGTTGGTAGAACTGGTCCTTCTTGTTCTCGGCCGCGACCGGGTTGGTATCCTGGATCTCGCCACCCCATTGCTGAGTGAGCTGGCCGAGCTTCTGGTCCAGGCTCATCTTCTTGACGATGGCGTCGATTCGGGCGTCGACGGAGGGGTCGACCCGAAACCGGGCCGACCCGGCGGCCGCGGGCGGCGCGATGGCAACGACGGCGGCGACGATCGCCGGCAGGGCGACACCTCTGATGATCGTCCGGAATCCGATCCCCCCTCCTGATTTCATGGCCCACTCCTCACTCGGTGCGCACAAACGTACCCGTGCGCTGGTTGGTTCTGGCGCCACCCCGGGCCACGGCTGCGTCGCGGACCGGACTCGGTGACCGCTGCCGGCATGGGCGCTCCGTCCACTCATCCCGTCGCTCGCCGAGGCGAGCGAGCCGACGCGCCCCGTGACGCGCTCGCGAGTGTTCATCGTCTCCGCGCCGGTCGGCCATATTCTAAGTGCGCCCGCCGCGCTGTCCACGCCGTTTTGGTGGGCGCGGAGGCCAGCCGGCAGTCGCCGGCCGGAAGGGGCGGCCGCGCGTGCTTGCTGCCGTGCCAGGCCTCGGGCCCGTCGCTCGCATTCCGGTGGATGCAGAGCGGACGGGAGCGCGGTCCGGTTCGACGCGGCGTGGCAGGCCCTGGCCGTCGGGTTGTCGGGGCGGGCGTTCACGTTTTATGATGCGGGCGTGGGTCGCCGCGTGGCGAGCCGGGCCTGTTCGCGAACCCGCGGGCCGGTGCGTCCGGGAGCAATCGGGTAACGGGCTCATCTGCATTGCCTGCGGCGGTTCTCGCCGAAAGGAGCGTCCGTTGAGCTTCCCGGAAGGATTCATGTGGGGTGCTGCGGCGTCCGCGTACCAGATCGAGGGTGCGACGGACGTCGATGGGCGCGGGGCGTCGGTGTGGGACACGCTATGCCACATCGACGGTGCGATCTGGGGCGGTCACACGGGAGACATCGCGTGTGACCACTATCGCCGGTATCGTGAAGACGTCGCCCTCATGCGGGGCATCGGGCTGAAGGCGTACCGCCTGTCCGTCGCCTGGCCGCGTGTTTTGCCGGAGGGCGTCGGCGCCGTCAATGCCAAGGGCCTGGACTTCTACGATCGCCTGGTCGACGAGTTGCTGGCGGCCGGCATCGTTCCCTTTGTGACGCTGTTCCACTGGGATTTTCCCCAGGCGCTCTACGACCGGGGCGGCTGGGTCAACCGCGAGAGCGCCGACTGGTTCACCGAGTACACGGCGGTTGTGGTGAATCGCCTCGGCGACCGCGTGCGGTATTGGCTGACCGTCAACGAGCCGCAGGTGTTCCTGTCCCATGGGCACCTGAACGGCATGCACGCACCCGGCGTGAAGCTGTCGCGGAAAGAGGTCCTGGCGGCGGGTCACCACGTGCACTTGGCCCATGGCAGAGCGGTGCAGGTGCTGCGGGCGGCCGACCCGACCCTTCGAATCGGGTACGCTCCGGTCGGCGTGGTGTATTTCCCGGCCAGCGCCGCCGCCGGGGATGTCGATGCCGCGCGAGCGAAGATGTTCTCGGTGAGCGGTGACACGCTCTTCAACAACACGTGGTGGATGGACCCGCCGTTGAAGGGGATGTACCCCGAGGACGGTCTGCAGTCGTACGGCGCGGACGCGCCGCCGGTGCGTGAGGGTGACATGGAGACCATCCACCAGCCGCTCGACCTCTTTGCCCACAACACCTACTTCGGCGAACGCGTGCGATCGGCGGACGGCAAGCCGGAGATCATGCCGCTCGACGTCGGGCAGGGAATGACCACCCTCCGGTGGCCGGTGACACCCGAAGCGCTGTATTGGGGACCGCGCTTTTTCCATGAGCGATACGGCCTCCCCGTGTACATCACCGAAAACGGGATGGCTAACACCGACTGGATCGCGCTGGACGGCAAGGTCCACGATCCGCAACGTATTGACTACATCCATCGGCATCTCCTGCAGTTAAGGCGGGCGATCACGGATGGCGTCGATGTGCGCGGCTACTTCTACTGGTCGATTCTCGACAATTTCGAGTGGGCCGAGGGATACCGGGAACGTTTCGGCCTGGTCCACGTGGACCACGCCACGCAGAAACGAACGTTGAAGGACTCAGCGATGTGGTATGCGAACGTGATCGCGACCAATGGCGACTGGTTGACGAGGCAGAGCGGTGACGGCGCTGCCGGGTAAGCGACGGCCCCGCCCAGGCGAGCATCGAGACCGACAAGTCCGCGTCCGCCGCGCGACGCGGCCCGACGCGACTTCATTAAAACCATCGGGTCAGTGAACTACTGGGCGATACAGGACTCGAACCTGTCACACCTGAATCGACCGTAACCCCTGACGATATC
>CAZBUJ010000019.1:0-71304 GCA_964495075.1 uncultured Phycisphaeraceae bacterium
CCATCTCCCCCGATGCGCCACTCTGGCCCGGCGATCCGGCCGGGGGGCTCGCCCCCTGGGCGACGCACGAGAGAGACGGGTATCAGCTGCGCCGGCTGTGCATGGGCGAGCCCCCGGGCGCGCCCCTGGGCGCGCCGGCCCCGCGGTCGGTTCGCGCGCCGGAGCAGTACGCCGCGCGGCCGGTGCCGGCCGAAGTGTTGCCGCCGCCGGTTCGCTATCCGCGCACGCGAACTCCGTTGGAGTATGGCGGGGTCGGCGGCGCAGCGCAGGTGGAGCCTAACCGTCCGGTGGGGCTGAGGGCCCGTGCGACGCCGCCGATCCGATATGACGCCAACGGGGTGGCTCACGACTACCCGGACTACCGGCGCGATCCCCGGGCCGCGCGTGCGCAGGGCTACGCCGACAGCGACCCACGTCCGTACGCCGACGACTACCGGGACAACCGGGCGGTGGATCGCCGGACGGACTACGGCGGCGCGGGGCCGGCGGCCCGGGTGGCGGCCGCGCGTCAAGCGGCGGGGGCGCCCCAAACCGGGGGCCCCCCCGACGGGGGGGGCCCGACGCAGGTTCACCATCGCTTGATCCCGGCACGCGCCGGCCGACCTACCGGCGACGACGGACTACCGCCACGCCGCCGACGGCCAGCAGCAGCAGGCTCGCCGGCTCCGGAACGACGTACAGCGGGCTGGCGACGCCGTCGACCTGGAAGGTGTGGAACGTCAGGTTGCCGTCATAGAAGCCCAAGGTCTGGACGTTGTCGCTGGCCATCGGGCCGTCGAGAAGGTCCTGCTCCGTCAGGAAGAACTCCAGCGTGGCCGCCGCGCTGGCCGGATCGAACCGCAGAATGCTGTCGGACGACGACTCGTAGAAGTAAACCAGGCCGTCCGGGCCGAAGATGATGTCGCCGAATCCGGCGGCCGACTGGCCGGTCACCGCGGTGATGTCCGTCACGTTGAGCACGAGGCTGAGCGTGCCGTCGCTCGCCCGCTTGGCCATGCCGTCGGACGCGGAGTCGCCGAAGTACAGACTCTCCTCCGAGTCCCAGGTGAAGCCGCTGACCAGCGACGGGTTGTCGTCCGGACCAAGCCCGAACACCGTCTGCAACTCTTCTTTCGTCGCCAGCGTGGTCAGCGTGCCGAGCCCGGTCGACTGCAGTACCTGGTCTGTGGCGCTCTCGAAGAAAGCCATCTCGCCGTTCGGGGCAATGCCGTTGCCATTGACAATCTGCGCCGAAGTGGCGCCGGTGTGGGCCTGGATCTGGTCCTTCGTCACGTACGCCGAGGGCTCACCCGTATCCAGGCTGACCTTCCAGAGTGCGTCCGAGCCACCTTCGGCGAACAGAAGGTCTGTGCTCGAAATGCCGAACCCGTAGCCCGTGGTCATCGTGGTCCTGCCGGCGACCGTCGCCCACGCGGTGGTGTCCATCAGAACGGACGGCATTTGCACACCGCCGAGACTCTCGACCATCGTGATGTTTGCGGAATGGCCGCCGCTCGCAAAGCCGTTGACGGTGAAGTACGCCGTCTCGCCGCTGACTGCATGGGCCCAGTGGCGATCGCCGGTGCCGCCGGCCTCCACGCCGGCCGACGATACCAGTTCCATGTACGCCGCGGCGTGCGCCTGGCACATGATGCACAGACTCGCCAGCACGGCCAACGCCATTCGTGTATGCCTCATCGATTCTCCTCCTGTCCTTCCTCCACGACCTGCCGGCCTGTCCCCTCCCGATACTCCGGGAGAACGATATAGGACTCGGCGCACATCGCAGCCGCGGCTGGTTTGCTGATATGCACTCTCTCTCAGCTCCCAGTCGACAGTCGGCTCTCTCTCTGCAACGGCGACTCCGAAACGCGTGAACTGCGCTTCAGTATCGGGGAGATGCCCCATCCCTTCCAACCAATCCAGTATACCGAATGTCCCGTTCACGCGTCAATCGTATTCGCGCCGACTTCACGGTCGCCCGACTTCAAATCGCGGCGTGATGACGCTCTGGTGTCGAGCGCCCGCCGACGGGTGCATCAAGCCCGGCGTCGGTGCCATGGGTGCGTCTCGACGGAAAGATGTCAATCAGGCTGTACACCAGGGCTGATCGGTCTCTACAAGGGCTCGGCAGGGACCCTGAATCTGTGCTAGACTACCGGTGGGGCCGATGTCGGCCTGTGAGGGCCCGACCGCATGAAGCCGGCGGGCAGTGCCGGTTCGCCTTCTGAAGGAGCCAGTCATGAAATTCCGTGCCTATCGACACCTTGCGATTCTAACTGTTGCGACGGGGCTGCTCGGTGCCTCGGACGTCCGGGCCGGCGCCACCGAGAAGGCCGCCCAACTGGCGGCGTCGGGCGAGGCGCTGTTGGCCAACGCCGATTTTGACGGGGCCCTGAAGGCCTACGCCAAGGCGGCCAAGACGGACGCTGAGAACCAGGAGTACCGGCAGACATACGCCGTCATCCGCCGCGTGATCAAAATGCGGCCTGGCGTGGATAACGAGAAGAACCCCGTGAAATGGGAGCAGTCGGTCCGCGCGCTGCGCGCGTTTTATTACGAGCACGGGGTATTCGGCGAAGCCCTCACGCTCGACCAGAAGGTCTACGCCCGGATGAACACGGCGGACACGGCGACGCAACTCGCCGAAACGCAGTTGGCCATGGGCCTGAACCGAGACGTCGCCGCGACGATTCGCGGGATCGATCCGGCCAAAACATCACCGCAGGCGCGAGCCTACCTGGGCATCGCGCTCGCGCGGCAGGGCGAGTTGGACGAGGCCAGGGCGGTGGCGAAGGGGATTCAAATACCGGACGCGGCGACGCCGGCGCTCTACTACGATCTGGCGTGCCTGCACGCGCTGATCGGAGATACCGCCGGCGCGTTGGGCATGTTGACCCGCTGCTTTGAAAACACGCCGCCCAGCCGCCTGGCGTCGTTCAAGAACTTCGCCCGACAGGACGCGGACCTGTCCAAAGCCGTGGCCAGCGCCGATTTCGCCACGGTGCTCGAGACCGAGTCGAAGGTCAAGGAATCGAGTTGCAGCGGGGGCACCAGTTGCGGAAGCTGCCCCAGCCGGGCCCATTGCGGCGGCGGCAAGAGCACGAAGGCCCCCGGCCACGAGAACCACAAGTAGAACGGAATCCTCGGCGGCCAGCGGCGCAACCCTCCCCGCGCCGCCCGTCAGTCCGATCCGGACATCAAGCGCTGCAACCGCGCGAAGTCGTCCAGATCGACGTGGTTGTCGCCGTCGGCGTCGCAGGCCTCGTACCCTGCTCCGGGCTCGACCGCCGTGTCGGGTCCGGTAATGGCTTCCGCGAAGAAAACGTAGTCGTGCACATCGACAAGGCTGTCGCCGTTGAAGTCGCCATAGCCGAATGAGCGGGCCAGGCGGAAGCCGAGGTTGTTCTCCGCGTAGTAACGGGCCACGGTGATCGTGCGGACGCTGTTCGTCGTGTACTTGGCGTCGGACGTGGACCACCGGCCACCGCGGGTGCCGCGATAGGTGGAATCCCACGGGTACTCGAGAGCGGTGTCGTTGATCCACTCGGCCACGTTGCCGCACATGTCGTAGAGTCCGTAACGGTTGCGCGTATCGACCGTCGGTGTGCCGTCGAACAGCGTGTGGATGCCGTTGTAGAAGCCCACCGGCGTCGTTTCGTGGAAGGGCCAGGGGTACCCGTGGTCGCCGAGATTGGCGTCGGCCGCGGTGATCGTATCGGCCCCGAACCCGAAGACCCAGTGATCCGGTTGGACCTCCTCGTCATCGCCCGGGCCGGGACGGACGTCGTCGGGAGCATCCGGGTCGAATGCCGCCGCCTTGTACCATTCGTTGTACGGGTTGGCGTCCATGTTCCACGACGTGGCCACGCCCGGGCCACCATGATCCACGTTCACGCCGTCCGCCGGCAGGCGATAACCGCGGTAGTCGCGCACGAGTGCCAACCGCTCGCTGTCGAGCAGACCCTGGCCGGCCCAGTCGGACGCCGTGATGGGATACCAGTCGTGCTTGGTCGTGCCTTCGTGGTAGCAGCATTCCGACGCGCCCAGGCCGGCGTCGATGGTGAGCCAGTTGCAGTACTTGGCTGCCCCGAACCAGCTCACGGTGCCCACGGGGTGATCGTGGAACCCTTCCTGCACCTGGAACCGGCTGCCAATCGCAAGAGCGGGGTCGTAGCCGATTTTGGAATCCAGGTCCGACGTTTTGTAGAGGGTGCGGTCATACCGCTCCGGACCCGGCGGATAGGGGGTGACGTCTTCCATGTACACATCGCCGTTGGCCGGGTCGAACCACATATGGCTGCACCGCGGGTCGTCCGGGTCGCTCTCCCGCACTTCCTGGGCGTTGTTGAGGAACGTGCGGTACTGCGCGTTGGTGACCTCGTACTTGCCGATTTCGTAGGTGTAGGTCGGCCCGCCCGGCTCGTAGTCGGTGCCCGGGATGGTGACCATCTCCGGTTCCGTGGCGATGTCGGCGGTCAACACGTGGCCGCTGACGTTCCCAGTGATGAAGATGAGCCTGTTGCTGACGGTGGCCATGAATGACACATGCACGGCCATCTCCGGGTCGCCCATGAACGCCCGCACGTCGTCGCTGGTGAAGAAGGTTGTGAGCGTTCCGCGGCGGTCGAGCTTCAGCACCGAACTGGAGTAGATTTCGTAGAAGAACAGGTTGCCGAGCGAGTCGAACGTCATGCCGTAGATGATGGCGTCGTCCTCGCCGGTGTGTTCCTTGATGGCCGGCTCCTGGATCACGGGCACGAGGGCGGCCGCGTCGGGATCCCAGCGGTAGATGCCCCTGTTTGGTTTGATGACACTGTTGCGGGCGGAGAGGTGCAGGGTCCCGGTGGCGTCCATGGCCAACTGCTGGCTCGGGCCCGAACTGGACCACGCATCGAACGCCGCCTTCGGGACGTATTCGCTTTCGGTGCCGTCGGCGAGAGAGAAGCGGTTGACTGTCTGCTGCACGCCGGTCCACTGGTTCTTGTAGTAGCCGTACGTGCCGTCCTGGACCATGCCGCCGGCCGGCCACAAGTTCGGGTTGATCGCGTCGACGTCGACGAATGGTGTCGGGATTTGGCCCGGGGTCTCAGGCACCACTTCGATGAGGTCGGCGTTGATGCGATCGGTGACCAGGTAGGTGCCGCGGGCGGGGATGTATGCGCAGGCGAACGGCGATCCGCCCCAGTCGTCCGCCTGAACGAGGACGGTGCCTTCGCCGGCGCCCGCTTCCCACTCCACCAGCTCGGTGCCGGCCAGGAGCAGCTTGCCGGAGACCGGGTTGTATGCGATCGAGGCCGGGGCGAAGCCGATATCTTCGTTCTGGGCCCAGACGGAGAACTCCACCGCCCGGGCGGTGGCGGCCGACAGCACGCCAACGCCGATTACGCTGATCCACGGGAATCGTGCCATTGCCGTTCTCCGTTTCGCTTTGTCGCCGGCCCCATGTCGCGAGCGATCACCCTTCCCGCCCCGGCGGGTGCTCACCAGACGTGCCGAACGGAATTGCTGTCGCGGGTGTTCAGATCACTGGTCGGCTCGCGCGCGATCCCGCGTTCGCTACCCCGGCCCCCGACGTGTCGTCAGGACCTGTTCTTGTAGTTGATCTCGCAATGCCCCCGGGCGAAGAACGCGATCCAAAAATTCCCGGCGCCCCTTTTGCCCTGGCCGAGCACGCGGTGCGGCGGGGTCCGGTGGTCACCGTCCACGCGGTAGCCGTCTCCCTGGAACGGGCCCATGAATCCGGATTCGCCCGGGTAGTAGATGTAGTTGTCCCAGATGATGGGGAACTTGTGACCGGCCTTCGAGGAGGCCAGGTAGTCCAGGCTGTACGCGCGCTTATTGCGCTGCGGGACGGGATCCTCCTCCTGCTGTTCGCCCCCGGCTTCCGGGTCCCATTCGTGTTCCTCCACCACGGCTTCGTCCTGGCTCTTTCTCGTCAGGTAGTAGTAGCTGTTGCCCCAGCCTTTCCACTCGCTCTCTCGCTTGTAGAGACCGGGGTTGGCCGGGCACTTCCACACGTCGCTGTGCCCGTCGAGATACACCGATTCAGTCACCGGGATGCGCCGGGCGAGCCCGCTCAGGAGGATCTCGGGCGACGTGCCGGCTTCCAGGATCGACTGGACCCCCCACGCTTCCGGCGGAGCGGTCGGGTCCGTCCTCTCGCCCGGGGCGACGCGGAATCCCCACCGCCCCATGGTCGAATAACCCGGTAGTTCCTGGCGGTTGTCGTTGGCATAGCCGAACAGGGCCAGCCCGATCGAGTGGAGGTTCGACATGCACTTCGTCTTCTTCGCCTGGTCGCGGGCTGATCGCAACGAGGGTAACAGGATGGCGATCAGCAGGGCGATGATCGAGACCACCACCAGGAGTTCAATCAGTGTGAAGCCGTTCTTGCGTGACGAAAGATGTTGAGCATTCACTTGCGGTACCTCGCTTCGCCTCTTCGAGAACATTCGTTGCACGTGCATACGCTAGCGAGTCGGTCCCACGACAAACGATTCGAAGATCGTGTAATCATCCAGGTCGACGTCCTCGTCATGATCCAGGTCGCACCGCCGGCACCCATGCTCCGGATCCGACACCAGGTCGAACCCCAGGCACTGCTGGAACCGGCCGTAATCCGCCAGGTCCGCGTCGAAGTCGGCGTCGAGGTCGCCGTAATCCTGCGTGTTCAGGTCTACCTTGTAGACCGTGTTCGAATCCACGTAGTTGAACGTCAGCAGCTCCATGCCGCGGAGCGTGAAGTTGTTCATGCCACGCGGCGAGCGGGTCAGGCCCAGCGCCTCCTGGATCTCGGCCTTGGTGGCCAACTGGACGATGTGGTCGGCCGGGTTGTCGACGGGGGCCTTCCAGATCGAATCGGTCTGGTTGTCGCTCCAATAGACCGTGCCCATCGGGTCGACGATCAGGCCCATTACCTGGACGCCGTTGGAGACGGAGTAGTCGGCCGGGTCGAGGGCTTCGGCCGCGACGTACGCGTCCAGCATTTCGTAGCTGTACAGGAACGTGTTGAGCGTCATGCCGTCGGTGGTCCAGAGGATGTCGTCCGACTGGTTTTCGGGGAACCATACGCGACCGTCCGCGTCGCAGTCGACCTGGGCGGGTCCCGGACCGGCCTCGTCGACGTCGTATTCGTACACGCCGTCGGGGAGCGGATCGACCCACACCAGTTCGACCTGGTCCAGGAAGAACTGCGGCTGGGCGGCGCCGGCGGTGTTGGTCCATACGATGTCCCCGATCGTGCCCACACCGAAATCGGAGACCGGAATCCGGATGTGCGTCCACGTGCCGGCCGACGGGGCGGGAACCGTGATCGGCGTGCCCGGCGCGCCGGTCGCGTCGTTGAGCTGCACCGTCATCTCCTGACCGCCGGTCGTCCCTCCGTGAATCTGGAACTCCAGGTTCGTGTAGTGCGACGGATCGCGCGGGACCTCGTCCTCATCGAGATCGTAGTGGAACCACAGGACGGCGTCGGCCTCTTCGAAGGTGGCGGCAATCGACTCGCCCTCGTCGCCCCATACGGGGTCGGTGGTGCTGAGATCGACCGTGACGCCCACCGACTCGTCGGACCAGCCCGATCGCAGGTCGTCGTCGTAGATTACGTCGGTGAACGGATAGATCGTGAAGTTGCGGCCGGAGTCGATCTCAGCCTGCACGTAGTCCTGCAAGGTCTCCTTTGCCACGAACGCGCTGAACGTGCCCCGCTGCTGCGTGTCGACGGCCAGCACGTTGTCGGTGATGATCTCCGCCACGTAGCACGTCAGGTGGTCGGGCGACAAGCCGCCCTTGAAATGGGCTTTCGGGCCGTCGTTGGGGTGGTCGGCGAAGTAGGGAATCGTGTCGCGGAAATCCTTCAGCGTGAGCCAGGGCTGCATCATCAGGATGTACGTGGCGTTGTCCACCTGCGTGCCGGACCCGGGCCACAGCGGGTTTCTGTCGAGGCGCAGCGTGTCGTCACTCACCACGTCGATGATCGTGTAGGTCTCGGAGAAAATCTCGGCCGACCAGTCAACGGGGTAGAGCGTCAGCTGGTCGCCCACCTCGACGCCGGACGCGATGAATCCGTTGCTGCTGCCCAGCGTGTCGTCGATCAGGAGGTACCCGCCGTCGCGGGACACCGTGACGCCGCTGGGATAGGTGGGAATCCCGTTGGGCAGATTCGGATCGAGCTGGATCAGGTCCCGCTCGGACTCCACGCGAACACCGCCCGCGAACGGGTCGCGGAGAATCGAAATGCACCCGAGGAAGTACTTCTCGTCCAGCGGGTTGAACGCCATGCCCCACGTGTTGAAGCTCAGCGAATAGGATGCGTAGCCGTCCCGGGCAAAGAACTCCATCTGCCCCGATTGCATCAACACTTCGCCTTCCATCTCCCACGGTTCGACGGAGTCGTCGAGCACGCGGCTCCACCGCAGGTCCTTGCCGGCTCCATATCCCGTCGTCAGGAACTCGTGCGGGTCCAGCAGCGAGTTGTACGCGAAACACGAGAAGCGATCGTTCCCGATCGTGTAGCGGTGTTCGATGACGATGGAAACGTCCGCACGCACACCACTGGCAAACGTACACAGAACCAGACCCGTCACCGCAGCAAGTCCGAATTGTCTCATCACGTCACCATCCCTCGAGACCAGAATCCATAACTACTCTTCTATTGTATGAAGATGCGAGCCCTGCGCGAAGGGCAAAGTCAAAGTGGGCCGGAGAGAACGTGCGTCCCCCCCAACCGCCCGAAGCACGGGCCGACCCCGCGCCCGAGAGCCGGCCGACACGCTCTGGCACCGCGTCCGCCGTAAGCGACAAAACTGAAGCTCCAGTGTATGTTCGTCGGTCGCTCGTTCGTATGGTAGTATCGGTGGCGGCGTTTCGGGGACGGCCCCAACGCCGTGATGCGAATGCCCGATCGTCGAGTCTTCAATGAGCCACGCCCGGCAACGGGCGGTTGGCCTGCCGAGTGGATCAGGTGGCTGACTCCGCTGCGAGATTCAAGTTTAGACGGCGGCACGTCCGGCTGGTCACCATGCTGGTTGCCATGGCGAGTTGTGCGTGGCCGTCCGCGCGAGCGGCGCCGGTCGCGGGTCACGAGTCGCAGGTTCGATTCCGCGTGGTCGACGGGAAGCTGTGCGCGCGATGCACGATTCGATGCACCGATCGATCGATTCCAGCCAACGTCGTGATCGATCTGGGTGCGCGAGCACCGCTTCTGCTCCATGAGCGGACGGCCGCTCAGCTAGGTCTCGAGGTCGATAAGCCCGTCGAACTGCGGTTCGATTCGGGTGTTGTGCTCGCCGGCCTCAAGGGATTATCGGTGGCCCTTCGATCGCTCGAAGAGCTGACCCGCGATTACGCGCCGGCCCTGGGGGAGCTGCCCGCTGTGGCCATCGTGGGGCTGCCGGCGTTTGAAGGATATCGTCCACGGCTGGACGTCGCGGAGGGCGAGCTGCGGCTGTTGCCGGAAACGGATGCGTCGGGCGACGGGCCGGACGCAGCACTCGCGGTGCCGGCGCCCGGCACCGTTACCGTTCCGTACGAGGAGGAACGATACGGTATCTGGTTATCGGGGGTCGCCGCCGGTGGGTTCAACGTGCGGGTGCGCTTCGCCACCGCCGACTATGATACGCTCATCGACGCGACGACGGCGGATCTGGCCGGGGCGCCCGGGGGCGATCTCGATCAACTCCTCATCGGGTCCCTGAACGTCGCCGAGTACGTGGCGCTGCGCCCGACCGATCTGTCCGAGATGCCGGCCCCGCGCCCGGACGTCATTCTCGGCACGCAACTCCTGTCATATTTTCGGGTGGAGGTCGATTCCCGAAACCGGCGGATCGCCTTCGAGCCGATGCGAAAGCCGTGGCTCCCCACCGAAGAGCGTCAGTTCTTCGTCGCGATGGTGGCGGAGGACGCCGACGCGATCGAAACGTTTCTGAACCGCCATCCGACGTCGCGCCTGGTCGCGGACGCGTCTAGGATGCTGCTCGACCTCCGCCTTGACGAGTATGAGCCCGCCGCCGGCGCGATCCAGCGTGCGGTGCGCCTGCGGGCCGGTTCGGTTCCCGCCGAACGGCGCGCCACCGTCATGGTGGAACTGGCCGATCGGATCTTGTCGAGTCATCGCGACGACCGCTACGACCTGGCAACCTACATCCTCGGCGTGGGCCTCGAGTACGCGTCCCTGGACCTGAATGCGAAAGCGCCGTATCAACTGCAGGCGAGGCTGGGCTGGGTGGCGTTGCGGCGCGGCGAGTTGAAGCAGGCCCGCCGGCATCTGCTGTCGGCCGCTTTCGGCATGCCGCGGGACCCGGACGTCAACCTCTGGATGGGCGAGTTCTACGAGCGGTCCGGCAAGCTCACCCGTGCGTGGTCCCGCTACGTGCAGGCGATGATCGCCGACGACCCGCCGCCCGCGGCGCTGGAAGGATTGAACCGGCTGAATCGAGACCCCGCTTTCCGGGCGTCGTTCACCATGGAGGACGCGGAACAACTGCTCGAAGGACGCATGCTGGAGTTCCACGCGCCGGAACGGTTCCGCGCCGCCGACGGCGATGAAGCCATTGGCCACGTGCAGCTAGTCGAGTTGTTCAGTTGCGTGGATCACGCGCCGACGCTCGCGCCGGAACTGGCATTCGCGGGCCTCGCCGAGTTCTATTCGGACACGGACGTTGCGTTCGTGGAGTACCACGTCGCGATGCCGGACACTGATCCGCTGGTGTCAGCGGTTGGCGCGACGCGGGCGGCCTTCTACGAGGTGCCTTCGGCCCCGATGGCCCTGTTCGACGGAGGGCGGGCGGTAACCGACGGCGGGGCGGATCGGGATATCCACCGACTGTACCAGGCCTACCAAGCCGCGAGCCATCTGCGTCCGCCGCCGCGTCGCGAGTGGAGCGTGGCGGTGTCGGCGGCGCGTGTCGGTGATGAAATCGACACCACGGTGGTGGTGGTGGGCCCGGAGGCGGTGGCGAAGCCCGTTCGTGTTTTTGCCCTGTTGTGCGAGAAAGGTGTGATGGCACGCGGGGCGAACGGGGTGGTCCTGCACCGCCATGTGGCCCGGGCGTGGCTTTCACCGAGCGAGGGATGGCCCGTGGAGGCGGGCGGTACGCGGCGAACGTACACCGCTCGGGCGGACGTCGGCGCAGTCAGCGAAGAACTCGAGCAATTGCTCGGTGCAGCCGAGGCGACGATGGGGGTTGAGTTTCTGATGCGGCCAACGTATGTCGACGCTTCGGCGTGCCGGGTGGTGGCGATGGTTCAGGATGGTCAGACGCGCCGCGTGCTGGCGGCCTGCGCAGCAGACGTACAGCCCCAGCGCGCGGAAAAACACCGTTCGGAAGCGGCGCGGCCCGGAGACTGACGGCGCGACCTGCGGACTCATGCGATGAGCAAAACAGCCAACTCATCTGGTCAATGGGCGGAGTTCACGCGACTCCTCGCGCCGTCGCGGAAGCGCGTGCACCGGGCGGTGCTTCGCTGGCACGTGGGTGTGGGATGCGAACGCACCCTGGTGGCCTTGCTCTTCGCGACCGGATTGGTCGTGGCCTCACGGATCGGGTTTCAACTCGCCGGGCAGCCTCCACCGTTTGGACGCGGCATGCTCGTCGGGTTCGTTGCCCTGAGCATCGTGTTGCCGCTGGGGGTGGCGATGGGGCGCGGGTGGCGTGACGTGCCCACCTTGCGGCAAGCGGCGGAGCGACTCGACCTGGCGGCCGGCGAACATAACCGCGTGGCGATCGGGTTGGCGCTGATTGAGCGGGGAGCGAACGGCCCGTTCGGCCGGGCGGCCATCGCCGACGGGCTGGACCAACTGCGGCGCATCTCGGCGGAACGCCCCATCGATGACCTCAGCGCCGTGCGGATACGACGGATCGGCTGGATGACCGTGGCGGTCGCGATACTCGGCGCATTCGCATGGCTGGGCCACGTGCCCGCCGGCGGTGGTCCCGGCGGGTCAACGCTTGTGGCGAACGGGCCGCGGGACGCCGGGGAGACAAGGAAGCCAGGCGGTGATGAACAGGCGAAGGCGGCGCCCCGCCAGGAGAGCAAAGCGACGTTGCGGCACCCCGCGGCAGGGACGGCCAGCGGTCGGGCGGCCGATCAAGCGGAAGCACCGACATGGCCGCCGACGACGCGGACGGATGCTCGCGCCGCGGGTCGCACCGCCGGTGGGCTGACGGCCGGGGCGCACGGATCACACCAGTCAGCCCAAGCCGGCGGCGAATCGGCGGCCTCCGCGGCGTCGCCGGGTCAGCGCGAGCAGGACCGCCCGCGGCCCGCCCCGCCAAAACCGCCCAAGGATGCCGCCGTGCGCGGCCGCCGACCGGAGCCGGGCGCGTCGCCGGGATCGAGCATGAGCCAGGGGGCGTCCCGCGGCGGATCAATGTCACAGACTTGGAATTCCTGGTCGCAGCACGAGCGGTCCGTCGAGGGGGATCAGGACGACGCGGACGCGGACGAGTACGTAGAGGACGAGGCGGAAGCGAGCCGGCAACGGGGTGGCATCCAGCCCTCGCTCAAGGACCGCAACGAGTCGCCGACGCGCGAACTGGGGATCAGCGGGGAGGAGGGACCGCCCGGCTCCGGCCGCGGCGGACCGACGCCGCCCAAGAAATCGCGTGGCACGGCGTCGCTGGTGCTCGGCGTGCCCATCCCGGATTTCGTGCGGGGGCGGATCGGTCCCGGCACCACCAAGATCACGCAAGAGCAGGTCGCGCCCACGCCCATGCCGGGTGAACCAGGCGGGCCGGTGAACGTGCCGCCCCGAGATGTCTCGGAGGGCTCGATTCGTCGTGACGAGTGGCCAGCGGCGTTCGCGGCCATCGTTCGCGACTACCTCGTGGCCTTGCATTCGATGGACGCGGAAGTCGCGGCGGTATCGGCGGAGTCCGACGCCGCCCCGGCAGAGTAACGCAGCAGCAAAGGTGGTTCTGATGAATGAACGACAGGCGGCCGGCGGGAAGGATACAGGACATGCCGCGGCGGAGGCGGCGAAGTTCCAGGACGTGTTCGACCGCTTGAGGCGGGAAGTCCAGAAAGTGTTCGTCGGGCATGACGAGATGGTGGAGCAGGTGCTGTCCGTGTTGCTGTCGGACGGGCATGTGCTGCTGGAAGGCGTGCCCGGGCTGGGCAAGACGCTGCTCGCCCACACGCTGGCGTCGGCGCTCCAGCTCCAGTTCTCACGCATCCAATTCACACCCGACCTGATGCCCGCCGACATCATGGGAACCATGGTCCTGCAGGAGAGGGAAGGCGGCGGACACCAACTCGAGTTCGAGCCGGGCCCGCTGGTCGCGAACTTCATCCTGGCCGACGAGATCAACCGTGCCACCCCAAAGACACAATCGGCGCTGCTGGAGGCGATGCAGGAGCGGCAGATATCCGTGGCCCGGCGAACCACCCGGCTGCCCCAACCCTTCATCGTGATGGCCACCCAGAACCCTATCGAGCAGGAGGGAACCTATCCGCTGCCCGAGGCCCAACTGGATCGCTTCCTGGTCAAGCTGCTGGTCGAGTACCCCGCCGAGCGCGAGTACCACGACATCCTCACCCGCACCACGGGGACGGAGACGCCGACGGTGGAACCGGTGTCGACGGGCGAAGAGATTCGCGCGATGCGGCGAATCGTCCGACACGTCGAAGTCACGGAGCAGGTGCGGACCTATGCCATTCGGCTGGTGCTGGCCACGCAACCCGGCTCCCCGTACGCCCCGGCCGCCGTCAATCGGTCGGTGACGCTGGGGGCGAGTCCGCGAGGGGCCCAGGGATTGATGCTGATGGGCAAAGTGCGGGCCCTGACCAGCGGGCGCTACGCGGTGTCGTGCCAGGATGTCCGCGACGCGGCCCTGCCCGTACTGCGGCATCGCGTGCTGTTGAACTTCGAGGCGCAGGCGGACCGCGTGGACCCCGACGACGTGGTGCGGGCGGCGGTCAGTTCGGTCCGCGAGTTGTCGAGTTGACTCATGACGCGTCTCTTCAATGACGAATTCGTTCGGGCGATTGAGCAGATGCGGATCGTCGCCCGGCAAGCCCCGCCCGCCGGGCGGCACGCGGAGCACCGATCCCGCGATCTGGGCTCGGGCATGGAGTTTCGCGACTTTCGTCCCTACGTACCCGGTGACGATCTGCGGCGCGTGGACTGGAACCTCTACCGTCGCAGCGGCCGATTGTTCTTGCGGCTGTTCGAGGAACCGGAGGACCTGCCGGTTTCGATTCTGCTCGATGCGAGCGATTCGATGTTCTTTGAAACGCCGCCCCGGGCCGACGCCGCGCGGCAGGTGGCCGCGGCGATCGCGGCGGTGGCGCTGAACCAGCAGGATCGGGTCAGCCTGTTTACGTTTGGTCGCGACCTGGTCGCCCCCATGCCCGTCTTGTCCGGCAAGGCGGCGCTGCCGCGCATGTTCGCCCATCTCGAGCGGATCCGTGCGTCGGGCCCCACGAACCTCGTCCGGGCGGCGCGGCGGTTCGCCGCCCGGCAGCGACGCCCCGGCCTGGCCGTCGTGATATCGGATTTCTTCGATCCGCTGGGCATGACCCGCGTTACCGAGGCGCTGGGCTCGCTGCGTCACCGTTTGGCACTGATCCGCGTGGTCCGGGCGTCGGACGCCGCGCCGGATCTGCATGGCGAGTTGCGGCTGTTGGATTGCGAGGACGGCGGGGGACACGCCGTCATCGACGTGTCGGTGACGCAGGAGAACCTGGCCCGCTATCGCCGGGCGTATCGAGAATTCGAGGAGACGCTGGGACGGTTCGCCACGCGGCGGCGGGCGGCGTACGCGTCAATCGACGCGGACGTACCGGTGCTCGATCAGTTGGGCGGCCTGTTCGTCGATGGTGTGCTGAGAGTCTGAAAGTGTCGAAACGATGATTTTTACGGGGATTCCGCTGGGAACCGCGCTGGCGCTGGCCGCCGGCGCCGCGATGGCGCTGGTGCTGCTCCACCGTCTGCGCGTCCGTCCGACCGAAATGCGAGTGATCACCACGATGTTCTGGACGCAGGCGGCCGAACGGACGCGGGCCCGTACGTTGTGGCAGCGGTTTCGCCACCCGTTGACCTTCCTGATGCTCCTGGCATTCTGCCTGCTCCTGGTCCTCGCCCTGCTGCGTCCACAGTGGTCGCAGGAGCCCCCCGCACGAGTGTACGAAGTCATCGTGGTCGATGCGGGGATGACGATGGCCGTGCAAGACGGCGCGAACGATTCGTCACGGCTGGACGCTGCGTGCGAAGCCGTACTGGCCGAATCCGACCGCCTGTCGTCGCAGGACCGATTGGCCGTCGTGGTCGCCGACCCGGTGCCGCGGCTGCTCCATCGTTTCGAGGAGCCGCGCGCCGCGCTGCCCGCGCGACTCACGAGTTTGAAGCCGGCGACGAGGCCCGCAGCGTTCGACGATGCCCTGCGGCTGGGCCGGTGCCTGTTACGCGGACGGCCCAACCCGCAACTCGCGCTGATCACCGATCGGCCTGCGGTCGACCCGTCAAACCATGTGCATGTGGTCGACGTCGGACGGCCGGCGGACAATGCCGCAATCCTGTCGGTCATGTTCGAGCCGGACCGGGCGAACCCGTTGCGGGGACGGTTGGGAATTCGAGTGGGCTTTTGGGGACGATCGCCCCGCGACGTGTCGGTCGAAGTCAATCGCGGCGGGGGGGCACCGCTATACCAGGCCACGCAACGCGTCGTTCCCGGCGACACGGTGGACGTGATCGTGCCCGATGTACCGGCGGACGGCGACACGGTGGTCGCTCGCCTCCTGCCGGAAGACCCCGTGGCCGCAGACGACGAAACGGTCGTCCGCCTCCCCCTGCGAACGCCCATCCGCGTGGGGTCGGACGCGGAAATCCCGGACGTGCTGCGTGTCGCGCTGCAGGCGGACCCCGCCGTCCGCTGGGTCGGCGGCGCTGATCAACGAGACGTCGACGTACGGATGGAGGGCGGCAGGCCGGCGCGGCGGCGCCCGGCCATCATCGTCTCGAACCACGGACCCGAGCTGGCGGCCGGGCACCCCCTGCGGGTGGTTCGAGGAACGGGTATGCTGAAGGGGCTGCAATTGGACGGCGCGACCTGCGGGAGCGGCTCTTCCGTCGACGGTTCGATCGCCGCCATGCAACCCGTGTTGATGGCAGGTGATCAAATCGTGGTCGGACTGGCTACGTCCGGTCGCCCCTCCGCGTTCTATGTCTGCCCCGCACTGCTGGCGGAAGACAGTGACATCGTGCGTCGGCCTGCATTTGCCGTGCTGGTCGCGGAGGCGATACGACGCCTGGCCGGCTGGGACGCGGACCCGATCACGCTGGCGACCGCGCGAGTCGTGGCCGACCCCCTCTGGGCGCGGCGGCATGAATCCGCCGACGCCGTGTGGCTGATGCCCGGATCGCGCGAGGTCTCCGACCTGTCCCGTGCTGGGTGGTCGGCCCCGCACGCCGAGGCGGCGCGGGCGGGCCGCTGGGCCGGGCCCGCCCTCTACCAGGTGGGGTTGTTTCTGGCACTGGGGGTATTCCTGGCTGACGCGCTGCTGCACGCGCGGGGGAGGATTTCGTAGTCGATGGTCTTCGCTCACCCAACCGCACTGTGGTTGCTGGCGCTGGCCGTTCCGCTCGTGGTTCTGCATGCGCGGCGGCGGATGGGATTGGCCGCCGGCCAGTACGCGGGAGTCATGGCCGCGCGACTGCTCGCGTTTGCTTGCCTCATCGGTGCCCTGGCGGAGCCGATCGTCGGCCGTGTGGACGCCACGCGGTACCGGGTGGCCGTGGTAGATCTCTCCGCGAGCATCGATGACGCGACGCTGGAACGCACGCGAATGAAGCTCGCGGCGCGGCCCCGCGAGCCGGGGCAGAGTGATGACCGGCGACTCGTCGTCTTCGGCCGGGAGGCGGCGGAACAACCGTACGAGTCCGCGATTGCTGCGGTGGGTGGTTTGACGGCGCTGCGGGATACGGTTGAAGCGGGGACGCCCGGATCGTCGCTCGCGGCCGCGCTGGAGCTGGCCGGTGCACTGATTCCCGAGGGCGGGAACGGCGAGATCATCCTGTTCAGCGACGGACTCGCCACGGACGGCGATGCCTCGGCCATCGCCTATCGCCTCGCCGAGCGGGGGATCGGCGTGTCGGTGGAGGTCGAAGAGAAAGCCCGAGCCGATGAGATCATTCTCCGGTCGGTCTCCCTGCCGCCGTCCGGCGAGATCGGAGCCACCGTTGATTTTGAACTCGACATCGACGCGTCGATCGCCGGCCCGGCCACCCTGATCTTCCACGACGAGGGGCGGGGTGACGAAGAACGAATCCCACTGCCATTGGTGGCAGGGCGACAGTCGGTGACGCATCCCTGCCCGCTCGAACGCGAAGGACTCCTGCGTTATTCCGTACGCGTGGAGGGGGCAACCGACGCTCGGGCGGATAACAACGCGCTCCCGGTGGCCATCTGGGTCGAACCGCCCCGACGCGTTCACGTGGTTGAGGAAGACGGCCCCTCGCCGGCCGCCGGCGCGTTTCGATCCCTGCTGGGCCCGGCGGCGGACGTCCGATCCGTCACGCCGGATTCGTTGTCCGCTGTGGATGCGTTCGACCCGTTGGATCTGCTCGTGTTGGCCGACGTTCCCGCCGGCGCGATTCCGGCGGACGCGCAACAAAGGATCAAGCAGGCTGTCGTGGACGGCATGGGACTGCTCGTGACCGGCGGTCGCCGATCGTTCGGGCCCGGCGGGTACGCCCGGACGCCGCTGGCCGACGTGCTGCCGGTCCGCGTTGCCCAGGAGGTCCAGCGGCGCGACCCGAGCACGACTCTGGTGGTGATCATCGACACGTCGGGGAGCATGGGGGGCGCCCGCGTCAACCTGGCCAAGGAAATCGCGCGGTTGGCAATCGCCCGCCTGAAGCCGCACGACAAGGTCGGCATTGTGGAGTTCTACGGCTCCAAGCGCTGGGCTGCCCCCATCCAACCCGCTTCCAACGCGATCGATCTACACCGCGCCCTGAATCGCCTCAGCGCGGGAGGCGGCACCGTAATCCTCCCGGCGATCGAAGAAGCCTACTACGCTTTGCAGAATGTCCGGACGCGCACCAAGCACGTTCTCGTGCTGACCGACGGCGGGGTCGAAACCGGGGCGTTCGAACCGTTGATTCGTAAAATGGCGGAGAAGGGCATCACATTGTCGACGGTCATGGTCGGACCGGGCGGGCATTCGACATTCCTGGCCGGCCTGGCCCAGTGGGGACGCGGGCGGTTCTACACCGCGCCGGATCGCTTCAACCTTCCCGAGGTCATCATCAAGCAACCGGAATCGTCCCTGCTTACGCCGTTTGTCGAACAGCCGACCGTGCTGCAGGCTCACGCCGGCCGGGCCGTTCTGAACGGTATCGACTTCGATTCGTGCCCGCCGCTCTCCGGCTACGTTCAGACGCAGCTCCGGCCCACCGCGGACGTGCTGCTCACGTCCAGTCTGGGACACCCCATCCTGGCGCGGTGGCGGTACGGACTGGGTATGGTCGCAGCGTACACGACGCAGGTCAGCGGTGAGTGGTCGGCTGATCTTACGCGTTGGAAACCGTACGCCCGAGTGATGTCCGGACTCGTACGGTCACTTTGCCCCCCGCGGCGGGATGAGGCCCTTCGCGTTGGGCCGACCCTGCGACCGGGTGCCGTGGAAGTGCAGATCGACAACCGCCTCGTCGCATCCGGCGACGCGGCGGCGGCATTGGAATTGACCGTGACGAGTCCGGACGGGGTTGTCGAACGGCGCGTGCTCGATCCGTTGACCCCGGGGAGCTGGAATACGCGGCTCACCGGACTCGAGCCGGGCGTTTATCGGCTCGACGTGCAAACGGCCGGCGAACAACTTGCAGGGACGGCGGCCTTCGCCGTCCCGCCGGTACGCGAGGTCACGGCGCTGGAGCCCGATCGCGACCACCTGGCCGAGATCGAGGGGTTTCAGACGCGGGCGGCGCAGCGGGCTCTTCAGCGGGCGGGCACGCCGCCGAGACGGCCCGTCGAAGCGTGGCCGCTGCTCGCCGGATCGGCCCTCGTTCTGCTCCTGCTCAACGTGCTGCTGCGCCGGCTGCCGCGGCGCCAACGCCGCTCGCCTGCGCGGGCGGCCGCGATCATGGCGGCGGTCGGAGTCCTGAGCATCTGGTGCCCGGCGGCCCGCGGGCTGGACGAGGTGGGGATCGAGCCGGAAGTTGCACGGGCCGTCGAGAAGGCGCTGTCGTTGGAAGCCTGGCCCCAGGTGGAGTCACGCTTCACGCTCGCGTGCGACCGGGTTCAGCGGCGCGACGGCGACCTCGGCGCGCTGGTCGCGTACCTCCAGACGCGAGCTGACGCGGGGCCGAACGGTCGGCGTTTGCTCGCCCGGGCGGCCGCGATCGATGGTCGCATCACGCTGGCGGCGGAGACGCTCGATACCCTTCGCGACGCGTGCCCCGACGACCCGGATTACTGGGGTGACGCGGCCCGGCTTGCCGAATGGTCGGGGGATGACGAAGCGGCGGTGCGGGCGCTGGACCGCGCCGTTGCCTTGGAGCCCGATCCCGCACGGCGTTTTGCGTTGCAGATTCGTCGGGCCCTGATTCTGTATGACGCGGCAGGAGGACCGGCAGCCGCGGAGACGCTTCGGGATCTGGCCGCCGGGCATGCCGGCGCCGCGCGGGTCCAGTCTTATTGTGCCCTGCTGGCCGGCCTGAACGGTGACAACGAAACGGCACTCGCTCTGCTCCGACCGCAGGGCTCGGCCAAAGAGCGATTCAGGGGCCACCTGTTCCGCGGCCTGTACGCTTCGCGGCTCGGCCGATTCGGCGCAGCGCTGCGCGAGTACGAGCAGGCGTGTTCACTGGCCCCGCTGGCCCGCGATCGGCGGTTCGCCCTGGATCGGGTGGTCGGCGCGGCCCGCGAGTCGGGCGAACTCGACGAGCTGGCCGATCGTTGGCTGCGACGCGAATCGGCCGGCGAGCGCGAATCGGCCGGGTCGACGGAGGTGCTCCAGGCGCTGATGGCCGTGCTGCGCGAGTTGGCGCGGCCCGACGATGCCCTGGCCCTCCTTCGGCGGGACGACCTGACCGAACAGCAGCGGCAACTGGTGGAATCACCCGCGTTCCAGAGCGAGGTGATCGCGACGGCGGTCGAGGCCGGTCGATTGAGTCTCGCCGAGTCCGCGTATCGATCGCTGGTGGCCCGGGAGCCGGAGCACGTCGAGTGGCGGGTCGGCCTGGCCCGGTTGCTCCTGCTGGACGGACGGCGCGACGAGGCGGCCCGGCTCTTTGACGAGGGGATCGGACGTGTCGACCGTGCCCGGCCGCTGTGGGGCCTCGCGGACGGCGCCCGCCGCCTGGGCCTGGATGATGTCGCGCTGCGCGCGTCGCGCAAGATCGGACGCTGCCCCGGCGGGCAGGTCCGGGCCGTGCTCTTCGAGGCCGATCTGTTCCGCGAACGCGGTGACACGGATGCCGCAGTCGCGCTGCTGAAGCAACTCGATGGCGAGGCCCAGACGGACCCCCGAGTCATCATGCCCGTGGCGGAAGCGTTTGAACGGTACGGTGACAGGTCCGAGGCACTGGCGTTGTTCCGCCGACTGTACGAAGTCACGCAAAGCGAAGACGTGCTGACTCGCGTCGCGTGGTTGTTGGAAGAGGCCGGCCGGTACGGCGAGGCGTATGACCTGTGGCTGGAAACGTGGCGGACCACGCAAGTGGCCGCGCGGATGCGGCAGGCCCGGCAGCGCGTGCTCGACCTGGCTTCCCGAACCGGCCGGCTGGCCGACCTGGCGATTGCCCTCGAAGAGCAACTGGACGAGGCGCCGGAGGAACGTCGCGCCGAGGCCGATGATCGAGAACTCGCGCTGCTGGTGGATATCTACACGCTGGCCAACGACCCGGTGTCGGCCGCCGAGATTCTCGCCCAGTACCGCACCGGCGGCGGGTCGGACGCCGAGTCCGTGGCACTGCTCAAACGGCTCGTGCAGATCCACCTCAACTGCGAACAGTTCGGACGGTGCAATCGCCTGCTCCGCCGGCTGATCGATCTCGATCCGGACAACGCGGACGACTACCTCCAGCAGATCGCCGTCATCGCACTGGAACGCCGACAACCGTTCCAGGCCAAGGCCGCCCTGGCGGAAATGGCGGCCCGCGGTGGGCCGAACGGGCGGAGGGAAGAGTTCTCGGCCGGCGTGCTCGACAAGGTCGGATTGCACGGCGAAGCCGCCCAGGCGTATGGTCGCGTGCTCGCCGGGCACCCCGATCGCATCGAAGCGTTCCTCACCTGGGGCAACGCCATGCGGGCGGCCGGACGCGTGGAGCAGGCCATCGGGCGATTCCAGCGACTGCTGGAAGAGGCCGAGGAGGACGACCTGTTCGCGGTGGCCGTCGACGGTTTGTTGAATCTCGACGCCCCGCCCTTCGTTCTTCGCTCCGCACGGCGCCGCGTCATGACCCGGATCGCCGACCAACCGGACAAGGTCTTCCTCTACCGGTTGGGCGCCGATCTGCTGGACGCCATGGGCAAACCGGAAGAGCGCGATGGTCTTCTGGAGCAGGCCGTCCTGATCGCCGGCGAGCGACGCGGCCCGCTCCTCCGCGAGTTGATGGATTCGGCCCTGGCTGTCCATCGGACGGATCGCGTGATTTCGTTCGGGTGGTCTCTGCTCGCCCTGGACGAACGCATGCCGCCGCAAGTCTACCTGGACCTCGGCGAGGCGTTGGTCAAAACGGGACGCCTCGCCCAGGCCGAACGCGTGTTCGCCCGCGCCAGCGCGAGTGCCGATTTCACGGCCGTCCAGCAACGCGTCGCCACCTACTACGAGGAAGCGAACCGACCGGAACACGCCGATCGAATCATCCGCGAACTGCTGGCCGCCGAACCCGACAACGTGCCGCTGCTGATTCGATCCGGCGGCCTGTGCGAACAACTGGCCGCGTACGATCGCGCCTTCGACCAGTACGGCCGGGCGGCGGACCTGATGCTGCGACGCCTGCCTCGCGCCGTGCGCCGCGATGAGGCGAATGCCCCCGAACCGGCCACCGATGCGGAGCCACCCCGTCGCCGGTGGCGGGCGGCCAACCTCGACGAAGTGGGGCAGTACTTCGATAGCGCGGCCGGCGGCCTGCTCAACGCGGCACGAACACCCGCCATGCGCGAGCATCTCCTTTCCGACATCGTCGCCCGCGTCAACGAAGAGATGGACGCGCTGTCCACCACCCGCGAATGGGCCGCCACGATCGCGGACAACGTGCGACTCGATCGACTGGCCAGGTTCCTGCGCCATGTCGCCTTCTCTCTTCACCGCCCCGCCGTCGCCGATGAAATCGATCACCAACTGGCTGCCCGGTACCCCGCCGACGCCGTGCTGCTGACGACCCTCCTCCAGGATCGCCTTCGATGGGGACTGTATGCGAGTGCCGTGAAATTCGCCGACCCGGCGGAGCAAGCCGGGGCCGAACGGCCCCTCGTCCTGCCGTTCATCTTGATCGCGGCCGGAGGCGCCTCGCCCGCCGACGTGTTTCCGGATGACGACATGGCGGCGGGCCTGGCCAGTCGATACGTGCCCATGCTGATCATGGTGGGGGCGGACGAGGAAGCCCGAAGAGTCCTTCGCACCGCCTCGCCCGGGGACCCCGGCGAGACCGCCGGCACGATGATCGCGGCCGCCGTCGCGTTGCACGATGATGAAGCCATGAGACGCTGGGCCACCCTCTGGCTCGACGCGGCCGGCCGGCTGGACGACGCCATCGCGGCGGCCGACCAGGTCGAACGCTGCCTGCGCCTGACCTGGAATCATCTGACGCCGGGCGACCGCGCGGTGCTGTGCCAGCGGGTCGATCGGCTGGCGATCGAACGGGATGACGACCACCGGGTCCCCCTCGATCTGCTGCGGATGCGGCTGGCCGACGCGATCGGCTCGCCGTTTGAGGAATGCGACCGTGTGCTGGCCGAGGCGGCGAGTGACGACAGCCTGAGTGTCACGACGCTGGCATCGCTGCTGCAGAGAGCCGCACCGGAGGATCGCCCGGGACTGGTGCGGCGGATGACGGCCGCCCGCAAGCCGACCCGCGTCCGGACCTTTCTCATGGAACTCGTGGGGGCACTGCACGCCCCCGCCGACCCGCCGTTGGTCGAGACCATCGAGCAGTTGTTCTCCGCCGCGCCGGCCGCCGGGTTCCGGGCGGACCGCGCGTACAGCGACGTCAGCCGCGGGGCATGGAACGCCAACCCCGACCAGCCGAAAATCGGACGGCGGATCGGCGAGATCCTGCTCAGCGACACGCCCAGCGAACGCGCCGTGCTCACCGCGGTGGCGATCGCCCGCGCGAACGCGAACACTTACGACGACGCCATGCTGCTCGCCGACGAGGCCGTCGATCTGCTCCTCTCCGTGACCGAACCGGAAACCGCGGAGGCGCGGATGTGGGACGATCTGGCCGGGATCATGACGCCCGCCGATCGCGACGAGCTCGTCGCCGACCTCGACGAACGCATCGACATCGAGGGCCCCACCCCGTCACTCCACTACGCGCGGGGCGTGCTG
This sequence comes from uncultured Phycisphaeraceae bacterium, assembly GCA_964495075.1. Classification (GTDB taxonomy): domain Bacteria; phylum Planctomycetota; class Phycisphaerae; order UBA1845; family UBA1845; genus JAFGJQ01. The sequence continues at coordinate 23,476 of CAZBUJ010000019.1, forward strand.
CTGCATCGCAACAACCGGCGGGATGAGGCGATCGACGCGTTCACGGCCGCCTTCCGCCTCTCGCCGGACAACCGGACACTGAGCCGCAAAGTCATCCGGTTGCTTCAGCAGGAAGGTCGGCAGCGGGACCTCGCCCGACTCCTCGCGGGGCATCTGACGAAGAGCTCCATTTTGCAGTCCTTCGAGTGGCGGACGCTCGTCGCGTTGTACCGCGACCTGTACGATCTCGCCGCCGCCGCCGCCGCGGCAAGCCGACTCGAGGGTCCGCTCAGCCCGATCGAACGCATGTCCATCCAGCGCATGACGGGCCGGATACGCGAGGTGCGCGACTCCTTCCTCCGCTTCCTGATCACGAACCGGAATCAGGGCCGATTCTACGACCCGTTCTGGCCGGACCCGCCGTCGCCCGGAGGCATGCTGGCGTACCGCGAAAAGATGAAGTCGCGCCGGGAGGATCGCCCGACGATGTTCACCGGCGTGGCCGACCTGCCCTTCGCCGCCGATGACTTCGAAGCCCTGTTGCGGGCGGCGCCCCCGGATCGGCGTGACGTGCCCGGCCTGATCGACGGCCTCCTGGCGGCTACGCGTCGCGGCCCCGGTCGCGATCGTCTGATCGCCGCCCTCGAAGAGGCCCGGACGCACCAGGCGGTGACCAGCAAGGATCGAACCCTGCTTTTCGGGCTGCTGCGAGACGCCCCCGACGCCGTCCCGACCGAACTGGGATTGGAACTCCTCTGGCTGCCCTGGGTTCTCGATCCGGCCGATCGAAACGACCGTCAGACCCTCTGGGACCTGGCCAGGATTCAACGCCAGGCAGGTCTCCACAAGGAAGCACGAAACATCCTGCGCTGGTTGACGGCGTACGATCTCCTCGCCGGCCCGTCCACGACCCAGGTGGAGCAGCGGTTTCGGCGTTTGCGCGAATACCAGGCGACCGCCCCGGATCGCGAAGGGCAGCAAGATCACGCCGGCTGGACCCGGTGTATGGGCTTGACGCCGCTCGATGCGGTTTCCGGCGAGTTCGTGGCCGCGCTCATCCAACGGCTGGCGGAGACCGGCGACGACGAAGGGCTGGCCGCCCAACTTGAACTCCTGGACCGGCGGCTGCGCGCCGATCCGTCGCTCGGCAGCGTGGCGCTGCACGCGGCCCTCGCCCGCGGTGCGGCAGCGCTCGATCGCTTCGACGACTTCACGGCGGCGATCGACGCCTGGTGCCGGGAGGCGGACGACCACGATGGATGGACTGCCGTGCCGTTGGACGCGTCGCAGGTGCTGCCGCCCCTGTCCAGCATGAACGATCCCAACCGCTACCTTGACGCCGTCGTAACGGCCCTGAAATCGGCCGCCGGCCGTCACTTGTCCCCCGCGTCCGCGGCGCGAGGCTTATGCCTTCTCGGTCAATGGTGCGTCGACCACGAACGACCGGTGGGTGCCGATGCGGCACTGCGCGCCGCACGAAGCGTCTCCGGATCGCTCGGCGAGCATTCGCTCTGGATCGCCGACCTGGCGCGGGCGACCGGTCATGGCGCGGAGGCAGACGAGATCGAACTCGATCTGCTGCGTCTGGATCGCCTGCCGGTACCGCGCGTGCCGCGACTGCTCGAGGCAATCGAAGCCACCGCCGGTCGGGCGGCCGCGGATGAACTCGCCGTGCAGGTCGCCGCCTATAGTGACCACCCGCAGGTACTGCCCCGGGCCCTGAGGGCGGCCCAATCAGCCGGCGACACCGCCGCCGCGGCTGACTACGAGAGGCGCTTGCGGGCCGTCACGCCCACCGAACCGTGACCGTCCACCACGGGAGAGTGTCTTGAAACGACGGCGGGTGATCATCGGACCGCCCTTGCCCGAATCAGGGTGCCGGCGGTGGTTCGCTGTCCACCCGACGGGCATCGAGGTCAATGCCCGGCACTCGAGGTGGCTTACCGCAGGAGGTTCTCGATCGTGCTCAGCAGTTCCTCCTGCTCGATGGGCTTGGCGATGAAACCTTCGGGCGGGGGGACTTGGTTTCGCGTGCTGATGAACTTCCTGAACGGTTCCGGGTCACCGCCCTTGCCGGTGACCGCGGTTACGATCACCACGGGCGTCTTCGCAAGCGCGGGGTCGTCGCGCAGGTTTCGATAGAGGCGGACCCCGGATGTCTCGGGCATCGAGATGTCCAGCGTGACCAGGTCGGGCCGTTCGCTCTTGAGTTTCTCGAAGCCCACCTCGCCGTCGGTGGCCGTGACCGTGTCGTACCCGTTGTCCTGCAGAAGGGTCTCCAGGTAGGCCACGAGGCCGGGCTCGTCATCCACGATAAGTATTTTCTTCTTGGTTGGCTGGTTGTCGATCATGAGCGTGCTCTCCGTCGATTGGGAACGGCTGCCTGGTTCGGCGCCGCCTTCACGTGGGTGCCGTGGTATAACTCAACTGTCCCTCAGCGAGTCCAGGACCCTCCTTATCGTCTCCGGACTGGCGTCCTTCATGCGTTGCGCCAGTTCCTCTCTCAGATTCAGGTTGTCCGTGTCTTGCTCCGTGATTTCTATGCCGAGCGCCTCCTTGACGTGGCGCACGTACGCGGCGGTCCTGACCGGCTTCTCCAGGTAGACGCCGGGGCCCGACATGACGCTGTCGGCCATGATGTCCTCCAGATCACTCTTGCCCAGGTCGGTTTGGGCGTGGGCGGTGACAATGAGCACGGGGATGCGCGCGAGTTCCTTGTCCTTCTTCAAGTGACGCAGGAGCCGAGGACCCGACCGCTTGGGCATGACTAAGTCCAGGGAAATGAAATCGGGCTTCTGGGCGCGTATGATCTCCAAGGCCTCGTCGCCATCGGCAGCGGTTACGACCCGAAAGCCGGCGTCCTCCAGAGCCGTTTGCAGAAACACGCGCACATTCGGCTCGTCGTCCACAACCAGCACCGTCTTGTCTTCGGCCCGTGCCATGAGTCGTCCTCCATAGTAGGTTCAACGGCGACGAATCGATCCGGCGTGTTCTCCCGCATCGACGTCGCGGACTGCTTCCGGAAGGCGGCTCCGGGGGAGTTCCAGCCGAAAGACGGAGCCCTCGCCCTTGGTGGATTCGAACGAGACCGTGCCGCCGTGCTCCTGTACGATTTTCCGCGTCGTCAGCAGCCCCAATCCTGTTCCTTTACCCGATTCTTTGGTCGAGAAGAAATTCGTGAACACCTTCTGCTTCACGTCGTATTCCATACCACAGCCGTTGTCGGTCATCTCATAGGTCAGAACGCCGTTTTGATCGCGGGTGGCCAGGCATACCCGACGATCTTCCCGGTTGCTCATCTCGCACGCGTCCAGGGCGTTCGAAACCAGGTTCGCCAGACACGTGTGGATGCCCTCCTTGTCGAGAGGGGCGTCGAGGATGCCCTCGTCCAGCTCCGCCTGAAGTTGGATGCCTGATTGCGTGGCGGTGTCGCGGAAAAGTTCGATGACCTCCCGGGCGATCTGGTTTGGATCCACCATGCTCACGTGCGGGGTCCGACCCCGCGCGAAGTCCAGGAACTCCCGAGCGAAGGCGGAGATGCGGGTGATATTCTCCTCAAGGATGTCCCAGCCCTGTCGGATCTTCTCGCCGTTATTCCGGCGGATGCCGGAACTGACCACGTACATGCCGCCTTCCAGGCCCATGATCAGGTTCTTGATCCCGTGGGCAAGCCCGGCCACGGTCTGCCCCACCGCCGCCAGACGCTCGGCCGCCAGCTTCTCCTCCTCCAGGCGTTTCATCTCGCTGATGTCGGCCGACATCTCGATGATGTAGCGGACCTCACCGTCCTTGCGAACCAGGGGCACCGTTCGTACCAGGTAGTGCGTCGGCTTGCCTTCCGAAGGGGCGACGCCCGGCTCCTCGCGGACGCGGGCCTTGCCGTCGCAGAAGCTAAGGGCGGCCCCGCAGTCCTCACATCGCGCGGTTCGGTTCTTGTACACCGAAAAGCAGTGGCGGTTCTGCCAGGTGCCATAGGTCTCCGCGAACGTCCGGTTCGCCTCGACGATCCTGTAATCCCGGTCGATGACGCAAATGCTGATCGGAACCTGGTTGAATAACTCGGTCCGGATCCAGTGCCTGACCTGCCCGGAGATCATTTTGCGCCTCCTTCGCGCGGTCCAGACACGCTCTTCGTTGGCTCGATCAGTGAAGCCACGATCTCCAGGAACTCCGGAACGACCACCGGCTTCTCGATGTATAGCTGCGGCACTGGAACTCGCTCGTCCGGCATGATCTTGCGGAAAGCATCCGGCCCGACCGTGCTCGACCGGCTGAAGGCGCTGAGAAACACCACCGGAATGTCGCGGAGCCGCGGGTCAAGCTTGAGCTCTCGATACAGGGCGACCCCCGACCGCCGCGGCATCATGATGTCCAGCGTGATCAGATCGGGCGATCGCTCTCGGGCGATGGACAGCGCGGCCTCGGCGTCCGCCGCCGAGCACGCCTCGTACCCGTGGTCCTCGAGCACCGTCGTGAGGTAAGCAAGGATGGACAGCTCGTCGTCGATCACCAGGACTTTCTTCCTGTCTGAAGCCGATCGTTCGGTCATGGGCCTTCACTCGGTTCCTCGCCACGCCCGACCAGCCGGGCCGTGTCGACCGGCTCGATTTCGGTTCTGTGGCACGTGTCGCACCGCCCATGATGGGGCCGGTCCCGTTTCTGCGCCACGTTGTCGTGGCAGGTGATGCACAAGCCGTGCATTGCGTCCAGGTAGCCCGGCGCGAAGCCGGTCATGCCTTGCTCGGGTGCGGGAATGCGCGACCCCTCCACGATCATCTCGGCGTGGCACGCCTGGCATGTCTTGGCCGTCTGTCGGGTCTTGCGGGCCGGCGCGTCGCCGTGGCACTCCACGCAGCCCTTGTTGCCGCCGACCTTGGCCACGTGGAAGGCGTGGTCGAAGGTGTCGGTGATCTCGTACATGTCACGGTGGCATTGGTGGCACGACGTGTTCTCGTCGAAGGGGACGTTCTGGTGATGGCACAGGCCGCACGCACTGTCCCCGCCGAGCTCATGGATGTGCCCGGCGTGGTCGAATGGAACCCACCGCTCGTCGCGGTTGCCGTTGATGAGCATCAGCTTCACTGCGGCCTGGCCCGCCCCGGCCGGCACGGCGTCGGGACCGCCAAGCCCGGGCACGGCATACAACCGCCCCGGTTCGCCTTCGACGCGGATCGCCAGCGCGTCGACAGTCCGCGCCGGCGACACGGGGTTCGCTCGCGGTATGGGCCCGAACACGGCGTCGGCCGGCAGGATGCCGACGGTCAAGGCCGCGGTGATCACCACGATCAGCGAGTAGCGCCGGGGCGAGGCGACCGCGGCGGCGAAGGCCTCGGGAATGCCGGCCGTGTCGTCGCTTGGCGGGATCAACGGTTCAGAGTGTTCAGACGCCTCCGGGTAGACCTTCAGGTGCTCCACGAAGTAAATGAAAACCAGGATCGCCGCCGACACCACGCCCACGCTCACCGCCAGCTCCGTCCAGGCGGGCACGTAGGGCAACCCGTCCGGCCGGGTGAACGTCACGATGCACGTGTCGAACCGGTACCCGATCATCCCCAGCACCGTAAGACTGGCGCATACGCCGAGCCCCGCGACGCTGCTCCGAATCTTGCGAAACGCCAGGAGCGTCGCCGGAACCAAGGCGCTGACCAGCATCTCGAACAGAAACAGGAAACCCTGCCAGGACCCGTCGAAAGCGCAGCCGAGATTCCCGCGGATCAGCAGATCCGTCAGGCGAAGGGCGGCGTACGCGAACAGCACGGCGCAGGCCACTCGCCCGAGCCCGCTCAAGAGGTCGGTCCGAATCCTGTGCCCGAAGAACCAGCCCGACAGCAACGACTCGAGCGTGACCATCATCAGCCCGAGCCCCACCGCCGAACCGAAGAACAGCACATAGATGATGGGACTGTACCACAGCGGGTGGACCCGGAACGGCTGGATCAGAAACAGGGATCCGAGCGAGGACTGGTGCAACGTCGACAGCACAATCCCCGCGATGACCAGTGGAATGGTGAACCGCGTGATGATCCGGTGAACCGCCCGTAAGATCGCTCTGTCGAACCACGGGTGTTCCAGAACCACGGGGCTGAACTCGAGCGTGAGCACCGTCAGGTACAGCATGACGCACATGCCCACTTCGAACAGCACCGAGTGGTGCTGCGGGAAGATGATCAGTTGCCAGCCGTGCCAGGGCAGTCCCAGGTCGTACATCAGGCCGACGGCCACGGCCACGTAGCCGAGAAACGCGGTCAGGATCGCTGGCCTGGCGAACGGGCGGTACTTCTCCAGGCCGAAAACGTAAACCGTGGCCGCCAGAACGAATCCCCCGGCCGCCAGGGCGACACCCGCCATGACATCGAACGCAATCCACAAGCCCCACGGCGTGGCGTCATTCAGACCGGTGGTCGCCCCGAGGCCGTGCATGTATCGGACCACCGTAACCACCACCCACACGCCGATGATCGCCCATAGGATCGACTTGAACAGACTGAATGACCTACTCATGTTTATTTCCGGTGTCCGCGTCGGATGGTTGGGCGTCCGCCGGCGTCGCGGCTTCCGCGGTCTCCTCGATCGAATGAGGCCGATCTGCGCCGGCGGACGTCGGCGTGAGCGCGGCCTCCGCCTGGAGTTGCATGCGACGCCCGATGATGAAGTAGATCCCCGACATGGCCGCGGCCATGCCCACGATGACGGGGGGCACCTTGGTGAGCGACGCCCAGGTCAGCCGGGGAAGCGCTTCGTCCCCGAGGTCCGGCTTCCAACCGAGGAAGCCGAGCGGGATGTCCGAGATGTAAAGAACCGAGGTCCCTCCGACCTCGTGCTCGCCGAAGACCTTGTTCGCGTATCGGCCCGGGTTCTGCGCGATCCGTTCGTGGGCGACCGCCAGCATCTCGGCACGCTTCCCGAAGATCGTGGCCTGTTCCGGGCACGCTTCGGTACACGCCGGCTGTTTGCCCTCCTCGATGCGGCCGTAGCACATCGTGCATTTGCGGATGTACGGGACGGGCTTGTCCCAGTCGTACCGGGGGATTCCATACGGGCAGGCCATCATGCAATAGCGACAGCCCATGCACTTGTCGCCGTCGTAGATCACCGGCCCTTGGTCGGTCTTTTTCAGGGCGCCGACGATGCAGGCCGACGCACACGCCGGGTCGACGCAGTGCCGGCACTGCTGGCGAATGAAACGCCCGCCGGGATGTCGCAGGATCGTCGTGAAGCGGGTGTTGGACAGGCCGTCGATGCGGAGCTTCCAACGCCACGGTCGATCCTTGCCCAGGTGGTTCTCGCTCTTGCACGCCGCCACGCACGTCTCACATCCGGTGCATTTCGTGGTGTCGGTCAGAATGGCATACGTGTTCGCGTCTAGACTCATATGGGTACGGACTCCTTGCCGAGCGCCTTGGCGACGTCCCGGCCCGCCGTGGCCGGAAAGCGCCAGCCCAGGTCGGATACCAGTTGAGAGAACGGGATCAGCACGCAGTGGGCGATCTTTGAAAACGGGGTCAGCACGAAGACCAATTCGGCGCTGAGGACGTGGATCAGCAGCATCACCGGGTAATCCACGGGACACCACGTGGGGTGCGAGGCCAGAAACCCGCTGACAAACGGTGCCATCAGCAGCCAGGGCCAGGCGTAATCCTGTGCCCGGCTCAACGTTCTCGACAGCGGCGAACCGACCCGACCCGCGAACAGCGCCAGCGCCGCGACGACCGTGACGACCGTCAGGACGTCGGCCACCCGGGGCGGCAGGGCCGCCCAGCGGATCCCGAGGCCGCGCTCCCAGAGATGAATGTGCGCGAACAGAAAGATCGGCACGATGATCAGTCCCGCATGGAAGACCACGCTGATGATGCTGTAGACGCCACGCGTCCGCCCCAGCCGCGAGAACGGAAACAGGGTCCACAACGTACGTTGTCGGATGATGGGCCACAGCAGCCGCTTGTCGCCGGCCAGGGCGTACGTCCTGATGGCGCCGTAGATGGTCAGCCCCACGAGTCGGGCCAGACCGAACACCATCACGGCAAACGTGAACCGGAACAACGGCCCACGCGCGAATTCGAGCATCGCTTCGACGGTTTCGTTCACTTTGAGACAGCCTCCGGTGTGCTCTTTTGCTCCTCGGCCGCCGGGTCGATTCGACCGGACTCGACGCCCTCCGCTTTCTTCAGGTCCGAGTAGTCGATGGCCTTGTACAACAGGTCGTGCAGGCCGACGATCTCACACTCCACCTGCCGATCTTCCACCAGTTCCTTGAGCTGTTTCTTGCAGTTGGCGCACGGTCCGACGCAGTACGCGGCCCCGGTGGCACGGATCTGTTCCGCCTTGGCCAGACCGGAAACGCCCGTGCGATAGGGTCTCAGCTCGTCGATCGAGACCGTGCCGCCCCCGCCGCCGCAACAGATGTTCTCTTCGCGGTTGGGGGTCATCTCCACGTAGTCCTCGCAGATGTACTTGAGGAGTTCGCGGGGCTGCTCGGTAATCCACCGGGTCCGGGCGATGTTGCATGGATCGTGGTAAGTCACCCGTTCCTTGATCGCACCGCGGATCAGCTTGAGCTTGCCCGCCTTCCACGCCTCGTAGGCGTACTCCATGCAGTTGATCACCGGCAGAGATGCCTTGCCCCCGTAGAACATGGGGAGGCCGAACTTGGCCGACCGGCTGGCGTGACCGCACTCGCCGATCATCACCGCCTTCGCTTTAAGCCGCCGGGCCTCGGCGTCCACCTTGCCGACCACCCGGTCCCAGATGCGGTCGCTGTAGAACAAACCGTAATTGATGCCGTCGAAGTACTGCGTGCCGATGGTCCACGAGGCGCCCGTGGCCGCCAGAACCGCCGCGTTGCCCATCAGCGTCTCGGCCTCGATCATGAAGTCGCTGACGGCCGGAAAGAACGCGTAGTCGGCGCCGTCGACATCCAGCGGGAACTTGATTTCGACACCCTGTTCCTCCTGGATTTCCTCTTCCAGGAATTCCAGGCTGTCGATGATTGCCGGCAAGGGAAAGGCCGACGTGTTGCCGGTCTTGCCTTCCAGTTGCTCGCGGGTGCTGACCAGTAGCGCACGCGGGACGATGTCGATCTCGCTGAGCACGTAGCGGGCCAGGTGCGTGAGCAACCCGTGATCGATCCCGGACGGACATTCCAGCGTGCACTTGCGGCACGCCGTGCAGTTCCAGACCGCGGCGGCCAACGCCTGCACCTTTTCGTCGGTCAGATCGCCCCGGCCCGTCAGCCCGCCCCAGACCCGGCCGCCAAACGTGAAGTACCGCCGATAAATGTCCAACAGCATCGACGAGCGGTGACAGGGCACATCCGTTGGATCAGCGGTGGCCTGGTAGAGCATGCACTCGACCGAGCACCGCCCGCACTTGGCCTGGATGCGGATGTAGTGGTCCAGTGCCAGGCTGTAGGAAGGGTTATGTCGCACAATGGCCGCGAAGGCCTCCAGGAATCGGCGGGGACGGTCCTGCGTGAGCGGCTGCTCGACGTGATACCTGACGTCGAGTCGCTGCTCCCTGCGGACAGCCGCCGGCCTTGTGTTACGCCTCGCCTTCGCGAGATCGTCTGCGCCAGCTAGTGGTTTCATTCGTTGCTCCGCTGATTTGCCCATTTCCGGAAATACGCACAGTCCTCGCAGCGGTCGCGGGCCCAACCGCCCTCGGTGCGGATGGCGCGAAGCTCAAAGCAGTTCAACGCTCTGGTCCGATAGGCCGGGCATTCGCTGCATGGCGGACCGGGCGGGCTTGCCTCTTTGTGGGGACTGTGATGGCACTCCCAACAGTAGGGGCGACCGTCCAACTCCTCGTCGAGCAACGCCGTGCTCATCTCGTTGCGGATCATGAACTGCCGAAGGTCGTCGACGAAAATGCGGAACTGACCCCCGATGGTCCGTTGCGCGGACAGGTTCTCCGCCTTGATCCACTTCACGATCGTGTCCGGGCTCACGAGGCAGTAGCGGGCGGCCTGTCCGGTCGTCAGTCCCATGGCCTTGCCGGTCACGTTCGGCGTCCTTCCTGCCGGTTGCCTCACTTTCGCCCGAGCCGGTCAATCCGGCCCGAACGGTCGACGCGGCGGTGTCCCGCGTTTCGTTCGTCTCGTCGGTCGCGGTGCATTCGGCATACCAGCGCCGACCGATCCCGGTTCAATCACGTAATGCGCTTTCAAAAAAGAGGTTATGTAGACCCGCTCGCGGATACGGGTCAAGTGGCAATGGCAATCTGCAACATATCACAGCAGGATGGCTTGCAAATCGCAACGTTTCCGGCTCACATGACGCGGTCCCGGGTGCCGAAGCGTCGGCGACCTCCGGCACGCCGGGGAAACCCCGCACCGCCACCGGGGGTCCGCGTGGACAGGGCTTCTCCACGCGGGACGCCTCCCGCGCCGCCCCGGCCTCACGAACCGACGCCCCGGGTGGCGGGCGTCGAAGGGCGCTGTCATGCATGATCGATCCGCGGAGAAAGCGACTGACGTCATTCTCGACTCCATCGCCGACGGGGTCTTCACCGTCGACCTGGAGTGGCGGATCACGTCGTTCAACCACGCGGCCGAACAGATAACCGGCGTGTCGCGCCGTGACGCCATCGGCCGGCACTGCTGCGATGTCTTTCGCGCGAGCATCTGCGAGAACGAGTGCGCCTTGAAGGAGACGCTGCGCACCGGGCGGCCGACCGTCAACAAGGCCATCTACATCCTCGACGTGCACGGCCGGCGTGTGCCCATCAGCATCTCGGCCGCCGCCCTGAAAGACACCGATGGAAGCACCATCGGGGGCGTGGAGACCTTCCGCGACCTCAGCCTCGTGGAGGAGCTGCGCAAGGAACTGGAAGAGAAGTACACGCTCGAAGACATCGTCGGCCGCAGCCCGGTGATGCGGCAATTGTTCGAACTGCTCCCACAAGTGGCCGACAGTAGCAGCACCGTGCTCGTTGAAGGGGCCAGCGGTACGGGCAAGGAACTGGTCGCCCGGGCGCTGCACAACCTCTCGCCGCGGCGGCAGAACCGGTTCGTCGCGATCAACTGCGGCGCGCTGCCGGACACCCTGCTGGAGTCGGAGCTGTTTGGGTACAAGGCCGGCGCCTTCACCGACGCCCGGCGCGACAAGCCGGGACGGTTGGCCATCGCGGACAAGGGAACCATCCTGCTCGACGAAATCGGGGATATCTCCCCCGCCATGCAGTCGCGTATGCTGCGCGTGCTGGAAGAAAAGACGTTCGAGCCGCTCGGGTCCGTGGAATCGGTGAAGGTGGACGTACGGGTGGTCGCCGCTACGAACAAAGACCTGAGCAGGCTCGTTCGCAAGGGCACGTTTAGAGAAGACCTGTATTATCGCATCAACGTGGTCCGGCTGAAACTGCCGGGGCTGCGCGATCGCCGGGAAGACATTCCACTGCTCATCGACCGTTTCGTCGGCCGCTTCAACCACCTCCAGGGCAAGGGCGTGGCCGGCGTGTCGGACGAGACATTGGCCATCCTCGTCGAACACGATTATCCGGGCAACGTCCGCGAGCTCGAAAACATCATCGAACACGCGTTCGTGCTCTGTCGGGGGAGCCTGATCGAGCCTCACCATCTACCGGCGAATCTGCGCGGCGAGGCGGATGTCAAACCGAGGTCCGGCCGCGGCGCACTCACGCTCAAGGCGCAGGAAGCCACGCATATTGTGGATGCCGTCCGGCGGCACGGCGGCAACCGTACGGCCGCGGCCAGGGAGTTGGGCATCAACCCCAGCACTCTGTTCCGGAAGGTCAAGGCCCTCGGGCTCAAGCTGCCGGCACAGCCGCGTAGCAAGCGGAAGAATCGCCCCTAGTCACGATGCACGCGCCGTGCATTGCTGGCCATGGCAGCCGGTCAGCCGGAGCCGCTTCGATCTGCTTATTCGCTCGGAATCGGTTCGCCGCCCGATTCGACGTTCGCGGCGGTGAAAAGGCGCGACCCCAGCGTGACCTCCTTCGCCACCAGTTCGTGGCGGAGGATCTTCAACGCGGCGTCGATCGCCTCGGCCCCGCCGGTGGGGTACTGGAACGTGGCGTCCAGAATACCTTGCTTGACGTACATGACGCCTTCCTGCGGAAGGGCATCGATGCCGACGAACGCGATCTCCTCCTGCCGACCGGCGGACCGGGCGGCCAGGTACGCCCCATGCGCGCCGGGATCGTTGTGGGCGTAGACGAGGTCAATGTCGGCAAACCGGGCGAGGGCGGATTCCATTTCGCTGCGGGCGTCACCTTCGAGCCATTTCATGTCCGCCTCGAACACCACCTTGATGTCCGTGCCCTCGATGCCTTCACGGAAGCCCCGATGGCGGTCCTGCCCCGGCGTCGACGTCATGAGCCCTTTCAACTCCACCACGTTGCCCTGGCCGCCGAGCTTCTGCGCGATCCACCGCCCGGCCGCCCGACCGATGGCCACGTTGTCGGCGCCGATGAAGCAACTGTACTTGTCACCGAGCACCCGCCGGTCGAGCACGATCACCGGAATGCCGGCGGCCATGGCGTCGGCCACCGGTTGCGTCAGCGGCGCCGCCTCCTTCGGGCTGATGATGATCAGATCCACGCCGGCACTGATGTATTCTTCGATGTGGGCGCGCTGTTTGAGCGTGTCGTTCTGGGCGTCCTTCAGGATCACGTTGATCTCGGGGTGCTTTTTGGCCGCCGTTGCGATGTCCGCGTTCATCTGAACCCGCCACGGCTCGCCGAGGTTGCACTGGCTGAAGCCGATGGTGTAGCTCTCCGCGAGCTTCTCCGGCGGTCCCTTCTCGTTGGGCGGGACGAGAATCTTGTCTTTGCCCGACCCGGAAGTGGGGGTGGTTTCCGCCGGCTTGTCACAACCCGCCGATGTTCCGGCCAGCAGGGCGATCATCACCCAGGCGAATGCCGATTGTCTTGTGCCCATCGTCGTGCCTCCAGGAAGTTGAGGATTGATGACGCCCGGACATTGTGCACCACGGGCCGCGCCGCGGCAAGCAGTCGTCACACGCGACGCCGCTGGACGAGCACGGCCGCGATGATGATCGCGCCGGTCAGCATCAGCCGATTCGCCTCGGGCACGGCGTTGATGCTGAGGATCTTCTCCAGGTACCCGATGATGAGCGTGCCCAGCAGCGTCAGACCGATCCCGCCGCGGCCGCCCATCAGGTTCGTTCCGCCGATCACCACGATCGCGATCGCCTGCAACTCGTAGGTCGCCCCCGCTTCCGGATCGCCCTGCTTTTCCTGGGCGGCCTGGCAGATGCCGGCCACCGCCGCGAACAGACCCGACAGGGCGTAAACGGCGATCTTGATGGCCGACACTGGCACGCCGGACAGCCGGGCCGCCTCTTCGTTCCCGCCGATGGCGTAGACGTAGCGCCCCCATCGCAGCCGCGACAGCGCGATCCACGTCACCAGCACACACACGAGCAGGATCAGACTGACCACCGCCACGTTCCCGCCAAACAGCCGGGAGTCAATGCTGTCGAAGATCGCCGGTACGTCGACATAGTCGTAACCGTAACCGCCCTCCGCGTTCGGCACCGCGCACGACACCTTCTGCCCCCCCGACACCACCTTGGCCAGGCCGCGGGCGAACACCATCATGGCCAGCGTGACGATGAACGGCTGAATGCGAAACCGCGCGATCAGCCCGCCCGACGCCGCCCCGCACCCCAGGCCGACAACCATGCACGCCGGGACGGCCAGCCACGGAGACCAGCCCCAACGAATGCTCAAAAGGGAGAACACCACCGCCACCAGCCCCAGCACGCTGCCCACCGCGAGGTCGATCCCGGCCGTGATGATCACCACCGTCATGCCGCACGCGAGAACTCCGAACACCGACGCCTGCCGCAGGGCGTCGCGATGCGTAGACCATTTGTAGAACGCCCCGTGGCCGTGGAAAACCAGCCCCAGCACGAACACGAGCAGCAGGGCCAGCACCGCGGTGGCGGCCGGGTGCTCCCATGCCCGGCGCAGCCACGATCGAGCCGACGAATCACCGCGCGGCGGCCCGACCGCCGATCCGTCAGTCGTCATTCGCTTCACCTCCCATCGCGGCGCGGAGGATTCTCTCCTGGGTCGCCTCGGTGCGAGCCAACTCCGCGGTCGTCCGACCGCGGTGCATCACGATGATCCGATCACTCATCCGCAACAGCTCCGGCATCTCGGATGTGATGAGCACGATGGCCAACCCGGCCTCTCGCCACTGGTCCATGAGTTGATAAATGTCCTCCTTGGCCCCGACGTCGACGCCGCGGGTCGGCTCGTCCAACAGCAGCACTTGCGGCTCCGTGTTAAGCCACTTGGCCATCGCGACCTTCTGCTGATTCCCGCCGGACAGAGTCGCGACGGGCTGCTGCAGCGAGGCCGCCCGGAGTCGTAGCGACTGGGTCGACTCGGCCGCCAACGTCGCTTCCCTCCCGCCCCGCACCCACCCGCCGGGCGAAACGCGATGCACCGCGGCGAGCGTGGCGTTGGCCATCACGCTCATGCTCGGCACGAGGCCCGTGCGCTGCCGGTCGTTGGTGAGAAGCGCGATTCCGTTGCGAATCGCGTGCCGCGGCGAGCGCGGTCGATAGACCGTGCCGTTGATCTCGAACTGCCCGGTGACGCCGCGTCCGAGCGCGCCGAACAGCCCCCACAGCAGATCGCTGTTCCCAGACCCCTGCAACCCCGCCAGCCCCACGATCTCGCCCGCCCGCACGGCAAACGAAACGTTCTGCACCCGCGGTCGATGGCCTCGACCCCCGGCCGGCACCGTGATGCCGCAGACCGCCAGCCGCACCGGGCGATCGGCGTGGGGCGTCGACGCGGCAGACGCGCCGGTCTCGACCAGGTCCCGCCCGACCATGTTGTGGATCAGTCGGGCGGCGGGCATCTCCCTCGCGGTGGCGGTTGCGATGCGTACCCCGTCTCGCAGCACCGTGATCCGGTCGGCGATCCGGTAGACCTCTTCCAGCTTGTGCGTGATGTAGATGATGCCGCACCCGCGGTTCTTCAGATCAGCCACTGTTTCGAAGAGCCGCTCCACCTCCGGTTCGTTCAGAGCGCTGGTCGGTTCATCCATCACGATGACCCGGGCGTTGTAGCCGAGGGCCTTCCCGATCTCGATCAACTGCTGAACGGAGATCGGAAACGCACCGACCGGGCGTTGCACATCGATGTCCAGGCCGAGCCGATCGAGGACCTGGCGCGTGTGCCGGTTCTGGTCAGCGTAATGCATCCAGCCCCGCGTGCTCCGCTCCCGACCCAGAAAAACGTTGTCCGCTACGGACATCGACGGGACCAGGGACAGTTCCTGGTGGATGATCGCCACGCCTGCCGCGGCCGCCTCCCGTGGCGTGCGGAACCGCCGCTCCCGACCGTTCAGGCGGATCCGCCCGCCGTCCGGGTGGTGTACGCCGCCGAGGATCTTGATCAGGGTGGACTTGCCCGCGCCGTTTTCGCCGGCGAGAACGTGCACTTCGCCCGCCCGGAGGTCGAAGTCGACGTCGCGGAGCACACGCTGGCGGCCGAAGGACTTAAACACACCGCTCATCACCAGCAGCAGCGATGCCGGGGCCGTTGACTTCGGGTGCAGGTCTGGACTCACCAACGTGATCGGCTCCCGTTCTCGTGCCGGACTTACCAACCGGCGGCGATGAAGGTAGTATAGCAGTAGTCTCCGACCCGGTCAGGCACGACGTGGGCGGGCGGATCGGTGACTCCGCAGACCTCTCTCTCGCAAAGGAGCATCGCATGAGCGCGACAGCCAAACTCAAGGGAATGGGCATCCAACTGCCGGCGGTTCCCGCCCCGGTGGCCGCCTACGTGCCGGCCGTCCGCGTGTGCCACCTCATCTTCACCTCGGGCCAGTTGCCCATGGTCGACGGCAAGCTGAAGTACGCCGGTCAACTGGGCAAGGATCTGACGGTCGAGCAGGGCTATGACGCCGCGCGGATCTGCTGCCTGAACGCGCTGGCCGCCGTGCACAGCCTCGCAGGCGACCTCGACAACATCGAGCAGGTGGTCAAGCTGACCGGCTGGGTCGCCTCCACCGACGACTTCACCGACCAGCCGAAAGTGATGAATGGCGCGTCGGAGCTGGTGGCCGAGATCTTCGGCGAGGCCGGCAAGCACGCCCGGGCCGCCGTCGCCGCCAACACCCTCCCCCTCGGCGCGGCCGTCGAGATGGAGATGATCGTCAAGCTCAAGGAATAGAGCGGGGAGCGAATTGACGCGGATAGGAGGGGATCGGCCCGCCGTGGCGCTTGCCTGCGTGCAGTCAGCGGGGTAGTCCGTTCCGCGACTGCGCTGGATCGACGGCCGGCAGACGGCGGGGGACCGGTGTAAGGTTTGACGATTCGGTGCATAGTATAGCGGTTAACCCGGAACGGCCGGGCGAGAATGGGGCGCGGCCACGAGGCAAGACGCCCCTCTGCACGTGCGACATCGAGGGTTGGAGCTCATGGGACAGTCCGCGGGCTCTGGTCACCAGTCCAGTCAGTCGTCGCAAGCACCACCGCCGCGCGAGCTCTCCTCCGGGGTGGTCCGCCTGGTCGACGACCTGCTCGCCCGTGCGCTGACCTGCGGGGCGAGCGACCTGCACTTCGAGCCGATCGACGAGTGCCTGCTCGTGCGCATCCGCGTGGACGGCCGGTTGCGCGATGTCGAGCAGGTCCCCAGGCACCTGAGCGAGAACGTCATCGCCCGGCTCAAGGTGATGGCGGGACTGCTGACCTACCGGATCGACGTCCCGCAGGAGGGCGGGCTTCGCTGGCCGCCGACCGAGGGACCCGACGCGGCGGAGCCGACCGATCTGCGCGTCGCGACGTTCCCCACCGTGCGCGGTGAGCGAGCCGTGGTGCGCGTCTTTCGGGCCCACAGCCCCGTGGAGACGATCGACCAACTGGGACTGACCGACGACCAGGTCGCGTGCCTGCAACAGGCCACCATGATGCCCGGCGGACTCGTCCCCGTGACCGGACCGGCCGGCAGCGGCAAGACGACCACGCTCTACGCGATGGTCCGTTACATCCTGGCCACCACGCCCGAACGCAGCGTCGTCACCTTGGAAGACCCGGTCGAACAACGCATCAACCGCGTCGCCCAGATCCAGGTCAACCCCTACGGCGAGTTGAGCTACGAACGATGCCTGCGATCGCTGCTTCGGCAGGACCCGCAAGTCATTCTGCTCGGCGAGATCCGGGACGCGGCCACCGCGGCGGTGGCCATCGAGGCGTCCCTGACCGGGCACCTGATCCTGACTACGATGCACAGCGGCGACCCCGCCCAGGCCGTGGTGCGCCTGCTCGAGATGGGCGTTCCCGCCTACCAGGTGGTCAGCTCGGTGGCCGTGGTTTGTTCGCAGCGATTGCTGCGACGCCGGCAGGACGGCGGCGCGGGCGGCGACTACGCAGGACGAGTGGCGTGCGCCGAGATCGTGCGAATCGATGAGCCGGCCCGCGCCTTGATTCTGTCCCACGCGTCCGCGTCGTCCCTGCGGGAAGTCCTCGCGGCCCAGGGCCCGGGCTTGTACGAGCGGGCGTGCGGGCTGGCCGACGCAGGGGTGACCGACATGACGGAGGTGCAGCGCGTGCTAGGATTCCCCAACGAACCGGGCCGCCACGCCAGAGGATAGCCGTATGCCATTCTACGAGTATGAAGGCCAGTGTCCGGGCGGCACAGCGATCGAGGGGACGATCGAAGCCGTGGACCTGGACGCGGCGATGGCCGCGCTGGATAAGATGCAGGTGCAGGCGGTGCAGGTCACCCAGAGCCGCCCGCCGACGCCGAAACGAACCGTCGGGTACGACGACTTCATCTTCTTCAACGAGCAACTCGCCTCGCTCGCCTCGACCGGCTCCGCCCTCGACCGCGGGCTTCGCGAAGTGGCGACCGACATCCGCTCGCGCCGCTTGCGCCACCGAGTCGAGGCGATTGCCGACGAGGTGGAGAAAGGCACGCCGCTGGACGAAGCCGTGGCCGCCCAAGAGTCCGGCTTGCCCGTGCTGTACAGCCGAGTGATCCGGGCGGGGATCCGGGCCGGCGATCTTTCCGCAGCATTGCTGAACCTGTCGCAGCACTTGCGATTCATCGCGGAGTCGCGGCGGATCGCACTGGAATCGTTGTCCTATCCGGTCGTCGTGCTGCTGCTGGCGCTTGGCGTCTGTTCCGGCGTCATCCTCTGGTTGATTCCGGAGTTCGAATCGGTCGTCGTGGATTTCGGCTCGGACGGTTACGGGGCGTTCCGGCTGCCGCTCCTCACGGCCGGCACCTTTGCTTTCGCACGCGTGTATCCGTTCCTTCTGGGCATGGTGTGTGTGATCGGTGTCATCGCCCTGGCGTACTGGCTGTTGTGCGGCAGTACGGCCGCGGGGCGATTGCGGCGCGAACGCATGCTGTTGGTGACGCCGATCGTGGGACGTCTGCTTCGCGTGTCGCTCGTCGCCCGCTTCCTGCGGTCCGTGTCGCTGGCCGTGGCAAGCGGGATCCCGCTGCCGGAGGTGTTGCGGGTGGCCGCGGCGTCCGTCGGCAGCCCCGTCCTCGGACGGGAAGCGGACGCGATGGCGGGGGACCTGGACCGGGGAGAGTCGGCCGGCGAGGCCGGGAGGAACCACGGTCGGCTGATCCCGGCCTTGTTCGGCTATGTGGTCGACACCGCGGTGGAGCGAAACATGCTACCGCAGGCACTGACGGAACTGGCTCGTACCTACGAGATGCGTGCGGCGCACTATCAAAGCCTGCTCCGTACGTGGCTGATGCCGCTGGCTCTCCTGGTGGTCGCCGCGGCCGTCGGTCTGATCATCGTGGCCATGTACCTGCCGCTGGTGGCGGCGATACGGTCCATGACCAGCAGCATTTCAGGGGTTTGATGTTCGAGTCGGCGCCGGGCGGTGGTTGCCGCTGCTGCGGGGGCGAAGCGGAGACAGGGTGGACATGATTCTGGTGCTCTTGCTGGTGTTGGTGGTGATTGTAGCGCTCGCCGATTGGGGGCTGACCTGGCTGGTCTGGTGGCGTTCGCGCATCGATTGCCTTCCCATCCGCAGTACCCTGGCCAACCTGGTTCAGCCCCGGCGCATCGTCGGCATCGCCGGCTTGGCCGTTGCCAATCTGGCGGCCGCGGCGCGACTCAACCTGCCGTTCGCGGAGGTGGTCGACATGGCCGGCCGCGAGGAGGGCGGCGAAGCGAAGGCCGCCCTGACGCGACTGAGTTACTGGCTGGCCCGCGGGTCAATGCCGTCGGTAGCGCTCCGCCATTCGATCCGCGGCTGCCCCGCGTTCGTGTCGGCCACGGTGCAAGTGGGGGAGGACTCCGGACAAATCACCGCCGCCCTGGAACTGGCCAATGCCCGGATCCGGCAACGCAGGAATCAATCGGCCTCCTTGCTGACGACGGGATGGATTTATCCGTGCGTTCTCTTTCTCTTCTGGGTAGCCATCGTGGCGGGCACACTCCTCGTTGTCGTTCCCAAGTTCAAGGAAATATTCTGTGATTTCGGCACCCCGCTGCCGGCGTCGACCGTCGCCCTGATCGACCTCGGCGCCGGTGCGAGCGGGCTGGCGGGGCCGCTGTTGTGTGTAGTGGCCGCGGTCATCCCGCTCGGTCTGCTCGTCGCGGGGCTGTCATTGCGTCCGCGGCGTCCCGGTTCGCCGCGCGTGCTGTCGTCGATCGGGGATTCGTTTCGCTGGATTCTGCCGTTCTTTCGCTCCTTTGATCGCGGCACCGGCCACGCCGCCGTGCTCGACGCCATCCGCATGGGACTCCAGGGCGGACTCCCTTTGGAGCGAGCCGTGCGACTCGCGTGCGATGTCGACGTGAACTGCCAGGTGCGAAACCAATACCGGGATTTCGGCCGCAACCTAATCGCGGGCATAGATCCGGGCGACGCGGCCACCGGGGCGGGGCTGGGGTGCGTGGTGGCGGCTGCGTTCAACAGCGTCATGCGCGGTACATCCCCGAACGTCGCACTCCAGTACGCCGCCGATTACCACCGCGCGATGGCGAATCGGCGATGGCATGTTCTGGCCCGCCTGCTGACGCCGCTGGTGACGCTCGCCGCCGGCTGTTTGATCGCCCTTACGGCCTTGGCGTTGTTTCAGCCGCTCATCGCGCTGATCGATTCGTTGGTGAGGTCGATGGGAGGATGATCATGGCCTTGAAGTCAGAACGGGGACGTGGGGCCTTTCTGATCGAGGCGATGGCCGCGGTGGCCCTCGTCGGCATCGCCGTGGCCGTGGTGTCGCAGATCCTGGTGGATTACCGGCGGTCGCACGACGCGTTCATGGCCCGATGGGCCGCCCAGTTGGCCGCCGAGGCCCGGATGGAAGCCTACCGGGCCGGCCAACCGGTGGTCGATGGGCCCGTCACGGTGGAAGACCACGCCGCGGGGCAGCCCTCGCCCGGTGACGTCCGCCTGGAAGTGGAAAGCGAGCCCGGCACCGGCGACTGGGCCGGGCTGCAACGCGTCACCGTGAAGGCCACCGCGATGTGCCAGCACGGACGAACCGCCACGTATCGCCTGACCGGGTACGTCCGAGTCGGGGGTTAGCGAGCCGACGTGATGCGAATCGCAAGAAACAAGACGTCCCGGTCCCGGCGAGACGCGTTTTCGCTCGTGTACCTGCTCGCTGTCATCCCATTGATGGCCGTGACCTTGCTCCTCGTGATGCGCGGGATCGGGGCCGTGATTCACGCCGAGCGAGTGATCGTTCAGCGTGACCACGAGTACAGCATCTCGCAGGTATGGCTGGCCTGGCTCCGGCGCGACGCCGCCCGGAGTCGCGAATGGCACTTGCGATGCGATACAGCGACCGGCGTGTCGACGCTGACTTTCCAGACGTCACGGGGGACGGTGACCTACCTTGTCAACGACGCGGAGCTGGTCCGCGTGAGTGAGGGCGGTGACCGGGCGTCCTGGTCGTCGGGCGATCTGTCCATCCGATTGGCCGTGCGACCGGCGACCGCCGGAGCACTGCTTGACGTGTTCATCGAATACCGGCTGAAGCCGATCGAGGGCGAGCGGGCGCTGCGGCAATGCCGAACATCCGTGGCCCTCGGGAAAGGGTACGACTTGGCGGAATGAGCACGCAGTCGGCAAACTCAACGCGCGGTAGACGCGGCTTCGCCCTGATCGTGGCCCTTGCGTTCGTCGTCGTGGTCGCGGGGCTCGTCGCCATCGTCGGGCACACGATGACCCGCTTCGCGCGAAACGATCGCCGCGAATCGGACTCGATGGTGGCGCGTCAACTGATCGACAGCGGCGCCGCCTGGGCCCGCCTCCACGCCGCCGCATGGCCAACGGAGAACGATCAGCCGCGGTCGATCGAGTTGGACGTCTCCAAACTGCTGCCCCGACCGCTGGACGGATCGTTGATACTGACGCCGCGCAACGACTTGAGCGGCGTGGTGACCGAAGTGGAAGTGCGAGCCACTCTCCAGCGCGCCAACCGCTGGACGATCAAGCAGGCGGTTCGTGTCCACAGCGGGCACGGGCATCGTTTGCCCGCCCAATGTCGCGCGGCGTGTCTCTTTCGCCGTTCGCCGCTCGCTATTCGCCGGTCTTCCTCCCCAACGCAAACGCCTCATCGTTCACCTTATGAAGCTTCGGCGGCAGCGCGGCGTGAATAGCGTCCAGCCATCGCGCCTCGGGGATGTCCATCTTCGCGCTCAAACAGCCCAGCAGCGCCACGTTGAGGCTCTTCGGGTTGGGCAGGGCATCACCATCGATGTCGCCCGGCGTGATCATCACGCCGCCGTCCCGCAATCGCTGCTTGTTGCCTTCGACCTCCTCGTCGGCCAGCACGATCAGGTAGTCCGTCTCCCCGACCGTCACCATCGGGCTGAGCACTTGCTCGCCGAACCGGACGTCACTGGTCACCGAGCCGCCCCGCTGAGACATGCCGTGGATCTCGCTCTTCTTCACGTCGTACCCCTCGGCAAAAACCACCTGGGCGAGGATGTCCGACGCCTTGAGCACGCCCTGCCCGCCCAGCCCCGCGAATACCACGTTGGTTACCTTCTTTGTCATGATGCCGAATACCTCGTTTCGACGGGCGTCCGCGGTCGCCGCGAACTCCCGCGTTGGACTGGGCGTTCTAGTTCTCGACGGGCGACACGGCCGCCGAGCAGCCGCTCGCCTTCTCCGCGATCGCGCGGTCGTACTGCTTGATCTTGCTCGCCGCCAGCAGGCACGGCCGGCGGCCGATGATGACCGTCAACTCGTTCGATTGGAGCGCGTCCTTCAACAACGTCCCGAACTCGTCAGGATTGGCGAACGGGTCGGTGACGTACACGTTCTTGATGCCGAGCGATCTGGCCAGGTCCTCGAAGCACATCTTGTTCGTGGCCTGGTGATTAAGCGTGCGACCCGTGCCCGGATGCTCCTGGAGCCCGGTCATCGCCGTGGTGCCGTTGTCGAGAATCACCACTACGTGACCGGTGGGCGGCGGGTTGTAGACCATTTCCGCCAGCCCGGTGATGCCGCTGTGCACGAACGTGCTGTCGCCGATGACGCTGACCACCCGACGGGCCTGCTCCTCCGGCAGGGCGTGCCGCATACCCAATCCGACGCCGATGCTCGCGCCCATGCAGACGCAGGTGTCCATCGCGTTGAAGGGCGGCAGGGCGCCGAGGGTATAGCAGCCAATGTCGCCCGCCACGAAGCAGTCCTGATCGTGCAACGCCTGGAACGCGACGCGGTGCGGGCAGTTGGCGCACAAGGCCGGCGGCTTGCCCGCGGGTGGTACCGGTTCCGGCGATTCGTCGTTGGCGAGGATGCGGCGTACCCGAGCGACGTTCAGTTCCCCGAACCGGTACATCTCCGCCTTGCCTTCCACCGCCATGCCGCCGGTGCGAATGGCGTCCACCATGTACGGATCGCCTTCTTCAATCACCACGCAACGGTCGACGCTGTCGACGAAGCGGCGGATCGTTTCGAGCGGCAGCGGGTAGGCCATGCCGAGCTTGAGGATCGACGCGTTCGGGGTCGCCTCGCGGGCGTGCACGTGCGAAATGCCGGCCGTGATGATCCCCAGCGACTTGTCCCCGTCGATCCGCACGTTGGGGCCGGACGCCTCGTTCCAGGCCAGGATGTCGGCGAGCTTCTCGCGCAGCCGGCGGTGGGCCGGCCGCGCGTTGGCCGGAATCATCACCCGACCCTTGATGTCGTGCTCGAATGCCGGTGCTTGGGCGGGGCCGGCCACTTCGCGCCGTCCCACCACGGTCAGCGAGTGACACACCCGTGTCGTCATCCGCAGGATGACCGGGATCCGCCACCGTTCCGAAACCTCGATCGCGAGAATCGTGAAGTCGTACGCTTCCTGGGAATCGGACGGCTCGAGCATGGGGACGCCTGCCGCCACCGCGTATCGCCGGTTGTCCTGCTCGTTCTGGCTGGAGGCCATGCCGGGATCGTCGGCCGACACGACGATCAGACCGCCCGACACGCCGGTGTACGCCGCCGTGAACAGCGGGTCCGCCGCCACGTTCAGCCCCACGTGCTTCATGGTGACCAGCGCCCGCATGCGGGCGTAAGCGGCCCCCAACGCGACCTCCATCGCCACCTTCTCATTGGGCGACCATTGGGCCCGCCCACCGAACCGGTCAAAGTTCTCCAGGATCTCCGTCGACGGCGTGCCGGGGTACCCGGCGCCGAGGCCGACGCCCGCGTCCACCGCGGCCTGCGCGACCGCCTCGTTTCCACTCAACAGCAAACGATCAGGATTGGTCATTTCTGGCGCCTTCGATTCCGCCCCGTCCCCCCTGGGGGGCGGACGCCGATCGAACAGGATTGGTCATGGATCGCAAGCGGCCGGCTGCGCGACGCGTACGCCATGAGGCTGTTGGAACACGATTCCGGATCGTCGGGTACCCCGCGTACGTGGGGCCCGGGAACCGTACGAAAGCGGTACGTTTAGCACATTCTCCGCCGTCGTTCAAGCTGGCCCCGTGCGGCGCGAATCGCGCGGCCGATCGCCCGCGATGGCATCGCGGCCACCAGAGCCGGGCCCGGCTCATGCGGCGGCTGTTTTAGTAATCAAACACGACCGCGGCCGCGGCGGCGGTCGACTCGGGTTGCACCGCGCCCGTCGCCAGGAGATTATGGCCACGCCCGCGATCCGCCGCCCCATGCCGCCCCTGACCGGCACGCATCTGCGCGTCGGTGACGACGGTGCGGCGCGACGCCGCCGACCGCGGGCCGTGAGGACGATCGCCAATGAACCACTATGAGCCAGTCGACTTCTATCTTCTCGATGAACTGTTGACCGACGAGCAGCGGATGATCGCGCACACCGTGGCCCGATTCGTCGACGAACAGGTCATGCCCATCATCGTCGAACACAATCGGCGCGGCACGTTTCCGTCCGAACTGGTGCCGGTGATGGGCCGGCTCGGGCTCCTGGGTTCCAACCTCGACGGGTACGGCTGCGCCAACCTCGGAGCCATCGCGTACGGCCTGATCAATCGCGAACTCGAACGGGCGGACAGCGGGCTCCGCAGCTTCGTGTCCGTGCAGTCGAGCCTCGTCATGTGGCCGATTCACACCTTCGGCACCGACGAGCAAAAACAACGCTGGTTGCCCGCGTTGGCCGCCGGCCGGGCGATCGGCTGCTTCGGGCTCACCGAAGCGGACGCCGGCTCGGACCCCGCCCGGATGCGGACCACCGCCCGGGCCGACGGCGGCGACTACCTCCTCAACGGCTCCAAAATGTGGATCACCAACGGCAGCATCGCCGACGTGGCCGTGGTGTGGGCCAGACTCGACGGCCGCGTGTGCGGGTTCCTCGTCGAGAAGGACATGCCCGGGTTCACGGCCCCGGAAATCAAAAACAAAATGTCGCTGCGGACATCGGTGACCTCGGAGCTCGTGCTCGACAACGTGCGGGTGCCGAAGGAGAACCGGCTGCCCGGTGCCGATGGCGGCTTGAAGCACGCGCTGGCCTGCCTGAACCAGGCACGCTACAGCATCGCCTGGGGCGTCGTGGGGGCGGCCATGGCGTGCTACGACGAGGCCCTCCGGTACAGCAAGACGCGCACCCAGTTCGACAAGCCGATCGCCGGATTCCAACTCGTGCAGAAGAAACTCGCCTGGATGGTCACTGAGATCACCAAGGCCCAACTGCTCGCCTATCGGCTCGGGCAACTCAAGGAGAGCGGGCAGGCGATGCACTATCACGTCTCCATGGCCAAGATGAACAACGTGGACATCGCCCTGCAAATCGCCCGCGTCGCCCGCGATATTCTCGGCGCCGCCGGCATCGTGGACGACCACCACTGTGCGCGGCACATGTGCAACCTGGAAAGCGTGTTCACGTACGAAGGCACCCACGACATCCACACCCTCATCCTCGGTGAAGCCGTTACCGGTATCCCGGCCTATCGGTGACGCCAGGTCGGGCCGGCTTCGCCGCCACGACGTCCGCTCCGATGGCGTTGGTGCCGTCCGGCCCGCGCGATTACAATAGGCGCGGTATGGAACACGACCCTACACGCCCGACCCACGATCCCGAGATGGTCCTGACGATCCTGGACTCCGTCGCCGACGGCGTCTTCACCGTCGACCACGAATTCATCATCACCAGCTTCAACCGGGCCGCCGAGCGCATCACCGGGTTCAAGGCCGACGAGGCGATCGGTGAACGGTGCTACAACATCTTCCGCGCCCCAGTGTGCCAGCACGGGTGCCTGCTGGCCGACACGATCCGCACCGGCCGGCCCGTCAGTGGCCTGGAGCTGACCATTCTCAACCGCCGAAACGAGGAAGTGCCGATCAGCATTTCAACGGCGGTCCTCCGGGATGAGCACGGCAGCGTGCTCGGCGGCGTGGAGACCTTTCGGGACATGACGGCGGTGGCCAGCCTGCGACAGACGATGCGGCGCCGCTACACGCTGCGGGACATGCTCAGCAAGAACCACCGCATGCGGGAGGTCTTCGCGCTGGTGCCCGACGTGGCCGGCAGTTCCGCCGCCGTCCTCATTCAAGGCGAGACGGGCACCGGAAAAGAACTGCTCGCCCGCGCCCTCCACCACGAGAGTCCGCGGTGCGATGGTCCGTTCGTCAAGGTCAACTGCGGCGCGCTGCCCGACTCGCTGCTTGAGTCGGAGTTGTTCGGCCATGTCGCCGGCGCGTTCACCGACGCGCGAACCGACCGCCAGGGCCGGTTCGAGTTGGCCGACCAGGGCACGATCTTTCTCGACGAGGTCGGCGACATGTCGCAGGCGATGCAGGTCAAACTGCTCCGCGTCATTCAGGAGGGCGCGTTCGAGCGCGTGGGGTCGAGCAGAACGCAGTCCACCGACGCCCGTGTCGTTGCGGCCACCCACCGGGACTTGCGCCAGGACGTGGCGGCCGGTCGCTTCCGCGAGGATCTCTACTATCGCATCAACACCGTTCGACTGACGCTGCCGCCGTTGCGCGAACGCCGCGAAGACATTCCGCTCCTCACCGAGCATTTCATCGAGCGGTTCAACGGGCTGACCGGCAAACAGGTGGGCGCGGTGTCCGGCGACGCGATGCTGGCATTGATGCGGTACGACTGGCCGGGCAACGTGCGCGAACTCGAACACGCCGTGGAACATGCGTTCGTGCTCACCAAGGGGCCGTCCATCGAACTGAGCCACCTCCCCAAAGAGCTGGCCCCGGGGTTGGCCCAGCCCGCCGCGCCGACCGATCCCGCCCTCGGCATGCCGGAAAAACTCGCCGACGTCGAGCGCGGAGCAATCGAGGCGGCGTTGCGCCGTCACCGATGGAATCGGGCCGCCGCCAGCCGCGAACTCGGCATGAGCCGCACCACCCTCTGGCGCCGAATGCGCAAACTCGGTATCCCCGCCCGATGATCCAACACTGAAACGAATAGTTTCGTCTTGTTTCATGAGCGGTGAGATGTCACAAGATCTTTATTTACACCATGTTATATTCAACGCCGAGAGATTCATGTTTCATTCGTGAAACGCTATAGTGGCTGCCCGCTTGGGCCAGCATGGTCGTAACATCGTTGATACAAGTTGGTTATGCAAAATCGCCGCCGCAGGCACCAACGTTGCCCCTCTGATCACCGCGGAGGTGGTCCAGTGAAGGTCGCCGTTGTTCTATTCCGTGACGCCGTGTGCCCGCGGTTTGCCTGCGCGACGCAATTGCTGCTGGCCACGGTGGACCAGGGCCGCGTCACCGACCGCAAAGTGATCGCGCTGGAGGGGCGGCTACCGACCCAGTACGCCCACCATATCGCGTCACTGGGCGTGCAGACGCTCATCTGTGGTGGAATCCACCGAAGGTTCCTGCACGATCTGCAACGGGAAGGGATCCAGGTGATCTGGGGCGTCATCGGGTCGGCGGAGGACGCGCTGGCAGCCCTCAGTACAGGGGCGCTGCGCCCGGATCAGTTTCTGTGCCGACCGAACCGACCACGGAGTGGTCCCCGCGGCGGCCGCGTCTTTGACCACATGAGCGAACGAACGCGGTGCACACCCCCGCTGAGGCGAAGAGTGCGGGGCGGGGGTTGTCGTTCCGAAGGCACTGGCGATTGAACGCCCGGCGGGCAATGCGTCGGCTGCCAACAACGGAGGAGTGTGATTCGATGCCAGGTGGAGATGGAACGGGACCCCCGGTGGGTGGATCAACCGATGGAGGGGGCGAGTGGCGTGGGGCCGGCACGGGGTGGCTCGGTCGGGGCGCCGGCGCCGCATGTGATTGGGGTGTCGGGCGGCGGCGTGGATGGCGGCATCGCTGTCGCGCGACCGACCGTCCCGGTTGGGCCAGGGGGGAGTTCGCGGCGCCGACGCCGGACGAGGAGTTGGACACCCTGAGGGCACGTGTGCGGCAACTCGAAAGCGCGCTCGATGCGATCAACGGTCGACTGGAACAACTGACGGCAGGCCAGCAGAAAGGCGATAACTGATGCATCGAGAAGGTGCCGGGCAGTGTCACGGCAGAAGAGGTGTTGGTTCGGGGCAAGGCGGACGCCTCCGTGGTCGTGGTCGGCGAGAATGCCAGGGTCGCGGCCGCGGGGACGGACAGTGCCGTCGGGAGCGCGACGCGGCCGCATCGACGGAATGTTGGCGGCAGGCGGAACGCAGCCCGGACGCGGTCGCGGCGGTGGCGGTACCAGTCGTGGACACCGAAACGTGCTCGCTGTGCGGCTTGTGCGAGAGCGTCTGCCTGATGCACGCGATTCGTGTGGACGACAGCGTGCACATCGACCTCGCCCTGTGCACGGGTTGCGGCGATTGCCTGGACCAGTGCCCGGTTGGCGCGATCGAAATGAAGCCGCCGGACGCCATGGAATGATGCCGGCCCCGGATGGGCAAGATCGAGTCTTGGCAGGGCCCGGGCGGTGCCGCTCAATCGCGAGTTCACACGCCTTGGCCCTAGCGTGCGACCGACGGGATTGACGGCCCGCCTGGGAGCCCCTGGCCGCGATCGTGCCAGATGTATCGGTCGGCGGGAATCTCGAGGCTGACGTGACGCCGCCCCACGAGGTGCGAGTACGCCCCCGGGGTCCGTTCGCCGTCGGGCTCGATGCCCGGTGCCGGTACGACGTGCACCTCATCGCGCCAGGGCACGGCGCGGGCTGCCCAGCAAGCGCGCGAATACGCAAGCGATTCCCGTCCCGGCGCAAACACGGCGCGGCCGGCAGTCGTATGGCGATTGGCTGATCGACGGTACCCGTCAGGCGACGATGATGCCCGGCTCCAGGTATACGTCTTGGATCGTGTTGAGTAGCTGCACGCCCTCCTGCATCGGTCGCTGGAAGGCCTTGCGGCCCGAGATTAGACCCGTGCCCCCGGCTCGCTTGTTCACCACGGCGGTGATCGCTGCGTCCTGGAAATCGTTGGCCCCGGAGGCGCCGCCCGAGTTGATCAGGCCGATCCGACCCATGTAGCAGCCCGCCACCTGGTACCGCGTGAGGTCGATGGGGTGAGCGCTCGTCAGCTTGTCGTAGACCGCTTTGTGCGTCTTGCCGAAGCTCAAGGCCGTGAATCCGCCGTTCGTGGTCGGCGCCTTCTGCTTGATCAGATCCGCCGCGATCGTTACGCCGAGGTGGTTGGCCTGACTCGTCATGTCGGCCGACGTGTGGTAGTCCACGCCGTCCTTCTTGAAGGCGGCGTTCCGCAGGTAGCACCACAGCACCGTGAACATCCCAAGCTCGTGAGCTGCCTGAAACGCGTGCGATATCTCCTCAATCTGCCGCGAGGACTCTGCGGAACCGAAGTAGATGGTCGCCCCGATGCCCGCCGCACCCATGTCCCACGCCTGCTCGACGGACGCGAACAGCCGCTGGTCATACTTGTTGGGATAGGTCAGCAACTCGTTGTGATTGATCTTGACGATGAACGGGATCTTGTGGGCGTATTTGCGCGACACGATCGCGAGCACCCCCATGGTGCTGGCCACCGCGTTGCAGCCGCCCTCGATGGCCAGCCTGACGATGTTCTCCGGATCGAAGTAGGCGGGGTTCGGCGCGAACGACGCCCCGGCGGTGTGCTCGATGCCCTGATCCACGGGCAGAATCGACATGTGGCCCGTGCCCTTCAGCCGACCGTGATGGTAAAGCCACGCCAGCCGGTTCAGCACGCGATTCGGCCGGTCGGACGGGACGAACAGGCGGTCGATCACGTCCGGCCCCGGCAAATGCAGGGTCTCGCGTGGAATCGTCTGGCATTGATGCTCCAGCAGCGACGTGCCCTGATCCCCGAGGAGTTCGACAATTCTGTCCATCATGATTAATTCTCCCGAGTCAGTTGAAGAACCGTCACGTCGAGGTGCGCCCCGGATGTTCGCCCGCCGCGGCCGCGACGCGGGTACTCCCCACGTGGACGGCGCCCGTTTGCCGCCGCCGGACAACCCGGTGGCCACGGCGCGTAGTGCTACCCCATCGCCGCCGGTTGGGCAAGAGGCGGAATCGCCACCGCAGCCCATGGCAGGTCGTGCGTCCCACGCGTGCGGGCCCAGGAGCTCACAACCCGACGATCAAGATCAGTACCACTGCGAATCACGAGGGCGTGGATGGGCGGACGATCGACACGCACGACGCAACGCGCGGGCTATTCACCCGACACGGCGCCGGTTCGCGCACCGACGTGTCGCCAGAGCCGTCGCTTCGACCCCGGCCGCGCGCGAGTCCACGTCCCGTCACCCGTCGCACCGAGCACGCGGCGCCGCGCGCCGGTCATTCGCATCGACGCCGATCGCCGCACCGCACGCGACGCATAATTGCGGCAAATACGACAACATAGATAAAGTGCAATGTAACTTTTTGCATTATCATTGGCTAATGCATATCGGATGTGGTACATTTTGGCGCGTCGCCACGGCGCATATCCGGTCGGTGACGATAGCCGGTCAAGGGGATGGGAAGTCGTTGGCTCATGCCATCCCTCGCTGGATTTCATTCCACATCGCAAACAGGGAGCGAAGACTATGTTCAGAGCACGCGTTTTACTGGCGTTGGCGGTGGTGGTGTACGTCGCGTCGATGGCGGCGGCGGACGCCCCACTGGTGTATGCAGTCGGGTTCGTGTCGGGTGGCCCCGGTCCGACGGGGTACGCCTATGAGGTGGACGCGGCGAGCTATCCGATGATGGAGTTTCTGGTGGGCACGAACGACCTGGACATCGACCACTACTCCGGCGTGCTGGTGCCGGAAGGGTGGCACTTCGCGGTCGAGCCGAACTCCCTGGTCGTACACTCGTGTGGGTTGTTTACCCCGGTGGGGCATCTCGGAGGCGGGCAGTGCTGGGGCGTGCCGGCCGGGATCGCGCGGTGGTGGACGGAGGATCCCGCCCACGCGATCGAGCACTTCGTGTTCGGGTATGATCACCCCTGGCGGGCGGAGGATCTGGGCTGGCGGCTGTTCTGCGAGCGTCCGGAAGAGCCTACTCAGTATGAATTCTTCGAGAATTGGGGCGCCGAAGTCGGGGCGGGGGAAGGCCCGCTGCACGGTCCATACGAAGAGCCCGTCCTCTGCTGGGAAGCCGAGATGTGCGAGGAGTATCAGTATTGCTACTTCGCCGACTGCGGGTTGGAAAGCGGCGTGTGTGTCGGCCGGCCGTGGCTGTGCCGCGAAATCTACGCCCCCGTGTGCGGCTGTGATGGTCTCACGTACGGCAATGCCTGCGCGGCGGCCTCGAGCGGGATGAGCATCGCCTACAACGGCCCGTGCTTGCCGGGGGATCTCGACGTCGATGGCGACGTCGATGTCAGGGACTACGTCATGTTCGAATCCTGCCTGCTCGGTCCTGACCACGAGATCCCGCCGCGGTGTGAATCGGCGGACCTCGACTTCGATATCGACGTCGACCTGGCCGACTGGCGCGTCTTCCAGATCACGATGGCAACCCGGGCCCCGTATCTGGAGTCCTACTCGCACGATGGATGTCTGAGGGACGCCGGAGAGGGACCGTGCCCCGAGGACGACGCGTTCGAGTTGCGGGTGGAGGACGGCACGCTTCACATCATCCATCACAATGCAACGTACAACTGTTGCCTGGACGAAGTGGAGGTCACCTTCGAAGCCAACATGTATTTGCACCTTCTACGGTTCATCGAGACGGAGATCGTACCGAACCCGTGTTATTGCATTTGCTGCTACCGGGTGGAGTCCACTGTGGTCGACCTGGCCCCGGGCCCGTACGACGTGCAGTACTGCTGGTACGATTACATGAGTGCGGAGGAGCGTTGCTACGTTGATACCGTGGTCATCCCGTAGCGGACGCGAGGGCGGAGCGGATTCCATCTGGTGTCTTTTGGGGGGCGGGTGACAGCGGTACGCGGGGTCGTGCCGGCGCAGGCTAGTCCTGCGCCCTGCGCTACGGCCCGCGGAATCGACGGTCTGCCCGACCGATGCCATCCGCGCTCGGTTCGGGCGGTCCACCAAAAGGCCCGCCCCGGTGCTGACACGGCTCCGGGGCGGGCGATTGCATTCCAGGCTGACGAGCGGGCCGTTTAGGCCCGGGCCGGCGCCACCTCGCGGTACGTCCGTTGCTCGATCATGATCGCCACCGCCAGCAGGACGATCAGGACGACGGCAGCCACCCCGACCACCTGCAGGCTCGTGCTGATCTCCGCCACCACGCCGAACAGGCCGGCCGCGATCAATACGTAAACGACAATATGCAGCACGCGCGGGTTGGCCAGCAGCGGTGCGGCGATGCCGACTGAGCTGTACGTACCGACCACCACGCCGATGATGAGCGCGAAGCTGAACCCGTGCACGCCGGGGCCGCCCCAGACGAACAGGATGAACACGGCCAGGAACGTGGTGAGCGACGTGAGCACCGTCCGTGACAGGCACTGGTTGATGCTCATGTTGATCATCTCGGTCGAGATCCGGGTCAGCTTGCCGCGATTCTCGCGGATCCGGTCGAACACGACGATCGTGTCGTTCAGACTGTACCCGATGATGGTGAGAATCGCTGCGATCATGGCCAGGTCGATTCGCATCGCCTCCCCCGTCAGCCCCAGCTTGTCAACCAGCGTCACCAGGCCCAACGTGACGGCGACGTCGTGAACCAGCGCGACGATGGCGGCCAGGCCGTACTGCATCGTGCCGAACCGGATCCACACGTAGGCCACGATCGCGCCGAAGGCGAGGATCATGGCCACCGTGGCCTGGTTCTGCGTTCGCTTGGCCACCGGCGAGTCGAACTGAAGAACCTTGCGCAGCGTCTTCTCGCTTGCGAAGGCCGCCTTGGCCTGCTCGAGTTCCGGCTCCGCCAACGCCTCCCGCCAGGGTTGCGGATTGGCCTCTTCGTAGAATATGTTCTCGTCGGCCACCAGCAGCGCGACCTTCGTGTAGGTCTTCTCGCCGCCCCGCTCGCCGGCCTCGGTCAGGCCGATGACCTTGTATTCCCGGTAGACGAAGTCTTCGTATTCCGGCTGGAGGCGAATCTCTTTGATCCGGTTGGCGATCTGCTGCGTGGTCTGCGCCGGATCGAGATCGTCGAACACCAACGCCAGACCGCCCACGAACGCCTGGACGTCGAGCTGCGGCGCCCCGGGCACGGCGTCGTCGAGGTACCGGTCCCCTTCGGCGATCGGGAAGAAGCCGTCCGGGGCCAGGTTCGGGTCGGTGACCAGCTCGGCTTCCACCGGCAACTGCACCTCCAGTTGATCGCCGAGCACGGCCACGATCGCCGTCTGCACGAGGTCGCGGTTGGTCTCCACCGTCACGATCTCGAACGCGGACGCGCTCGCCGTCTCGGTGCCCACTTCACGCACCGTCTGGACCCGAGCCCCGGCCAGCCGATCGTTGGCCGACCGGCGCACGTAATCCACCGCCTCGGCGATGCCCGCCTTGAACTCGTCGAGGGTCGTGATCACGTCGACCGTCTCGCCATCGTCCTTCTTCTCGATGCGCGGTTTGGTGACCACGTCGAGCCGGTTGCCCACGGCGGTGGTGCCGTCGTGAGCGATCCGGTCCTCGAACGTCGTCTTGAGCAGGACCGCCATCTGGTCGCCGGTCAGCGAATCGGAGGTCAACACGAAGTCGCCTTGTGCGGCGCCCGGGGCCACGGTGGCCCTGGCCAGCGCGTCCGCGGCATGCCGCATCCACGCGGCGGCGCTGTTCTCCCGGCCGGTGATCCGCTCGCGGACCTGCTGGTCGTCCAACTGGACGCCCGGCCGCAACTCGATCTGCACGCTGGTGCCGCCGAGAAACTCGATGTCGTACAGGGCCTCCTTGTCCGTGACCGACACGTAGGTGAACACGCCGATCCCCGCGATCACCATCACCGCCGACACCGGCCAGAACACGCTTCGCAACTGTAGCCAGTGGATGTCGGGTCGGCCGATCAGACGCAGCATCGGCAGCGATTTGAGCCAGCCGATGGAAATCAGGGACGAGAAGATCACCCGCGTCACGAATAGTGACGTGAACATACTGGTCACGACACCGAACCCGAGCGTCATCGCGAAGCCTTTGACCTCTTCGCTGCCCACGTAACCCAGAATCACGCACGTGATCAAGGTCGTGAGGTTGGCGTCCACGATCGTGCTGAACGCTTTCTCGTAGGCGGTCTTCAAGGCCTTCTTCAGGATCACGCCCCGTTCCCGTTCCTCGCGGAACCGCTCGAAGATGAGCACGTTGGCGTCCACCGCCATACCCACGGTGAGGATCAACCCCGCAATGCCCGGGAGGGTGAACGTCGCCTCCAGCGTGGCCATGATCGCTAGCACGAAGATCAGGTTCAGGGCCAGGGCGATGTTCGCCACCAGGCCGGCGAAGAAGTAGTAGATGAGAATGAAGCTCGCCACCGCGATCAGCCCGAGCATCGCCGCCCGCATGCCGTCCCGCCGGTTCGCCTCACCCAGACTCGGGCCGACCGTCTTCTCCATCAGCGGCGTTTCCTTCACGCGTGCAGGCAACGATCCCGCCTCTAGCGTGTTGACCAGCTCCTGCACCTCCTCC
Source organism: uncultured Phycisphaeraceae bacterium (assembly GCA_964495075.1). Lineage (GTDB taxonomy): Bacteria > Planctomycetota > Phycisphaerae > UBA1845 > UBA1845 > JAFGJQ01. The sequence goes on from CAZBUJ010000019.1 coordinate 57,816, forward strand.
ATCGTGAAGTCACCCGAGATCTCCCCGCGATTGTAGATCTGGCTCTGAATCGTGGCGTGCGATTGGCACACCCCGTCGAGAAAGATGGCTAGCTGCCGCTTCAGGTTGTTGCGGGTCAGTTCGCCGAACTTCGATCCGCCCCGGGCGTCCAGCACGAAATCCACCGACGGTCGTCCGGTGCGGTAGTCGCGCGATGGCACCGCGCTCCGCAGCTCCCATCGGCCGCTCTTCTTGGTGAGCCCATACTTATTCGGGTCATCGTGGGCCAGTACGTAGTAGCTGCCCAGGTACTCCTCGACGAGGAGGTTCGTGCCGGTGAGCCGGGCCTTCAACTCCTCATCGTTCTTGGCGTTCATGAAACCGCGGATGTCCTTGATGGGGAACCACTGGAACTCGGCACCTGGCTCCTTCATCCGCGGACCGCGCTTCTGCAATTGCTCCGTGTACTCCGCGACGGGAAGATTCGTGTCACGGACGAGGGTCGGGTTCTGCGCGTCGCGTTCGGCCAGAATGCGGAACTCCAGGACGCCCGCCCCACGGATTCGCCGCTTCAGGTCAGCCGGATCTTCCATCGCGCCCTTGTCGGCCGCCCACGTGGCGTACGCCGCCGCGACCTTGGTGATGTCCTCCTTATAGTCCGGGTGCAGTGAGCTGAGGTGCGCCAGCTCCTTTTCACGCTCATCCGGTGCCAGTGCAAGCACGTCGGTGAGGCGGCCGATGTTGACCGACGTGTCGAGCACGCTTTCCACCGCGCTCTCGTACGCGGTCATCGTCCGGAACTCGGCGTCAACGTCGTCCGTGCCTTTCACCGCGACGAAGTCGTCGAGTGCCGCCGCCGCCCCATCGAACAGCGCTTGACGCCCGGAGACGCCCCGCACAAGGGCCGCCAACGCCGCCGAACGGTCCGCGGCGGGCGCGGCTAACGCCGACTCCACCTCCAACCGGGACACATTCTTGGCCCGGATTTCCTCACGGGCTTCCTCGTACGCCTGGCGTCGGGCCAACGCGCCGGCCGGCGGACGCGGCATCTGTACCTCGATTCGCGTGTTCCCGATCGGCCGCCAGACGAGGTTCATCTGGTTGTTGGGATCGACGCGGTTCCGCAGGATGGCGATCACCCGTTCTGACAGATCCCGCTTCTGAATGGCCGAGAGGCCGGTGGTGTCGATCTCGAACAACAGGCTGGTGCCGCCGACCAGATCAATCCCGCCCTTGAGACGTTGCTCGGGCGGATACAACGCCAACAGGCCGGCGACTACGAATACTACAATCACGATCCATTTCAGTAATCGATGTTTATCATCCATCAGCTGGTAACTCCAACGCGGCTTGGTTACACCGTTCGGGTCTTGAATCCACGAGCTTCGTTGCGGATCGAACGAACAGAAAGGCAGCGCAGTTCCCCATGGCCAGACCGGCCCGGAAACGCGGACTAGGCGTGTGACGGTGGCGCGTGCGGCCGGTTCGGTCGACTCGCCACCCGTGGCTCCCGGAGACACGTGGCGGTCTTCGCGCCGGCGTCGAACGCACGATGACGGGCGGGCGGCGCCAGGGATGTGAAGGCGCAGCGCTGGGACGGCTGGGCGAGGCTTCCAAGCTTGGCTGAGCCGGCGCCGCTGAGCCGATCCCACGAGTCGGCCGGGAAGCCGACCGTCATTGAGTCGTCCGACTCCGACTCGGCACCATCCGCCGGGTCCGCCGCCTGATCCGAGCCCGGCCCGCGGCGGTCCGCGCCCTCTTCGGATGTCGTGCGATCCTCCTGTTCTGCCAGCGTGACTTTACATAGCGTGGTCTGTTCCGCCGCGCTCGCGACGATGATGCATAGGATCACACACCCGTACGGTTGAAATAATCCGGGGAACATCGCAGTGGGCATTATAGTACGCCGACCCGCCCGGGCAACCGACGCGCCCACCGTTTGTCGATCACCCGGAGAGTTCCGCCCGCGCAAAAAACGACCGTCTGCGGGCGCCGGGCGACCGGTTGGGCTCCGCCGGAAGATGGGGCACACCAGGGCTGTGATTTTCACCCGGTGACTGGAACGAGACGCGTTTCGTGGCGCGCTATCATCACGCTGTGAACCGTACTGCGCCTTCCCACAATGCCATGAAGAACATGACTTTAGCACTGGGAGTGAATGTTGCCGGGTAAAATGATGTATTGGCGGGATTATTCGTTGGCGGACGCTAAGAACGGCTTGTATAATCGCCTGCATATGCACTTTTGGCGGCAGGAAACGGCTTTAGACCGGGGTTGAACGGTGGAGCAGGGCAAGACGAAACAGCGCGTAGACGAGCTTCATTTTTACCTTTATCAGCGAGCGCTTCATCCGGAATTGTTCCGGATTCACCAGGTAAAGCACGTCGAGCAGAGGCTCTATCATGCCGAGATCTGGGTTGTGGGCCTGTCGCACGTGGTGACCGTCCAGTTCGGACAGAATTGCCTGACTGAATTGATCGCCCACGAAAGCGAGCTGCTTCCCAAGAACGGTATGGCGACATCTTTCCGACTGCGGGGCGAACGAGACCATGCGCAGAGCTTTGCGAATGGCCTACGCTTCATTCTTTCCAGTCAGGTTGAAAAAATGTCCTCGAATCTCTTCCCGTCGTCCCACCGCGACCTGGTGCGCTACGCCCAGAAGCGGGGGATGTTCTACTCGTTCGGCGAGTGGGAGTACGATGGGCTGGAGCCGTTCACGTTTGTGGACTTCGAGGCCCGTGAGCGCGAGTTCCACGTGCACGCATTTCATGCGTTTCCCGAGGAACTGACGCTGCTGAAGACTCAGTCGATCTTCGAGATCGCGCCGCCGACGCGCGAACGGTACCGCTAGTCCGCGTACCCTGACCGGGGTGCAGGAACTAACTTGCCAAATCACAAAGAGTTGAGTGCAGCGCCGGTCGGGTCGTCCAGCTTCCGCGCCGCGCTGTCATTGCTCTTCTCGGTGCCGGACGCGGGTCCGTGTCGGCCCGGAGCGGAGACCCGGACGCTGTGGTGGATGCCCCTGATCGGCCTCGCGATCGGCGTCGCGTACGCCTGCCTCTACCGGGTGGCGTGGCGATGCTTCGGCGAGGTGCAAGGCATCCGATTGATGCCCGCCGTCTGCGTCTGGCTCGTCGACGTGTCGTTCTGTGGCGGCGTCATGCTGTTGGCCACCGCCCGGCTCACCGACCGCTTGACCGGCTCGGCTGGCGGTGGCACGGTCCCGTTCGGCGCGGTGGGGCTGGTCGCCTTCGTGGTGTTGACGATTCTGAAACTGACGCTGTGGATCGCGATTCCGGAGGGCGTCTCCACGTGGCCGGGCATCTGGAGTTCGGCGCTGAACATCGCCTACCCCCACGCGTTCTACCGTCCGTTGCTACTCGCGCCGCTTTGGGGTCGGTGGGGGATGGTGCTGTCGTCCGGATTGGGCCGTCCGTCCGACGATGCAGACCCGTTGGTGCGCCAACTCGCCACGCGGGGATGGTCCCAGGTTGTGCTGGGCTCGTTCGTGGTGATTGCCGGGCTGACGGCCGTGTACTGCGGGTACAGCGGTCGCTGGCCGTACGGGTGTGTGGTCGCCCTCGGCGTGATGGGGCTTACGTTTTTGTTCGGTGTGTTGGCGTCACGGCGGGTGGGCGGTCAGTCACGGGAGACGATTCGGGCTTGCGGGCTGGTGGCGGAATTCAGCTTCCTCATTCTCTATATGGGATTGAGCATCCGCATCTATTCCGGGTAGTGCGGCCTTGGTGTTCGTGGGCGGGCCAACGCCCGCAGACGGGCGTGCATGGTACGGCCGCGGTCAACGTGCGCGAGTTCATCGTCGGTGGCGGTAGCGGCGGCGGCTCTCCGCCCGCTGGAAATTGGTCACGGTTCGCGCGAGTTGGGCCAGCGTGTCCGGCCCGTCGGTTCGCGACTCCAGGCCGATGAACTGAAAGCCGAGCGAGTGGTGCACGCCGCGCGATTCGGCGTGCCGGAACACCGCGTTCAATGCGAAGGCTCTTCGGCCTCCGGCGACGTTGAACGAGCAGACCACCGGCATCGCGTCGACGAGGACGGGGTCCTGGTTGCAGAGGACGCGGATGCCGCCCACCGATAGGTCTTCGAGGGTGCCCGACACGATGGGCGGACCCGCCGGCTGGTCGGGGTCGTCGTCAAGGTGGCCCGCGCGGATGTCCACGCCGATGGCATGGCCGGGCGGTGGCGAAGCCCGGTGGTAGACACGGCGTTGCATCTGTTGCAGCGTTTCCGGCCACCGCAGTGCGATCACGTTGGACGCGTGGTGCGGTGGCGATTCCACCACCGTCGTGAAGATGCACTTGCGGTGACCGCGTCGAAAGGACACGCCAATGCGCTGCCCGGGTTCGAACGCCGGGTCTGCCTCCAACGGTCCGGTGTCCTGGCTCGTCACGAGGACGCGCCGCGCGCTCGTCGGATCGGTGACGAACGCGCCTTTGAGTGCCTCCCACCCGTTCCGCCGCCGGCACGTCAGAACGACCTTGGTGGCGTTGCGAATGGCCGCCGTCACGATTTCGTCGAGGCGGCTGTCTTCAACCGTCAGCATGCTACTCATGGTCGTGGCTCCGCGCCTGCATGGTTGATCCGAACCCGAGAGCGTCCGCGAGGCGTGACCGTTGCTCGTTGTCGTCGCGGTGGTAGACGAACTCCAGGCCGAGGATGGTCTGGTGTACGGATTGGGCCGGCGTTTTGTTCCGCACCACCGCGGTCAGTTCGAACCACCGCCCTTGACCGCCCAGTTGGAACGACGTCCGGATGGAATCCCCGACTTCGGTCCGGTCCGCGTCTTGCGTGGCGATCCGGCAAGAAATCCCGCCGACCGCCGCGTTGAGCAAGGCGCCGTCGGCTTCGAACCCATCGTAAGGCCGGTGCAATCGGACCGAACTGGACGGGTGAGGGCGGGTGCGATGGAACTTCCTTCGCTCGGTGTTGTGAAGCACGTCGGGCCGGGCGATCTCGAGCCGGGGGGGCGTGTCCGTGTCGATGACCGCCATGATGTTGGTCGCGAACAGGTATCGATCCGAGCCCACGTGGAGCCACGCGCTGCAGCAGACCGAGGTCACCTCGACCGGGATGGGACCCGTGTGCTCGTCGAGTGCGATGCACAGCGACTCGGGGGCTTGGGAGACGATGGGGCCGGCGAGACGCCGCCCTTCGTCCGGTTGATCGAGCTCCAGTTCGATGCGTGCGTGTGATCGGACGGCGAGTTCCAGGATTCGCGCCGTCTGGCGAGGATCCATCGGATGAGCGAATTGCTCTGCGTGGAGCGTGCCGGTCTGCATGGCCCTCATTTCCTCACTTGTAGTTCGACCTCACTTGTAGTTCGCGGCGCTGCTGGGCCACCACGAACCGGTTGATCTGGGCAAAGTGGGATCGGGTGGATGGATCCACCGCCGGCAGGAACCGGAGTCCCACCACGTGCGACTCGTTCACCGGCACGTCGCGGAAGTTCCGGATTTCCGCGTCCAGCTCGAAGGCCTCATCGGCACCGGGCAGTTTGAACTCGACGATATACCGCTGCCCCAGCGCGAAGCTCTTGTGTTGTGCGTAGTCGACAATCGTGCCGGCACCGCCGGCCGAGATGTTGGTGACGCGTCCCTCGAACGGCCCATCCTCTTTGTCGGTCGCCGGCGCACCGTCCGCCCCCTCCACCCGCCGGAAGCGAATGGGGACGTCCTGTCCCGCCACGGACACCCGGTAATCCGCACGACGTTGCTGCGTCTCAATCCGGCCGGGGATCTGCAGTCCCATGCCGAGGATCCGGTTCTCGGCGTTCAACTCCACGAGCAAGCGGGGGTTCGCCACGCGGGTCCGGAATGTGTATCGAGAACCTTCGACGATGAGGTAGATCACCACGTGCTGATGGCGAGCCAGCACCTCCGTGCCGAAGGCGAACTGCGGCGCGTCCGTGCAGATCTGGTCGCGGTCGAGTCGCAGCAGGCGCAACCGCGCGACCAAGCTCTGGTTGTCGCATTCGCAGTGCAACTCGGCGGGCCGATTGCGCGCGCATGCCGTCTGGAGTAACGCGCGTGCGGCCTTCGGGCCGATGGACGCAGCCGTGGTCATGGTTCCGGGCTCCTGGCGCGTCAGCGCGCACGGATCGATACCTGTCTGGTCGGTCGGTAGCGGCGGGGACTTAACCCGCATTTCTAAGCAGAGAACTGGTGAGAAACGCGGGTTAACCGTCAGGGGGATGGCGCGGCGAGAACACACCGTTTTCGCCAGGCGGACGGTTTATCGGGCGTTGGCGCCCGTGTCGCCGGCGGCGACGGCTTCGCGCGGCTTGTAGGACCCGGTCATGGTGACCAACACGCCCGGTAACGACCAGGTCAGTTGGAGCAGCCGGGTGGCCATGGCGAAACAGAGGATCTGGGCGACCGTGACCCCCGGGCCGGTGAGGAATTCCTTGTAGTACGCCTCGACCGTTCCGAGGCCCTGGAACGTTATCGGTACGCACGCCACGACGTTGGCACCGCCGAAGTAGGCGAAGTAATCGCCGGCCTGCGACGGGCTCCATGGCATGCGCAACGCATACACGATGGCCTGCCACGACGTGAGGGCGATCAGTTGCAGGATCATGGTGACCAGCACCGACCCGAGCACCATCGGCTTGTGCTTGATCAGTCGCTGCGTGGTCAGGTCCGCCCGCCGAGCCTGGTCGACGATCCAGCGGATGCCCGCCTGGACCCGGGGTCTCCAGCCGGATGCCGCGGCATCCGAGCCGGCGATGGCGCCGTTCAGGCGGGACAGCGGGAGCAGCCGGCGCACGACTTGTCGAGCTTTCTCCGACACGAGGAGCACGCTGATCGCCACTACGCCGATGAGGAACACCGCGATCACCGTCCCGAACATGCGCAATCGCGGGTCGTTGGCGAAGATCGGGATGATGAGCCCGACCAGCGCCAGCAGCCCGATCAGGCCGACGATCCGGTCCAGGACGATCGTGGTGATCGCTTCCGTGCGACGGTCCGTGTGCAGACAGACGTAATAGGCTTTGATCACGTCCCCCCCCGTCGAACCGAGGGCGACGAAGTTCAGGAAATTCCCCGCCACGCAGAGCTTCGTGCATTCCCAGAAGCTCAGGCGGATATCCTGGGCCCGGAACATCATCATGAATCGCAGGGATTGGAGCAGCGGAACGGGGCTGAACAACAGGACGGCCAAGAAGAGGTAGGGCACCTTGCTGCCCCGCAGCACCGACGTCAGCCCATATTCCACCTGCGGCTGGCCCTGATCGTTCGTGGCGATCCGGTCGAGGGGGAGCGTCACCACCGTCCCGTCCGCCAGCTCGATCCGGGCGGACTCCGCGTCAAGTTCGGTCAGTCGGACCCGCCGGCCGTCGACCAGTGTCACGTAGTCGTAGAGCGTGACACTCTGCAGCACCCACCAGAGGGCCGCCACGCAAACCACGCATCGCAGCGACGTGGTGATCAGCTTCTTGGTCTTCGGCAGCATGCCGGCTCCACTCAGGTGTGTGACGGCCATCGCGATCGCCGCGGTCCATCCATACCCCAGTCGCACCGTGTTGACAAGACGTGTCAGTTTATCGGCCGCCGTCGCGGAGTGGGCGAGTGGAACTCGGTCCGCGGTCACGAGGTGGTGGACGGCGCATCGTCCGGGCGAACGACGGCAAGTTCGGGGTGCCGTCCCAGGAGCTGGTCGAGTTGTGTGCGGTCGATGTGGAGGGCCATTTCGACACTGTCGCCGTCGTAGCGGCGATCAACGACTTCCGCCAGCCGGTCGATTTCCGCGATCAGCCGGCCGTTGCCGACGCCCGTCCGGACGACGACCCGCATGGCCTGCCGCCGCATCTCGTCGAGGACGCGGTCGATGAGCCGGTCGAGGCCGAAGCCGGTCCGGGCGGACACGCACAGGCTGTCGCCCAGGCGGTTTTCCAGGATGGCGATCAGCGCGTCGTCGGTGGCGACGTCGACTTTGTTCAGTACGGCCAGGGTGGGGGTATCGTGACAGCCCAGGTCGGCGAGCACCGCCTTGACCGAGTCCACCTGCCAGAGCACGTCCGGGGCGGACACGTCGATCACGTGGACCAGCAGTCGGGCGTGAATCGCTTCTTCCAGCGTCGCGCGGAACGACGCGACCAGCCGGTGCGGCAGATCCCGCACGAAGCCGACGGTGTCGCTCAGCAGAGCGAGCTGTCCGTTCCCCAGGTGCCAGCGGGCAGTGCGAGTATCCAGTGTTTTGAAGAGCTGGTCTTCCACGGGCTGGCCGGCGTCCGTCAACGCGTTCATGAGCGAGCTTTTGCCGGCGTTGGTGTACCCGACCAGCGAGACCGTGAATTGATCGGCTCGCGACCGGACTTCACGCGTCTTTCGGCGATCGATTTCGTCGATCTCTCGCTTCAGGAACGCCACTCGATCCGCGATGATGCGGCGGTCGATCTCGAGCTGGCGTTCGCCGGGCCCGCGGGTACCGATGCCGCCGACCGCACCGACTCCGGTGCCGCCCCCGGCACCCGCGATGCGCTCCAGGTGCGTCCACATGCCTCGCAGGCGGGGAGCGGTGTATTCCAGTTGAGCCAGTTCCACCTGGAGCTTGGCCTCGTGCGTGCGGGCGTGGGCGGCGAAGATGTCGAGGATCAGCTCGCTGCGGTCAATGACCTTCCGCGCCGTGACCCGCTCGAGCTCGCGAATCTGGGCCGGGGTGAGTTCGTTATCGAAGATGATCAGGTGGGCTTCCTCGGCATCCACCCGTTCCTGGAGTTCCTGGACCTTGCCCTTGCCAAGGTACGTGCGGCTCGACGGCGCGGCGCGTTTCTGGATCAGACCGCCGACCACCTCGGCCCCGGCGGTGGTGGCGAGCGACGCCAACTCGCGCAGCGGATACCGCGCGTCATAGTTCATCCCGGGCGTGATGACCTTGACCAGTACGGCACGTTCCTGCTGGACCGATAAGTCTGTGCGTATCGGATCGCTCAATGATCTCAGCCGGGTCCGCGGACCCCATTACCGCGGACCGCCCCTTTACCGCGGACGGAATGCCGGTGCCAGTCGCGCGCGTGGCCATCGGTTAGTATACCCGGTGCCCGGAAGCGGCGTCAACGCGAGTGGGCCACCGGCGGAACAACGCAATCACGGCGGAAAACCTGCCGATAAGGCTGGTGGAGGACGGTCTGTCCCCAGTCTGTCGAACCAGCCATGAACCTGTTTCGATACAGCAAGGTCGTGTGTCATCCGGCGATGCGCCTCGCGTGGGTCGTCGTGGCGAGCGCGGTAATCCTGCCGGTGACGGAGGGGTGCGGCACCGCGGCAGGTGGCGGAGGCGCCGGCGTCGCCGGGCCGGCCGGCGCGGACAGCGACGGCGACCGTCTCAACGACGTGCTCGAAAAACAGATCGGCAGCGACCCCCGAAACGCGGATACCGACGGCGACGGAATCGAGGACGGGGACGAGTACGACAACGGGTCGGATCCCACCTCAACGGATACCGACGCCGACGGCCTGACCGATATGCGAGAGCGTGAGTTGGGCACGGACGCGGTGGCGGCCGACACGGACGGCGACGGGCTCGACGACGCCGCCGAACTCGGCGCGGCGACCATTCCCACCGCGGCGGACTCCGACGGCGATCGCCTCAATGATCGCCTGGAGGTGCTGTTCGGCACCAACCCGCGCAAGTCAGACAGCGACGCCGACGACCTGTCCGATTTGGTGGAAGTGCAACGGGGCACCGATCCGCTCAGTGCGGATACCGATGGCGACGGGTTGACCGACGGCCGTGAGGTCAACACCACCGGAACCGACCCCGCCAAAGCGGACACCGACGGCGACGGGCTGACCGACGGGCAGGAGGTCGACCAGACCGGCACCGATCCGCTTCTGAGCGACTCGGACGGGGACGGCGTGTCGGATGGCGATGAAGCGGACGTCGGTAGCAGTCCGACTGCGGACGATACCGACGGCGACGGCCTGAGCGATCAACGCGAAGCGGAACTGGGCACCGATCCGAGCCTCACCGACACCGACGGCGACGGGCTCAGCGACCGGGAGGAGGTGGAGACGACGCTGACCGATCCGCTGGCCAAGGACACGGACGCCGACGGTCTGCTCGACGGCGTGGAAGTCGAACTCGGCACCGACCCGCTGGACATGGACACCGACGGCGACTTCCTCACCGATTTCCAGGAAGTGAGTCTCGAAACCGATCCGCTCCTCGCCGACACGGACGCCGACGGGCTGAGCGACTTCGACGAGCACGAAACGTACAAGACGGATCCGCTCGTCACGGACACCGACGACGACGGCCTGAGCGACGGCGAGGAGACATCGACCGGCACCGACGGCTACATCACGGACCCCCTCGACCCCGATACGGACAACGACGGCTTGAACGACGGCGACGAACAGACGTACGGGTCGGACCCGACGGACATGGACACCGATGGCGACGGCGTGCTGGACGCGACCGAGGTCCTGCTGGGGACGGATCCCACTGACAGCGATACCGATGACGACGGCGTGACGGACGGCACCGAGGTCGCGATGGGGTCGAATCCCACAAACCCGGACACGGACGGAGACACGCTGTCAGACGGCACCGAAGTCGCCCTCGGTTCCGACCCCACCAAACCGGACACGGACGGGGACGGACTCCTCGACGGCGACGAACTGGCTCGCGGCACCAAGCTGACCGACAGCGATACCGACAACGACGGGCTGTCCGACGGCGAGGAAGTGGTGGCCGGGGCCGACGGCTACATCACCGATCCGCTGGACTCCGACACCGACGACGACGGCTTCAGCGATGGGGACGAGTTTGACGCGGGGACCGACCCCACCAATCCCGCCAGTTTCCCGTGATCCCTTCCCCGCCCCCGCCACCGGCGGATTCGGGTACGCCCTCTACTCCTTGAATCGCCACCGGTGATCCAACGGAGAGGCGGCGGGAACGGTACGCCGGACCGCTTGCCGCGTACGGTCATGCCCTCCTGGTCTACTCTTCGCCCTGGAAATCGAGCGCGGCCGAGTTGATGCAGTAACGCAGGCCCGTCGGGGCGGGCCCGTCTTCGAACACGTGGCCGAGGTGGGCGTTGCATCGGCTGCACAGCACTTCCGTACGCCGCATCCCGAGCGAGTTGTCGGCTTCCGATCGAATCGCGTCGGGCGCGACCGGTTGCCAATAACTGGGCCAACCGGAGCCGGAATCGTACTTGGTCTTCGAGCTGAAAAGCGGTTGCCCGCAGCACACGCAACGGTACACGCCGTCTGCTTTGTGGTGCCAGTACTTGCCCGTAAACGCCGCCTCGGTACCGCATTGGCGGGTGACGCGGTACTGCTCCGCGGTAAGTCGGTCGCGCCATTCCTCGTCGGTTCGCGCCTTCGGGCCGGTCGTGTCCGGGTCGTCGGTTCCGGGCATGGGAGTCCTTCCTGGTGATTGGGCCGAAGCGGCCGTGTCGTTGCCGGCGCTGGGATTCACGCCGTTCGCCGGGACCGGCTCGTGCGTGGCCGCCCGTTCGCAGCCGGCGACGATCAACGCCACCATCACAATTGGGGTGACACGGAAGTTACTCATCGTGTCGGATTGTAGGACGCTTGATCGTCGTCGGGCAAATGGGTCCAGCGGAACGCCCGTGGCGTGACCGGTTCGGTGGCGCCGCTTCCGTTGGCGGAACCGACACCGCACGTGTACACTATTCGGATGTCCTATCCCGCGCATCGCGTTCAGTTCGGCCGGGGCGTATACGTGGCACACACCGCGTACATCGGGGGGGCGGTCACGCTGGGTGACGGCTGTACGGTGATGCACCACGTGACGATTCGCGGCGACGTGGCCCCGATTCGCATCGGTCGATGGGTGAACATCCAGGACGGCTCGGTCCTGCACTGCAACAAGGGTGTCCCGCTGACGATCGGCGATGAGGTCACGATCGGCCATCGGGCGGTGGTGCACTGCAAGCGGGTCGGCCCCCGATCGCTGATCGGAATCGGCTCCGTCGTTCTGGACGACGCGGAGGTGGGGGCGGGGTGCGTCGTGGCCCCGGGGGCGGTCGTCACGCCGGGCATGGTCGTCCCGGACGCCACGGTGGTCATGGGTATTCCCGCTCGCGTGGTGCGGGCGGTCCGCGAGGCCGATCAGGCCTACCTGCGCCGTGCGGTGACGGAATACCGCGCGCTGAACGAACGCCACGCGGCGGGCGAATATCGGGCCGCCTTTCCCGAATGAGTGGGCGGGTCGTCGGTCACGCCCGGGGATGCGGTGGCCGGGGCGCCGCGGTGGTGCGTATGCGCGCAAGTCGGCCAATTTATAAAAACTTACGGACATTCGAATTGACGGGTACCGGCGATTGCGGCAGATTTAAGGTGTATCGGATGGCCCGCCAGACGCGTAGAACAACCACCAGAGTGTTGGGATCATCGGCGGGAGGGTGAGTTCCCGGGCGTCTACTCGGACGTGGTTTGTACCGCCAATCCCGGTGGCGTGCCGGGGCTGGCGGAGGTGACCGAGGGATCAATCAGTCGGCACGATGACGAATTCCGGAACAAACTCCGGGGGAACATCCGGTTCCGGCGCCGGCGCCGGCGACGGCGACGGGGTACCCTCGCTGATCGGGCGGATGATCGGCGAGTACCGCGTGCTGCGCGAGGTGGGCCACGGCGGGATGGGCACGGTTTACGAAGCCCATCAGGCTTCCCTCGACCGCGTGGTGGCCCTCAAGGTGCTCGCCCGCACCGCGGCCGTACCCGAATCGTCGGTCATCCGGTTCCGCCGGGAGGCCCAGGCGGCGGCCAAACTGCACCACGCCCACATCGTACCCATCTTCGCCCAGGGCGCGGACGGCGGATTGAATTACTACGCGATGGAGTTCGTTCGGGGTCTTACCGTTTTTGAACTCATCAGCGGGCTTCGTGACGAGGCCGGTCAGGCCGGCGGCGGCTCATCGGGGGCGTCGCCGCGGTCGAGTTCCGCGGCGGACACGGTGTTGCTTCCCGGCGGGAGCGCGGTCGGCCCGGCCCGGCTCAGCGCGTCCGGCACGTTCAGCGGGGTGTCCACCGCGGGCATCGCCCGCAAAACCGGTGACTATGACCGCATCGCGGAGTACGTCGCCCACGTGGCCGACGCCCTCGACTACGCGCATCGCCAGGGCGTGATTCACCGGGACGTCAAGCCCCACAACCTGATCATCGGCGAGGACGGCAAGATTCGCGTTTCCGACTTCGGCTTGGCGCGGGTGCTGGAGCAGCCCGGCCTGACCGTCACCGGCGAGTTCCTCGGTTCGCCCCTGTACATGTCGCCCGAGCAGATATCGCGGGGCGACGTGCTGGTCGATCACCGCACCGACATCTACTCGCTCGGAGCGACGCTGTACGAGTGGCTGACGCTGGTGCCCCCGCATCCCGGCGATTCACGCGAGCAGGTGATTACGCAGATTCTGACGTCCGACATCGAACCGCCCCGCGTGCGGGACGCGCGGGTCCCGTACGACCTGGAGACCATATGCCTCAAGGCGCTGGAAAAGGACCCGAATCGCCGGTACGAA
>CAZBUJ010000020.1:0-42307 GCA_964495075.1 uncultured Phycisphaeraceae bacterium
CGCGGCCCCCCCCCCCCGCCCCCCCCCCGGGGGGCGCGCGGGCGGGCGCCCCCCCCCCGTCGGCACTGCACCATCGGCGTGAGGGAAGGAGGGCCCGCGGTGGTCCGACCGCGGTTCAGGCCGGCCGCCGGCCCGGTCCACGGCGCGGACGGGCGGCGATCCGAGGAGTCGGCGGGATGAGCGTGAACCTGGCCAAAGTGCGTAACATCGGCATCGCCGCGCACATCGACGCCGGCAAGACCACCACCACCGAGCGGATCCTGTACTACACGGGCAGGACCCACCGCATGGGCAACGTCGACGACGGGACGACGATCACCGACTTCGAGGAGCAGGAGCAGAAGCGGGGGATCACCATCTACTCGGCCGCCGTCACCTGCCCCTGGAAGAACCACCGGATCAACCTCATCGACACGCCGGGGCACGTGGACTTCACCGCGGAGGTCGAGCGCTCCCTGCGGGTGCTGGATGGGGCGGTGGCCGTGTTCGACGCCAAGGAAGGCGTCGAAGCCCAGTCGGAGACGGTGTGGCGGCAGGCGGATCGCTATCGCGTGCCGCGGATCTGCTTCATCAACAAGATGGACAAGGTGGGGGCGGACTTCACCCATGCCTTTCGCTCGATCGTCGAGCATCTTCATGCCAACCCGGTGGCACTCCAGATCCCGATCGGGGCGGAGGCGAGCTTCGAGGGTGTGATCGACCTGCTGACCCGCAAGGCGCTCTTTTTCGCGCCGGATCAGATGGGATCGAAGATCGATGCCCGAGACATCCCCGACGCCCTGCGTGACGAAGTCGAGACGTGGCGGGCCCATCTCATCGAGCAGGTGGCCGAGACGTCGGACGAACTGACGGAGAAGTACCTCTCGGACGAGCCGATCGAGAGCGAGGAACTCAGGTCGGCCCTGCGGGCGGCGACCATCGCCAACACCCTCCAGCCCGTGCTCTGTGGTTCCGCCCTGCGGTACATGGGCGTCCAGCCGCTCCTGGACGCCGTGTGTGACTACCTGCCGTCACCGCTCGACGTGCCGCCGCCGATCGGACACGCCCCCGAGCGCAAGAGCCACCGCGGCCCGGCGATGGCGGCCACGGCCGACCTGCGGCGGGACATCACCCTGCGGGCCGATCCCGGCGAGCCGCTCGCCGCCCTCGTGTTCAAGATCGTGGCCGACAAGCCGCTCGATCTCTACTTCCTGCGGATTTATGCGGGCACGCTTCGGCCTGGCGTGAAGATCCTTGACGCCAATACAGGGAAGAAGGAAGCCATCACCCGCATGTTCCGCGTGTTCGCCAAGCGGCGCGAACAGCTCGAAGAGGCGGTGGCCGGCGACATCGTGGCGGCCATCGGACCCAAGGACGTGCTGACCGGGCACACGCTTTGCGATCCCCGCCGTCCGGTACTGCTCGAGTCGATCACGTTCCCCAAGACGGTGATCGTCCAGTCCATCGAGCCCACCTCCTCGCGGGACCGGGACAAGCTGGCCGATGCCCTGAAAGCCCTCGCCCGCCAGGACCCGACCTTCCGCCCCAAGATCGACCCGGAGACGGGCCAGACGCTGATCCAGGGCATGGGCGAGCTGCACCTGGCGGTCCTGGTCGAGCGACTCACCCGGGACATGAACGTCGACGTGCACGTGGGCAAACCGCAGGCGTCGTACCGCGAAACGGTGGTGGGGACGGCCGAGGCGGAAGGGAGTTTCATCCGTGAGATCGGTGGTCGCACCCACTTCGCCGTATTGAAAGTGCGCGTGGAGCCGGTGCCGCTCGACGTCACCGGCGTCACGGAGCAGGTCGAGTCGGCTCTCGGCACCGGCGTCCTCCGAACGGAGTACGTGGAGGCCGCCGAATCGGGGATTCGCGGGGCGGCCACCGTCGGCCCGGTGATCGGGTATCCGTTGATCCATTGGAAGGTCACCCTGCTCGGCGCCCAGCAGCATGACGCCGACAGTTCGGACGTCGCCTTTGAAAACGCAGGCCGACTGGCGTTTGAACGCGCGATGGCGGCGGCCTCCCCGATACTGTTGGAGCCGATTATGCGCATCGAGGTCTGTACCCCGGACGAGTATTTCGGGTCGATCAACGGGGACCTGAACGGGCGCCGGGCGGTGATCACGGGGACCGATCTCCGCGGCCGCAGTCGCGTGATCGCCGCGGAGGCCCCGCTCTCCGAGATGTTCGGGTACGTGACCGAGCTGCGGAGCCTTTCCCAGGGCCGCGCCTCGGTCACCATCGAGCCGTTGCGATACGCCCCCGTGCCGGAGGCGGTGGTGCGTCGGATGCTGGGGAAAGCGTGAGGGCGGGGCGGCGTTGGCCGGCCGGGCAAACGGATTGCAGTCTGGCTGGATTCGCCGCGCGGTTTGTAATTTTTCTTGCGTTCTTCCCCCGTCGAGGTGTTGACAAACGCCGTCGAGCGGGTAGGTTAGCCCGTCTGTCGCGCTGGGGCTGCGACAGTGTGGATGGAGATTGCGCAGGCTGTTTTTTGGGGCAGGCAAGGGCATGACGGCGGCGTCGAACAGGATTCGGATACGAATGGAGGCATACGACCATGGAGCGTTGGATGCTTCCGCCCGCGAGATTGTCGAACATGCCAAGCGGACCAGCGCCGTGGTACACGGGCCCGTGCTGTTGCCCACGCGAATCGAACGATATACAGTCCTTCGCGGTCCGCACATCGACAAGAAATCTCGGGAGCAGTTTGAGTTACGGACACACAAGCGCCTGATTGACATTTACGATCCGACTCCTCGGACGGTCGAGGCGTTGAACCGGCTCGTTGTTCCTGCCGGTGTGTTTATCCGCATCAAGACGTAGCCTCGGATGCGTCGATTCGCCCGCCGGGGTCGCCCAGCAGGGACCGGGCGAGCGCGGCGAACTCTTGAAATACATTCAGCTGTGTGAGTTGGATCGCACGGCATGGGATCACCGGAGCGAAAAGGGTCAGTCCCTACGGTGGCGGCGGACCCTCGAAAGTGAACAGACTGTCATGATACCGGCATTGCTTGGCAGGAAAATCGGCATGACGCGCGTGTGCGACAACGGCGGCAGGGTCACGCCGGTCACCGTGGTGCAGGCGGGTCCGTGCACGGTGATGCAGGTGCGCACGATGGCGTGCGACGGGTACGACGCGGTCCAGATCGGCTTCGAGGACGTGAAGCCGCACCGCTCGACCAAGCCGTTGATCGGTCACGCCGCCCAGGCGGGGACCGGGCCGAAGCGGGTGCACCGCGAAGTGCGGTTGTCGGCGGAGGCGGACGTGGCCCGGGGCGACGTTCTGACCGTGGACCTGTTCGCCGAGGATGTCGGGTTCGTCGACGTCACCGGCGTGTCGAAGGGCCGCGGGTTCACCGGCGTGATGCGTCGCTGGGGCTTCGGCGGTCAGCAGGCGAGCCACGGCGTGGAACGCAAGCACCGGTCGCCGGGCAGCATCTGTGGGCACGCCTCCGGGGCCAAGGGCCGCGGGATCAAGAAGGGCATGAGGATGGCCGGCCAGCACGGGAACAAGGTCCGTACCAGCCGGTGCCAGCGCCTGCTCGGCGTCGACAAGGAGAACAATCTGCTGCTGATCAAGGGGAGCATCCCGGGGCCCAACGGGGCGCTGGTCTTCGTTCGGCAGTCGAAGACGAAGCCCTAGGGTTGCCGGATCCCTGAGATTCTGGGTCCTTGGGCGTTTTGGTCCCGGGGATGCCGGCCGGGCCCGCTCGAGAGGCCGAGGATGATAGACGTCATGATTTCGGTGCCAGTGGTTGACATGCAGGGCAAGGACGCCGGGTCGATGGAAATCGATCCGAACGCTCTTGGCGGGCGGGTACGTCCGAAGCTATTGAAGCAGGCGATCGTGGCCTATCGCGCCAACCAGCGCCAGGGCAGTGCGCGGACGAAGAGCCGTGGCATGGTCGAAGGGTCGACCCGGAAGCTGTACCGTCAGAAGGGCACGGGCAACGCCCGGATGGGGACGGTCCGCACCAACATCCGTCGCGGCGGCGGCGTCGCGTTCGCCAAGGGCGAACAGAACTGGCGCAAGGACCTACCCAAGAAGATGCGACGATTGGCGCGGAACAACGCCATCCTCGCCAAGCTGACCAGCCAGGAAGCCGTCATCGTCAAAGACCTCGCCTTCGATACCCCCAAGACTAAAGATTTCGTCGCGCTGCTCCAGGCCATCGGTGCCGATCGGGGCTGCCTGGTCGCCTTGGACGAGCGGAACGAGGCGATCTACCGGTCGGGGCGGAACATCCCCAAGATCGACATTCGCCCGGTGCGGCATTTGAACGCCTACGAGGTGCTCCGCCGGCCGCGGCTGGTGTTCTCGATGCGGGCATTCGAGATTCTGAAGAGCGATCCGGTCACCATGCGGCCGGAGCAGGGCGGTGCGGACGAGGAGGCCGGCGGCTCCTAGGCGGAGCGGCGGAACGCAGAACGATGGACATCTACCACATCATCAAACGGCCGCTGGTCACCGAGAAGGGGACGCACCAGAGCACGGCGAGCCACGACCGGACGCGGACGAAGCCGGCCCGTGGCGGGGCCTTCACGTTCGAGGTGCACGCCGAGGCGACGAAGCCGATGATCAAGCAGGCCATCGAGAAAATCTACAACGTCAAGGTGCAAACGGTTCGCACCGCCAACCGGCGTGGCAAGCGTCGGCGGGTACGTTTCAAGATCGGCAAGACGGCGGATACGAAGAAAGCCGTGGTGGTCCTCCGCCAGGGCTTCCATATTGATCTGTTCTAGGACGAGCGAGAGTCACGACGACGCGGCCGGCAGCGGCCGGCAACCGGATCGATTCGCGATGGGCATCAAGATTTACAGGCCGACCTCTCCCGGACGCCGCAAGTCGTCGGTGAACGATTTTGACGAGATTACGGACAAGCGGAAGCGGCCTGAGAAGGCGTTGTGCGAGCGGCTCAAGAAACACGGCGGTCGCAATCATCACGGCTGCATCACCGCCCGTTGCCGCGGGGGCGGGGCCCGCAAGATCTACCGGCGGATCGATTTCCGCCGGCGGAAGGATGACTGCGCGGCCACGGTCCTGGGTGTCGAGTACGATCCCAACCGGTCGTGCCACATCGCGCTGCTCCGGTACGCCGACGGGGAGAAGCGTTACATCCTCGCCCCGCTCGGCATCCAGGTCGGCGAGAGCCTGGAGAGCGGCGAGCACGTCGAACCCAAGGTGGGCAACTGCATGCCCCTGCGTTCCATTCCGGTCGGCATGGACGTGCACAACATCGAGCTCAACGCCGGGCAGGGCGGAAAGATGGCCCGGTCGGCGGGCGCCGCTTGCCGGTTGCTGGCGCGGGAAGGGAGCTGGGCGACGCTGGTGATGCCGTCCGGGGAAATGCGTCAGGTGCGGGTCGAGTGCCGGGCCACCATCGGCCAGATCGGCAACATCGAGCACCAGAACCTCCGCTGGGGCAAGGCGGGTCGGACCCGTCATCGCGGTCGCCGGCCGCGCGTGCGCGGCAGCGCCAAGAACCCGGTCGACCACCCGCTGGGCGGCGGCGAGGGTCGCCGCTGCGGCGGTCGCCACCCGTGCAGCCCGACCGGCATTCTGGCCAAGGGCGGCGCCACGCGGAGCCCCAACAAGCCGTCGAACAAGCGCATTTTGCGCCGGCGCAAGAGTAAGCGATATGGGCAATTGGTATTGCCCCGCAAATAAAGCATCTGGAAATACCGGGAGCGTGGTGCCGTATGCGATTCACCGCGGCGTGATTCGAACTGCGGCGTCGATGGTCTGGACGATTCGCTTGGAAGGATGAGGTTCGCACGATGTCGCGATCTCAAAAAAAGGGTCCGTATGTGGATGAGAAACTCTTTCGCAAGGTCATGCGGGCGAAGGAGCTGAACGCGAACCAGCCCATTCGGACGTGGGCCCGGCGGTGCACCATCGTGCCCGAGTTCGTGGGCCACAAGTTCGACATCCACAACGGCAAGATATTCGTCTCCCTGCTGGTGACCGAGGACATGGTCGGGCACAAACTCGGGGAGTTCAGCCCGACCCGCACGTTTCGCGGGCATGGGGGAGGCAAGCGATAAGGTGATCGCCCCACGGTTCCGGTCGCCCGCTCGGCCGTGCGGTGACCGGGCGGGAGGTTCGATTCGGCGGGCGAGGAACGAGCATCATGGCGAGGGAAGTACAAAGCCAGAACGAATGGCGGGCCGTACACCGGTTCGCCCGGATCAGTCCCCGCAAGGCGCGGCTGGTCATGTCCCTGATCCGGGGACGTGCGTGTCACGAGGCGTTGGACATCCTGCGGTTCAACCACCGGCGGGCCAGCGGCATGATCGCCGCCGTGTTGCGATCGGCGATCAACAACGCGGAGCACGCGGAGGCGGACCCGGCCCGGCTGGTCGTTTCCGAAGCCCGGGTCGACGGCGGTCCGTATTACCGCCGGTGGCGTCCCAAGGACCGGGGGCGGGCCCATCCCATCGCCCGGCGGACCAGCCATCTGATCGTGCGGGTGACTGAACGGTAAGCACCGAGCGGAACGCCGCGAGTCGGCGGGCGCCGGCCAGGCGGCCGAGCGGACGAGGAGCAAGACGTGGGTCAAAAGGTCAATCCAATCGGATTCCGGATGGGAGTGACAGAGGACTGGCGTTCTCACTGGTACCCCCCGACGAAGAAAGACTTCGGCGAGTGCCTGGTCGAGGACCAGAAGATCCGGCGATACATCGATCAGCGCCTGAACCGGCAGCCCCCCTACGCCGCCGTGTCGAAGGTCGTCATCCGTCGCACCCGGAACGAGGTGGAGGTCGTGCTCCACACCGCCCGCCCGGGCCT
Organism: uncultured Phycisphaeraceae bacterium; assembly: GCA_964495075.1. Taxonomy (GTDB): domain Bacteria; phylum Planctomycetota; class Phycisphaerae; order UBA1845; family UBA1845; genus JAFGJQ01. The sequence continues at coordinate 6,776 of CAZBUJ010000020.1, forward strand.
GGTCATCGGCCCGAAAGGGGCCGAGGTCGACAAGCTGCGGGAGGAACTGGAGGACCTGGTCGACCGCAAGGTCAAGGTGACGATCCAGGAGATCCAGTCGCCCGACGTGGATGCCCAGTTGCTCGCGGAATCGGTGGCCGAGCAACTGCGCAAGCGGGCCGGCTTCCGCCGGGTGATGAAGATGCGGATTGAGGCGGCCATGCAGGCCGGGGCCAAGGGCTGCAAGATCATGTGCAGCGGTCGACTGGGCGGGGCGGAGATGGCCCGCCGCGAGACGCAGATCCGCGGCTCGATCCCGCTGCACACGCTCCAGGCCCACGTGGACTACGGGTATGCGGTGAGCAGGACCACGTACGGCGTCATCGGTGTCAAGGTCTGGCTCTACAGCGGCAATTACGGCGAGGAGGTCACCCTGCAGGCGGTGGAGCCGCGGCGGGGCCGCCGGGGGAAGCGTGGATGATGTGGGGTCGGGTTGCCCGACCGGGCACCGGCGATCCGGAGAGCGGGTCGCGGTGTAACGGAGATTGGCCATGGCGATGATGCCGAAGCGAGTGAAATTCCGAAAAGCCCACCGGGGCAAGATCCGCGGTTGCGCGACGCGCGGAACCAAGGTCTCCTTCGGGGACTTCGGGCTTCAAGTGCTGTCCCCCGGGTGGATCACCGCCCGGCAGATCGAGGCCGGCCGCGTGGCCGCCACCCACTTCCTTCACCGCGAGGGACGGGTGTACGTGCGGATCTTCCCCGATCACCCCGTGTCGGCCAAGCCGCTGGAGACGCGCATGGGCAAGGGCAAGGGCGAGCCGGAGCAGTGGGTGTCCCGCGTCCGGGCCGGCCGCGTGATTTACGAGATCGGCGGCGTCGAGGAGAGTATCGCCAAGCTGGCACTGGTTCGGGTGGCCAACAAGATGCCGTTCCGCTGTCGCTTCGTGAAGCGGCAGCACGGGCTGTAGCCCCCGGCGTTCCACGGTCCGGCGGGCCCAGCGGGAAAAGGGCCTGCCGAGAGATGGGCCCAACGGGAGACTGGCCCAACGGGAGACTGGCACAGCGGGAATCGATGAGATGAAGATCGCCGAGTTGCGAGAGATGAAATCCGAGGAGTTGCACGGGGAGCTGGACCGGCTCCGCCGACACCTGTTCGACCTGCGGGCTCAGCGGGTGACCGAGAAGCTGGAGAACCCCAACCAGGTGGGTCAGGCCCGGCGCGACATCGCGCGGATCTTCACCGTGCTCAAGGAGCGCGGTGAGACGGGGATCGAGGAGCAGCAGTATCACCTCGAAGCGTCGGCCACGCACCGGCGGGGCGGGTAACGGCCGGTGGGCCGCGGCCCGGGGCGGCGAACGGAGTTAACGGAGGATTGAGTGCGGCATGGCAGAGACGGCGACGAACAACGACGGAGTCGGCAGCGGAACCGAACGGCGACTGCGGGCGTCCCAGGTCGGTGTGGTCACCTCCGACAAGGGTGACAAGACGATCGTGGTGGTGTGCAACCGTCTAACCAAGCACACCAAGTACGGCAAGTACATGCGACGCCGGACCAAGCTGCTCGTGCACGACGAGAAGAACGAGGCGAAGGTCGGAGACATGGTGCAGGTGGCGGCCTGCCGGCCGGTGTCGAAGACCAAGAGTTGGCGGTTGGTCAAGGTACTTTCGTAGACGGGATCGCCCGTTCGAGCGCTGACGGCGCGTAGGTGTCCGATGATTCAGATGCAGACCATGGTCGACGTGGCTGACAACACTGGGGCCAAGCAGGCCCAGGTGATTGCGGTGCTCGGGAAAGGGAGTACGGCCCGCAGCGGCAAGTACCGCCTGAAGCGGGCCGAGGTGGGGGACATTGTCCTGGTGGCCGTCAAGAAGGCCCTGCCCAACAGTGACTTCGTGGGTGGGATGTCGCGGAAGGACCGGTCGACGCGGCGCAAGGCCCGAGCCGTCGTGGTGCGGGCCCGCAAGGCCACGCGGCGGCCGGACGGCAGCTACGTTCGGTTCGACAGCAACGCTGTCGTTCTCCTGGACGCCAACAACGATCCGCGGGGCACGCGGATCTTCGGGGCCGTGGCTCGCGAGCTGCGCGAGCGGGGCTACATGAAGATCATCTCGCTGGCCGACGAGGTGGTGTGACGCGGCGGTGAGCGAATGACCGAATGCGAATGACCGAATGCGAATGACGGAACCCGAGTGACGGAAGTCAGCCGATGGCCAGTCATATACGAAAAGAGCAGATCGTCGAGGTGATCGCGGGCGACCACAAGGGGGCGCGGGGCAAGGTCCTGCGGATCGACCGCCGTCGCGGTCTGGTGGTGGTCGAAGGGGTGAACATGGTGTATCGCCACGTTCGTCCGAGCCGGCGGAACCCGCAGGGCGGTCGGCTTCAGAAGGAGGCCCCGATTCACGTGTCGAACGTGCTGCCCTACGACACGAAGGTGGGTCGGGGGCGGCGGGTCCACTTCGAGGTGGCCCGGGACGCGGGCGGGAAGGTGGTGTCGAAGAAACGCGTGTCGCAGGCCGGCAACACGCTGGAGACGCTCCGCAAAGTGGAGTCGACGTGATGGCGGCCGCGAATGCGTCGTCGACGGTCGAGGATCGATCGCGATCGGGATCAGCGGCCGTCGAGGATCAGGAACGATCGAGGAACATGGTGATTGGCCATGGATAGGTTGCAGGAAGAGTACCGGAAGAAGATCATCCCCGCTCTCCGGACGGAGTTCGACATCAAGAACGCCATGGCGGTGCCGCGCCTGGAGAAGGTCGTGGTATCGATGGGCCTGGGCAAGGCGATACAGGACAAGAAGCGCCTGCCGGCCGCGGTGGACGACCTGTCGCGCATCACCGGGCAGCGACCGGCGATCTGCCGGGCCCGCAAGAGCGTGTCGAACTTCAAGTTGCGAACCGGGTACGAGATCGGTGCCAAGGTGACGCTCCGCGGCCGGCGGATGTACGAGTTCGTGGATCGGCTGATCAACCTGGCCATCCCGCGTATGCGGGACTTCCGCGGGTTGAGCCCGGACGCGTTCGACGGGCACGGGAACTACTCGATGGGCGTGGCCGATCAGTCCGTTTTCCCGGAGATCGACATCGACAAGGTGGAGTTCTCTCAGGGGATGAATGTCACGTTAGTGACGTCGGCTCCCTCGGACGAGCAGGCGCGGGGCCTGCTCACCAAGCTCGGAATGCCGTTCCGCCGGCCGGCCGGTGAGGAGCAGTAATGGCTACGAAAGCCTGGATGAACAAGGCCAACAAGCCGCCGAAGTTTCGGGTGCGGGTGATTCGCCGCTGCCAGTTGTGCGGGCGCTCGCGTGCCGTGTACCGCAAGTTCCGGATCTGTCGGATCTGCCTGCGGACGCTCGCCCACGAGGGCAAGATCCCGGGCATGCGGAAGGCGAGTTGGTGATCACGACAGGATGTGGGGGCTGGTGGCGGGAGGCCGCCGGGCCGGCACCGCACGGAACGCGGCCCGCAGGCCCCGATTGGATCGAAGGACGCAAGAGAGGGTAAACCCGATGTGGAGTGATCCCATAGCCGACATGCTGACCCGGATTCGCAATGCGGTACGTGTCCGGAACCAGCAGGTCAAAGTGCCGTCGTCAAAGATCAAAGTCGGTATTGCCCAGGTGCTCAAGGACGAGGGGTACATCGCTTCGTACGACCTGATCGAGGATACGAAGCAAGGCATCCTTCGCCTGGCTTTGAAGTATGGCCCCAACGGGGAGGACGTGATCCATGCCATCCGACGGGAGTCGAAACCCGGTCGGCGGCGGTATGCCGGCGTGGGTGACCTGCCCAGCGTGATGGACGGTCTCGGGATCGCGATCGTCTCGACGAGCCAGGGCGTGTTGAGTGATCGAGTCTGCCGCGAAAAGAAGGTGGGCGGCGAGTTGATCTGTACCGTGTACTGATCTCGGCGAGGCCGGACCGACCGCCGACGCGGCGGACTCGGTGACTGAAAAGGACGGACAAGAACGATGTCTCGAGTGGGCAAAAGACCGGTCCCCGTGCCCAGCGGCGTGGAGGTCAAAGTCAACGGCGCCGAGGTGACCGTCTCCTCCGGCAACGGGTCGCTGACCCAGAGGGTCCCGGACGGCATCACGGTCGAACTGGACGGGACCGAGAACGTCATACGCGTGTCGCGGCGCTCGGACAACCGGCAGCACCGGGCCTGCCACGGGCTGGTGCGGGCGTTGATCGCGAACATGGTGGAAGGGGTGACCAACGGGTTCCAGCGTCAGTTGGAAATCTACGGCACCGGCTACGGTTGCGACGTGGTCGGCAACAAGCTCCACCTGAACTGTGGTTTCATGGGCCGCGGCGGGAAGAACAAACCGCAGTTCGAGATCGAGATCCCCAGCGGGTTGGAGGTCACGGTCGACGTGAAGGCGGCTCGCGGCGACTCCGAGCCGGCCAAGTTCACGGTGCGCGGGATGGACAAGCAACTGGTGGGGTCGTTCTGTGCGGACATCCGGATGATCCGCAAGTCCGAGCCCTACAAAGGAAAAGGGATTCGGTACGCCGGGGAACAGATCCGCCGCAAGCAGGGCAAGGCGTTTGCCAGCGGTGGCGGCTAGGACGGGACGGGACCGCGACGCGGGCGACCGGCTGGCCCGTCACGCGATCCGCGGCGTCGAGGAAGTTGAGTCATCATGGATTCGAACAAGCTCAAAGCGGCTCGCCGCTCCCGCCGCAAGAGGCGGGTGCGCAAAGACGTGTTCGGCACTGAAGGTTGCCCGCGGCTGACGGTCTTTCGCAGCCTGAAGAACGTGTACGCCCAGATCGTCGACGACGAGCAGGGCGTGACCCTATGCTCGGCCAGCACGCGGGCCAAGGACATGCGGGACCGTGTGACCAACGGCGGCAACGTCGAGGCCGCCAGGGCGGTCGGCATGACGCTCGCCCAGCGGGCGCTGGCGGCCGGGATCACGACGGTGTCGTTTGACCGCAACGGGTACAAGTATCACGGGCGTGTCAAGGCGTTGGCCGACGCGGCCCGGGAGGGCGGCTTGAAGTTCTGAGCCCAACGGGCCTGAAGAAACGGGCCCAACGATCGGACGGATGCTCATGAGTCAGGATTTCTTTCAGCGCGAAGAGTCGGAATTCGAAGAGGAGGTCGTCAAGATCTACCGCTGCGCCACCGTGGTCAAGGGAGGCCGGCGGTTCAGCTTCGCCGCCCTGGTGGTGGTCGGCGACCGCAACGGACGGGTCGGCATCGGCTACGGCAAGGCCCCGGAGGTGCCGTCGGCGGTCGACAAGGCCCGCAAGCTCGCCCACCGGAAGATGAAACGCATCGGGCTCCGTGGCGGAACGCTGCCGCACCGGACGTGGGGGCGGTTCGGGGCCAGCCGGGTGCTGATGATCCCCGCGTCGGAGGGTACCGGCGTCATCGCGGGCGGCAGTGTCCGCCCGGTGCTGGAATTGGCGGGCGTTCGCGACGTGCTGACCAAGAGTTACGGGTCCAACAGTCCCAAGAACCTCGTCCGGGCGGCGTTTGAGGCGCTGACCGGACTGTACGATCGCCAGGAAATCGCTCGCATTCGCGGCGTGTCGCTGGCAGGATAGGCGGTCGATCATGAACGTGACGGAAATCACCAAACGAGCGGGGGCCCACCGGCGTCGTAAGCGGATCGGGCGGGGCCCGGGGAGTGGCCGGGGCAAGACGTCGACGCGGGGTCACAAGGGCGGTGGCTCGCGGGCCGGCTGGACCCACCGCAAGTTCGCGGAGGGCGGCCAGATGCCGTTGTTCCGTCGCATGCCCAAGCGCGGCTTCAGCAACGTCAAGTTCGCCGTCCGCTACAGCGTGGTGAACATCAAGGACCTGGAGACGCGGTTCTCGGCGGGCGACGTGATCAACGCGCAGGCCCTGGTCGATGCCCGGCTCGTGCGCAACAATCGGCTCCCGGTCAAGATTCTCGGAGACGGTTCGCTGTCGAAGAAGCTGACGGTGGAGGCGGCCAAGTTCAGCCGGAAGGCGGCCGAGGCCATCACCGCCGCCGGCGGCGAGGTCCGGGTGGTTCATGTTCATGGGGCACCCGACGCAGCGTGACCGCGGGCCCTGCGGCTGCTGCGGCGATACATGGGACCAGGCGATATGTTTCGAACGTTCCTGAACATCTTCAAGATTCCCGAGTTGCGGAACAAGATCCTGTTCACGCTCGGGCTGCTGGTCATTTACCGGCTCGGGTTCGCGGTTCCCGTTCCGGGGGTGAACCAGCAGGCCATGGCGTCCACCGGTGGCGGCGGAGGCCCGCTGGGGAACCTCGCCGAGTACTTCGCCATCTTCACCGGCGGCAACTTGCGCCAGAGCACCATCTTCGGGCTGGGCATCATGCCCTATATTTCCGCGTCGATCATCTTCCAGTTGTTGGTGACGGTGGTGCCGGCCCTGGAGAAGCTCCAGCGGGAGGGCGAGAGCGGCCGCAAGAAGATCCAGGAGTACACGCGGTACGCCACGGTGCTGCTGTGCGTGATCCAGGCGATCATCTGGCTGCGATTCCTGCAGGGCAGCAGCGGCAGTGCCGGCGGGTTCATCTACGCGCCGTTCCGCGACAGTATCCTGTACTTCTTCTTCGCCATCACCGCCCTCACCACCGGTACGGTTTTCCTGATGTGGCTGGGTGAGCAGATCGATGAGTACGGGATCGGCAACGGCATCTCGCTGATCATCATGGCCGGGATTCTGGCCCGATTGCCGGTGGCGGTCGGGTACGTGATTCAGAACGCGGAGTTCCGCATCAACACGGGGACGGCCAACGCGATGGGGCCGTCGAAGATCCTGTTCCTGGTGTTGGCGTTCGTGGCGGTGGTGGCGGGGGCCATTCTGATCACGCAGGGGCAGCGGCGCATCCCGATCCAGCAGGCCAAACAGACCCGCGGGCGACGGGTGTACGGCGGGCAGCGCCAGTACCTCCCCCTGCGCGTGAACCACGGCGGCGTGATGCCGATCATCTTCGCCAGTTCGCTGCTGATCTTCCCGTCGATGGTCTTCGACTGGCTCGGTGCCGTGTGGTACGCGGGCGGGTTCTGGATGAAGATGAGCGAGTGGTTCCGGACCGGGAGCTACGTCTACGTGGTGTTCTACGTGGGAATGGTCTATTTCTTCGCGTATTTCTGGACCACGGTCCAGTTTCAGCCCAAGGAGATGGCGAACAACCTCCGGGACTATGGGAGCTTTATCCCAGGGCTGCGTCCGGGCAAGCGGACGGCGGATTACTTGGAAAAGGTCATGGGTCGGATCACGTACGTCGGGGCGGGGTTCCTGGCTCTGATCGCGATCATCCCGACCGTCGTGGCGGCCTGGTTGAAGATCCCGTTTTTCGTGTCCGCGTTCCTGGGCGGCACGGGCCTCTTGATCGTGGTCAGCGTGGCCCTGGACCTGGTCCAGCGGATCGAGGCCAACCTGATCATGCGGAACTACCAGGGATTCCTGGGTGGTGAGGGACCGATCAAGGGGAGCCGGTAGTATGCGGACCCGGCCCGGTAAGCCGTGCCGCAAGGCGCCCGGTGGCGGAGTCGCGAGGTCCACCGGGCAGGAGAAGGTGTCCCCGACCCAGGGACGTCGAATGATGATGGCCACTGGTCGGCGAGGGCGGGGCGGTTGGATTCTCAAAAGCGCCCGCGAGATCGAGTTGATGCGTCGCGCCAACGCGGTGGTGTACCGGGTGTTGGCGGAGATGCGCCGCAGGGTCGCGCCGGGCGTGGTGACCGGCGACCTCAATCGCCGGGCGGAAGAGCTGATCGCCGAGGCCGGCGGGACCCCCCTTTTTAAAGGGGTGGTGAACCCGCAGGCTCGCTTTCCGTTTCCGGCCGCCCTGTGCATCAGCGTGAACGACGAGATCGTGCACGGGATCCCGGGCGACCGGGCGCTGGAGGAGGGCGACATCGTCAGCATCGACTGCGGTGTGCGTCTGAACGGGTATTGCGGCGACTCGGCGGTGACGTTGCCGGTGGGACACGTGGCGCCGGACGCCCGGCACCTGATGGACGTGACCCGGCAGGTGCTGGAGCTGGCGATTCGGGAGATCGCCCCCGGCCGACGGTGGAGCGAGGTCGCTCGCCGGATGCAGTTGTTCGTGGAGGAGCGTGGTCTGTCCGTGGTCCGCGATTTCGTGGGGCACGGAATCGGTCGGGAGATGCACGAGGATCCGAAGGTCCCCAACTACTGGGACGGGCAGCGGCCCGGCGAGGATTTCGTCTTGCACGTGGGCATGGTGCTGGCGATCGAGCCGATGGTCAACGCGGGTACGCACCTGACCAGGCCCGGCGATGACAGTTGGACCGTGCATACGCGGGACGGCAGGTTGTCGGCCCATTACGAGCACACGGTTGCGGTGACCCAGGACGGCGCCGACGTATTGAGTGATGGCCGGGGCTGACGGGCGGCGGCCGGCCGTTCGCGCCGGAAGGCTGCGCAGGAAGGCAGGAACCGAGATGAAAGTGCGAGCGAGCGTGCGGCGGATCTGCGAGAACTGCCGGATCGTCAAGCGCAAGGGTGTCGTGCGGGTTATCTGCACCAATCCGCGTCACAAGCAGCGTCAGGGCTGACGGGCCAAGGAACGGACAAAGGAGACGACTCGTGCCACGTGTTGCAGGCGTTGATATTCCGAACGACAAGCAGATTCGAATCTCGTTGACCTACATCTACGGGATCGGACACTACACCGCCCTCCAGGTGCTCAAGGACGCGGACATCGATCCGATGGTCCGGGCGAAGGACCTGACGGAGGACGAGTTATCGCGGCTGGCGTCGGTCATCGACCGGAACTACCAGGTCGAGGGTCAGTTGCGTCGACAGGTGAACGCGAACATCGCCCGGTTGCGGGATATTCGGTGTTATCGAGGATTGCGTCATCGCCGCGGGTTGCCGGTGCGCGGGCAGCGCACGCGGACCAATGCCCGGACCCGCAAGGGCCCGAAGAAGACCGTGGCCGGCAAGAAGGGCGTGAAGGAGATGCATCGTGGCTAAGAAAGCCTCAGCCAAGCGCAAGACGCGGCGTAGCGTGGCCCGCGGCATTGCCCACATCAAGGCCACGTTCAACAACACCATGGTCACGATCACCGACTTGAACGGCGAGGTGCTGGCGTGGGCGTCAGCGGGCACGGTCGGGTTCAAGGGGACCCGCAAGAGCACGCCGTTCGCGGCCCAACGCGCCGCGGAGCAGGTGGCCCAGGCCGCCCGCAAGTTCGGGCTGGTCGAGCTGGAAGTGCGGGTCAAGGGCCCGGGTTCGGGTCGCGAGTCGGCCATCACCGCGTTGCAGGCGGCCGGCATGAATATCCAGTCGATCGAGGACGTAACGCCCTTGCCCCACAACGGGTGTCGGCCGTCCAAGCGTCGGCGGGTGTAAGGGCATCGGCGGGTGAAGAGGAGAGGGTGCGAGGGATCGCGAGTCGTCAGCGTCAACGGCGTGGCACCGATCGGAGCGGATTCCGGACGGGAGCCGCGAGATCAGAGGATCGATCAGGCGAGCAGTCATGGGACGGAATACAGGTCCGGCTTGCCGGCAGTGCCGGCGTGAAGGCAAGAAACTCCACCTCAAGGGCATTCGGTGCGAGACCGCCAAGTGCCCGCTCGAACGGCAGTCGCGGAACGCGCCGCCGGGCATGCATGCCTGGCGTCGCCGGCGGCAGGCCAGTTCGTACGGCGTACGCCTGCGGGAGAAGCAGAAGCTCAAACGCTACTACGGCGTGTGGGAGCGCCAGTTTCTGGTGTACTTCCGGATGGCCGAGCGGGCCCGGGCCAACACCGGTGACGCACTGTTGACCCTGCTGGAACGCCGTCTGGACAACGTCGTCTGCAAGCTCGGGTTCGCCGTGTCGCGCCGGGCCGCCCGGCAGTTGATCGGACACGGGCACGTCCACGTGAACGGACGGAAAGTGGATCGCCCCGGGTTCCTGGTATCCGTGGGGGACAAGATCACCGCACGCCCCACCGAGCGCAGCCAGAAGGTGGTACGCACCAACCTGGGTGATGGCGGGCCGGCGGTGCAGCCGTGGTTGCAGCTGGACCCCAACCAGCTGGAGGGCAATATTGTGGCACTGCCCGGCCCCGAAGATGCTCAGGTACCTGCGGTGCAGACCCAATTGATCGTCGAGATGTGCAGCCGCTAGGGCGGTCCGGCGCAGTCGCCGGCGGCCAGCGGTGGACGGCGCGAGACAACGCAAACCCGCGAGGAGATCAGGTCGATGCGTATCAGGTGGCGAGGGTTGGAACTGCCGAGCCGGGTGATCAAGGACGAGACGGTAAGCACCGACACGTATGGGCGCTTCACCATCGAGCCGTTCGAGCGCGGATTCGGGACCACGGTGGGCAACTCCCTCCGGCGGATCCTGCTGTCCAGCCTCGAAGGTGCGGCCGTCATCGCGGTCAAGATCGCTGACGCCCCTCATGAGTTTACGTCCCTGCCCGGCGTCCTCGAAGACGTCACGGACATCATCCTGAACATCAAGAGCCTCGTCGTGAAAATCGAAGGGGATGAGGCCGACATCAAGCATATGAAGCTGGTGGCCGACCAGGCCGGCGAGATCCGGGCCGAGGCCATCGAGTGTGAAGCGGGCATCGAAATCATCAACAAGGACCAGCTGATCTGCACGTTGACCGACGATGTGCGGTTCGAGGTGGAAATGACGGCCGGCCGGGGCCGCGGGTACCAGACCGCCGAAGAGAACGAGGGGCTGGAGCAGGAGATCGGCGTTATCCCGGTCGATTCCGTCTTCTCGCCCGTGGTGCGGGTGCGGTACCGGACGGAAGAAACCCGCGTCGGGCAGCGCACCAACTACGACCGGCTGATCCTCGAAGTCTGGACGCGGGGCACCGTCATGCCGGAGGACGCGGTCGTCGAAGCCGCCAAGATCCTGCGGAAGCACCTCAACCCCTTCGTGCAGTACTACGAGCTCGGTGACAGCATGGTGTCAGAGCCGCCGCCCCGCCCGACCGTCGAGGACCGGGTGGATTCGGAACTGCAGGCCCAGCTCTCCCGACCGATCTCCGAGCTCGACCTGTCCGTCCGGGCGAGCAACTGCCTGGAGTCGGCCCGGGTCACCACCATCGGGGAACTGGTTCGCAAGACGGAAGCGGAACTGCTCCGCGTCCGTAGCTTCGGCAAGACGTCGTTGCGGGAGGTCCGGCGGAAGCTGGCCGACCTTGGCCTGGGACTCGGCATGAACGTCCCCCACGGCGGGGACGGCGGATTCGAAGGCGGCCCGGCCGACCCGAACGACATCATGACGCCGACGGTCACGGGGCTCGCGGATGACCTGGCCAGGCTGACCAGCCCGCCGCCGATCGGCGAGCCGGAACCGGACCCGGACAGCGAGGCGGACGGCCCGGAAGTGCCGGTCAACGATCATCAGGAGGCATGACGCCGTACGGCGCGGTGTGGTATCGCCGCGAAGCAACTACGGACAGAACGCCCGGTCGCGCGTAGGACGGCGACCGCAGAGCAGGAAACCCTTGTCGGGGCAGGATCATGCGACACCGCATCACGTACAAGAAACTGAACCGCACGTCGGCCCACCGACGCGCCATGCAGCGTAATCTGGCCCAGAGCCTCATCGAGCACGGGCAGGTGCGCACCACGTTGGCCAAGGCCAAGGATATCCGGCCCTTCCTCGAGAAGCTCATCACGCTCGCCAAAAAGGCACGGGCGGGAAGCCAGACCGCACGGCGACAGATTCATAAACTGCTCTCCGCCCGGTCCCTGATCCCCGCCGAGCACCGCGAGTCCTACGATGATATGTCCGACGCCAAGCGAGCCGCCGCCCTGCGGTCTCCGAGCGGGCGTCGCCACCGGACCGGGCAGGCCAAAGGGCGGCTCGCGTTCACCGGCGAGTCGGTCGCCCACCGCTTGATCAACACCGTCGCCGCCCGGTTCGACGATCGCGAGGGCGGGTACACGCGACTCATCCGGTTGGCCAAGCCGCGGGTGGGCGATCATGGCCCCCAGGCCGTCGTCCAACTCGTGGGCGAAGAGAAGAGTCCGGGCCCGGTGGCCAAGGCCGGGAAGACGGCCCGGCGCCGGCGAGCCGATGCCCGCTACGCCTTGGCCGTCAAGTCCGCGCGCAAGGGCGGCAAGACCGCCGGCGCCGCCGCCCAACCGGCGGCCGAGACGCCCGTCGAAGAACCCCAATCGGGCGAGCCGACGGAGTCAACCGACGCGGACGCGTGACTCACGCGGCGGCGCCGGGTATCGCCGCCCGCCCACCGGGTCGGGGCCGGCGTGAGCTCGGGCCGCGGTGACGCGGAGCGGAGGCCGGTGCCCCGGCGTCTCACCCAGCCCATACCTGGAGGCTGCCATGGCCCGCGATCCCAACTGCGTGTTTTGCAAGATCGTCGCCGGCGACATCCCCACCCATCGAATCCACGAGAGCGACGCCGGGTTGGCCTTCCTGGACGTGGGACCGCTCGCCGACGGGCACCTGCTCTGGGTGCCCAAGGACCACTACGAGCGGCTCGACGCGCTTCCGCCCGAACTGGCCGGTGCTCTGTGCGCGAGCCTGCCTCAACTCGGCCGGGCGGTGCAGCAGGTCACGCAGGCGGCGGGATACAACGTGCTGCAGAACAATGGACGCGTGGCCGGGCAGGAAGTCAACCACGTTCACTTCCACATCATCCCTCGTGCGGCGGGTGACGGATTGGGATACCGGTGGCCGGCCAAGGAATATCCCGCCGGTCGGGCCGAAGAACTGGCAGAGCAGTTGCGATCGGCCTGTTCGGGGCCTTGACGCTGGCCGTGACGGTGCGGGACGGCCCGACGGACGGCTTGTCGGGGCTTGCCCGCGTGCGTACAATGCCTGCCGTGTCGGCCGGTGGCGCGGTGTGACCGTCGGAGATGAGTGGGACAATCGGGTTGATTACGGAACAAGGCATCCATTACGCACTCTACGGCGCGTATTGCGTCGTGATGCTGATCATCTGTGTGTACGGGTTGCACCGGTATCACCTGGTGTACCTCTACTACAAGCACTCCCGCAACGTGCCCAAGCCGCCCGCCCCGTTCGACGAACTGCCGCGGGTGACGATCCAGTTGCCGATGTTCAACGAACGATACGTCGCCCGGCGCATCATCGAGACCACCTGCGCGATCGACTACCCACGCCACCGGCTGCAGATCCAGGTGCTCGATGACTCGACGGATGATACGGTGCAGATCGCCGGTGACACCGTCCGCCGCATGCGGGAGCAGGGCATCGATATCGTCCACCTGCACCGCCGGAACCGCGAAGGCTACAAGGCCGGCGCCCTCGACGCCGGGCTCAAGTCGGCCACCGGCGAGTTCGTCTGCATCTTCGACGCCGATTTCATGCCGCCCCCCAGAATTCTTCTCGACACCATTCACTACTTCGCCGATCCGACGGTGGGGATGGTGCAGGCTCGCTGGGACCACATCAACCGGGATCAGTCGCTGTTGACCCGGACGCAGGCGATTCTGCTCGACGGTCATTTCGTGATGGAGCACGGGGCCCGCAACCGCAGCGGCCGCTTCATGAGCTTCAACGGCACCGCCGGGTTGTGGCGGAAGACGTGCATCGAACAAGCCGGCGGGTGGGAACACGACACCCTCACCGAGGACCTCGACCTGTCCTACCGCGCGCAGCTCAAGGGCTGGCGATTCCTGTTCCTGCCGGCCATCACGTCTCCGGCCGAGCTGCCGCCCGACATGACGGCGTTCAAGGCACAACAGCACCGGTGGGCCAAGGGCGGCGCCCAGACGTGCCGCAAACTGCTGCCGCGCATCCTTCGATCCCGCCTGCCCGCGCGGATCAAGCTGGAAGCGTTCTTCCACCTGACCAGCTGCACCGTCTACCTGTACATGGTGGCCCTGACCGTGCTCCTGCTGCCCGTCCTTCTGTTGCGATCGGATGGGCAGGCGCCTTCGGCGTTTCGCGTGTACCTGATCGACGTGTCGTTGTTTATCGTGGCGAGTTGTTCCGCCAGCACGTTCTACGTGTGCAGCCAGCGCGAACTCAACCGAACCTGGGCCGACAGCCTCAAGTACCTGCCGTTCCTGATGGCGTTGGGCATCGGCATCTGCTTCAACAACGCGATCGCCATGCTCCAGGGCTTCTTCGGCAAGCCCAGCGAGTTCGTGCGGACGCCCAAGTTCGGGGTGGCCAGCGCGACGGAACGCGCGTGGCGACAACGCGATCACTACACCCGCCGGCGGCGATCGATCCCCTGGCTGCCGATCGTGGAGATGCTGATGGGCGGCAATATGGCCGTCTGCCTGGTCCTCTGCATCCGCACCGGGTGGGTCACGATCGGGGCGTTCTTCATGTCCTTGTTCACCGTCGGCTTCTTGTATGTCGGGTTGACCTCACTGCTCGGACCACGGTTCGCCGTCGGTCTCGGTCGCGCCGCGGAACCGGTCGACGGTCCGGCCTCAGACGCCGTTGGTGCCGTCCGCGTGCCGCAAGGCCGCGACTCGACATCAGCGCCCAACCCGCCCCGCCCCTGACGAGCCGAGCTGGCTTTGCCCCTAACCTCCTTTAAAAAATACGGTTACGAATGGAGAAAAATAGTACCTGTTTAGGTCTATTTTCGTTGACACAGCCGGCGCGGTCGGGTACCGTGGAACCATCGGGCCGGGGGGGACTGAACGAGGTGGGAGGAACTGCCCGGGGGGTATTGAGTCGGGCTGAGGGATCGGGGTTCTCCCATCGGGCAGGTCTTGGGACCTGCCCAATTTTATTGCGCCGATCGGCTGGCACCACGGCTTCGCAATTCCGCATGTCATCCAAGTGTCGCATTGATGACACCAAATCGGGAACACGTCGAGCGGGCGCCCGGCGCCGCGGGATCCGATACGACACGGAGGAATCCCCGGTATCCGCCTCCCGCCGCGAAGGAGCAGACTTCCTTGGGTTCGGACGTGTCGGGGATGAGCGGAAACGAACGCTCATACCCCAACCTCGTGCCACACCTCCAGACCACAACGGCCGCAGCCGGCATTGGAAGAACGATGATCAGTTCCGGAAGATGCTCAACGCCATGCGTTGCGGCCTAGCCGGCGCTCACCAGCTCGCGGGCGCGGTCCAGCGGAATCAGGTAGTCGTCGGGGCCCTCGGCGGCTTCGAGCCGTTCGAACGTCCAGGCGTCGGCCAGGGTGAAGGGGCCGACCGCCGTGCGGGTCAGGGCGGTCAGACAGCCACCCGTGCCCAGGGCGATCCCCAAATCGCGGATCACCGACCGGACGTACGTGCCCCGGCCGCAGGCCAGCTCGAACTCGACCTCCGGCCAGTCGTACCGACGCAGGTCCAGCGAGTAGATCGTGACCGGGCGGGGTTGGAGTTCGACGGTCTCGCCTCGGCGGGCCCGCTTGTAGGCCGGCCGGCCGCCGACCTTGACCGCGCTGATCTGCGGCGGAATCTGCTCGATCCGGCCGACGAAGCGACCGAGCGCCTCGGTAACCGCTTCGCGGGATGGGATCGCGTCGACGCCCACCGGGGTCAGCAGGCTGTCGCTGTCGAAGGATTCGCTGGTCACGTCCAGCCGGGCGACGGTCCGGTAGGCCTTGGGCTGGTCCATGATCTTTTCGACCAGCTTGGTGGCTTTGCCGAGGCACAGCACCAGCACGCCCGCCGCGCCGGGGTCAAGCGTTCCGGCGTGGCCGCTCTTGCGTACGCGCGTCGTCTTGCGGACCCGGTACACGGCTTTGGCGGAGGTGATTCCGACCGGTTTGTGCAGATTAATGATCCCGTCCATGCGGGTCGTCGAGAAAGGAACCGACCCGCCGACCGCGCCGGGGTCGCAACGCGGATCCCGGCGCGGTGGGCCGGCCGACTGAATCATGATCAAGGCGGAGGGAGACTACTTGGGCTCGACCTCCGCTTCCGGCTTCTTCAGGACCACGTAGCGCGTGGTCATCGGACCATCCGGATAGAGCTGGAACTTGCCGTCCAGCCGCAGGGCACCCGCGTAGGAGGTCGTGGTGCCGTTCTTGGGCGTCAGGCCCAAGGTCGATCCGTCCCACGAATAATCGCCGAGCATCGACGCCCCATCCGCGGTCGTGGAATTGTACGTGCCGCCCTCGTCAAAGGTGATCGACTCGAACGGGACCAGGTCGGTCGCGTCTTTCGGCGAGAACGAGTCCACTTGCCACGTACCCACAATGCTGCATCCGGTAAGGGCCGGCGCAAGCACCAGCACCAACGCACCAACAAGCATCCGCTTCATCATTAACCTCCCGAATCTCACGATGTCAGCATGAACGATTTCCCCGGACCCGATGTCGACTGCCACGCCGCCAGGACACCGGGTTGGTAGCACCTTAGCATCGGCCCGGCGCCGCTGTCAACGATTATCGCGGGTGGCCGGTGGTCGCTTGCAGCCCTCCGCAGCGCGTTCTATACTGCCCCCTTGCGAAACTGGGAGGACCAGCGGTGCCGGTGTATGAATACGTGTGTAACTCCTGCGGGACGGCGTTCGAACACTTGTCGAAGTCGATGACCAGTCGCGAGAAGGTGACCTGCCCGGAGTGCGAATCCAAGGACGTGGCCCGTCAGCATAGTTCCTTTGCCGCACACCAGGCGGCGCGGCCGAGTGCGGCTCCGCCGGGGCCGTGTGGCCAGTGTGACGCGGGGTCGTGTCCCGGGCGAATGATGTCCTGAATGCGGTGGGGATTCCCGGATGGCTGCGCGACAGTCGTACGAACAACCGTTGGCCCGGATCTGCCTCGCGGGATTGTTGTCCTGGCTGATCCCGGGCGCGGGGCACATCTTCATCGGGCAGCGCACCCGCGGGCTGATCCTCCTGGTAACCATCGCGGTGACCTTCTGGGTCGGGATCGGCATCGGCGGCGTGTACGACACGGTCTATCCCCAGAAGCGGTTTCCCTGGTTCATGGCACAGATCTGCACGGGCGGTCACGGACTTCTGGCGTACGCGTGGGGCGAGAGTCTGCGGCCGCCACCGCCGCTGCGCGGCACGCCCATCCCGTTCCGGAACCCCTCGTTCACCAGTGTCGACGCCGCCGTCGTGTATACCGGCATCGCCGGCCTGCTGAACCTGCTGGTCATCCTCGACGCCATCGGACGGGCGGATCGGCCGCGGGAACAGGAGTCCGAGCGCCGGCGCCGGGCGTCCGGAGTCGCGGCGACCGCTCGAGAGGAGACGGTCGCATGACGGCCGGCATGAACGTGATCCTCGCGTACGTCGTGATCAACGGCATCTGGCGCATGCTGCTCCTTTTGCCGTTGGCCTTCAGCGTGGCCGTCGTCTACAAGACCACGCGTTGCCCCACCACGCGTGAGATTCCGGTCGCCGTCATCGCACTGTGGTTGACCATCGGTATCGGCATGTTCGCCGTCGGCTTAATCGCCTGGCTGGTCTTCATGATCTGCGTGGAGTGGACAGGATGACCCGGGCCGCGTCGGGCCCGCGCGGGGGCTGGCCGGGCGGTGACGGGGAGGACGCCTTCCGGCCGGCATCTTCATGGGCAATCCCCAGGATGAGCGATGCGCCGACGCCCAGGATGGTGAGCACCAACTCCTGGGACACGTCCAGCCCGTGGTCGGCCAGGTAGGCCACCAGCACGGTGGCCACCGCCACACGCAGTTTCCGTGACCGCAACGGCTGGATGATTCCCTTCGCTATCGATGCGATCGACATGGTTGGATTCTCCTGCCGACTCCGATGGTCGGCGCGTTTCGAGGGTCAGGCCGTTCTCCGGCGGTGTGGCCAACCGGGTGTCGGCGCCGGCGAAACCGCCGACACCCGGTCGGTTGGGTGAAGGAGGATTGGCGTGTATCGGTCAAGAAGGACCATCGGATGGCCTCCTGGTTTCAAGCGGCCTGTTTGCGCCACAGGTAGTAGACGGGGCGCGAGGCGACGAGGCTCTGAAGGATCCGCGCCAGGTCGTGCGGGGTCTGCCCGTTCAGTCGAGCCGCTCCCGCGCCCGTAGTTGCCTGGTACCACTGTCCGACGTACCGGGCCACGACGGCCCGCACCCGCGGCCGTCGGCAGACCTGCGCGGTGAAGTCCCGCGCCGCCGGATCGACGCCGAGATTCTTCAGTTCTGCCAGAACCCGGGCTTGTCGGGCGGGCATGGGGCAGGCCCCCACGCGTTGCATGCCGGCCCGCTCGAATACCGGGTTCACCTCCCCCATCGCGGCCAGGCATTCGACGAACGGAGTGCCAACGTGCGGCATCGTCTTGCGGACCAGCATGTGGCCCAGCCCGCATCCGCGCACGTCGGGATGGATGACGAGCCGGCGGAGCATGCGCACGTTCTTGTTGAGGAGGTCGGGACGCCGGCGGAACCGGCCGCCGGTCGCCCGGTTGCGAAGCGACAGCTCGATCGGGCCGTGGGCGTACACGACGACGCCCAGCAAGTCGCCCCGCGATCCTTCGCGCAGTACAAACACCTGGTCCACGAACCCGAGTTCGTCGGTCGGCCGGTAATGCATCTCGGCGAACCGCTGATAGGCTGACTTGCCGCCGCGCTCGATGTGGAGTCGTCGGTGGAAGCTGATGGGCCGTTTGGCCGGGACTCGGTTGGTGAGTTCATGACCGCCGCCCGGGCGCAGCCGAATCACGGTGTCCGGCTGCAAGTCGGGGAGAACGTCCTCGTTGCTCACCGCGACCACCAGGCATAGCGGACGGCGCGTCACCAGCTTACGCAGGTTGTAGGCCACCGCCTTGGCGGCGCGACGGTGCAACTGGCTGCAGAACTCGTCGCACAGGAGGACCCCGCCGTTCGATGTACCGATCTGCTGCCCCAGTGCCCGGGCGAGCTGAGCCCGCCACTGCTGACCGGTCGACAGCTCGTGGCCGCGGCGCAGCCAGAGCGGCGCTTCCGCCAGGCCGCACGCCGCCAGCAGACTCAGGGCCTCGCCGAGCGGCCGATGCGGGGCGACGGTGTCGACGACAGCGGCACGGGGGGCGGTGGGCTCCGCCTCCATCCAGCGGGCGTCGGGCAGGTCGGCGTGGATCTGGCGGAGCGTGGTGGATTTCCCACTGCCCGACGGGCCGGCCAGCGCGACGATGCGTCCCGGCCCGTACGGCAGGAAAATCGGTTCCAGGACGCGTCGCGGTGACACGTGGCCGGACTCCGCGCCCTGCCCACCGGCCTGGGTCAGCCCGAAGCGACGCCGGATTTCCTCGGTGCGCTGCGATCGAGGAGGCGCCGGTTCGGGCCGTACGCAGTCGATTCTGAGATGGCTGACCATGGCAGTCGTGTCTCCCCAACGACCCGTCGTTACGGTTGTGATCTCGCCAAGGGCCAACACCCTAACAGTAACCGAACTATAGCACGCCTTATTGCGCGTGTCAAGTAGACAGCAATATTCACGCAATATTCCTGGCGAGGGGTGCGGCAGGTCAGAGCATGCGGCTCACGAGGCAGAGGACGACGCCCTGAATCGAGAACTCGACGGTCTCGTCGATAATGGAGGGGGGGATGTACGGGTTATCGCCACGCAGGATGACGACCCGGTGGTCGGTCTGGTACTCGACGCTGACCCGTTTGAGGGTGGGGCCGCCATCGACCAGGCATGCGCAGATCCTCCCCTGCACGTGTTCGGGTTGGACATCGGGTCGGTACTGCACGAGGATGATGTCGTCCGGCTTCAAGGTGGGTTCCATGCTGTCGAAGGAGAGGCGCAGGCAATAACGATGGGGTGCCCACAAATGGCTCAAAACCGGGAACAGCTCCAATTGTTCTTGGTTCTCGGAGGGAGGACCGGCCGGGATCGAGCCGAGCAGCGGCAGTTCCCGGGATTCGTACGGTTGCGGCGCGTCGTGGTCGGAACTCCCCCCAAGGAGGACCCCCTCGGGCCTGTCGAGTGCGATGGCCAACGCACGAACCGTGGCCATCGAGGGGTTCCGCCGGTCACGTTCGATCTCGGAAAGGTAGCCCTGGTTGATATTCGCCGCCGTAGCGAGGGCGGCCTGGGTGAGCCCCAACTGCTGGCGGCACCGCCGGACCCGCTGCCCTATCGTTTGCCGGGCCCGGGCTTGAATGAGATCGAGTCGTCGCGCAGCCATATTATCACAATACACCGCGGTTGGGGCCCGGGCAAGCGCAATATATAGCGATATTCACCCCGGGCCGGAACGGTAGTCATGCCGCGGTTCGCCGGGTATGGTGCACGCAATCCGATGGGCGAACCAGGGACTCAAGCCAGGAACGCCACGCCCGACCCAAGTGGCACGGTCGGTGGGGTAGGGGACCGGCCGCGTCGTCGGCCGCGCGACCTGTTCGCGCTGGCGGCCGTCGCTGTCGTGGCAATCGTCGTGCGGCTCGCCTGTTTGTGGCAGATCCAGACGATTCCGTTCTTCGATTTCCCGGTGGGCGACGCCGCTACCTATCTGGACTGGGCGGCGGAGATCGGCCGGGGCGACTGGCTTGGAACGGAGGTGTTCTACCAGGCGCCGGCGTACCCGTACTTCCTGGCGGCGGTGCAGGCGCTTCTCGGGCACGGGCCGTGGGTGATCCGGCTGGTTCAGTGCGGGCTGGGTTCGCTGGCCTGCGTCGGGGTGGCCGTCGCCGGGTGGCGATTCTTCGGCCGCGGTGCGGGGCTGACGGCCGGTGTTCTGCTGGCCCTCTTCGCCCCGGCCGTCTTCTTTGACTGCATCGTCCAGAAGGCGTCGCTGGGCCTGTGCCTGATGGCGCTGCTGCTGGCGTTGCTCTCGGGAACGCCCCGCGGGGCCGTCCGCGGTCGCGACGTTCGCTGCTTCGCCAGCGGGGCGGTGCTCGGCGCTCTGGCCCTCACGCGTGAGAACGCGTTGTTGCTGATCGCGCCTGTGGGTCTATGGATCGCCGTTGGCGGGCGGCCAACGCTCGTGTGGCACCGACTCCTGCGATTGACTGTTCTGGCGCTGGGGATGTCCGTGGTGTTAGTGCCGGTCGGACTGCGCAACTATCACGTCGGCGGCGAGTTCGCCGTCACGACGGTGCAGGCGGGCCCGAACTTCTACATCGGCAACAGCGATCAGGCAACGGGGCGGTACGTGCCCTTGGTGCGGGGGCACGAGTCACCCCCATTCGAGCGGGCGGATGCCGCAGCGGTGGCGGCGGAAGCACTGGGGCGGCCGGTCGACCCGGGCGAGGTGTCGCGCTATTGGTGGGGGCGTTCCTTTGACTACATCCGCGGGAACACGGGACGCTGGCTGGCGTTGGTGCTCTACAAGTGGCTGCTGGTGTGGAACGCGTACGAGGTGCCCGACACGGAGAGTTACACGCTCTACAGCGAGTGGTCGGTGGCACTCGGTGCGCTGGGGACGGTGAGTCACTTTGGTGTGCTCTGCCCACTGGCCGCGGTCGGAATCGTTGTCACGTGGCATCGCCGGCGGGAGCTCTGGCTGCTGTACGCGATGATCCTCACGGTGGCGGTGGGGGTGGCGGCCTTCTACGTCGTGGCGCGTTATCGCTACCCGCTGGTGCCGCTGCTCGCCTTGTTCGCCGGGGCGGGTCTATACCAGGCGTACGCGGCGTTGCGGGGTTCCAGTGCCAGGAACGTGGCATGGCCGTTGGCGATCGGCTTTGCAGCGGCGGTCGTGGTGAACTGGCCGATCAATCCCGTGGCCCTCCACCGGGCGTCGGCGTACGGGAATGTCGGCACGGTGCTGGCGCAGCAGGGGAAGCTCAGGGCGGCCACGTCGTTCTTCGAGGAAGCCGTCCGCGGTGCGCCGACTTCGGCCGAAGCGCACTATAACCTGGCTGTCGCGTACGCGGCGCAGCGGCGATTCGCGGAAGCCGTTCCTCATTACCGGGCGACGCTCCAGATCGAGCCGCGGGCGATCCACGCCAACTACAATCTCGGTGTGTCGCTGGAGGCGCTGGGCCGCCGCCGCGAGGCGGCTGAGCAGTATCGTCAGGCCGTCGCGGTCGATCCGGCGGACGCGGCGGCCCGCGCGGCGTTGGCGCGGTTGAGCGCGACCGGTGAATAGCGGGGACGAACACAGGGGTGCGGATGTCTCGGGGACGGTCGATGCCGGGACGCCGACCGCTCGGGCCCCCGGTGGCGCCTTCCGGCGGGTGCCGGACGGGGCGGGGGGTGTGACGAGGCGGCCCACCATCAAATGTAAATACTTGCGTGCAACTATCTTGGCAGTTCTGGGTATGGTCTCTATACTCAGGTACGAGGTGCCGGTTTTTCTCGTGTTGCCGGGAAAGCGGCGGTCGTCTCGGCGCAGAGGAAGGGGTCATCCGGCCCTCCGGACGCGACGGGCGGTCGTTCCGGCTCGTGCATTCAGGTCGTAAGTCCGACGTCGCCGGGCGGCGGCGCCGTCGTCTGGGTCGGCGCGGTGGGTGAGTCGTGCCTAGCGGGTGCGTGACAGCACAGATGTTCATCGCAGGGCTGTTCGAGCGGCTGAGCCTGCGGTTCTCGGGCGTGACGGGATTCGATTTGTTCCGGATCGCCCTCGAGATGCTGCTGATCGGCACCGTCGTCTACTTCTCGCTTCGCTTCCTCCAGGGTACCCGCGGGGCCCGGCTCATGCGGTCGATCGGTTTGATCGTCGTGGTGAGCTTTCTGGTGGTTCGCCTGGCGGCGGCCAAACTCGAACTGGACCGCATCAACTACGTTTACCCCTATTTCCTCTGGGCGGTGTTCCTGATCACGCTGGTGGTGTTCCAGACGGAGCTGCGGCGCGGGTTGCTGTTGCTCGGCGCGGATTGGTGGTCACGTGCCTGGGCGGAGGAGGCCGAGCGCGTGGTGGAACCCATTGTGCAGGCTTGTGCGAGCCTGTCGAAGAAGAAGGTCGGCGCGTTGATCGCGTTGGAGCGAGGCGTTGGGGTGGCCGGCGTCGCGGAGACCGGGGTCGAACTCGACGCCAAGGTCTCGGCGGAACTGCTGGGTTCCCTGTTCTGGCCGGGTTCGGTGCTGCACGACATGGGGGTGATCATCCGGGAGGGCCGGATCGTGGCCGCCGGCTGCCAGTTCCCGCTGGCCGATTCCGATGATGTCGATCGCAGCCTGGGTAGTCGGCATCGGGCGGCGGTGGGCATGAGTCACGAATCGGACGCGCTGGTGATTGTGGTCAGCGAGGAGACGGGGACCATCTCCGTGGCCGAACGTGGCCGGCTGCGGCGTTCCCTCACGCCAGAGACCTTGCGGCACATTCTGCTGTCGGGCCTGGCGCCGCGGTCGCCCGGCAAGGCCAGGGCGAGGCGGCGGCGGGCAGAGAAGGAGAAGTCGAGCGGATCGACCACGGCGCCGGCTGCCTCGCCCGGTGCGACGACGCCGGAGCCGGCGCTGCCGGCCGATGGCTCGAAAACGAACGTGCCGTTGCCCAAAGCGAAGGTAGGGACGTGACGTGGGACAGATCAGGCTGCTCGCCATCACGGTCGGTTTGACAGTGCTGATCTGGGTTTTCGCGGATCAGCTTCTGCAGGAGTCGGATGTACTGCAAGTGAAGATCGTGCCCGTGGAGGGGGCTGGGGCGGACGTGGAGGTCCGGCCGGCGGATCCGCTTGCGTCGGCGTTTCGGGTGCGGGTCTCCGGCCCGCGAAAGGTCATCGCCAAGACGGTGCCGGGGCGGGTTTACACGGTCGAGCTTCCGATCGGTGCCGGCGACACCGGGCAGTTCGACGTGCCGGGCGAACACACCGTGACGGAGCTGGCCCAGCGGTTGCAGCGGCTATCGGACCCGGCGTTGGCGCAGTTGATGATCGAGGAGGTCCAGCCGGACGCGCTTCGCGTCATTCTGGACCGCAAAGTGACGGTGACGATGCCGGTGCGGATCGTCGACGCGCACGAATTCGATTTCGCGGTCGAGCCCACGATCGAGCCGCCCGAGGTGGCGGTGACGATCTCCGAGATGGCGTTGCACGGTCTGGGCCCGGATCGGCCGGGGATTCCACCGGATCGCTTGTTCGTCGGTCTGGCGGTGAGCCCGTTTCTCTCGAAGTACCCCAAGGGCGACCTGTTTTCCCGGCCGGTGATGCTGGAGCCGCGGGTGGCCGGGCACAAGGTGGAGTTGAAGCCGCGCGAAGTCCGGCTGGTGGCCAAGCTTCGCGAGCGCCGGAAGGAGGCGACGGTCCCGGCGGTGCCGATCGTTTTTCAGGCCAGTCAGGCCGTTTTCAATCGTTACTTGATCGACCGTCGGGACAACTACACGGTTCTCACGCAACCGGTGGTGATTCGCGGGGCGGAGGACGTGGTGGACAGTATTCTGTCGGGCCAGACCCGCATTTTTGGGACGGTGTTCCTGACGACGCCGGACGCGGAGGATGTGGGGGCGTTCCGGCTCGTGTCGCCGGAATTCACGCTTCCACCCGGCGTCACGCTGGCCGAGCCCGCGGCCCCGGTGGAGTTCCGGCTCATGCCCGCCAAGACGCCGTCGGACTCGGGCGGCGGCTGAACAATCCAGGCCGGCCCGGGCCGGCCCCGGGGCGGCACATCGCTTTTCGATGCCGGCGCCTTGACACGTCGGTCGAAGAGGCTATCTTATGCGGTGCGGTGACAATGCGTGCAGGGTAACACCCGTTACCATTCCGAACACGGAAGTGAAGCCTGTACGGCCGAGGGTAGTCGAAAGGCGAGATTAGGTGATTGCCGCATTATTTGAAAAGACCCGCTTCGGCGGGTTTTTTCGTGCGCCGCGGCGGGTCGTTCGCGGGTGGCGTCGGTGGCTTTCGAGATCGCTTGCGCGCACGCCGTGCGGGCGCTGAAGCCTGGCCGGCCGTCCCCCCGCCGGCGCATGGCGGGCGACGGGTCTCGGAGGCCTGGCCCGTTTCGAGCGGCGTTGATCTCGTTGCTTTGGAGGATGTGGATGGCCGTCGGCCCGCCCGCCTTCGCGGACGGCTGGTGTTCGGTCGTGGCACCCTTTGGCCTTGTCGATCGGGCGATTCTGGTGCGGCGCATTCGATGGGGTTAGGATGGGGTTGCGTGCTGGCGAACCGCGTTGACGTGGCAGGAGTGCGTGATGATCGGAGCACTGACGACGATCGCCATAATACTGGGGATACTTTTCGGTTTGATGGGTAGCTTCACCGGCGCGTTGTTCGTCGCATCCGGCTAGCGACGGGCGGCGGCGGAGGAACGCGGGCGCGGTACGGCTCCTTGCTGGTGCCGCGCATCGGCGTGCCGTTCGAAGGCACCGGCGCAGGAGGCCCCGTGTTGGATTCGAGAGTAGTGATTGTGACGGGTGCAGGCCGCGGCATCGGCCGGGCCACGTGCCGGCGGTTCGCGGCGGCGGGAGATCAGGTCGTGGCCGCGGCGAGGACGGCCGTCCAGCTTGAAGAGACCTGCGAGGCGGTGGAGCGCGAGGGTGGCGCGTGCATGGTCGTGGTATGTGACCTCGTTCGCCCGGACGAAGTGGGGGGGTTGATCGAGACGGCCCGCGAGGCGCTCGGTCGCGTGGATGTGCTGGTCAACAACGCCGGTGTGGCCGTCACCCGTCCCATCGACGAGATCGACGCGGATTCCTTCGCGCGGATGCAGGCGGTCAACGTGGACGCGGTGTTCCACGCGTGCCATGCGGTCTGGCCGATCATGCGGGAGCAGGGCGGGGGCGTGATCATCAACGTTTCGTCGATCGCGGCGTACGATCCGTTCCCCGGCTTCGGGACGTACGGGGCGTCCAAGGCGTGGGTCAACGCGTTCACCCGCGGGTTGGCGGAAGAAGGTCGTCCGCTGAACATCCGCGCGTTCGCGGTGGCGCCCGGGGCGGTGGACACGGAAATGATGCGGGCGGCGATTCCCGACTTCCCCGCCGACAAGGCGCTCGATCCCAGCGCCGTGGCGGAGATGATCTTCATGCTGGCGGAACCGGGCTGTGGTCCGGCGACGGGGCAGGTCATCACCGTCAAGAAGTAGGTCGATCCGGCCCCGCGGGGGACGGATTGGTGCCAACTGTTTGACACTTTCTGGGCGATGGCATGACGGACGTACTGGGCGCGTTGATTGACGGGGCGGCGACGCGGCTTCGCGGCGCCGGTGCGGTGTGCTGCATGACGGGTGCCGGGGTGTCGGCGGAGAGCGGGGTACCGACGTTTCGCGGTGCGGGCGGTTTGTGGGAAGGGCGGCGGGCGGAGTCGCTCGCCACTCCGGAGGCGTTTGCCGCCGATCCGGACGACGTGTGGCGATTCTATCTGTGGCGTCGCCGCGTGCTGGCCGGGTGCAAGCCGAATCCCGGGCATTACGCTCTGGCCGAACTGGAGCGGCTCGTTTCAGACTTCACACTGGTGACGCAGAACGTGGACGGCCTGCACCCCCGGGCGGGCAGTCGCAACGTGCTGGCCCTGCACGGCGACATCTGGATCGACCGGTGCACGCGCTGCGGGTACGAGTCGCGGGCGGCGGGCGAGGACTTCGAAACCGTTCCCCATTGCCGGAAGTGCCGGGCCATGGCGCGGCCGGGCGTCGTCTGGTTCGGTGAGATGCTGCCCATGGACGTGCTGGAAGGGGCCCAGCAGGCATGCGCCCGCTGTGCGGTGATGCTGGTCGTGGGCACCAGTTCGGTGGTCCAGCCGGCAGCGTCCCTGGCAGACTGGGCGCGGGACAACGGGGCGGCCGTCATCGAGGTCAATCCGAAGGCCACTCCACTGACCGCGGCGGCGGACCTGGCGATTCCCGGTCCGTCCGGCGAAATCCTCCCGGCGATTGTCGAGCGATTGCAATGAGGCGGGCGGGACCGCCACGGCGGCGGGCTGCGCCGCTCAGTTGACCTTGGCGACGACGAGGGTCTGGTCGTCGGTCTTGTCGGCCAGTCCGGCGAAGCGACGTACGTCCCAGAGCAACTGCTGGGCGATGCGGGGCGCGACCAGATCCCGGTGGCGGCGAAGGGACGAAATGACCCGTTCGCGCCCGTATGCTTCCTCGTCGAAGTTCATGGCCTCCGTCACGCCGTCGGTGAACATGACGAGGATGTCCCCGGACCGCAGATCGACGACGTCCATCTGGTAGGACTCGCCCGGGTCGATGCCGAGCACCATGCCGCCGGTGCGCAGCCGGAAGATGTCGTCACCGCGGAGCAGCAGGGGCGGTTCGTGTCCCGCGTTGCAGTAGGTCAGCTGCGATCCGTCGGCCCGGAACACCCCGTAAAACAGCGTCACGAACTCGCTGATCAGCGTGTCGCGGTGCAAACCACGATTGACGCGGCCCATGATGTCATTGATGTCGAAGATGCTGTCCGCGTGAGCCCGGAGCCCGGTCCGCACGGATGCCATGAGCAGGGCGGCCGGGATGCCTTTGCCGACTACGTCGGCGATGCAGAGGCCAAGATTGCCCTCCGGCAGGTCGATGAAGTCGTAGAAATCGCCGCTGACTTCGAGTCGCGGATCGTATACCGCACCGAAGGTGATGCGACGATGGGCCGGCAGCGGTGAGATCATCCGTTGCTGAATCTCGGCGGCGTGCGCGAGTTGTCGGCGGTAGCGTTCGTTGGCCCGGCGCTGATCGTACAGGCGAGTGTGCGTGATGGCGCCCGCGATCTGCGAGCCGATGGCCTGGAGCAGCCCGGTCTCCAGGCTGGAGAAGTGCTGGACGTGATCGCTGTAGATCCGGAGCACGCCGACCGCGTCGCCCCGGTAGGCGATGGGCACGCACAGGCAACTGACGAGCCCTTCGCGGCGAAGGGCGTCCGGGTATTGCACCCGCGGATCGGTCCCCACGTCTTCGATGTAGACGGTTTCTCCCCCCAGCGCTGTCCGGTCGACGGGGCTGTCGGCCACGGTCACCGTGCCTTTGGCGAGGTACTCCGGCGACAGGTTGTGGGCGGCCTGCAGAACGAGTTCGTTGGTGTCTTCGGCGATCAGTCGGAGGGCGGCCGCCTTGACGTTCATGACGCGGCAGACGTGGGCGGCGGTCTGGTTGAGGATGTCGCGCAGGTCGCCGGTGCCGGCCAGCAAACCGGTGACGTCACAGATGGTACTGATTTCTTTCAGCCGCAGCCGGATTTCGTAGCGTTGCTCGCAGAGGGTGGTGATGATCCGGGCAAGCACGTGCGGCAGCCGGGTCGCGGATTCGGTGCGGTACGTGGGCTCGCGGAGCAGGGCGTCGCGCAGTTGCTCCGGGTCGAGGCGATAACGGGCGGCGATGTCGGCGACTCGCTCGTCGGAGATGATCGGCTCCGGCATGCCGCCGGCGGCGACGATGCCAAGCCGTTGTCCAAGCCCCTCGATGGGGGCGGTGAGCAGGTTCATGCCGAGGTCGCATGCGGCCGGTGGGGGTTGGCCCGGGTCAGACTCGCCGATCGCGCGTACGGCGGCCGCCACGCACTCGGTACACAGCTCCCGCTGGGCGTCGGCGAGGTTGCAGCCGGGGGTAGCGCAGGAGGGCCGGGTGATCCGCCGGCCGTCCCGGTCGAGGATCTGGATCGACAGCCGGCCGAGCGACGCGAAGCTGTCCTGCAGATCCTGCAGCAGGGAGACGTCGACGAAGTCGACGAGGCGCACAGGGGCGCTGGTGCGTGGCCCGCCAGAGTTGCCGTGAGCGTTCGGCCTGGGTTTCGAGTCGGTAGGCATGGGTGGCCGATCGTCCAGGACGCCTCCCTGCGTCGTTTGGTGCGTCCGTCGCTACAGCACAACGAACGGCTTTGACTCCCCGCCCGGAGATCATAGCGGGAAACCACGTTCCCGCAATGTGGGCGCAGGGGGACGGACGGCCGGAGCCGGGAGGGGACCTGTGAGGCCCGGCCGGCCGCTTCTTCGATCCCCGGCCCGTCCGAGACCGAGTTGAGCGGGACGCCTCGTGTGGAGGGCATCTCCCGATGGGCCCGGCTCGGGCGGCGCGGCGGACGCTGCCCCCGGTCCATGCGGCGGTCGGCGTCCTGTGCCGGAGCGTCCGGTTGGTGCCATTTGGTGATTTCACCTGGCGTCGGTTGCGGTTGTCTGGTACAGGGCCGGTGTGTCCGATTGACTACCAGCCGAGGCGCCATTCGGATGAGCAGGAGACGATCCGCGAAGCTGATGCTGTTGCCGGTTGTTTCGGCCGGGCTGGTGCTCTCAGGTTGCGGTCAGCCGAGTCGAATGCCCTTGGCCCGGTCGGTGCTTTCTGGTCCGGCCCGGCTGGTCTGGTGGTACGTTGATTTCGAGAATGACGTACGCCCGCCCGTCGTTGGCGTTGAAATAGCACTCGAGGGGTCGCGGACGGAGCAGTGGATTCTCGCGCGCAATGGGATTCGGCGCTATCGCTTTGATGGCGGTAACCAGGTGTACGCCGGTCTTCCGATGCCCGCATGGTCCACGTGCAATGACTTTGAGTTCGTCCGGAACTGGCTGACCTATTACCTGCCGCACAGGGTCCGGTCCCCGCTGCCTCTGGAGGCGGTCGCCGGACTGAGCACCATGGCCGACGTCGTCCGATTGATGCAAGTCCATTGGCCGGAGCAGATGGTCTCGCCGCCCCGGGGAATGACCTCGCATGCCGTGGCCGAGCAGACCGACCAGTTCCGGCACGGCCTGTCCGAGCTGCTCAAGGCCCTGTAGCCGGCTTGCCCGGAAACACCCTCGTCGACGATGTCCGTCCCCGTCGGTCGATGACTACGCGCCCGCCGATGTGCTGAGCAGCCCGAAAATGAAACTCAGAAACTGGGCGAAGAATATCGTGAACAGGTCATAGAATCGCATCGCACGTCTCCTGTCAGGTCACCTCGATTGTGAACGTCATTCGCCCCGGACTCACGACGCGATGCGTTCAAAGTCCGGGTCTGGAAGTCCGAGTTTCCATTTGGTCTGCTTGATCGCGCAGTAGCAGGTCGGGACGACGAAAATCGAGATGAGCGCGACGAGCATGCCGCCGAAGACGGGGAGGGCCATCGGCGTCATGACGTCGCTCCCGCGACCGGTCGTCAGCAGCACGGGTGCCAGGGCGGCCAGCGTCGTGAATGTGGTCATCAAGGTCGGACGGATTCGTCGCAGGCCGGCCTGGACCACGCGGTTCTCGATCTCTTCATATCGCCGGACCTTATGGGAGCGGAACGTCTGGTCGAGGTAGGTGCCGATGACGATGCCGTCGTCGACGGCGATTCCGAACAGCGCGATAAAGCCGACCCACACGGCGACGGTCAGGTACATGTGGTCGCCGGGAAACGGCCGGTCCATCACTCCGATCGTGAAGAGCCAATCCTGGATGGGCGGCCACCAGTCGAGCAGGATGAAGCCGCCCGAAAACGCGACCGGAATGGCGAGAAAGATCACCAGCGTGAGCGGCCACCGCTTGAACTGGAGGTAGATCAGCACGAAGTTGATGAGCAGCACCGCCGGCACGAGAATCGCCAGGCGGCGTTTGGCCCGGATGTTGCGCTCGTAACTCCCCGCCCAGCGCAGGTGGTAGCCTTCGGGCATCTCCAATTCGCCGTTGATGATGGCCTCGTCGATGATGCGCTGGCCGTTGCGGACGAGCGTCGTCTCGTCGATGCCCCGGTTGCTCATGGTTACGTAGCTGACGTACTTCGCCCCTTCGCGCCGGACACTCATGGGTCCGGTCACACGACGAATCTCCGCGACCATGCCGATGGGAATCTGTGCCCCGCCCGGCGTCGGCACGAGGATGCGTTCGAGGTCCGGCACCTCGTCGCGCAGCTCACGCTCGTAACGGATGCGCACGGGATACCGGTCGAGCCCTTCGTAGGTCGTGGTCAGGTTTCTGCCGCCGATGGCGACTTCGATGACCTGTTGTACGTCGGCGATGTTCACCCCGTAGCGGGCGATGGCCTGGCGATCGATCCGGAACTCCAGGTAGGGCTTGCCACTGATGCGGATGGCGTTGATGGCCTGGGCGTGGTCAAGACGCGTGCGAAGAAGCTGCTCGATCTGGACGGCGAGCTGTTCGCACCGCTTGATGCTGTCGCCGTAGACTTTGATGCCGATCTTGGCGTTGAGGCCGGTGCTGAGCATCTCCACCCGTGTGCGGATGGGCTGGAGCTGCACGGACGGCAGGACGCCCGGGAAGCGGCCCGCGGCTTTGATGTCGTCCCAGATCTCGTCCATCGTGCGCTTGCGTTGCCTTCCGGCGAACTCGGTGTCGTCGACTTCGGGCCACGCGTCCCGCGGCTTGAGCAGGATCATCGTCTCGATCATTCCGACCGGAGCGGGATCGAGCGGCGACTCGATGCGGCCGAGCTTGCCGACCACCAGCTCCACCTCCGGGATCCGGGCGAACTGGATGTCCTGCTTCTGCATGACGTTCATGACGGTGTTGATCGAGCCCGCCGGGAGCACGCTCGGCATGTACAGGAAGTCGCCCTCGTCCAGCGGCGGCATGAACTCCTGGCCGATTCCGTCGGGCTTGAGCAGCGATTGCAGCGGCGCGTAGTCGCTGAACGAGCCGGTCGGGGCCGGGGTGAGGACGGACGCGATCGCCGCTTCGTTTCGTTCGACGACGTTCGTTCGGTCGAATACAATTGCCGCGACCAGGAATACACCGACGGCGGAAACGCGCCGGGTCCACCGCGGCCAGGTCGGACCGGCGGCGCCGCCCGCTCGGCGTAACCCGATCACGACGCGAACCGTGTCGACGAGAAGCGGAACCAGCACGAACCCGACCACCGCCGCCAGGCCGACGTCCAGCCACCACGCGGCCGTCCAGGTGAGGGGGGACAAGCCGACCTCCTCGAGCGGCCAGAACAGCACGCCCAGCAGCGTGCCCGGGCCAAGCCAGATGGCGAGGCCCCAGATCACGAACGCGACCGGAATGGCGAGAAACGAGGCCTTGTGGTGCAGGATCCAGCGCAGCGTCGGCTCGTACAACCGGTGAATGAGCCGACTCACCGGGTTTTGCTCGATCGGCTTGATGCGCTCGCGCAACGTCACGATGACCACCAGCCCGACCGCGATGCCGACGGCGACGGCCGTGGGGAACGACGACCAGCCGACGTAGGCCTCGATGGCGCGGGTGAATCCGAGCAGTCGCGGATGGACCGCTTCGGCGCGGGCCCACCCGGTGCCCAGCGCCGTGCCGATCACGGCCGCCACGCCGACCGCGAGCGGCAGGCTCGGGCGACGATTCCTGAGCAGTGCCGAGGCCAGCGGCGGGACCAACGTCAACGCGAGAAGCACCGCGCCGACCATGCAGAACGTCTTCGTCCAGGCCAGCGGCGTGAACAGCTTGGCCGCCTGTCCTTCCAGGAAGAACACCGGCACGAACGAGACCACCGTCGTGCTGATCGCGGTGAGAATGGCCGAGCCGACCTCCGTGGCCGCTTCGCGTACGAGTTCGCTGCGCCGCCGCAGGTCGACGATCTCGCGGCGCTCGCCGCGTTCGTCCGTCTCGACGCGCGTGTACTCGCCGCGATGACCGGTGAGATACTGGTAGATGTTCTCCAGCATCACAATCCCCATGTCGACCATCGTGCCAATCGCGATGGCAATGCCGGCCAGGCTCATGATGTTGCTGGGCAGATCGAGGGCCTGCATGCACGTGAACGCGAACAGCACGGCTAACGGCAGCGTGACGGCGATGACGAGGCTGCTGCGGAAGTGCAGCAGGAAGAGCACCACCGCCACCACCGTGATCACGAGTTCCTGGCTGAGGGCCGTGGTCAACGTCCCCATCGTCTCGTCGATCAGGTTGGACCGATCGTAGAATGCGTTGATGCGCACGCCGGGCGGCAGACCCCGTTCCATGCCGTCGATCTTGTTCTTGACTCGCGCGATGACGGCGAGCGGGTTTTCACCGAACCGCATGGTGACCGCGCCGCCGACGGCCTCGGCGCCCAGCTTGTCCAGCGCACCGCGGCGGAAGTCCGGGCCGACGCCGACCGTTGCGACCTGGTGCACGTAGACCGGGGTGCCGTTGTCGGCGTGGATGGCCACGTTCTCGATATCGTGAATGACCGCCGCTTCGCGGGCGGCACGGTCGGCGACGCTTCGCCGCTCGCCCCCCAGGAAGCCGACACCGCGGATAAGAATCTCCATCCCGTTCTCTTCCACGACCTTGGCGCCCACATCGATGTTCGCGTTCTTGATCGCCGCGACGAGACGCGCGAGCGGGGTCTTGAAAGCCAGCAGGGCCTCGGGATTCACGTCGATCTGGTACTGACGCACGTAGCCGCCGATGCTGGCCACTTCGCTGACGCCCTCAACGCTCTCCAGCGCGAGCTTCACATCGAAGTCCTGGATGCTGCGAAGGCGGTCGAGCGGGAGTTGGCTGAATGCGAGCGACCCGCCGCCGACGGGATCGGTGAACGGCGCGGCCGCGTCAACCGTTGCGGCCAGCGTCGGATTGCTTTCGAGAAGCGCCGACCGCGAGGCCGCGGTCAGCACGCCGTCCCCGCCAAAACGCAGCCCCGGGCGATCGGGCGAGTACCAACCGTTCTCGACCGTGTACCAGAAAACCTGCCCCAGCGCCGTCGCGTCCGGGCCGAGCCGCGGTGTGACGCCGGACGGTAGCTGACTCTGGGCGACGTTGAGGCGCTCGAGCACGCGACTCCGGGCCCAGTAGAACTCGGCGTCGTCCTGAAAAACGACGTAGACGATGGACCAGCCGAAGCCGCTGGTCGCCCGGATCTCCTTGACTTCCGGCACGCCTTGCAACGCCACCGTGAGCGGGTAGGTAACCTGTTCGTCCACGTCCTTCGGGCTGCGCCCCATCCACTCACTGAATACAATCACCTGGTTCTCGGCGATGTCCGGGATGGCGTCTTTCGGGTTTCGTTCGAACGACTGCCAACCGATGACGGCCAACGCACCGGCCAGAATCAACGCCAGCAGCGGAGTCCGCAGAAACGTGCGGATGAGCCCGTTAATCATCGTCGGCCTCCTCCGCCGAGGCACCGGTCAGCTTGGCCTGGATCGCCGCCGGCAACGCCGCGATGTACTTGTCCGGATTCGCCGTGAACCGCTCGATGCACGGTGGGCAGCAGAAGTACACCTTCACGCCCTGGTATTCGATGAACACCGCGGGATTGATCTTGTTGCCCATCACGGGACAGTGCGTCTGCCCACCCTCCGCGAGGGCCTCGCCGGCGGCGGCCTGCTCCGCGCGGTGCGACTCATGCGCATCTTGTCGCGGATCGCCGAACCCACCCGCGGAGAAGAGACTCGGTTTGCCCGCGAGTTGCATCTGGCTGTCAATCGCAAAATTGCCGCGCGTGACCACACGCTCACCGCCGTGGAGCCCGGCCAGAATCGGGTAGAATTCCCGGCCGTCTTCGCCCTGGGCCAGCGGTCCGACCGTGACCTCGACGCCGCGATAATGGGCGGGTGACGTCTCAATGTACACGAGGGCCCGCTGACCGGTTTGCAGCACCGCGTCACGCGGGACGGAGAGGACGGGCACCGGTTCGGTCGGTGCCTGGTAGTACGGCAGGGTCGCGACCCGTACCATGTCCATCTCACAGATTGGGCATTGTGCGGGCTGCTCTGCGGTTTCCCAGGGGTGCATCGGACAGGCGAACGCCCCGGATGGAGCGGGGACCGCACCGCGCCCATCGCGACTGAGCGCCGCGTCGATCTGCGCCGTCACCCACATATCGGGCTTGAGACGCAGGGCGGGGTTGTCAACGTGGATACGCACCGGGACGGTGCGGGTCTGCGGTTCGACGCGCGGATCGATAAACACGATCTGGCCGGTAAACACTTGGCCCGGAAGCGAACGCGTGGTTACCTGCACGTCGTGGAACGGCCTCACCCACGGCAGGTCGGCCTCGTACAGGTCGACAAGCAGCCAAAGATGCGTGAGATCGGCGATCGTGTAGAGCACGTCGCCCGTCTTCACGTACATGCCCTCCATCACGTGCTTTTCGACGATCGTCCCGCCGATGGGCGCGTGCACCACCAGGTGGGTGTGGGGTTCGCCGGAACGCTCGACAGCCTGGATCTGGGCGTCGGTCACGCCGAGCAACTCGAGCTTCCGCTTCGCCGAGTAAAGCACCTGCTCGCTATTGCGATGCGGCGCGGCGGTCTGCGTGTCGCGGAGTGCCGCCACCGCACGCAAAGCCTGGAGGTACTCCTCCTGGGCCGAAAGCAACTCCGGGCTGTAGATCTCGACGAGGTGATCGCCCTGACTGACCGTCATGCCGGTGAAGTCGGCGAACAGCTTGTCGATCCGCCCATCGATCCACGCACCGGCCATCTTGTAGCGCGTCTCGTCGTAACCGACGCGACCGACCGCGCGAATCCGTCTGTGCAACAGCCGCGCCGCCGCCGCCTCCGTCTCCACCTCCGCCAGCCGCCGGGCACGTTCGCCGAGCTGGATGTCGAAGTCGCCGGCGACTTCGCCGCCGGTGTCCACGCGCTCCCGTTTCATGCCGCACACCGGGCAGCGACTCTCGGGATCGGAACTTCCCTGATCTCCGCATTCCGGCATCGTGCAGCGATACCATGCCCGCGACGCGCCGGCGCTGCCGGACGACCCGCCCGGCTGGTGCCCGGACGGCGGCGCGACGGCCGCGGTGGGCATCTTCGTTGGCTTCACACCCGGCATGTCGCTGCCGACGTACTTGGGGACCAAGGGCATCCCGCAGTTCGGACAGGCGCCCGGCTCAGACTGGCGAATCTCGGGGTGCATCGTGCAGGTCCAGTACTCGATGCCGGGTGCAGCGGACTGGCGGGTGGGCACGACGGCCCTGCCCGGCGCCGGCAGTCGGGTGGGCCCCCCGGGGATACCCCCCCCCCCCCCCCGGCCCACCCAACCCACAAACCCCCGGCCCCCCCCCCCCCCCCACA
>CAZBUJ010000020.1:42317-68709 GCA_964495075.1 uncultured Phycisphaeraceae bacterium
GGCCCGCCGGCCCGCCCGGGGGCGGGCTGGGGGGGGGCCGCCGTGGCCACCCCCCACGCCGCCCACGTCGCGAAAACACCCAGTACCGCGAGCACGACCGCCCAGCGGATCAGTACGCCGCGGAGTTCCTTCATCGTAGCAGGGGTAATCTCATGACTCATCGTTTGCGTCTCCGGTCTGCCCGTCTGCGTCCGCGCCACGGCGGAGCAGTTGCAGGCCGACCTCACGCTGCAAGTCCGCCAGGGCGGTCTCCAGGTCCACGGTCTCGCGGTGGCGCATCAGCTCGAAATCGAGCCACCGCCGCCAGGTGTCGATCAGCGAGACGAAATCTGTTTCACCGGCCTGATAGTCGGTCAGCGTCACTTCGTAGGTCTGTCGCGACTGCGGAATGAGTTGGGCTTCCAGGACGCGCAGCGTATGCTGCTGCGCCTCGACTCGTGCCCACGCATCGAAGATGCGGAAGGCGATCAGGTTCTCCGCCGCATGCAGCTCGCTCTGGCTCGCCAGCCATCGCTGCCTGGCTTCACGCTTGCCCGCCTCGATCCGCCGGGACCAGATCGGAACGTTCATCTGCACCGTCAGGGCCCAGTTGTCGTCGCCGACCTCGCTCTTGCGATTGATCTGGGGGCGCATGCCCGTGGACGGATTCACCGAGGGAATGAACGGGTCGCGCGGGTCGACGTAGTTCCATTCAAATCCCAGCGTAACGTCCGGCCAGTACCCGAGGTTGGCCAACTCGATCCGCTCGCGGTCGCGGGTGACTTGCTCGCGGAGCGCTGCCAGCTCGGGACTGTCGCTGGCGGCCAGCGCGACGAGACTCTCGACGTCGGCCTGGACGGCGGGCACGTCGACCGGCTCCGTTATCGGGATCGGGCGGCTCGGTGGGTGGTCGGTGAGTTGGTTCAGTGCCGCCACCGCGGAGGTGCGTCGGAGCCGTAAGCGGTGCTCGTCGTCGCGCAGTTTCGCGAGTTCCGTCTGCACGCGCAGCAGATCCTGCTGCTGCACTTTTCCCACCCGGTACTGCGTGTCCACCACGCGCTCCAGGTCTTCGAGCAGGAGTCGGTTCTGTCGCGTGATCTCCACGTAGCGGTCAAGACGGTAGATCTGCCAGTACGCCCGCTCCACGTCGGCGATCACCTGCACACGCCTGGCGTTGAGCCGCTCGAGGGCCATTCGTGTTTCCGCCGCGGCGACGTTGCCGGCCCGCTCGAGCTTGGTCAGAAGCGGAATGGTCTGGGCCACGCCGAGCGTGAAGTACATGTCGCCGGCCGCCGTCTGAATCGGTTCCGGCCGAACCACGGCCCGCACTAACGGGTCGGGGAGCGACATGACCTGCGGGATGCGTTCCAGTTTCGCGCGGGCGTCGGCCGCCGCGGCCTGGATGCCGGGATTCCGCTCCATCGCCTCCTGGATGTAAACGTCGACCGGTCGGTCCGGGGCGCCCGCCGGCGCTGCCTCGTCAACGGGTGGCGATGGCGGACTGCCCGCGTGGACCGTCGCCAGCGTCGCCCGCCGACGGTGCCAATCGTGGACGACGCGGTCGACATCTTGATGCGAGCGTTCGTACGTTGCGCAGCCCGCAGACAACGCGGTGAACGCCCCAGCGCTGACGGCGGCCACCAACGCCCATTGTCCGTGCATGCCCCTGCCAGATCTTGTATGCATGATCCTTCCTCCGCGGCATCATGCCGCGATCAGAACCCGAAATGGTGCCACGGATCAACGCGAACGGCTAACCGACTCGATACCGGGACGCGCGAGGGTTCGTTACACGTTACTCGTAACGAGATGCGCTGGGGAAGGGAAGATCAATCCAACAGGATAATCGTCGCGAGAAGGAACGACGGGGGCGGTCCGTGCGGCCGGTGGAGTCGAAGGCCACCCTGCACCGCAAAAACGACGGAGACGACCGCCGGCGTCGGCAACACCGAGAGGACGACGGGCCGCTCTGATTCGGGGCCCGGCCCGTGGGGAAGTCCAGCGGCGTGGCACCGCAGGCACAGAACCAGTGCCGCTGCGGGGCCCTGGCGTCTTCCGACTCCGCGGGCCGCGCCGGGGCCTGACATCCGCCCTCGCATGCACCAACCGGGCAGCAACAGCAACGCGTTGGCGCGGAACCCTCCTCGACCGGTGACTCGGTATGAGTGGAAGCACCGGGCCGGCGAGCGGGGCCAGGATGAGTAAGGGCGGCCAACATCAGTATGCTAAGTATGACCCGCGTGGGCCGGAGTCGACGCGGCACGCGGGTACGCGACGCCACGCTGTGCCGATTTCGGTCGGGGGGTGGCGGGGAGGGCGCCAGTCTCCGCGGCGACCCGCCGAGCGATTGGCTCACATCATGCGCCAAAGGCCGCCGAACATGTGCTAAGTTCCTGTTATTACTTTAGTTGGCGAGTGCCGCCGTCTTCCGCGCGGAGCCGGGGCGGCGGTAGTGACACGATTCCGAAGGCATGGTGGCGCTCGATGGGGCTGTCCGCATGCGCGAATTCCCATGGATAAACGGGGATATGATGTTCCGCGGACCGGCGTCCGAGCGGTATCATCGGGATCGAGATTCCTCCATGCGCCGTCTGCCCAACGACACCGCCGATGCCACGTCGCCCGGCCACGGCTCGAAGCCGCTTGTGGATGGGTGCGGTCGGCGGATGGATCATCTGCGCCTGTCGCTGACGGGCGCGTGCGATCTACGCTGCGTATACTGCCAACCCGTGGCCGACAAAAACGCCGCTGCGTCCGACATCACGGATGCCCAACGTGTCGATTTCGTCCGGATGATGCATCGGTGTTACCGGATTTCGCAGGTGCGATTGAGCGGCGGCGAGCCGCTGATGTATCGCGACGTCGTGCCGTTCGTGCGCATGCTGCGCGAAGCGGTGCCCGGTGTCTCGCTGGTGATGACCACCAACGGGGTGCGCCTGGATCGGTTTGCCGCGGCGCTGCGGTCGGCCGGGTTGGAACGGATCAACATCTCCATCGATTCCATCGATGCCCACGCCTATCGCCGCATCACGGGCGGCGACCTGCAACGTGCGATGGGCGGTCTGGCGGCCGCACGACAGGCCGGCTTCCCGCCGCCCAAGATCAACACGGTGGTGATCCGCGGGCGGAACGACGGTGAACTGTCGCAGATGGTGGCGTGGGCCGCGGCCGAGGGTCTGGAGATCCGGTTTCTGGAGGTCATGCCGATCGGACCGGCGGTCCGGCACAATCGCGAGAATTTCGTCTCCGCGGCGGAGATCCTCGCTCGGCTGCGGGAGTCGTTTGCGGTGGAGCCCGTGACGGAGGCCGGCGTTGCGACGGCACGCCGCTACCGGGTGACCCGCGGGTCGGTTCGCACCGTGGTGGGGATCATCGCACCGATGACCGGGCCGTTCTGTGGTGCCTGCCGGCGGGTTAGGCTCAGTGCGGAAGGGTGGTTTTATCCGTGCCTGCTGGATGAACGGCACGTAGACGTCACGGAGGCGTGGGCGGACGGGTCGTTTGCCGCCGACAAGGCCGCCGCCCTCGTCGCGCGAGCGGTGGCCGGCAAGGAGCGGGAAGGTCCGCGCCGGCAAACCGCCGCCATGGTGAAGATCGGCGGATAGCGCCGGCGACCCGATCGACCGGGCATGGTGTGCGCGGTGCTCATGCCATCGAACGAGGGTCGACCATCTTGGCCGGGAAACCGTGAAAACGCCGAGGTGGTGGCCGTCAGTCACGCCGAATTCGGTCCGGACAAATCGCGACGAACCTGATAGATTCCAGTTCGAGGAGACCCGGCAAGGCGGGTTCGTCCCGGCGGCGGGGAAAGTGCAAGACACGATTCGAACAGCGAGGTTGATGATGCAACGGTTGATACGATGGTGCATGCTGGTCTCAACGGTTCTGCTGTCCACGGCGGCCGTGTCAAGCGAGCAGGCGTTCGGCCGCGCCGAGAACACCGCCCAATCGCTCGCGAGGAAGACGCCGCCGACCCGCGATTTGAGTGAACCGGACAACAAAGCGCTATACTGCGTCGGCTATGCACACCTCGACACGCAGTGGCGGTGGGACTTCGTCAAGACGATCGACGAGTACATCCGCGCCACGCTCGATGACAACTTCGCGCGGTTCGAGCAATACCCCGACTACGTGTTCAGTTTCACCGGCTCGGTTCGCTACGAGATGATGAAGGAGTATTATCCCAAGCGATACGAGCGACTGAAGCGGTACATCGCCGACGGCCGCTGGTTCGTCTCCGGCTCCAGCGTCGACGAAGGGGATGTGAACGTGCCGTCGTCGGAATCGGTCTTCCGCCATGTCCTGTATGGCAACCTCTTCTTCAAACGCGAGTTCGGCAAGCAGAGCGTCGACTTCATGCTGCCCGACTGCTTCGGGTTCCCCGCCTCCATGCCGTCGATCTGGGCCCATTGTGGCCTGCTGGGTTTCTCGACCCAGAAGCTGACCTGGGGCTCGGCGGTGGGGATCCCGTTTCCCGTCGGGGTATGGGAAGGCCCCAACGGCGAGGGCGTGATCGCCGCCCTCGATCCCGGGCCGTACGCCCGGGCGGTGCAAGGGCGGGTGGATCAGAACGCGGGCTGGCTCGAGCGCGTCCAGAAGAACGGGCAGTTGTACGGTGTGTGGGCGGACTACCATTACTACGGCGTCGGCGACATGGGCGGGGCACCCCGCGACGAAGACGTCCGGAACTACGTGGCGAGCAAGGCGGCCCCGGACCGGGCGATGGACATCGTGCTCGCGTCGTCCGACCAGTTGTATCGCGACATCACGCCGGAACTGCGGGCCAAACTGCCGCGCTATCGCGGTGACATGCTGCTGACCGAGCATTCGGCCGGCACACTGACCTCGCAGAGTTACATGAAGCGCTGGAACCGCAAGGCCGAACAGTTGGCTGACGCCGCCGAGCGGTCGGCGACCCTCGCCTGGTGGCTTGGTCAGACGCCCTATCCGCGGCACAAGCTCGAGCGGGCGTGGGTGCGGCTTCTCGCCAACCAGATGCACGACATCCTGCCGGGCACCTGCATCCCGCGGGCCTACCGGTACTCGTGGAACGACGACGTCGTCGCCCTCAACCAGTTCGCCCACGTGCTGACGCACAGCGTCGCTTGTGTTTCATCGCTGATGGACACCCAGGTCGAGGGCACGCCACTCGTAGTGTTCAACCCGCTGGCGATCGAACGTACGGACACGGTGGAAGCGAGCGTCTCCAGCGGCGGTGGCGCGGCAGTCCGCGTGTTCGACCCGGACGGCCGGGAGGTGCCTTCACAGATCCTCGGCCGCGACCGTGATGCCGTTCGCGTCCTCTTCCTCGCCAGGGTGCCCCCCAACGGTTTTGCCGTCTTCGACGTCCGCCCGTCCGACGAGCCGTTCGACGACGGGAAGGGACCGCGGATCGACGAGCGCGATGTCGAGAACGACCATTACAAGGTCGTTTTCAACGAGGCCGGCGACATCGAGAGCATTACCGATCGATTGACGGGCCGGCACCTGTTGGCCGGCCCCGCCTCACTCGTATTCACGTACGAGCGGCCGCGGAACTACCCCGCGTGGAACATGGACTGGGCGGATCGCCGGAGGCCGCCGATGGGCAAAGTCGACGGTCCGCCGCAGTGGCGGGTGGTCGAGCGGGGCCCGGTGCGGGCGGCCCTCGCGGTGAAGCGGACGACCGGCGACTCGACGTTTACCGAGGTGCTCCGC
The DNA here is from genome assembly GCA_964495075.1 of uncultured Phycisphaeraceae bacterium. Taxonomy (GTDB): domain Bacteria; phylum Planctomycetota; class Phycisphaerae; order UBA1845; family UBA1845; genus JAFGJQ01. The sequence goes on from CAZBUJ010000020.1 coordinate 47,994, forward strand.
TTGACCCGCGGCGACCCGGGCCGGGTGGTGGAGGTCGCGGCCACGATTGATTGGCAGTCGACGGAATGCGCCCTGAAGGCGTCGTTCCCGCTCGCCGTCGCCAATCCCAAGGCAACCTACAACTGGGGCGTGGGCACGATTGAGAGGGGTAACAACGAGCCGGTCAAGTACGAGGTGCCGTCGCATGAGTGGTTCGATCTCACCGACGCGGACGGGAGCTACGGCGTTTCCGTCGTGGAAGACTCGAAGTTCGGATCGGACAAGCCGGCCGACAACGAGGTCCGCCTGACCTTGCTCTACACCCCCGGCGTGCGCCACGCGTTCATGGATCAGCACAGCCAGGACTGGGGCGTGCACGAGATGCGCTATGGCTTGTACGGGCACCCGAGTGACTGGCGGTCGGCCAAGAGCGAATGGCGCGGTCGGCGGTTCAATCAACCGCTCCGGGCGTTTGTTGTGCCGAAGCACGCGGGTCCGATCGGTCGGGTGTACTCGTTCGCGTCGGTCAGCACGCCGCAAATCGACATTCGCGCACTCAAACTGGCCGAGGAACGGGATGCCATCATCGTTCGCGTCCAGGAGCTGTGGGGCAAGCCGGTCAAGCAGGCGGAACTGAGACTTCCACCGGCGACCGCGGTCGCTCAGGAGGTTGACGGGCAGGAGCGTGTGCTGCGCGACCTCGAGCCGCAGGGAAGCCGGCTGGTGTTTGATCTCGAACCGTATGGTCTGCGGACGTTTGCGATTGATCTCCAAAAACCGCCCACCGTCAGGAGCGGGGCGGAGCCGGTGACCCCCATCCGCTTGCCGCTGGATACCGATGTCGCGAGTCGGGACGAAGGCCGCGGCGACGGAGCCATGGATCCGGATGGCCGATCATACCCGGGTGAAATCCTCCCCGAGAAACTGACCGACAATGGAGTGACGTTCCAGCTCGGCTCGGCGCAGCCGGGCGGCAGGCAGGCGCTTACCTGTCGCGGTCAGCAGATCGATCTCGGCGGCGAACCCGGCAGCCGGATCCACCTGCTGGCCGCGGCCACCGAGGACGTTCGATCGACCTTTCTCGTCGGACAGACGCCGCACGTCCTCGGCGTACAGGCCTGGACGGGATTCGTCGGCCAGTGGTACGACCGCGTGTGGGACCGGCCGTTCGGGGACGTCGAGTTCAAGGGCGCGGGCAAGGTCAAGGCGATCCTGCCGGCATTCATCAAACGCGATCCGATCGCCTGGTTCGCGACGCACCGCCATCATCCCAAAGACGGCAACGAGGCGTACCGATTCGTGTACCTGTTCCACTACGTGGTCCCCCGGCCGGACGCGAGTGCGACGACACTGACGGTACCGTACGACGAGCGCGTGCGCGTGTTCGCGGTGTCGCTGGCGAACGACGCCGCGGCCCGCCCGGCCGCCCCGCTCTACGATGATTTCAGGGGCGCCAGGGCGATCGAAGTCCGGCACGATTACGGGAAGGAGGAGGACGCGGTGTTTACTGGCCGCAACGCGGTGGCCCGGGTCGTTGCTCATCGCGTACCCCGCTTCGAGGACGTGCCGTTCGGCCCGCCCCGCCGGGACGACGACGTCGACGCGTCGCGGGGCGAGCGGTTTGCCTTCCGCGTCTACGCTCCGACCGGCGCGTTGGCCGTGCACCCGATGTCCGGGGCGGTCGACGGCGTGCTCGTGCGTCTGAACGACGGAGAGGCGGCCCAGAACAACGATGATACGAAGCGTTGCGTCTGGTACGACAACGAAGGGCGGTTCACCCTCGATCTGAAAACACCGCGCCGTCTCGCCGGCATCAATACCTACTCGTGGCACCGCTCGAATCGTGCCCCGCAGTACTTCTCGCTGTGGGGAAGCGCCGCGAACGCCATGCCCGACCCGGGCTTCCACGCGGGCGACGCCACCGACTGGGAACTGATCGCCGCGGTGGACACGCGCAAGGCCGGCGACGGGCTGATCCACGCCACGCGGATCGAACCGCAGGACCGACCGATCGGCCCCTACCGGCATCTGCTGTGGGTCTGCGAGGACGTCGGCGAAGGCACGTTCTTCACCGAGATCGACATCGACTTCGCGGAGTAGAAGCCATGCTCGACGATCGACGAATCGCCTGGTGGCTCGCGGTGTCGCTCGGGACGACCGTGTGCGCGGCGGCCCACCCGATCGTCATCCATGCCGGGGCGTTGGAATGGCGTGACGAGCATCTTCGCGTGGTGCTGGTCGTGGACCCGCATTCGCTCGACGATGAACGCGCCGCCACCGGCGAGGCGGTTTCGCCGCGGCGATTCGCCCGGGCCCTGGCGGACAGCGTGCACGTGTTCTCGCCTCAGGCCGATCGCCTCGCGGCGGGCAGGATCGTCGTGCTGGAGGACGGGGCGCTGGCCGTTTGCGACTACGTGGTTCCGGCGGAAGTCAAGGCGTTGGCCCTTGTGCATCGGCCCGGCGACGATCTGGCCCCGTTGACCCGGCAGCTTCAACTCGAATGGAGTCCGCCCGGCGCGCGCTACCCGCGGGTGATCCGCCTGACTTCGGGCGGCAACCACGCCGTCCTGCAACGTGACGCACGCGCCACCCACGGCGGGCTCGGCGTGGATCCGTTCGTGGAACCGGTGTTTCGTGTCGCGGTTGACAGCCCCGCGCCGGCCTTGACCGTTCCTGCCGTGCAGATTGATTACCCCTGCACGCTGCTCGCGACGTGGCCGGACTTGCTGGACTGCGACACCGATGCAATCACGGGGCTGCAGTTTCGTCGTCTTCGACCGCGCATCGCGGAGTGGACCCGCGAGAGCCTGTCGGTCACCGATTCAGAACAGCACGCCACCCGTGTGGCCGTCGAGCGCGTAGATCTGCTCACTCCCTGTGGCGAGGTGTGTCCGGACCCCGGCGACGAACGGTACTCCATCTACACGACGCGCGTGCGCATGCAGGTCAAGCTGGAGCCGGCTGAATCGGTTGCCTGGACGGACCTGACGTGGAACGGGTTCAACGCGGCCGTCCTCTGTGTGCCGGTCATCGTTGAACAGGATAATACCGCCACGACGATCGGGAGCCTCACGCCGTCTCAGGCGACGGTCCGGATCAACCACACGGAGCGACCCGGCGCCGTGATTCACTGAGCCGCCAGCCTGAAGCAACAGGCAGGTCGGCTCGGCTCCCGGCCGAAGGCCGCTGCCCGCGGTTCAAGCGCCCGCGGGCCGATCGCGCCGGCAGTTGGGGCGCTACGGCTCGGGCCGGCGGCCGAGTTGTACTCGCCAACCCGATTGCCTACCATGGGGCCCGGGCAGCCTCGCGCGGTGCCGACCGCGTTGTCTGCGATGCGGCGGGTTGGCGAGGCGCTTCCAATCCGACGACGGGAAAGGGCAGCGATGAACCGGCATTTGATCCACTACCATGGAGTTTGGATTGTGCTCGCCATGGCAACGCACGCGGTCAACGCGGACGAATACGCGGTCGTCTCACCGAACGGGCGCAACACCCTCACGATGACCCGCACGGAAGCCGGCCTGCGCTACGCCGTGCGTCGCGATGGCGCCGACGTTATCACGCCCACGCCGATCTCGATCACCATCGACGGCAAGACCCTCCCCGGGCCGGCCAGAGTCGCGGACGTCGAGTCGCACGATATTGACGAGATGGTCACGCCCGTCGTCCCCACCATCGGCTCGAAGCTCCGCGATCATTGCCGTGAAACGCGACTCGTGTTCGCGGGCGGCGCCGCCCTGCGCCTGCGGGCGTACGATGACGGGGTCGCGTTCCGCTGGGAAGCGAACCTCGACAACAAGAAGGTCGTCGTGAATCGGGAAGAACTCGCGTTTGGCTTCCGCAAGGACTTCACCATCTTCTTCCCGAAGCCCAATGGCGAAGGTTTCTTCTCGCACCAGGAAAACCAGTTCGATCGGCGCAACATCGCGAAGTGCGCCGAATTCGCCCCCGGGCCGGTGCCCGCACTCGTCGAGCTGGGCGGCGGCGACTACCTGCTGATCACCGACGTGAACGTGGAGGGCTACCCCGGCCTCTGGCTCAAGGGCGGCGATTCGACAACGATCACGGCCGTGTTCCCGCGCTACCCCGCCCGCACCCAGCGCGACAACGACCGGGACGTCAAAGTCGTCGAGCGCACGCCATACCTCGCGGAAACAACGGGCCGGCGCACGTTCCCCTGGCGGGCGTTCGTGCTTGCCGACGCCGCCGGGCTCCTCACCGGCACCATGCTCTACCACCTCGCCGAGCCCAGCCGCCTTGCGGACCCGTCCTGGATCCGGCCGGGCAAAGTGGCGTGGGACTGGTGGAACGCCTTGAACATCCACGGCGTGCCGTTCCGGGCGGGCGTGAACCAGGCAACGTACAGGCACTACATCGACTTCGCCGCGGAAATGGACGTCCCCTACATCATCCTCGACGAAGGCTGGAGCGTGCCGGGCCCGGAGAACCTGCTGAAGGTCGTACCCGAGATCGACATGCCCGCCCTGATCGCCTACGGACGCGAGCGACACGTGGGTGTCATTCTGTGGATGACGTCCGCCTCCCTGGAAGCGAACTTCAATCAGGCGTTCGACCAGTTCGCGAACTGGGGCGTGGCCGGCCTGAAGATCGACTTCATGCAGCGCGACGACCAGGTGATGATGGATTTTCTGTACCGCGCCGCGGCCGAGGCCGCCCGTCGCAAAATGATCGTCGACTACCACGGCGGCTCGAAGCCGGCCGGGCTCAACCGCACCTGGCCCAACGTGCTGACCATCGAGTCAGTCCTCGGGCTGGAACAGGCGAGATGGAGCGACCGGGCCAATCCCGAGATGGCCGTCCTGCTGCCGTTCATCCGCATGGTGGTCGGCCCGATGGACTACACACCCGGCGCGATGATCAACCTGCAGAAGAACAACTTCCGGCCGATGTACACCCGCCCGGCCAGCGTGGGCACCCGGGCCCACCAACTTGCGATGTACGTCGTCTATCTCAGCCCGTTGCAGATGCTGGCCGACAGCCCGAGCCACTATCGCGCCAGTCCCGATTGCCTGCCGTTCCTGCGGCGTGTTCCCGTGACGTGGGACGAGACCCGCGTGCTGGCGGCGGAAGTGGGCGAGGTCGTCGCGCTGGCCCGCCGGCACGGCGATACGTGGTACGTGGGGGCGCTGACCGATTGGACGGCGCGGGATCTTTCGGTCCCGCTCGACTTTCTGCCCGCCGGCAAGTACGCCGTGACCGCCTGGTCGGACGGCGTCAACGCGGATCGCTACGGCAGTGATGTGGCCCTGACACGGCGCGAGGTCGATTCGACCACCAGGCTGGACATCCATATGGCGCCGGGCGGCGGTTTCGCCGCCATCGTCGAAAAGCGGCCGCCACCGCACCCGTGACGGGGTACCGGACTCGCCGCTGTGCCGGGTGGGCGGTAATGCCGAATCGGCCGGAGCCGTCATCCGTCGGCCGTCAGTTCGCCTTCGCCTCCAGCTCCTCCCAGCGGGCGTAGAGCGCCTCGACGTGTTGCCGGGCCGCCTCCAGCACTTTCCAGCGTTTCTCCGATTCCACCGGATCCGTGGCCGCCTCCGGATCCTCCATCGCCCGGCGGCATTGCGCGACCTGCTCCTCCGCCGCCTGGATGGTGGTCTCCATCTCTTTCAGTTCGCTTCGCTCGCTCGCCGTCAGCCCCGCCCGGTCGGCCTTCTTCCGCGATGGTTTCGCTGTCGCTTTCCGGCTCGCACCGTCCGGCGGTTTGGCCCGGCGAGCTTGGGCCGCCTGCCACTGCATGTAATCGGCGCACCGGTCGACATGCCCGGCCCCGTCGAGCCCCAGCACCTCCGTACAGATCCGATCGAGCATGAACCGATCGTGCGTGACCAGCACGATCGCGCCCGGAAACTCGGTCAGACTCTCCTCGAGCACGTCGAGGGAGGCCACGTCGAGATCGTTGGTCGGTTCGTCGAGGATCAGCACGTCCGCCGGCCGGAGCATCAACCGGGCGATCAGGATCCGCGCCTGCTCGCCACCCGACAACTCGCCGACCGGCATGTCGAACTGCTCGGTGCGGAAGAGAAACCGCTTCGCCCAGGCGGTGAAGTGAACGGGTCGACCACGAAACCGCAGGCTCTCGCTGTCGGCCGACAACGCCCGCCGTAACGGCACGTCCTGCGGCAACTCCTCACGCTTCTGATCGAACAGCACGACCCGCAGATCGTCCGCCCGCTTGATCGTGCCCGCATCGGCCGGCAAGTCGCCCACCAGCACGCGAATCAACGTCGTCTTGCCGCTGCCGTTGGCACCGAGAATCCCCAACCGCGTACCGGGCGACAGCGTGAGCGAGGCATCCTTGAACAGCAACCGGCCGCCGAGCGTCTTGGCCAGCCCGGTCGCCTCCATGAGCTTCCGCGTCTTGCGACCCGTGCTGTCGAAGTCGATGCCGGCCGTCACGACCTGCGCGTTACGCTGCTGAAGGTCGCGGAGTTCGTCCTGGAGGCGGTACGCCTCATTGATTCGTGACTTCGATTTCGTCCCCCGTGCCTTGGCGTGCGATCGGAGGAACGCGACCTCGCGCCGGACGACGTTGGCCAACGTCGCCTGCTGCGCATGCTGGGCCTCGAGAAACTCGGCCCGCTTCTCCAGGAACCGGCTGTAAGGACCGGCCACGCTGAAGTAGCCGTCCGCGTAGACCGGGTTCAACTCCACCACCCGCGTGGTCACGCGCTCCAGGAAGTACCGATCGTGGCTGACGGCCACGAAGGCGAACGGCGCGGCGGCCAGCATCTCCTCCAGCCATAGAATGCCCTGCAGGTCCAGGTGGTTCGTCGGCTCGTCGAGCAGCAGCAGGTCCGGCTCGCGGATGACCGCGCGGGCCAGTGCCAGACGCTTGCGCCAGCCGCCGGACAACTCGTCCACCCGGTCGTGCTCCGGCGTGAAGCCGAACTTGTTTAGCGTGATGTTGACCCGTGTGTCGCGCTCGTGCGGCCGCCGGTACAGTTCGGCCGCGGCGTCGGCCAGCACCGTCTCGACCGTCGCCCCCGACGCAAACCGGTCCTCCTGCGCCACGTACACAATCCGGGCCGATCGGCGCACGGTAATCTCGCCGCCGTCCGCCTCGTCGAGGCCGGCCAGGATCTTGAGGAGCGTCGTCTTGCCCGCGCCATTGGGCCCGAAGAGGCCCACACGCTCATCGTCACCGAAGCTGATCGAGAGCCCGTCGAACAGCACCCGCATGCCGAACGCTTTCGAAACCGCCTGACACGTTAACAGTGTGGCCATCGGTGCCTCGTCGACGACGGTGCATTCCGTGGAGACCGTCGGACCGGTCGGACTTCCATCGTGCGCCGACCGGCGGTCATCCCGTGACTACTATACCGCGAGGGTGGCCATCTGGCCCGCCCGGCGCGGGAGCGCACAGGAGATCCCACCGGCCGATGCCGCCCGGAGGTCGGCGAGGCGCCGCCCTGACTGTCGTGCCACGCGACCCGGTCGTCGAACCGGGCGGTGGCGAGCACATCCCTGTCACCGTCTCCGTCAACGTGGCCGGGAAACATGGAGACCGCGCCCGATTCCGCCGTCGTGATGACTCGTTGCGTGAACGTCGGATCAACGGGGCAATCGCTTTCGTACGACGCGACGGTGTCATCGCTGTAGTAAACGACGACGTGGTCCGCATCACTGTCGCCCTCCGTTCAAGTGGAAGTTTCACGTGCCAGGGGCGACGAGTTGCGCCCCGGCCGGCGGCGAGCGGGCCACCCCCTCCGCGCGCCGTCTGGTCGGCTCGGGTCCAGGATATTACCGGACTTCCCATCCGTGGAACGGGCGCTCGGCCATGGACACCCTCACCCGCGGGCCCGATTATCAGGGAAAACCCCAATAGACCCTTGCACCCCGGTATGGTAACCATGGACAATCGTGCAAAGCGAGGAAATGCGTGTGTGCCCCTCATGATGGAGAGAACGGGCCAGGGCGCCCGTGGACAAGGCGTTGGCTGGCCCGCTCCCCGTCAAGCGCAACCTGAACGGTTGCCACCTGAAGCGATTCAATTCTAGGCACCGTTCCACACACGTTCAATATCGTGGTTGTAAACCTACGGGGCACGCGGGACGCGGTCGGCCTCGCGGACACGGATTCGCCGGGTCGCACATTGCCGCGGTCGTGACGGCGCGCCGAAACGCTCGTCTGTCCCGTGGCCAGACAGCAGCCCTGGGAAGGAGGCATGCCGTCCGCGGCACACATTCCGACCGGATAAGGTCACCGGGCAGTCATTCGTTTCGAGCAGCGAGGCACAGGGTTCGCCATGAGGACGGACACAACTCCACTCGCTTCCGCCACGCTTCCAAAGGAGGAATTAGTCATGAGGCAGACAGTGTCATTATTGGTAATCCTGGCAGTATGCGTGCCGGCCGCATGGTCGGTCGCGGGGGAACGGGCACCGGTGGTCAGCCCGTATGACGACGGAAACGTGATGTTCGACCGGGCCGCGGCGATCGACGTGCGGCCCATGGGCGGAACGCGGGCGGGCATCACCATTGCTGTCCATGCGTCTTCGGCGCCCAATGCGTATGGCTCCCCGAGCTGGGCAGGGTACGTGGCCAATGCGCTCTACGCCCTGGAAAACGACTTATCGTCCCAGGGCGACCGCTCCACCGATCCCACGGGGTACGAACGGGCGCCGGCGGAGGTGCCCGGCAGCGAAATCGCCGTGACGAGCTTCAGGAGCTGGCGAGGCGAAGTCGAACCGGCCGCTCCGTTTGACAATGAGCACGGCAACCGGATGCACTTCGGCTTGCACGCCTACGGCGATGGCTCCACACAGTTCACACTCGAGGACCTCACCTTCGAGATCGCCAGCAGCGATCCTTGGAACTCGCTCAGTTTCGTGGGTGACTTCATCGGCTACGGCTACAGCTCCACCCGCTACGGGATCGACTGGGGCCCGAATCGGGTCAAGGGTGGCGGCGATGACGTTGTGTACACCTCCGGGAACGGCACGACCCTGGTCGACGAGATCGTCTATGTCGGAGTAGGCAATGCCTGGTGGCCTGGCGGCGACGACGATACCCCCAGCGACCCGGACGAAGGCAAACAGCAGGCGATGGATGATTTCCTTGAGTTTATCGCCGATTACGGACCGATCAGCGTGAGCTGCACCTACGCCATTATCGACGACACGGGGTCCGCCTCGGTGGACGTCGTGCCGTCGCCCGGGCTGACGCTCGACCCGGATCTGGACTGCTACGCGGTCGGCGACACTGTCAGCGTCGGCATCTGGATGCGTGACGTCGACGAAGATATTGTCGGTGGGCAGTTCTTCCTCGAGTACGACGATGGGGCGCTGACCTTCGTTGGTGCAACGGCCGCGGCGCCGTTTGACGAGTTATACTTCGCCACGCCCGCGGCGGGCCAGATCGACTACTCCGTCTCCACGGGGGTTCCGCCCGTCGGATCGGCGACCGGCGATGCCCTCATGGCCACACTGGAGTTCACGGCAAACGTGGAGCTCTGCTCCGCGGAATACCTTGTGACGTTCCGGCCCCATGATCCGCCGACGCGTCTGAGCGACGACGTAGGCCAACCCGTCTATCCCTACCTCGGTGCACTCCATGTCATCGACACGGAACCGCCGGTGCTCACGTGCCCGCCCGACGTAGTCGTCGAGTGCGATGAGAGCACCGACCCGGACGATACCGGCTATCCGATCCACTTCGAGGGCTTCGAGGACGAGGGGTTTGAGGCTGGCGGACCCGTGATCACCGGTGGCGCCAGCTCCACCGGGCCCAATTGGAACCGGTACAACAGCGACCTTGTCCGTGTCGCATCCGGGACGGGCGGCATCACCTCGAAGTCGGGCGGCTATCACGGCCTGATCGACTCCGCAATAGCGCTGCCGCCGAGCCCGGACGATTACACCGGGGCCTTCACGCGGCTGGGCGGCTACAGCAGCACCTTCCCGTCGGGTGGCTTCACGACGTCGCTCGACGTCTATATGGATTTGACAGACCCTGCGGTTGCCGCAGATACTTATGGCTGGGACTGCTCGACCGCGGTGAACAACCAGGCGGGAAGCCACCGGCGCGACTTCATCTTCCATACCGCGTCCAACGCGTCCGGTGAGATCCTCGTCGCCGCGAGCAACAACACGAACTTCACTCGCCGGGACGACCTCGCGACCATAAACCACTACACGATCACCACGAGCGGCTGGTACACGTTCCAGTGGGTGTTCCGCGACGCCGGCGATGGGACGCTGGCCGTCGACTGCAATCTACTCGACGCCGGCGGGGCGTGGCTGTGGACCGAAACTCGCAATGATGGCAGCGATGTGATCGCTACGGAGATCGGCGGCAACCGCTATATGTGGTTCACGTTCCTCGAGGTCGACACGCTGGCCATCGACAACACGACGCAGGCTGGCATATCGATCGTTACCGACAACTGCGACCCCGATCCAACGCTGACCTCCTCCGACAGCGCGGCCGCGGGAAGCTGCCCTCAGGAAAGCGTCATCACGCGGACCTGGACCGCCACCGATGCCTGCGGCAACAGCAGCAGTTGTGAGCAGACGATCACGGTTGTGGACACGACCGATCCGGTCATCACCTGTCCGGACGATATCGTCGACGTCTACGCCGATGCCGGGCTCTGCTCGGCGACGTTGAGCTTTGTCGAGACCTTCGACGATCCCGTTCCCGTGTGTCCCACGCAGAGTCCGGATTGCTGGTATGTGGACCGCTACGCGCCGGCCGCTTTCGAGTCCTTCGATTTCGGCGGCGAGAACGTGCTCAAGCACAGCATCTCGTCGGCGGATTCGTACGGCAACCGTCCGGGCGGCTACCACTCGACGTTCTACAACTACCAGGGTCGCAAGTATGACGTGGACATTCCGGTCGGATTCAAAGTGTCCGTTGATCTCTACATCCCCGCGGACTGGGCGAGCGACGCCCGCCACGCGAGCCTGTGGGCGACTGTCCTGGACTCCTCAGGCTCCATTACCGGGTATCCCATCATGGGCTTCACCGCCAACGATCCGGCCGATCCGACCAATCCCAATCCGGGCGTCGTGGTTCCGCGGTTCCGTGTGTGGAAGGATGAGGACCCCGGCTCGGGCTGGGTGGAGCTCGGACTGCCGACCGGATTCGCCTACGACGCGTGGTACACCCTGGAGTTCGAGGTGACGGATACGGAGTACAACTACAAAATCTCCGGTACGGGCGTCAGCGATCTGACCTATACCTATCCCAAGACCGAGGAGATGGTGCGCATCGCCAACGTGATGCTCCAGGCCTACAACTTCAGCGACGCCACGTATCCGGTTGGCGATTCGTATGACGTCTACTGGGACAACATGACGCTCGGGCCGACCGGTCCGATCGTCACCGACAACTGCTGCATCGAATCGGTGGACTACGAGCGCAGCGACGGCGCGGGGTTGACGCTGTTCGATCCCTTCCCGGTCGGAACCACGACCGTCACCTGGACGGCCACCGACTGCTGTGGCAACACCGCTTCGTGCCCGCAGACCGTCACCGTCCTCGGCGAGAGCGAAATGTCGGTCAACGTCCAGCTCTCGCCCACCGTGGCGGCCGGTCCGATCGAGCGGTGCATCACCTTCGAGTTGTGGGAATGCCCGGATTCGGCCCCGGCGGAAGTGGTGCAGGAAGTGTTGGAATTCACAGGTGGGCTGGCCCATGCGACGCTGCTGGTGCCGTGCGGCAACTATACCTGCATCACCGCGCGCGACACCTTGCACACGCTACGACGAACCGACGAGTCCTTCGGGATCGTCGGCACCCAGTACGTGGCCGACTTCACCGATAAAACGAGTTCCGGCGGTGACGACGACCGTTTGATCGGCGGCAATCTCAACGATGACTTCTGGATCGACATCCTGGACTTCGGCGTGTTCTCGTCGCAGTATGCTACGGGGTACGGCACCGCCGACACGACCTGCTCGACACCCTACCCACACGCGGATATCAACGGCAACGCCGTCGTGGATACGCCGGACTTCACGTTCATCCAGACGAACTTCCTGCTGGGTCACCAAGGCAACTGCTGCGGTGCCCCCGGCCTCCGAGGTGGCGAGGGCGGTGACGGCCCCATCACGCGGATCCACGTGAAGGACGTGGAGGCCAGGGGCCTCGGCCATTTGTCGGTCGCCGATCTGAACGATGATCAGTGGCTGGATGAGGCGGACATCGCGGCGTTCATGCTGGGCGCCCGGCCGCAGCCGCGTCCGGTGTTCGAGGCAGGCAAAAAGGCGCCGGGCACGCCGGTTAAGGAGAGCTCCGAACCGCGGTCGCCGCGCTGGTAGCGGACCCGCGGGTGGTAAGTGGTAGAGAGTGGGACCGGGAACGGTCGGGGTGGCGCGCGGCCCGAAGGGTCACGCGCCGCCCCGGCTCTCCATGACCGTCAGATACGGAGAACCGGAAAGATGCGCAGAACGCTACGGTTCGTACTTGTTGCCGGGATCGGCTTGGCGGCAGCCTCCACCGTGCGGGGCGAGATCAACCTGGAACTGCGCCCGCCGACCCAGACGGCCGGAATCGGCGAAACGGTCAGGCTCGGCCTTTACGCCGTGTCCGACAGCGACGAGGTCCAGTCGATGTCCGCCGCAGACGTGATTCTCGGCTGGGATCCGGCCTACCTCCAGTTGCTTGGAAACGACGATACGGGGGCCGTCCCGCTGCTCGTCTCCGGCTTCCCCGTCACCGATCCGTATGGCTTGAACGAGGAGGTCCCGCCGCAGGATGGTGATGGCTTCTACTTGGCGTATGCCCCCCTGGGCCGCCCGGTGGAGGCGACGCCGGAAGGAACACTGCTGACCACGTTCCTCTTCGACGCACTCGAGGCAACGGAGGGCACAGTCGTGGAGATCCTCGAAAGCGCCGGGTCCCCGGTCGGGCACACCGTCGTCTACGATGGCGAGGTCCCCGGGCTGGACGTGACCGGCACCCTCGGCACCGCCACCGTGGTCATTCGAGAATGCCGCCACGGCGACTTCGACGGCGATGGACATGTGGATCTGGCCGATTTCGCGGCGTTTCAATGGTGCTATGCGGGCGTGGACGAAAGCGAGATCGACGTCTGCGTGTGTGTATTCGACTTCGTGCCCGACGCCATCATCGACCTGGCGGACTACGCGGAGTTCGCGAGCCGCATCACCGGGCCCGCGGCCGGGCCGTAAACCCGCTCGCGGGAAAGGGGCGAATCTCCACGTCAGGGCGCGAGGGCATCGGAGAATCGGGCGATCAGGGGCACTGGATTCACGGTCCAACGACTCGTCGCCCCGTGGCGGCGGCGTGATACTCCGTCGCCGATTCTGGTATGATGATACCGGTGGTCAGGGGAAGGCTGACCCTCCTGCGCCGCCCGGCATGACGGCGGGAGGTGCAAGCACGAGGGCCGACGGTGGGGATGAAGTAACGCACGTGATCAAAAGGATACCGGTCAGATGAAGGCGACGACGACTGTATGGTGTTGCGCGGCGGCGCTGTGCGCCTCTACCGTGGCGGCGTCGGAACGCAGCGACGGCGATGTGCTCGAACTCCAACTCGCCGCCGGATCGGAATGCGTGCGGCCCGGCGAGACCGTCACCGTCGAACTGCACCAGCGGGATCTGGATCAACTCGTCCGCGGCTTCCAGGCCTTCATACGCTTCGACAGCGGCGCGATGACGTTTACCAGCGGAACGTACACCGCCAGTCCGTACGGCCTGCCGCTCATTCTCCCCATCGCGGCGGACGGCGATGACATCAACCTGGCCGCCGGCATCAGTGATTCGGCCGGCCAACCGCCGACCATGGATGATGCGCTGCTGGCCACGTTCACATTCACCGCCGGTTCCACGGAAGGGCCCACCACCGTCGCGTTCCGGGCCCACGATCCGCCGACTCGCTTCAGCGACGAAACCGGGCTTCCGGTGACGCCGACTCTGGTCGACGCCCCACCGATCGTGATCGACGGTACGCCGCCGATCATCACGTGCCCGCCCGACGTAACGATTGAATGCGACGGATCCACGGATCCGTCCGTGACCGGGGAAGCGACGGCGACCGACAATCTCGATCCGAGCCCTGCCGTGACGTTCAGCGACAGCACCGCCCCGGGCACGTGTCCGCAGGAGTTCGTCATCACGCGGACCTGGACGGCGACGGATTGCGCTGGCCACACCAGCGACGGCGTGCAGATCATCACCATTCAGGACACGACCCCACCCGTCCTGACGTGCCCGGGTACGCCCGGTTTCAGCGGGCTGATCCTCAGCGAGGTGGTTGACGGTACGCTGCCCGGCGGCATGCCGAAGTTCGTCGAAATCACGAACTGCAGTGACCCGTCGGTCGATCTGGCCGAGTACCGAATTGCGATCTACGCCAACGGCGGCACGGTCGAGAGCACGCAGAGCATGGGCTACGGGGACATGACCGGGGCGCTCATCGCCGGCGATTCGTTCGTAATCGCCCATCCCGACGGCGGGCCCGGTGCGGAGTTCCTCAGCATCTACGGTTTCGAGGCCGACCTGTACGACGCCGTGGCCAACGGGAACGGAAACGATGTCTATGTACTGCTCCGGTCCGATGGGGCGGGCGGCGATGTCGTCATCGACGCCTACGGCGTGATCGGAGAGCCCACCGGCAGCGACGATTACACGATGGCGTGGGCCTACAACGACAGCTATGCCTACGCTGTGGCGGGCCGGGCTCCGAACGGCGGGACGTTCGACGCCGCAAACTGGTTCTTCGCGGGCTCGGGAGCGCTCGACGGTGCAACCGAGCCGGAAATGGCGGCCGCGACGACACCCGGCTGGCACGATTGTACCCTCCATCTCGTCGTCAGCGCGGAGGCCGGCGGATGTGACGCCGTGGTCACATACCCGACCGCAACCGCCACGGACAACTGCGACCTGGATCTCGCCGTCACCTGCACCCCGCCGAGCGGGTCAACCTTGCCCTCGGGCGCGACGACGGTGACCTGCACCACCACGGACGCGTGCGGCAACATCGGCACCTGCGACTTCGACGTGATCGTCGAACCGGTCAACGACGTGACGGTTACGGTGGAACTGCTGGGCGTCGACGCCGACGATTGGCCGACCCCGCCGCTGACGCGGTGCATCAAGTTCATTACCCGTGACGCCGCGGGCTTCTGCGCCGACCCGGTTCACGTCCCGGTCGATTTCTTCGACCCGGGCGGCGACCGAGCCGTCGGCACTGCCTCGTTCGAGGTCGAATGCGGCGACTGGACCGACCTGTGCGCCAAGGACGAACAGCATACGCTCTACGACGGCGAGGTCCTTGCCGTCGTCGATACGCACTACGAACTGGCCGATCCCGTCGGCTCGCCGCTTGCACTGCCACCCGGTGACACCGACAATGACAGCGACGTCGACATCAACGACATCACCTGGCTGATGTATCAGTGGGCCGAGAGCACGGGTGCCACGCCCGCCGCGCCGGGCGGCTGCCCCTGGGACGGCACCCGGGACGCCGATTTCGACAACGACAACTTCTTCACCAGCGATGATTACCTGCGGCTGAGCGGGCAATGGCACCGCTGGGAAACGTGCGCGTGTGCGACGGCCGTCGCCGGCAACGCGATCCCCAGCCGTCCACAGGCGTCTGTGCTGACCGCCACCCTGGCGCCGGACGTCGCCAGAGCGGTAGACGTCAACCGCGATGGCGTCGTCGACTACCGGGATGTCCAGCGGTTCGAGGCCGCCAACGGCCTGCCCGGTGTCCTTTCATCGCAACTTCGGCACGAAAAGTCCGGATGGGGCCACGCGGGCAACACGCCTCGAAAGCCACGCTGAAGGCTACGCCCGAGGGCGGCGGGTCCTCGCCGGCCCGCGGAATCGCGCTGCTCAACCGGCCGATCAGCCCCGTCAACGCCAGCGCGAGCATCACCGCCCCCGTGACAATGCCCGCCGCCATGATCTGCGATTCGGTGAGACCCTCGTCGATGGCCACCGCGGCGATCGCTTTCATCGGTTGCATCGGCAGCGGAACGCGAAAGACCAGCCCGGTGGTCACATTCGCGACACCCGACCCGACCAGCGCCGGCCTGAACTGAAGACCGCAACACGTCGCCATCCCGACCAGCAGCGGGATAAATGTGCCGATGTCGCCGAGCGAACCGGCCAGCTCGTTGCGATAGAGACGTAACGGTGCGTGGCCGGCGCCCACACGATGGACGATAATCCGCCTTGACACGGACATCCGCGCCACGGACACGTTGAAAGAAACACGGACCGGTCGACTCAAAGGTCGAGCCGCTGCGGTGATACGGCCGCGCGGTTTCAAGGGCGTGGGAATGAGGCTATACTGTTCCGCCGAACGATTCAACGTCGCGGGCTTGGACATGCTGACCTTGATAAAGGCAATCGATCGGTTACGTGAGGCGATTCAGCCGCTGCCGCCTGTCGAGTGCATGCTGACCGACGCGCCGGGCCATTACCTGGCCGAAGCCGTTGCCGCCCCATCGGATCTGCCGGCGGCCGACCTGTCGGCCATGGACGGGTATGCGGCGGCCTCCGCCGATCTCGACGGTCACACGCCGTTGCCCGTTGCCGTCGAGGTGCCGGCCGGCCATGTGCCGCACGCACTTCCCCACCATACCGCCGCCCGGATCTTCACCGGCGCGATGCTCCCGCCGAACACGGATACCGTGGTGCCCCAGGAACAGGCAACCCTGACGAACTCCGGCGCGGTCGTCCTGGAACCATTATCGAAAGGCAGTTTCGTACGCCGTCGGGCCGAGGTCTGTGCGGCCGGCACGAATCTCGCGAAGCTCGGCGACCGGGTGACCCCGCCGCGACTGGCGCTGCTTGGCGCCGCCGGAGTGTCGCGCGTCCGTGTTGTCACACGCCCGAGAGTGGCCGTTGTCTCCACCGGCGCGGAACTCGTCGGTCTGAACGAGCCGCGCGAAGCCGGGCAGATCGGTGATACCAACTCGCCGATGCTCGCCGCGCTTGCCGCGGACGCCGGGTTCGAAGTGAGTCAACAAGCCAGGGCGGCCGATCAGTTGCCGGAACTGACCGACGCCTTGCGGCGCTCCATGGAACGGGCCGAACTCGTGATTACATCCGGGGGTGTATCGGTGGGGGACTACGATCTGGTGCCGGCCGCGCTCACCGACCTGGGCGCGGAAGTGCTGTTTCACCGGCTCAGCGTGCGGCCCGGCAAGCCGGTGCTCGTGGCACGCGCCGGGAAGACGTGGATCACGGGGCTGCCCGGGAATCCGGTCTCCGCCCTCGCGGGCTGGCACCTGTTCGTGCGCCCGCTCGGCGAAGCCCTCGCGGGCAACCCCGCCGCGTTCCAAGACGCGACCGTGCCCGCCGCGCTCACCGCGCCGTCGTCCAATCGCGGCGACCGCACGGTGCTCGCCCCCGCCCGGCTGGTCCGCCGTGCCGATCGTTGGTCCGCCACCGTCCTCGACTGGAAGGGCTCGCACGATCTCCTGGCCCTCGTCCAGGCCAACGCCCTGGCCGTGCTCGAGGTCGGCGCCACATTGGACGCCGGTGACACCGTCGACTGCTACCCCATCGATCGCGGATCCGGATAAACCCGTACCCGGAGGCCACCGCCATGAGCGAACTGTCCCATCTGGATGACGCGGGCCACGCACGCATGGTCGACATCGGCGCGAAAACGCCCACGCACCGCCAGGCCGTGGCGGAGGCCGTGCTCGTCGTCGGCCATGACGTCATGCAGTGGGTGCACGAGGGGGCGACTCCGAAAGGGAACATCTACGAAGTCGCACGATTGGCCGGCATCATGGGTGCCAAGCGGACGGCGGGCCTGATTCCGCTGTGTCATAACGTGCCGCTTGAACACGTGTCTGTCGACTTCGAAACGGCTCCGGACCGGATTCGCGTCGTGGCCGCCGCCGCGACCTGCGCGCGCACCGGCGTGGAGATGGAAGCGCTGACCGCCGCTGCCGTCGCCGTCCTCACACTCTACGATATGCTCAAGGCCGTCACGCATGACATGACCGTGCGGCAAATCAGGCTGCTCGAGAAGCAGGGTGGCCGGTCGGGGCACTACACCGCGCCCGACCAGGGACCGGCCGCCGGGAGAGAATCATGACCGCCGGACGGGTGCTTCACGTCTGCACGTCACCCGATAAACACGCCGCCAAGCGGGCTGTGCCGCAGGCCCTGTTCCGCACCGACCACGGACTCGACGCCGACGCCCACGCAGGACCGGGCCATCGCCAGGTAAGCCTGCTCGACGAGGCGGACATCGAAACCATGCGGGCCGACCGCCTCGATCTGCCAGCCGGCGCATTCGGTGAAAACGTCGTCGTGCGCGGAATCGCCATGGCGGAACTCGGCATCGGCACCCGCCTGCGCGTCGGAGAGGCCGAAATCGAGATCACCCAAATCGGCAAGGTATGCCACAATCGATGCGCCGTCTATGCCCGGGCCGGGGACTGCATCATGCCGCGGGCCGGGCTGTTCGCGCGGGTGACGCGCGATGGCATCGTGCGACCGGGCGACGCGATCGAGGTGACGATGCACGTGCCGCGCGACGCCACCCAGGCCGCCGTGCTCACGGTGTCGGATCGCTGCGCGGCCGGAGAGGCGGAAGACCGGTCCGGACCCGCCGTGGTGACCGCGCTGCGCGACGCATTGCACACCCACATCGCGTGGCAGGGCGTGCGACCCGATGTTCAAGAGACCCTGGAAGCGACCCTCCGCGATCTCGCCAGTCGCGGCCTCGACCTGGTAGTGACCGTCGGTGGCACCGGCTGCGGCCCCCGCGACGCCACGCCCGAGGCGACCCGGGCCGTCATCCAACGCGAAGTGCCGGGCCTGGCCGAGGCCATGCGGGCCGCATCCGCCATCGTGACACCGCACGCATGGCTGCAACGCGGGCTGTGCGGGATCCGGAACGCGACCTTGATCATCAACCTGCCCGGCAGCCCCAACGCGGCCCGCGAAAACCTCGCCGCGATCCAACCCGCGCTGCCCCACGCGATCAACCTGCTCCGCGGCCACACCCGCCATGAATGACGACCGACACGCAGAGCCCCTGATTGCGAACGGACCGAGGGGTTTCCCTAATCGTCTCTTCCCTACAAGCCATACATGTTCCCCACTGGCGGAAGTCCCGCCACCACCGTGTGTAGATAGGAAATCTCGTGAACACGGTAACGAACACGTATTGCGTTTCATCGCCGCCCGCCGACTACGCCCAGCGTGAGTCTTGGCGATGAGGTGAGGCGGTGTTGCTCCGCCAGTGTCGATTTCCAACGGTGTCCGCGAATGCCGATTGACAAGGAGTTCTGAAGTCTCTATTTTGATTGTCAGGCGCAGATGTTCGTCTTCCTAGTTTTACCGCAGCGCGTGTCGAGAGGCGAGGCACGTCGAATTCCTCGGCAAGTCGACGGATGTCTGAAAAACCTGAAACACGTCATGGGCCGATTACGTTTAGCTCTTTGAAGAGGGACACCGTCAGGCGGTTTCCGTTCGGCGCGGAAAGACGGGTTCGAGACGTGGCGAAATCAGGTTAACACTTGACAAAGTGGAAGGGGGAACGGTAACACGGACAATAGAGAAAAGTGGGGCGAATAGTGGCTTGCGGGCAATCACTAACCACCATCGCCCCGGGGATGTTGCATTGAGCGTTGACGCCGAGCGTTTAACGTTCGACGGCCGCGTTGCGCGGCGCTCCATACAACCCCTTCATTTTAGCTCTTCTTTCGCACAGGGTCAAGATTGCGCGGGTTTGGGGAGGGTTGGACGCGCGGTGATCCGTTGCGGTGTTTCATTATCGGGTGGCTGGGGGAAGCCGAGCAGTCGCGGGCGCTGTGCTCTCAGCGGTGTGCATGCGCACCACCGCAGCGCCCGCCGCAGGGCAACAAGCCGGCGCAGCCAAGTCGTGCTGGCCGCGGGTAAAGAGGCGTGGTTATTGTGGCATATCCAACACACGGCATCCAGGGGTACGGGTTGTTCCGTAACGACCGGTGCGGTCCGTGCGCGCCACTATGGAGGACAACAATGAGAAGGGAACGAGTAACAGTCATGTGTACATTGGCCGGCATTCTCGTAATGGCCGTGGGATTACCGGCAGTGGGGGACGGCCAGAGTGCATCCAAGAGTACGGGGGTGGAGGCGGGGCCGCGTGTGTTGGACGTCACGCGTACTGGTGCCATGGAAGTGGCACTTGGGGGCGAGCCGACGGCGATCCTGGAGATGTTGATTCCGGCGGAGTACGAGGACTCCTGCTTCAATGACATGGAGCCGGTGCAGATCGAAGTTCATGTGAAGAACATCGATCCGCCGGACCAGGGCATCACCGGCGTGCAGTTTTTCCTGGAGTGGGAGCCGGGGTGCATGTGCATCACGGACATCCAGGAGCAGTGGGGGTTCCAGTACATCGAGGTCATCGATTGCGCGGCCGGCCGGGCCGACTTTGCGATGAACGATCTCGTCCCGCATTTTGGCGATGACATCTTCGCGGCGGTCATCACGGTGGTGCCGGTCGACGGGTCGTGTTTCCCCTGCCTGACGTACCGTCCGATCGGTCCGAGCGGTATTCCCAACAAGGTGGGTATCCCCGATTCGCCGTTCGAGATCGCGTACTACCCGCCGGGGGATCCACGGGAGCCCGACTCCAGGTTGACGCTAATCCCGGCGGCCGGCGACTGCCTGCTCGGTCCGGACGGCGAGCCGCTGCACTGGGATCTCCAGGCGCCGTCGATCGAGTGTCCGCCGAGCGTCGAGGTTCCGATCACGCCGGGCGAGTGCACGGCCTACTTC
>CAZBUJ010000021.1:0-68291 GCA_964495075.1 uncultured Phycisphaeraceae bacterium
ACCTCCCCGCGTGCGGGAGGCGCTGGTCCCGTACGAGCTGGAGACCATATGCCTCAAGGCGCTGGAAAAGGACCCGAATCGCCGGTACGAAACGGCGGCGGACATGCGCGACGATCTCCGCGCGTACTTGCAGCGCCGTTCGATCCGGGCCCGTCGAGCCGGCCCGTTGACGCGGATCAAGAAGTTCGTGCTGCGCAACCGCGTCGCCACCATGGCGGTACTGACTGGTGCTATTATCGTGTCACTCGGCACCGCTTACTGGCAGGAGTTCTCCCGAAGCGAGCACCGGCAGGCCGAAGTGGTTGAACAGAAGGCGACGGCCGTGCAGAAGGCCTCGGAAGCCGCGAAGGCGGATCGGACCGCCGGCTCCGTGCGCGATGCGATGACCACGCTCATGGAGAACCTCACGCCGGAGCTGTGGGGGGCGTTTCAGGAGACGTTCGATACGGCGGAGGACGCCGAACGCCGCGTGCTGTGCAGGATGGCCAATGGCTTCGCCCGCCGGCAACTGGACGACTTCCTGCAATCGGAACGCGCGCGCCTGGAAATCGAGCGTCCGGACGTGGCGCCGGACTCGAGCCTCCAGTTGTACATCAGCGCCCTCAGCGCGCTCGCCACCGGCAACGTGCCCGCCGCAGCGGCCGTCATCGATGTGTGCATCGAGAAGTCGCCCGGGGACCCCTACGCACGCCACCTGCGGGCGATCCTGAATTGCGACCGACTGCGATTCGCCGAGATGACGGCCGACGCCGAGGTGCTCATCAGAATGGACGACCACGCGTACACGGGCTACCTGCTGCGGGGGGCCGCTTATCTGTTCGACGCCCGGCCGGCCCAGGCGCTGGATGATCTCGAGTGGGCCCGCCGCCTGAACCCGGGGGAGGAAACCGGCTGGCACCTCGCCCTGATCGGCCTGGGTCGTGTCAACAACAAAGAGTATGAAAAGGCGACCGAGGTTCTCGCTCGAGCCTTGACTGTCGAGCCGGACCTCGTGCCGGCCCGGTTTGGACGCGCAGAATGCCACTTCCAGGACCGCGAGTATCTGGCCGCCGTCGATGATCTGAGCCGGGCGATCGAACTCGACAGTGGTTTCGCCGATGCCTACATTCTGCGCGGTGAGTGCTTCGACAGGCTCGGCCGTTACGACGAATCGACGCAGGACTACGATCGAGCCAACGACCTGCTGGGCGGGTCTACGTTGATGGCCTTCAAGGTCTGGCGGGCCCAGGCCATGAAGGAGGAGAAGGCCCAGGCGGTGACGGTGGAGGAGGCCGACACGGAGAGCGAACCGAACGGCCTGGAGGGAGGCGAACTGCAGCCGGGGGACGATTTCTTCGAGCGCTACCTGCGGGATCGCCTCCGCACGGACGCCACGCCCGACGGCGTACCGCGGCTGCCCGCCTCACCGCCCCGGCGGCTTGGCTGACCTGGCGTGACGTGCTCCTGACACCAGGGCGTCGGCGGCATACGGCGCAAGCCAGTCGGCCACACGACGGGCGCCGATCGGCGAGAAGTGGATGCCATCGACGGTGAGCGGGTCCGCCAAGTAGCGGTGCGCGACCAGTTCCAGCATGAACCACAACCGCAATGACGTGTCGGGGACGAGGACCGCGCCGTGTCGCGCGGCCACCGCACGATACACACCGGCATACGGATTCCACACCACACCGCTGGGGATCTCGACCAGCACCACCGCGGCTCCCCGGGCGCGAATGCGCCCCACGATGGCGTCCAGGTTCTCGGTCAGTTGGGCTCGCGACGCGCCGTAGAGATAGTCATTACCGCCGATAAACACGAGCACGGCGGTCGGGTCGGCGGCGAGCACGTCGCGGTCCAGGCGTTCGCGCAGGTCGGCCGACTGATCGTTGGGGAAACCGGCATTGATGACGGTGCAGCCGAAACGATCGCGCAAGCGGGCCACGTACGTCCACGCGTCGGCGCCGGGGTAGGTAAGGCTGTCGCCCGCGCAGACCAGCACCGCGGTCGGCGGTACGTTGACGTCGGTGCGGCCCGGGCGAGGTAGTGGTCGCGCCAAGAGCGACACCGCCGCCACCCACGCGGCGACCACCACGGCGTAGACGACCGGTGCTCGGGGTCGGAGCCCGCGGATCAGCAGAACGGCCGCGCCGCACACGGCAAGCCAGGGCAGCCACCACCCGGGATCGAGGGCAGTGCGAAGCACCAGAACGAGCGGGGCGCCGACGATCAGCGTGTGATCGCGCTCGAGGCGGCGGCGCCACGCCTCGCGCACCGGCACCACCAGGCACGTCAGGGCGAGCCCGCACGGCAGCCACAGCCAACGGTAGGGGAGCACCAGGAACGGGAGCAACAGTAGCGTCCAGCCCACCGACCGCCAGGGACGCGGCCGCGGCAAACCCGAGGCGGCTACTCGTTCGGGATCGCCTCGTTCTTCTTCACGCATACACGTTCGATCCGGCCGGCCTTGCCCGTGGCGGAGTCCACGGATACGACGACCCCACACAGTCGGGGATCGCCGGCCGCCACGTCGAACAGGGCGGGCACGTTCGTAGTCATGGAACTGATGACACGGTCCTTGTTGCGGCCGAGCACGGAGTCGTGCGGGCCGGTCATACCGGCGTCGGTGATGTACGCGGTGCCGTGGGGCAGCACGCGCTCGTCAGCGGTCTGGACGTGCGTGTGGGTGCCGATCAGGGCACTCACCCGACCGTCCAGGTGCCAGCCCATGGCGATCTTCTCGCTGGTAGCTTCGGCGTGGAAGTCCACCACGATGATCTTGACGTCGCGGGGGAGGGCGGCCAGGACGCGGTCGGCCGCCCGGAACGGGCAGTCCGACATCAGCTTCATGTACATGCGGCCGAGCAGGGAGATCAGGGCGATCTGGTGCCCGGAGGCCGTCTGGTAGATGGTGTACTCGCGGCCCGGTGCGCCGGGGGCGAGGTTCGCCGGTCGCACGATCCGTTCGGAGGTCTCCAGGGTCTCAATGATGGCGGCCCGCCGGTAGATGTGATCGCCCATGGTGATCAGGTCGACGCCGGAATCGAGCAGTTTCTGGTACAGGGTGGGCGTCAGACCGGACCCGGACGCAACGTTCTCCGCGTTGACGATGACGCAGTTCAAATCGTGTTCGGCTGTCAGCGACGGCAGCGATCTGGCCAGTACGTTGCGACCCGGGCTGCCGACCACGTCCCCCACACACAAGAGATTCAGTTGCAACGTGTGCCGACCTTTCTAGCGGCAGTTCGCCGGCGGTGGGCCGCGAATCGCCTAGCGGGCGTACTCGGTGGCCCGTACCTCGCGGAGCACGGTGACCTTCACTTCCCCGGGGTAGGTCATCTCCCGCTCGACCTGTTTGGCGATGTCGCGGGCGATCTTCTGCGTTACGATGTCGTCGATCTTGGTGGCGTCCACGATCACCCGCACTTCGCGGCCCGCCTGGATGGCATACGCCTGTTGCACGCCCGGGTGGGCCGACGCCATTTCTTCCAACTGCTCGAGCCGCTTGATGTAACTCTCCAGCGAGTCCCGGCGGCTGCCCGGGCGTGACGCGCTGATGGCATCCGCCGCCATCACCAGCGGCGTATACGGGCTGATCGAGTCGATGTCGCCGTGGTGTCCGGCAATCGCGTTGAGTACCTCGGGTCGCTCGTTGAACCGCTTGCAGAAGTCCGCCCCGACCTGGGGGTGACCGCCTTCCGCCTCGTGGGCGACGGCCTTGCCGATGTCGTGGAGCAGCCCGCATCGTCGGGCGAGCCGACCATCGAGCCCGAGCTCGTCGGCCATGATCTGGCAGAGATAGGCGCATTCAATGCTGTGCCGCAATACGTTCTGCCCGTAGCTGGTGCGGTACCGCAGCCGGCCCAGCAGGTCGACCTGCTTGCGGTGGAGGCCGGCCACGTTGGCTTCGATCGCGGCCTTCTTGCCGATCTCCATCACTTCGCGCTCGATGTTCTTGCGGGATTCCTCGACCAGTTCCTCAATCCGCCCGGGGTGAATCCGGCCGTCCTGGATGAGCCGTTCGAGGGCCACGCGGGCGATTTCCCGCCGGACCGGGTCAAACGCGCTGACCAGCACCACCCCCGGCGTATCGTCGACGATGACCTCGACCCCGGTCGCCTTCTCGAAGGCGCGAATGTTTCGCCCCTCTCGCCCGATCACACGGCCCTTCATGTCGTCGGACGGGATGTCGACGGTAGAGACCGTGGATTCGCACGTGTGCTCGGCGGCGTACCGCTGCACGGCGGTCAGGACGATCTCCCGCGAACGCTGGACGGCGGTTTCCTGGGCGTCGTTTATGATGTTGGAGATCAGTACGGCCGCCTCCTGCTCCACTTCGCTTTCGAGGTTCCGCAGCAGCACCTGCTTGGCTTCCTCGGCCGACATGCCGCTGATCCGGAGGAGGTGCTGCCGTTGCTCGTCAATGATGCCCTGGAGCTTCTCCTCCTTGGCCGCCAACTCCTGCTCCCGATTGCCCAGCTCCTTGTCACGCTGGTCGAGGGCCCGTTCCTTGGTGTTGAGGGTGTCCAGTTTTCGCTCGAGGTTGTCCTCGCGCTTGGCGAGCCGTTTCTCGGCAACCCGGTGCTCGGCCCGGATCTCCGCCGTTTCCGCTTCAAACTGTTCCTGCCGTTTGATGTGTTCCGCTTTGGCCTCGACCTGAGCGGCTTTGATCAGGTCGTCCGCCTGCTTCTCGGCATCTGTGATGAGCTGCTCGGCCTGCTGGCGACGTTTCTCAGCCCGGATCTTGCCACGCAAGAACACGAACAGCACCACGCCTGCCACGCCACACAGGATGCCGATGGCGATGCCGACTTCTCCGGTCATCGCGACGCCCCAGAGTGGGATTTGTTCCATGATATGCTACATCCGCTTGGTTCAAGGTACCCCGCGCACCGACCCATCGCCTCTGCGGCGGGTCCTCATGACCCCGTCACCGAGTCGTGGGTCCGCGCCCATTGCGGGATGCCGTTACGCGGATCGCCAGATTGTGCCCGCCCGTGATCAAGACAGGCTCGGTTATCGTGTGGGCGCGGAATGACGCCAACTCCCGCGGCGCCGGCAGGATCGCCCGACAATGCCGTGACAGGCAGAAGTGGGGGCGGTCATGATCGGATGCCTCCGCGTTTAGACACTACGGCAGCCATGCAAGGCTCCCCGCACACGCAACCAAGAACGTACGGACCAGTTAGGCCCTTGTTATCCCGTTGAAAGTCCCCACCGGCGCGGTGCTGCCCAGTCGATGATCATCCCAGCGCCGGCTAAAGCGAGGCACCATTCGCATGCAGGGTGTCAACCGGAATCCCCGGCTCACACTCGGGTGGCGTTAAAGCGATTCGCACTCCACTACATTTACAATGCCGTACGCTGGCAAAACCTGCCAAAGCGCCCTGGAATGATGAACGCAATGTAAAGTGCCCACGTAGGCTATTACACAACAATGGGTTATCCGCCGTGGCCGTCGGCCGGCCACGCCCACAACCTATCGGGTCCCGCCACCGCTGTCAAGCGTAAACGGCGGCCGGGCCGTCCGACGGAATCGCTGTAAATCGACTTGGCTGGTGAAGTTCCGCGCCTCGACCGGACCCCGTCCGGCCCGGGCGGGCCCCGGATGTCAGCGTTACTGAATTCTGTCGACACTTGTCGCCGTGCGAACTGCCCGTACACTCGGGACGTTTTATTCCCGTGACGTGCGGTGGGGGAGCCCGCAGGGGCCACGCGTCGGACGGAGCGTCGATTGGGCCGGTTGTCGAGGCGGGAGGCGTCTATGCGTCATCTGCAGTGGGTAACGGTGTTGTCGTTGGTGGGCATCGTCGCGGGCCAGGCAGCGGCCGGGCCGCCGACCGCCATGTCGAGCGCGAGTACGACCGTGACGCTGGCAGCCGACTCGACGGCCATCGTGCCGGGGGGGACGGTCGAGGTGGCCGTCGTCTTCCAACTCGCCAAGGGCTGGCACATCTACTGGCGCAACCCCGGCACCAGCGGCAAGCCGCCGACGGTCGAGTGGAAACTGCCGCCCGGATTCACGATGGGCCCGCTGCAATTCCCCGGGCCGCAACGGCACGTCGAGGCCGGCGGGCTGATCGTCACCAACATTCTGGAAGGCACGCCGATCCTGACCGCCACGCTCGCCGCGCCGTCCGACTATGCCGGCACGGTTGCGGAGATCGAGGGCACGGTGAGTTGGCTCGCGTGCATGACGCAGTGTGTGCCGGGATCGGCCCACGTGAAGCTCTCGCTACCGGTGGTTCAGTCGGCCGCGGAAGTCAAACCGGACAGCGAGGCGGTGTTTACCGCGGTGAAGCGCACCCACCCCGCGACGGACGGGCGCGCCGCGCACGTCACGGTCACCGCCTCCGCACCGGACGCTTCGCTGACGCCCGGGGCGACGTTCGACCTGGTCGTCACGCTGGTGGTTGACAACGGCTTTTTCATCGGGTCGAACGCGCCGGGGTCGAAGCGCGTGATCGCCACCACCGCCTATGCGGCGGCGCCGAAGGGTCTTGAG
Organism: uncultured Phycisphaeraceae bacterium; assembly: GCA_964495075.1. Lineage (GTDB taxonomy): Bacteria > Planctomycetota > Phycisphaerae > UBA1845 > UBA1845 > JAFGJQ01. The sequence continues at coordinate 6,482 of CAZBUJ010000021.1, forward strand.
CCGGGTACGGCGAAGTACCCTGCCGGCACGGATCGCGACGTTCCCCTGCTGGGCCGACTCAGCACGTACGACGGGCAGGTCGAGATTCGCATCCCGGTGACGGTCGGTGAAGAGGCGGTCCGTCCGCCGGCCGCGCTCTCCGGGGTCGTTCAGTATCACGTGTTCGACGCTCACAACAACGAAAGCGTTGCCATGCCGTACGTGGCGTGGGAGGTGACCGTACGCGGTGCGGGGCAAGAGCCGCCGGCCAACGCCGGTTCGGGGAAGCGGGCCGTCGAGTCGGTCCCCGCGGTGCCCACGGGGGCGACGGAGGACGCTGCCTCGCCGCCGGGCATGCCGGCGACGGGCAACGGCGTGGGCGATGGGGCGGCCCATTGGCTCGAGCGGTTCCTGACGGGGCTCGGGTTGCCGGGTCTGCTGCTGGGTTGTTTCCTGTACGGCCTGATGCTGAACGCGACGCCCTGCGTGTTTCCCGTGCTGACCATCAAGATTCTCGGGTTCGTGCAGCAGGCCCACGAATCGCGCCGACGTACCTTCGTGCTGGGGTTGGCGTTCGGGGCGGGGGTGGTCTTGTTCTTCGTGATTCTCGGTCTGCTGGCCTCCCGGGGGCAGAACGTACTTCAGTACCCGGCGGCGGTCATCGCCTTGGGTGCCATCGTGATGGCACTCGCGCTGAGCCTGCTGGGCGTATACACCCTGCGGGTGCCGACGGCCGCCACGAAACTGGATGCCACGATCCAGCAGGAGGGCCTGCTCGCCTCGTTTGGAAAAGGAACGCTGGCCCCCGTGCTCGGTTTCGCATGCACGGGCCCGATGCTGGCCGGCGTGTTCGGGTGGGCGACCCAGCAACCGCCGCAAACGGCGATCGTCGCGTTTCTGGTGACCGGCCTGGGCATGGCGAGCCCGTACATGCTGCTGGGCGCGAATCCGAACTGGTTGAGTTTCCTGCCCAAGCCGGGGCCGTGGATGATCACGTTCGAGCGCATCATGGGGTTTGCCCTGCTGGCGATGGTGTTGTGGTTGACGGCACCGCTGGTCACCCAGGTCGGCCCGACGGGCTTCCAGTGGACGCTGCTGTTCTTCGTGGTGATCGCCATGGCGTGCTGGGTGCTCGGAAAGGTGTCGGTGACGATGTCACCCGGGCAGATCATGCGCTACCGGGGCGAGGCGGTGGGGCTGGTCCTGGTCGGCGGGTTCGTGATCTTCGGGCTCGTGTATCCGCTGGGTGCCGCCCAGGATCGCGTCCAGTCCGAACGTGCCGAGATCATGGCACTGCGGGCCGGCGTGCAACTCGATGACGAAGTGTGGGACCGGAAGATTCCGTGGCGGCCCTGGTCGCCCGGGGTGGCGGAGGCGGCGGCGCGATCGGGCAAGACGGTATTCGTCGACTTCACCGCGGCCTATTGCACGATCTGCAAGAAAAACAAGTTCCTGGCGACCAACACGCCGGAGGTGCGCCGGAAAATGAAGGAACTCGGCGTGGTCCCGCTCCAGGGCGACTTCTCGACCCACGACGCGGACATCGCCGCCGTGCTCGAGCGGTTCGGCCGGCCCGGCGTGCCGCTGAACCTGATCTACCCGGCCGGCAGGCCGGATGAGCCGATCCTCCTCGACCCGTCCTTCTCGAAGCAGTACCTGCTGGACCTGCTCGACCAGGCGGGCCCATCGCGGGACACGACGTGACGGCGACACAATCGACGAACACGAGAGCGTGGAGTGCATTCGCGTGGCACGAGGAAACGCGCCCATGAGCCGGTCAGCTCACGGGGGTGGGGATGGACTTCGAGACGGTCTGATCGGCTGAGCCGGGCGGGCTTGCCCGGGACCATGTTCCGCGTTCGATCTACGCGTCGCTCTGGTCGCCGCCAGCCTCCTCTTCGGTGGCCGGGGCTTCCTCCTCCTCCTCGGCGCCGGCTCGCTTCCTCGCACCGGCCCACTTGAATTCAGTCCGGGCATGGATCTGCTCAGACGACGTCCACGTGTCATTGAAGTCGGCATAGCGGCGGCGAAGGAGCGTCATGAGGATCCTGTCACGTTCGCGGTTGTACTGGTCCGCCGTCATCGGCTCGACCTCGAGCCATTGGACGAGAACCACGCGGGCCGAATCGGGTTGCTCGATGATGGCCAGCTTGGGGCCCTCGCCCGGCTGGTTGCCGACGGCGAAGCAGTCGTCCACGAACTTGTAGTCGACTTTGCCCAGGCGGCCGGCCCACGTGTAGTTGAATCCCGGAGGTGCGTTCAACTGGCGGTGCGCGAACTTGATGTTCTCGAACAGGCCGTCCGACCGAACCTCTTTAACCTTGGCCTTGAGGTCTTCCTGCCCCTCCCACGCATCCGCGAGCGTCTTGCCCTGTTCGACCTGGGCCTTGAGTGCCTCCAGGGCGGCACGCGCCTGCTCGAACCCGCTCTTGAGGCGGAGATCCGCGATCACCTTGTCACGCACGAGGTCGACCGATGCCGGACTGTGGGCCGCTTCCACCCCCACCACGCGGAACAGGTATAACTCGTCGTTCAGACCTCGCAGGGCGTGCGGGCTGAACTGATATGGCGCCACGTAAACCTCGCGGGCCTCGTCGGCGTGCCCGCCGCCCGTCGGAATCTCCGCCAGCCCTTCGACCGCGAAGGCAAGTTGGGCGAGGCGGAAGGACTGGGTGCTGCTCAGTTGCACGCGGGCCTTGCCGATGCCGGGGACCTTCGTGGCGTCCGGCTCGCGCTGCCACTCGGCCGCATCCGCCGCGGAGAACCAGTCCGTCGTCTTGATTTCAACCGCCTCCGGATAGGCGATCCGGCTCGGGGCATGTTGGATGATCTCCTGAAGGTAGCCGGCCTGCTTCACTTCGTCGGGCGCCACCTTATAGCCGTTGGGGCCCACATCGGCCTCGAAGAACACTTCCGCGAGTTGTTGCCCCAACCAGGCGGTCAGGTTTTCGGTCACCTGGGCGGCCAGTCGGGCGCGAACCGCCTGGTGGGCGGCCGGGCGAGCCTCGGTGTACGATTCGGAGAATTCCGACTCGGGCTGGGCCGGTTGCGTGGTCGCCTCGCCGGCCGGTTGCGTGGTCGGCTCGTCCACCGGTTGCGTGGTCGCCTCGTCCGCCGGTTGCGTGGTGGGCGGGCGCCGGAAGACGGCGTTATCGCGGTTCTCCCGCCAGAAATCGCGGGCTCGTCGCTCCAACTCGTCCTCCGAGACGCGCAGGTTCTCCTCGATCCTGGCCGGGTCGATCCGGATGTATTCAATCTTCACACGCGGCTGCTGGTAGTAACCGAACGTCAGGGTGTCGGGCACCGGTTCCGAATCGCGATAGGCGTTGAACTGCTCCTGCACTTCCGCGTCGGAGAACTCGGTCTGGTCGTCCTTGAAGGTGTTGGCGCTGAGGGCCACCGCATCGATTTTCACGCGCTCGTACGCGTTCCGGGCGGCCACGCGAAGCTCCGCTTCGCTGGGCACCAAGGCGCTCGCGGCGAGTGACTGCAGTTGCTGAACGGCGAAAAACTCGGCGAACGCGGCGCGGATGCGGTCTGGCTTGACGTCTCTGTCGTAGGCGACCTGCTTGATCGCGTTCTGTAAGCTGGCTGGCAGCAGGGTGTCGAGCTCCCCGCCGGTCGGCATGACGCCCGCGTCCCGCGCCTCGCGCGTGAGGAGCACCCAGTCCATGACGGTGAGCGGGTCGCCGCGCCCCCCGAATGGGGTGGACCATGGCACTCGCATTTGCGTGAGAAGACTGGTGGAGTACTCGGCGGCCTGCTGATCGGCGACCCGGATGTCTCCGTACCGGCAGGTGGCTACGACCTGTTTGGACCGGTCCGGCATGAACATCGCCTGCAGCGCGGAGCCTCCGAGCCAGACCACGAGCAGCAGCGCCATGAAGATGGCCAGGAGTTTGCGATTATGCTTGCGAAAGAACTTCATCATGATGACGTAATCCCTTATCTTACCTGCACTTGGGACTATAGGCGTAAACTTCGTCACTATAGCTGTCGCGGCGGCAAAAGCAACCCGTATTCTTCCGCTTCCGTGTGACGGGCCGACGTCGCAAGTTTGACAGGGTCGCGGATTCATGCTACACGCCCGACCCGACCGGCCTATAACTCCAGCGGTGGAGGAATCGCAGGGAAGCGCCGATATAGGCTGCGGGTTGCGGCGCCGGAGGGATTTCGCGGGGCGGCGGATGAAACGATCGTGGCGAAGAAATCGCAACATGCTGCGAACGCGCTAGTTATCGTCGAATCTCCGGCGAAGGCGCGGACCATCTCGAAGTACCTGGGCGCGGGGTTCGCGGTCGAATCGTCGATCGGTCACGTCCGCGACCTGCCGTCTGCCGCGGCGGAGATCCCGCCCGAGGTCAAGCAGGAGGCATGGGCCCGGCTCGGCGTGAACGTCGAAGAAGGCTTCGCGCCGCTCTACGTCATCCCCAAGGACAAGCAGCCGCATGTCGCCAAGCTGCGGAAGGCCCTGAAGGGGGCGGCGGCCTTATATCTGGCTACGGACGAGGACCGCGAGGGCGAGGCGATCGCCTGGCACCTGCGCGAAGTGCTCCGCCCCAAGGTGCCGGTCAAGCGGATGGTGTTCGACGAGATCACCAAGACGGCCATCACGCGGGCGCTGAATCGCACGCGGGACATCGACCTGCGGCTGGTCAACGCGCAGGAGGCCCGGCGGATTCTCGACCGTCTGTTCGGCTACGAAGTGTCGCCGGTGTTGTGGCGCAAGATCGGGCCCAAGCTGTCCGCCGGTCGAGTGCAGTCGGTGGCCACGCGACTGGTGGTCGAGCGCGAGCGGGCCCGGATGGCGTTCGTGAGGGCGGACTACTGGGACGTCGAAGCGACCCTGTCGACGGGTCGCGACGGCGATCGGTCGGTCCGGGCGAAACTGGTGGAACTCGGAGGTCGTCGGGTCGCCACCGGCAAGGACTTCGACGAGTCGACGGGGCGTCTCCGCGACCCGAAGAGGTTGATGCTGTTGGGCGGCGACGATGCCGGGAGGCTGGCATCGGCCCTCGCCTCCGTTCCGTTCGAGGTGGCGGCCATCGTGAAGAAGCCGTTCACCAATCGCCCGCCGGCGCCGTTCATCACGTCCACGCTCCAGCAGGAGGCCGGCCGCAAGCTGCGGTTCGGCGCCCAGCGCACCATGCGATTGGCGCAGAATCTGTACGAGAACGGGTACATCACCTACATGCGTACGGATTCGACGAACCTCTCGGGCGAAGCGCTCAACGCGGCGCGGAACCAGATCACCGAGTTGTACGGGCAGGCCTATCTGCCCGACGCGCCGCGCGCCTACGCCAGCCGGACCAAGAACGCCCAGGAAGCGCACGAGGCGATTCGCCCGGCCGGCGAGAGCTTTCAGACGCCCAAGAGCCTGGAGGGCGTGCTCGACCCGGACGCGCATCGATTGTACGAGATGATCTGGAAGCGGACGGTCGCGTGCCAGATGAAGGATGCCAAGGGCGAGCGGACCGCGGTCCGGATTCGTGCGGACGGCGGTGAGCACGGACCGGCCGTGTTCGGCGCGTCCGGCAAGACCGTCACTTTCCCCGGCTTCCTTCGCGCCTATGTCGAAGGCTCCGACGATCCCGAGGCGGAACTCGGCGACCAGGAGCGGATTCTGCCGCCGATGACAGAGGGTGACACGCTCGAGCCGATAGGGGTCGAGCCGCTCGCTCACGCGACCCAGCCGCCCGCCCGCTACACGGAGGCGAGCCTGATCAAGGAGTTGGAGGAGCGCGGGATCGGCCGGCCGTCCACCTATGCCGCGGTGATCCAGACCATACAGGATCGCGGGTACGTGTGGCGGAAGGGCACGGCCCTGGTGCCGACGTTCACCGCCTTCGCGGTGGTCAATCTGCTCGAACGGCACCTGTCCACGCTGGTGGACTACGACTTCACGGCCCGGATGGAGAACGATCTCGACGCCATCGCCAATGGCGATCGGGAAGCCACCCCCTGGCTTCACGATTTCTACTTCGGTGAACCGAACGGCGGCGACGGCGCCAACGGCGCGGATATCAGCGAGGTGGGGCTCAAGGCATTGATCGGGTCCGGCCAGGAAGCGATCGATCCTCGGGCGGTCTCGTGCATCCCGTTGGGGGAGACCCCCGGCGGTGAACTCGTGGTGGTGCGGGTCGGGCGGTACGGCCCGTACATCCAGATCGGGCGGAGCGACCTGCGGGCGAGCGTGCCGCCGGACACTCTGCCGGACGAACTGACCGTGGATCGTGCCCTGGATCTGGTCGATCAGTCGCTCAAGGGCGACCACATGCTCGGCGAGGACCCGGCTACCGGCAAGGCGGTCTACGTCAAGGTCGGGCGGTTCGGGCCGTACGTGCAACTGGGCGATCCGGAGTTGACGGAGAAGGGCAACATCAAGCGCGGCGGCAAGCCCAAGATGGCGAGCTTGTGGCCGACGATGTCCGTCGAGGAGATCACCCTCGACCAGGCGCTGATGTTGTTGTCGTTCCCGCACGAGGTCGGTACGCACCCGGAGACGGGACAAGTGATTACGGCCCAGGACGGGCGGTATGGCCCCTACATCAAGATGGGGGACGACAGCCGAAGCCTGGAATCGCATGAGCAACTCGCCTCCATCACGCTGGAGCAGGCGGTGGCGCTGTTCAAACAGCCGAAGAGCGGTCGGCGGCGCACCGCGACCGTGCTGGCCGACATCGGCAAGCATCCGAAGACCGACGCACTGATCCAGGTCAAGTCCGGACGTTACGGTCCGTACGTCACCGACGGTGAGGTCAACGCCACCGTGCCGAGAGGGAAGGACCCGGCGCGGGTCACGCTGGACGAGGCGCTCGAACTGCTCGACGCCCGCGAGAAGAAGCTGAAAGAACAGGGCAAGGACCCGCGGGCCAAATCCGGCAAGGCCGCGGCGAAGAAGACCCGGAAGTCGACGAAGAAGACCGCCGTCGCGACCACGAAGAAGACGACCAGGAAAACCGCGGCGAAAACGGCCAAGAAGAAATCGTCGGGCACGTCCCGGACGGCGGCGCTCGCCGAATCGTTGGGACCGCCGCCGGACGGGTACGCCTGGACCCGGACCGGCAAGCCCGTGGTCGAGACGTGGCCGGAACGGACGCTCGCGTGTCCGAACTGCGGATCGGACATGGTGCTGAAGTCCGGTCGATTCGGTCCGTTCTTCTCCTGCACGAACTACCCCGCGTGCAAGACGTCGGTGAATCTGCGAGGCGAGGCAAAGAAGCGGGCGGAGCAGGAGGCACCGCCTCCGCAACGGGCCGAGCCGGTCCCCACGGACATCGTGTGCGAAGCGTGCGGCGCCAAGATGGTGATCCGCAAGGCCCGTGGCCGGCCATTCCTCGGTTGCAGCGGGTTCCCTGCGTGCCGCGCCACCCGGCCGTTGCCGGCGGAACTTGAGACCGCTGCCGCGTCCCGGCCGTGAGTCCGGTCGATCAACTGAGCAGAAGGGCGGCGCCGGGGATGATCACTTCGAGGAACCCTTCGGTGAACTCGGCCGGCTTGAACGCCACCCGAACGTCGTCGAGCCGCTCCCCGATGACGTGAATCCGCTCTTCCCGGGACTGCCCCATGCCCTGCAGATAGGCGTTCTGGATGTGCCGGATTTTGTCCGGGTTGTGACCGATGATGCGGGCGGCCGTGGCGTCCGTGGCCACCAGGTCCTTGCCGGCCAGGACCAGCCAGTCGCCGAGCCGTTCTTGCATGTCGACGGTGTCGCCCCAGAATCCCTCCAGCGCATGCGGGCCGTTGCCCTCCACGCAGACGGACGCGTCGAGTACGGTCAAGTCGGGCTTGAGCCCGTGGAATACTTCGAGGAACGCCTGGTCGAGCCCGCCCGGTGCGCCATGGATCCGGGTTCGCCAGGTCATGCCTTGTCCATAGACTCGGCCCGGCGTGACGCCCATGAAGTTCTTCATGGCGCCGGTGATCTTGCACCAGCGATGGGTCTTGATCACGGGGATCGAGATGACCCGGTCCGCTCGCGTCGCCAGGCTCGATGCCAGGATCCGGCCCATGCCGCTGTACGGTGCGTGGATCGGGTCCCATGCGGGGGAGTCGACGTTGAGGCAGGCGAGTGTCACCTTCTCAGCATCGCCGTACGCCGTGCCCAGTTCACGGGCGGCGGCGGCCATGTTCGTCGTGCCGTCCAGCGTGACGATGTCTTCCCACGCGAAGGTGTCGACCTGCCCGGCGTCCCCGATGATGACCTGCCGGGCCCCGGCTTCGAGACAGGCGTCGGCCACGGCGAGGACGACCTCGGGCTTGGTGGAATCGCCGCAGGCGACGGGGTTGTAGGATACCATGCCGGCCGCGCCGAAGTTCGGCTTGATGAAGACCGTTTCGCCCGGCTGGACGACGGATCGAATGCCGCCGATGGCGTCGAGGGCGTCGCGGGTCATATCGGCCAGTCGCCGACCGCGGATGATGGCCACGTCCGCGTCGTCATCGCTCGGTGTGAGGGGCGGCTTGGCGACATCGGCGGGAAAGGTCCCGCAGCCGGGGAGGGCGGTGCAAGCACCGAGGCCGCAACCGGCGCGGAGGCCATGCCGCAGGAAATCGCGTCGAGAGAGCACGCTCATATCATGAGTATAACCAACTTGGCTCTCGCGATCTCCCCGTGTGCACCGCGGATTGCCGCGCGGGTGGATCCCTGGCCGCCCGGTCCGGACGCGCCCGAGGACCAGCGGGCCTGGTCCGGTCAGAAGAGCATGCCGGGCGCGACGTCGCCGGCCGCCGGCCGGTTCACGTGGATCGACGCCCGCTCCATCGCGGCCAGCAACTCCTCGCACGAGGCGGGGGCGTGGCCGGCGTAGTGGTTGTCGACGATGAGCACGACGTCGGCCCGGGGGACGATGCCCTTGAGGGTCTCGACAAGGCGTTCGAGGTCGGCCCGGCGATCGAGTACGGGTTTGTTCCAGGTCTTGGTGATCGCCTCCGTCTGCTTCCGATCCCCGAGCAGGCGGATGTAGAGGAAGTCGCCGGTGATGACGTCCTGATTGGCGAGGACCTGTTCGACGGGCGGCATCCAGGCCTGGTCGGTGGCGACGCAGGCGGCCCGGTGGGCCCGGAGCACATCGAAAAACTCCTTCCGGAGCCACCATTTGTTTCGGACTTCCACCGCGATCGGCACGTCGGCAGGGAAGTTGTGTAAGAATTTGTCGAGTCGCGCGAAGAACTCAGCAGGGTGGGCGAAAGCCCGTTTGTTGAAGTAGCCGAACTGGAGCAGAATCGAGTGCAGTCTGTCGCCGAGTGGTTCCAGCGCGTGGAGGAATGCGTCACGCTCCGCGTCGCAGTCCATCAGCACTTTCTCGTGCGTGATGACCTTCGGCATTTTGGGGCAGAAGCGAAAGTGGTCCGGCGTTTTGTCGGCCCAGCCGGTGACGCGGGGGGCGGGCGGTATGGCGTAAAACGTGGAATCGACCTCAACCGCATCGAATCGAGAAGCGTAGAAACGGAGGAAGTCGGCGGGTTTGGTCGCGGGTGGATAGAACGGTCCGATCCACTCTTTGTACGACCACCCCGACGTTCCGACCCGTATCGTGGACATTCGAAACTCCGGCAACCTTTCGAATCGTACGACTTAGAGGCATCGCGTACAATACAGGCAGGTGGACGAGGAGCCGGCGTGAGGCGGCTTGCTTGTCCCGGCAGGAGGACACGGCTACAATGCGCTGTCGACCGATCGCGTATCGGGAGACGGCACTGGCTCCGAATCACCTCGATCCTCCTGCAACAGCTTCCGGCGGTGGCGTGATCGGAGTGTCGCGTGCATGAAGGGGTATGGGCTCCAGACTCAGGCGGACGTTGGGATGGCCGGCCGGACGCCGTCGGTGCGCCGTCCCGCTGGGGTGAGCGCGGTGTCATCCCGGCACCGCGTGTGGGTTGTCGTGCTGGCTCTGATGTCGGGGTGGGCCACGGCGGCGGACGCGGCGGTGGTGGGTGACATCGTCTCGGTCGGGTTCCGCGCCGGTATCGACGGCGCGGGCGGTGGGGCGGTGGGGCGGGTGGGCAACTGGGCCCCCGTCGTGGTGCAGTTGAGCCTCGAGAACCAGGGCAGTTTCCAGGGTTATCTGCGGGTGCAGCAGGTCGACTCGGACGGAGACTACTGTTTCGACGAGTGGCCTTGCGCGCTGCAGGCCGAGAGCGGTGCCCAGCGTTTTTACTTGTACATCCCGGTGGCCGCGGGGCCGTGCGATATCAAGGTCACGGTGCTGAACTCCGATCGTGATGTGATCGAGGTCATTTCCGGCGGCCGACCGGTGCGGCAGTTGACGCCGCCGGTGCCGTTGCAGATCATTCCCGCCCGGGATGACCTGATCCTCGTCGTCGCGCCGCTCGGGCGCATGATGGGCAGCGTCAACGCGCTGACGCACTCGGACGTCGCCGCCCGTCGCCGGTCGCCGATCAACGTGGCTCACATCGCGCCGTCGGCCCTGCCGCCCCGCTGGATCGGGCTCGAGATGGTCGACTACATCGTGTGGGACGAAGCCGATGCCACAAGGTTGTCACTCACCGCGGAGCAATTGGAAGCGCTGATCGAGTGGGTCCGGCAGGGCGGGCACCTCCTGCTCGCGTCGGCGAAGTCCGCGTCCTCGCTGGCCGAGTCGGACCTGTTGGGACCGTTGCTGCCGGTCGACATCGGCGACGTGGTCTCGGTGAATCATCTGCCCGAGCTTCGGCGCGGACTGCTCCGGCCGGTCGGGGACCCGACCCTGCCCGTCGGCTACAAGGAAGCGATCCCGGTCGTGCAGTGCACGCTGCGCAAGGACCGGGCTGTCTGGTCCATGCTGTCCGAGCGGCTCGAACCCGACGCGGGGGAGGTCGACGAAGAGGACGAGGGCCACCCCGCCGGAACCGCCGGGAGCGAGTTGATCTCCGCCCGTCGCGTGGGGCGGGGGCAGATCATTTTCGTGGCGGCGGCCCTGCGCGACCTGCTCCGGCTCGACAGCGCGTCGCCGGCGGAGTTCTACACGAAGGTGCTCGCCCTGCGCGAGGAGCCGCTGGGATACGAAGATGTCAACCGCCAGATCGCGCTCTTTCCCCCGGTGCAGGAGACGGTCGGATTCAGCGAGTTCGGCAGCGCCTTCATGGTGCTTGCGTTCCTGTTCGCCCTGGTGTACCTGGGCCTCTCCACGTTCGGGGTGTGGGGGTTCCTGCGGTCACGGGGGTGGATGCAGCACAACTGGCTTGCGTTCGCCGCGTTCGCGGTCGCGGCCAGTTTCGTGAGCGTGGTGGCCGTGCAGTTCATCCGCGGCGTCGGGCAGAAGCTGCACCAGCTCGCCATCGTTGACATGGAGGCCGGCGCCGCGGAAGCGGAGGTCACCTGTTACTTCGGACTTAAGACGGGCACGCACTCGCTGGTGGATGTCTGGTTGCCGTCCGACTATCCGGCCCAGACCGAGCCGACCGAGTCGCCCTGTTTCCTGCGGCCGATCTCGGAGTACCACGATCAGTTCGGCACGACGGAGAGTCGGTACACGGATCCGGCGAAGTACCAGCTCCGCCCGGCCACGGCGGCCGTGCTGGACGTGCCGATCCGGGCGACGGTCAAGCGGTTCGAGGGTCGATGGCGGGGGTTGTACGAGGGCGGGCTTGGCGGCTTGCAGGCCAACCTTCGGATCCAGCGGGACCAGAAGTTCGTCCAGCAGACCCGCACGGGCGAAGAGAAGACGGTGGAGGCCGACGTCGTGTCGCCCGGCTCGACGATCACCAGCAACCTGGGGGTAGAGCTGGACCCGTGCTACCTCATCCATTCGTCGACATCTGCGGTCCAGCTGCCGCAGTTCATTGAGGGTGCGCCCCGCGGATCGAGCAGCGAGCTGGTGAGAACGTACGTGCATCGCATTCGCGGCGGGATCGCGGATGGCGAGACGATCAAGGTGGCGGATCGGATCTACGTGGATGACGCGGGGGTGCCCGTGTCGGTGTGGGAGTGGTCGAAGGACGCCACGCTGCACGCCCGGCACACGCAGTGGTCGAAGCGGCTCGGGCCGCAGATCGGGCTGGGGCAGCCGCGTGGCGGACGCAACGAAGAGCCGATTCGGGAGCGCTACCAGAGCGCGCTGTTGCTGCTGACCACGCTTCGCGAGTTCGACCCGACCGTGTTGCAGGGGCCGTTCTCGGTCGGCACGGACCTGCTCGAGGACCGTTGCCGGCATCTCGACTTCAGTGATGTGTTGACCGAGCACACCGCGTTATTGATCGGCTTCGCGGAAGACCCGGGTCCCGTTACACTCTGCACGCGGACCGGCGGCGGCAAGTATCGCCCCGTGACGCCGTCACGGGCGTGGACGATGTACCGGATCGTGATCCCGGTGGGAGCCGGATAGGACGAGGGTGGCGTGGACGGCGTCGACAGGGGGCACGCAGGCGGATTGACGACATGAGGGCGGAGTGAGCGGCGGTGATCATCCAGACGATCAACCTGACGAAGAAGTACGGCACACTCGTTGCGCTGGACAACCTGCAGTTGGAGATCGAGGACGGAGAGTGCTTCGGCTACATCGGTCCGAACGGGGCGGGCAAGACCACGACCATCAAGATCCTGGCCACCCTGTTGCAGCCGACCTGGGGCGAGGCGCGGGTGTGTGGGCACGTGGTGGGGTACGAGTCCCGCAAGATCCGGCCGCTGATCGGGTACGTGCCGGACTTTTTCGGGGCGTACGAGGACATGGTGGTCCAGGAGTACCTGGAGTTCTTCGCCTCGGCGTACAACATCTCGGGGCAGCAACGGCGCCGCGTGGTGGGGGACGTGCTGGAACTGACGGACCTGACGTCCAAGCGGTCGGCCCTGGTGGATTCGCTCTCGCGGGGCATGCAGCAGCGATTGAGCGTGGCCCGCGTGCTGCTCCACGACCCGAGGGTGCTGTTGATGGACGAGCCGGCCAGCGGCCTGGACCCGCGGGCCCGCATCGAGATCCGCGAACTGCTCAAAGAACTCCGCAACATGGGCAAGACGATCATCATCAGCTCGCACATCCTCCACGAGCTGGCCGAACTGTGCACCACGGTCGGCATCATCGAAGAGGGCAAGCTGCTCTTCCACGGGGCCATCGCGGACATCATCCGCCGCGTGCGGCTGGCCACGCGAGTGAGCATCAAGGTGGCGGAACAGCAGGACCTGGCCGCACTGTTGCTCCAACGGGTGCGCGGCGTGCGGAAAGTCGAGCACACCAACAGCAGCGTGACGGTGGAGATGGACAGCGATACCCACGACTTCTCCCGGCTGGCCAAGGCGCTGCTCGACAACAACTTCAAGATCCGGGAGATCAAAGAGGAAGAGGTAAACCTCGAGACCGCGTTCATGCGACTGACGAAGGGGATCGTGCAGTAGCGGCCGGGGGCGACCGGACACCGGGTGACGGAAATGGCGGGAGCGGCGTCGAATCTGGGCTTGTGGTGTTGGCGGTTGCTGCCGGCCAACCCGATTCTGGTCCGCGTGGTGTGCGGCAAGTCGAAGCGGTCACGGCACCTGTGGCTGCGGTTCGCGTACCTGGGCGTGTTGCTGTTCGTGGTGATGGTCGCCCTGATACCGCTCGTCAGCAGCACGGGCAACTCGCTGTCGGACCTGGCCAAGATGGCGTCGCGGACGTTCATGTGGGCGTCGATCACGCAACTGGCGCTGATGTGCGTGCTGGCCCCCGTGTTCACCGCGGACGCGATCACGCAGGAACGGGACGCCCAGACCTACAACATCCTGCTGACCACGCCGTTGTCGAACGGGCAGATCGTGCTGGGCTCGCTGCTGAGCCGTTTGTTCTTCGTGATCACGCTGCTGCTGTCCGGCCTGCCGATCTTCTTCATCACGATGATCTACGGAGGCGTGACATCGTCGCACATCGTGCAGAGCTTCGCGATCGCCGGGGCCACCGCGCTGTTCACCGGCTCCCTGGCCATCGCGATCAGCATGATCCGCGTGGGTACGCGACGGACGATCTTCTCGTTCTACCTGCTGATCGGGGTGTACCTGCTGGCCGTCTACGCGCTGGGCATGTGGACGGCCACGTGGGTGCCGGAGGCACCGGCCAACGTGGCGGGGCAGCGCCTGAGCTGGCTGGCCGCGTTCCATCCGTTCCTGTCACTGGACGTGGCCCTCAATCGCGTCCAGGCCCCGGACGTCGGACTGGTGGCGGGCTACGGCCGGCTGGGCAGGTACTTCGTGGCGTATCCGCACTCGACGTACGTGGTGTTGAGCACCGTGGCGTCGGTGGTGCTTATCCTGGTCAGCCTGCTGTTCGTGCGCCGCGGGGCCAAGGAGGGCGAGGCGACGCTGCTGTCGGCCGTCCAGGCGCGGCTCAGCCGCCGGGTGCCGGGCGAGCGGCACCGCGCCCCGCGCGGCGTGTGGCGCAACCCCGTGGCGTGGCGGGAGGCGGCGACGCGGGCGTCGGCCCTGAACCGGGGCCTGTTGACCTACCTGCTAGTGGGGGGCGGGGTCGTCGCGGCACTGGCGCTGCTCGTGTACTACGGGAAAGGCTCACTCACGGCGGCGGAGGCGCAGGGCCGGCTGCACGTGATCGTCGTGATCGAGTTCGCCATGATCCTGCTCATCGCCACGAATACCGCGGCCACCGCCATGACCAAGGAACGCGAGGCGAACACCATCGACCTGCTGTTGTGCACGCCCCTGACCAGCAAGTACATCGTGTGGGGCAAGCTGCGCGGCCTGGTCAGTTTCGCCGTGCCGCTCATCTGCGTGCCGGTGTTCAGTCTCGTCCTGTTCGGCGTGTTCGACCTGTTCCGCGGCCGCCAGGTTCCGGCCGTGTACATCGAGTCATCGCTCGAACTGGGCGTGTTGATGGTGATCTACACCGCGTTCGCCTGCATGGTCGGCATGGACCGGTCGCTGAAAACGAAGAAGACGGTTCAGGCGGTGATGGTCAGCGCCGGGCTGCTGGTGGTGATCTGCCTGGCCTCGTGGGCGGTGTGGCACGAGATCATCAGCCAGGCGGGGGCGGTGGGTGCCCTGCTCGGGCCCTTTACGCCGTTCACTGCCGTTCAGACGATCACCCATCCACTCGACCTGTTCGGGGATCGGACCAAGGAACTGGCCAAGAGCGCGGTGGCGGTGCGGGTGTTGGGGTTGGTCGGCACGGCGATGGCGACGGGTCTGGTGACCGCGATCGTGGCGGGTATGTATAGGTCGATGGTCCGCAACTTCGATATGATCATGCGCCGGCAGTCGGCCCGGTAGAACGTCGGCGGGCCGCAACGGGTTTGACGCCGCCGTCGCCCGCCGGGCGGCCGTTCGGTTTTCGTATCAACGGACCTGGTTATTGCACCGCATCCGGTGTTCGCTTGGCGTCGCCGTGGCCGGGCGTCGGCGGCGGTGCGCCGCGCACGAGCGGATTGGGGAGGATGGGCGGCTTGTCGAAGTCCTCGTCCATCCGGGTCAAGTCCAGTTCGTCGAAGAGCATGGCCGGCGCTGCCACGGTGTACCATTTGGTGCCGGACCCGCCGTTGTACACGTACGGTTTGTCGCCCACGGCGAGGATGCGTTTGAAGGCGTCCAGGTCGAGGCGGGTGATCTCGGCCCCCCGGGCAAGTTCTTCGCGGCCGTCCGGATGGACTTTGTAAATCGCCAGTGGCGCACTGCCCGATCCGGACGGGACGAAGCCCGATCGTCGCATCAGCCGCGCGGCGCGTCGGCCGCCGCCGCCGCCTGACCCCACGGTGCCGAGGGCCGCGATGCGGATGCCGAATTCCAGGTCTTCATCCAGGCACGCCTCGAGTAATTCCGCCTGTAGCGCGGCCCGGTCGAGTCCGTTGCTCGCCGTGACACGGACGCAGCCGATGGAAGCCCGCGGTCTGTCCAGGCCGCGCCCGTGCCCGGTCGACGCGGCGAATTCCCTGGACGGGTTGCGGGACATCACCAGGGCCTTGAGTTTTCCTCCCTCCACCAGTTGAACGGATTGAGCCTTCACTCCCTCGTCGTCGTAGACGTAGTGCCCCATGCAGCGGACCCCGTCGATCGTCGTTTGGCTTGGATCATCGACGACGCTGACCGATCGCGGCAGGATCCGCTTGTTGAGTTTCTTCTCGAAATCGCCTGCCCGGCTTCGACGGCCCACCGCGCGCTGACCGCCCTGGAACCGGCGGGCAAAACGCTCGGCGAACAACTCGGCGGCCGGCTCGGCATCGAACACAACCGGGCCGGCGTACGAGTCCAGAATCGGGGCGTTGCGGAGTCGGATGAGTTGCTGGGCCAGCGTCCGGCACTGCTTCTGCAACTGATCCACGGTGCCGAGGTCCTCCAGCGAGGCGCCGCAGCCGTCGATCGCGTCCGAGAGCTCCATGCCGTCGTCCGCCTGGGCGGTGGCGCTCACCGTGAACGTATACCACTGGGTGGGCTCGCGGAGCCGCGTGCCCTCCGAATTGACGATGTACTTGTTGCCCACCCCGGCTTCCACTCGCACCGTGGACTTCTGCACGTCCGGGTAGTCGAGGAAGACGGCGGACAGCCGGCGGGCCAGGGCTTCCATCGGAGCGAGGGGTACGGTCGGCTCGAGCTTCGGATCGAAGTGCACCGAGATCGGCTCTTTGGAAAAGTCGCTCGGCTTCTCCTCGATGATCTTCGTCTCCATGAACGCCTTTTTCTGCTCGAGTGCTTCGACCGCGCTCTTGTAGCTGCGGTCGGTGGCCCACCAGATGGCCTGCCGCAACGCGAGGTAGTCGTCTTCGATGGGGATCACCGAGCCGCGGCCGCCGCGGCCGAAGAAACCGCCGGCATCGCCGCGGAAGTTCGTGTTGTCGAGTTCGTAGGACCCCACGCGGACGGAGGCCCGCAGCCGGCGCGATCGGAAGTCCGAGCGCGTGGTGACGGACCCCAGGGTGGCCGACACGTACCCGCGTCGCGCGTCCAGGATGGCGTATTCGAGAAAGTAAGGCCGGTCGAGGTCTTCGAGCTTCAGGCCGGTTCTTCCCCGTTCCAGTTCGTCGACGACGGCTCGCAGCAGGACGTCGCTTTTCAACTCGCGCTGCAGGGCGGCATCGTCGGGGGCGTCCGCCAGACCGCCGGCCGCGCTGATCATGATCGTTACGAGTATGGCTGACATCGTGTGAACTCCTGTGCTGGAGGCAACGGTTGGGCTGAATTCGTGATACCCGTTCTCACCGGTCGACTCACGCCCGGTTCTTTTCGTCGGCGATCGGTGCGACGAGAATGGGCGGGCGGTCCTGCGCCTTCTGCTTTTTCTCGACCTCGATCTGCTCGACCAGGATGCTGGGTGAAACGGCGGAGACGGGCACGCCGCCCGACTCGGCCCCGCAGGTACCGTTGAACACGCCGTCGTCATCCGCGGTGCAGAGGATCTTCGAGAAGCAGGTCAGCGGCGTTCCCACGATGTCCACGCCGCGGACGAGTTCGTCCGGTCGCCCGTCCGCGTACACGCGATAGACCAGAATGGGCAACACTTTGAAGGCCTGCGGCCCGCCGCGTCGCGTCGTGGTGAATCCGCCGGAAATGTCCTTGAAGAACAGACCGTACTCCTTGCTCTGCTTCCTGCACTCTTCGATGAGCATGGCCCGGAGCTGCTCGAACGGGACCTGCCTGGTCGACTGGATGAACAGGTTGCCCTGTCGGGCCA
Organism: uncultured Phycisphaeraceae bacterium; assembly: GCA_964495075.1. GTDB lineage: Bacteria > Planctomycetota > Phycisphaerae > UBA1845 > UBA1845 > JAFGJQ01. The sequence goes on from CAZBUJ010000021.1 coordinate 24,040, forward strand.
CCACGCGGTATCCGGGCGCCCGGCGCCCGTGCCCGTTGGACTTGTTGATCCCGCGGGCCGGCGACCGGCACATCAAAAACGACTTCAACACGCCTTCCTCCACCAGTCGAGCCGGTTGGGCCGGGACGCACTCCGCGTCGAACTCGTAGTGCCCGTTCAGCTCCGTGCCGCCAAACACGCGTTGCGACGGATCGTCGACGACGCTCAGGAACGGGGGCAGCACCGGCTCGCCCAGTTTCTTGGCGAAGGTCTGTCCTTCCTCCACGTCTTTCTGGCGGTGCCCTTCGATGCGGTGGCCGAAGATCTCGTGGAAGAACACGCCGCTGGCCCGGTTGAGCAGGATGGCCGGCCCGGTGTAAGGGTCGACGATCGGCGCCTCGCGGAGGGCGAGGACGTCCGCGATGACCTCGTCCACGCCCCGGAGAATCGTCTCGTGGTCGGGCAGGCCGTCGAGCGAGTGGGCGTCGAACGACTTGTATTGCCAGAGCTGCATGCCGTCGTCGGCGATGGTCGACGCCCGGACGCCGATCCGCCACCGGCTTTCCCCGGTCTGGATCCGGCTGCCCTCCGAGTTGACCGCGAGCTGGTTCTCCACGCTGCCGTGCACCGAGACGCTGGAGTTGTAGATCAGGGAGTGCTGTCGGAAGCGGCGCGAGTATTGCCGGACGCGCCGGGCGAGGACGTCCTCGCTATAGGCGAATTCCACCCACGGCGCGACGTGCACCGACGGTTCTTCGCGCGTGAAGTCGTCCGACTGGTCCTCCTCGTCCACCTTGATTTTGACGTTGGCCTGCACCTCGGCGAGCCGCTGGGCGGCGTCCTTGAACCGTTCGTCCGTGGCCAGCCAGATGGCATGACGAGTGGCGACCGGGTTGCCGTCCAGGGGAAGGGGGGTCCAACCGCCGCCCCAGTCGTACCCGCCGACGTACCCGCCGACGTACCCGCCGCGGATCTGGTGGGTGTTGTCCAGCGCGTAGTCACCGCACCGGACATCGACGTCCAGCAGGCGGGAATGATTGGTCCGCTGGGACGTAATGGACCCGAGTGACGCGGCGACGCTCACGCTCCGTTCGTCTGTAATGGTGTATTGCAGGAAATAGGGTTTGATGCCGCCCGGCCCCTCGAGCTTCTCCATGGACAGGTTCAGCTCGCTCTGCATGAGACTCAGCAGCGGGTGTTCGTCACCCGCCTGGGCGGAGAGGGGGGCCGTCACGCACGCGCACAGGCAGAGCGCGCACCGTCCCCAGCCCGCTGGTCTGCGACGAAGGGTGCTCATGGCTTTCTCCTTACCAGCAACGCAGTCTTGTCAAACACGTTCACCGTGCGATCCGGGCGGACGCTGGAACACCGTGGATGCGTCACCGTCGCGCACGGGCGCGTGACGTTCGCGTTCGCCGATGCGTGTTAGGGTCGGCGTGCGACGACACGTACCGCTGGCGGCGTGGCGGCGGGCACGTCGTGCCCGGCCACTGCGTCCGTGATCGGATACGCACACCATAGCCGCTCGGTGGCGTTTTTTGTTGCACTTTTTTTGGGCGATCGACGATTCCGCGCCCGACGTTCGCCGCCCTTGACCGAGGCCCGCGACCTCGGCTAAACTGCCCGATCACCGGCGGCGTAGCCAAGTGGACTAAGGCGCGGGTTTGCAAAACCCGTATTCATGGGTTCGAATCCCATCGCCGCCTGTTCCACGTCGTATAGCCCCCCGCCGTCGGCGAGCAGATCGTGGTAGTCGGATGGGCCCGACCGCGACCGCGGCGGCCGCCACGGCCGTCGGTTCGATCCCCCCTGCGGGTCTAGGCGCCGGGCGCGCCTCCCGTCCCGAATTGCCATTGAAACGTCTGCAGGTCCTTCAGGTCGACGTCCCGGTCGTCGTCGGAATCGAGCACGTCGAGGCAGTCCCACGAGGGGGCCGAGAACTCGGGCGAGGTCTCCGGCCCGAGCCAGGGACCGCTGATGCACGCGGCGATTTCCCCGTAGTCCGCCAGGTCCACGATCCCGTTGCGGTCCCAGTCGCCGATCCCGGTCGGGGCCCGGTCGGTGGTGACGGCCCAGGCCACGTTGTTGTCCTCATCGAACTCGTCCACCAGGCCTTCCTCGTCCACGATGGCGTATACGGTGGCCGATCCGCCGGCAAACGGCGTGGCACCGTACCAGAAGAACGAGACGTCGTGGAACGCGCCGGCCACGATCTCTTCGACGATGGGGATCGTGCCGAGCGGCGGGCCTTCGGGGCTGTCGAGACGGAGCGTGACAGAAGTGTCGGAGCTTGGCACTCCTGATCCGTTTCGCACCCGCACCGTGATGAGCCGGTCCTGCAGGCCGGCGTTCTGGATCCGCACCGAGTCGATCGACAAGTCGGGCCGCATGACGCCGGGCAGGACGGCGATGTTGTTCTCGTCGTGCGGCGGCTCTTCGGGGCTGAAGACCCGGACGTAGATGTCGTGCGGCATCCCGCCCCGCAGGGGCGGGTCCCACACCGTGCCCACGTCAGTCTCGCCACCGCCGACCAGCGGCTCGTCAACCGGGTAGGCGGCGATCAGCGTGCCGCCGAAGTCGGGGTGCCCGTCGAAGAACTCGACGTCGAAGTGGATGACCGGGAGGTCGCCGAGGTTGCGGATAACGCCTCCGATGAAGATGGACTCGCCCGGTACCGGGTTGCGGGGCCGCGTGAACAGGCCGTCCGGATCGGGTGACAGGTCGGTCGCGCTGACGTGTCGCAGCGTGTAGAGGTCGGCCTGTCCGGGACCGGGCATCTCGAACTGGACGGTGCGCCCGTCGATGTCGATCTGCTCGGCGGTGTAGACGATCTCGACCTTGTTGTACGCGATGAGCAGGTTGTTGGTGCTGTCGAAGACCGGCGCCATGCCGCGTTCCATCGGCCGGTCGTTCGTCAACCGGAGCGGCCGGCTCCACAGTCCGGTGTTCGGGTCGAACAGGGCGAACCACACGTCGACGTCCACGTGCTCGTCCACCGGCGTCTGCGGTCGGGTCACTGCTTGCCAGACCAGGGCAAGCTGGTCGTTGATCGCCGCGGCGAGTTCGAAGTCGGCCGCCCCGGCCGCGCCGCCCGCCAGATCGACGATCATGGACTGGTCGCTCAGCGCGACGGTGGTCGCCGAGGAGAAATCCCCGCCGCGGTACCAGACGATCACCGGGCTGCCGCCGCTGTCGTAGACGACTTTCGGATTGGCGTCTTCGACCGGCGCGCTGCCGTCGCCGGTGAGCTGCCGGCGCGACCCCCAGCCGGTGGCGTGGCTGAACTCGTAGGCGAAGAGTTCCCGGTCGTCGCGCGTGTCGTAATCGTAGTCAGTGTCGGCGCTGTAAATGAAGATGGCGTCGGTGCCGTTGTAGGCCAGGTCGCATTGCACCACGGACGGTACGTCGGTATCAATGGTGCCGGTCGTCCACGTGAAGCCGTTGTACGTGGCGTAATGGAGCGAATTGGGGCTCACGTCGCTGCCGACGAAATCGTTGTCCGTATTGGCGACCCACGTGACCATGGCCTTGGGGGTGCCGTCGTACACCGTCACCAGCCGCGGAGTGCGATCGAGGTATCCATTGTTCGTCAGGTGCGTCACGGACCCCCATGCCCCCGAGCCATACTCGGCCACCGTGATTTCGGTGTTGGCCTTGGTCTCTTCGATCTTGCACTCCCGGCACGCTTCGGAGTCGGGGTCCCCGCCGCACTCGCCGTCGCACGCGTCACCGGGATCGATGGAGTCGGCCGGCTCTTCCAGGACCTGTTTCAGGTTCTCCCAGGCCGCGATGACGCGGCCGCTGGGATAGATGGTGGACGGAAACGCGGACGTTTGCGGATGGTAGTCGGCCGTGCAGTCGTCGGGCGCGCAACCGACATCGCCGCAGGGCGAGCCGCCGCAATCGACGTCGACCTCGGCGGGCGGACTCCACACGCCCGAGGCCGCGTTGTACCGCGAGTAGACGAGTTCCGTCCGGTTGATCGGGCTCCGCGTCGTGTCATCGCGGATCCAGGTCATGATCAGGTCGGTGCCGATCGCCGCCATGGCCGGGACCGACTGCGGGAACACGTTCCGCTGGTACGCCGTCTCGGTGGTGGTGGGCCCGGTCGGGAACAGCGGCGGTGGCGTGTCGGCCACGAAGATCGCGTAGGGTTCGTCGAGGTAGTCGCGGCTCAGCAGTCGCGGGCCGGTGCGGCGCTCCGCCACGGGTGTCCATCGCAGGCTCTCGCCGCATAGATCGTGTTTCCAGGTCTGACTGAGGTCGAAGATCTCCCAGCCCATGAAGTGCGCGCGGAGGCCGGCCCGGAGAAACACGCCGATCGCCTTGAGCACCCCCCAGCACGGGGTGTCGGTGATGGGGGCTTCGAGGTCGAAGTAGGCGCCGGCCCGCAGGTAGGCTTCGACGTCGGCCGCGTCATTGACGCCGCCGCCGAGCACACCTTCCGCCCACGGCTTCACCGAGGCCCCGAACGTGTATTCGCCGTTCAACTCGCCGGCCCAGCCGGTGATCGTCACGGTGAACTCGGCGGACAGACCGACGATGAGTTCGAAGTAGACGCCGGTGAAAACGTAGACCGCCGGGAACTCCATTTCCCCGTCGACCCCGACGGTGAACGCCGCTTGCGTCATGTCCCACTCTTTTCGGGTGCGATTGTACTCCCAGGTGAGCGTGCCGCTGACGCTGGGCGTGAATTCGGCTTTGCCGACTTTGGCCTTCTTCTTGTCGCCGTCGCCCTCGTCGTCCGATCCGCCCCCCGGCGTGGAAAACGAGGTCTCGATCGAGCCGTCGTCCTTGATGGCGCCGGACAGGACGCCGCCCACCCCGAAGCTCAACTCCTCGCCGCCGAAGAAAGGAATGCCGCTCGGTACGCCGGCCCGCATTCCGTCGTCGCTGTCGATCGGGACCATGCCGCAGCAGTCCTCGCGCAGGTCGTAGTTGAGCTGGGCCCCGCTCGTATTCGCCACGAGGGCGTCCGGGGACAGCAGCACGGGGGGCGCCACCACGTCGAAGTTGGCCAGGTACGGGTCTGAGGTGACGGCGCCCAGGTAATACGATGCCACGAGTTCCAGCCGTTCGCCGGCTTGGAAGTCCGTCCCGACGTTGACCTGCGCCGAGCTCGTGTCGGGGCACGGTGCGATGAAACTCTGGGTGAACAGGTGCCGGGTGCCAGACGGTGACACGGCGGACCATTCCAGCGCGCAGTCGGCCGCGACCGGGTTGTGCCAGTCGATCTTGACCGTGTAGCTCTCGTTCAGGTCGACGCCCTCGACGTAGTCCACGTGGCGGTCCGGTGTCATGAATCGCGACCGGACGTCGACCACCTCCGGCTCCGGCCGGACGTCGACCGGCGGAATGAACACGTGTTCGACCGGCACGCTGCCGCCGCGCATGATCAACTCCTGCACCGCGCCGTAGTAATCGTCGTGGGCGATTTCGATGGCGACCGGGCCGGCCGGGATGGGCCCGGCCTGCCAGAAGGAGCCGTCTGCACCGGTGAACTCGATGCCGAGGCCGGGGATGTGCACGGCCGCCCCGGCCAGCGGCGCACCGGTCGTGAAATCGTAGACGCCGCCCGACAGGAAGCCCTCGCCGGGGGTATCGATCAGGAACTCTTCGGAGTCGCCGTACACGTCTCCGACCTGCACGCGGACCCGGAACGGCCCGGGAAACACGGGCGGCGGATCCAGAACGATGTCCCAGACGATGTGACGGTCGGTACCGGGTGCCACCGGTCCGACATGGCCGAAAAGCGCGATCGGTTCATGGCTGAACGTGCCGCTCCCGTCATCGACGTACACGTTGACGAGGTAGACGTCCTCCGCGCCTTCCAAGGTGTAGGTGATGTCCACGAGCTTGCTGGCATCGACCCGTTGTGCCGCCTGCACGTCGAGGATCAGCGGGTCGGGAAGAAAGGCGCCGGTGACGTCGAACTCTCCGACCCGCGGCGTCGGTGGTGGCGCCGCGGTGGAGAAGTCGTCGCTCGCAATCGATGCCGTGGATGGTTCTCGAGGGTTCGTGGTGCCGGCCGCCACTAGTGCGGCGAATCCGAGAGCGGTGATGGCGGCAAGCGACAGCCGCTGGGTGGGTGCGTCCATGGCATTGCTCCGCGTGAGATGAAACGAACTTCGATCGGCGATCCGCTCGCGTGCATGAGCGGCCGTTCCGGCTGCACCCGATTATAGGCGGCCCGCGGCATAGGCCTGACACGCCGCCGCGTCGAGGAGGCGATGGTGTGTGTGCGATCGGCGGCGCCAGGCCCGGCCCACGCCGCTGACTTGGCCGCGGAGGAGCGCGACAGCCATCGGTAAAGCAGTATTGCAAGACGCGGTCACGATGACGGTGTAGGAGCCGGTCGGCCAGGCGGCGGATGTCGACGGCGTCGGCGCCGAGCCCGCGAACGCCACCTGCGAGCCGGCGGTGGACCCACGGCCGCCGCCCGCGGGCGGGCGTACCTACGGCGTGCCGGATTCACTGTCCAGTCGGGCCTCCAGCCAGTCCGCGTGCTGGTAGTCGATCGAATCGCCCACCGACACCAATCGCAGCTCGAGCGTTCCGACGCGAGTGACATCCACGGACACCGGCACCGCCGCCTGCCCGGTTTCGACCGGGTCGCTGTGCCACAGTTTCCGGCCGTCGCCCCACACCTCAAAGACGACCTGTACCGGTGGTGACGTCGCGGCTTCGTCGTCGATGCCGACCCGCGCCGTGAACCGCTTGAACACGCCGTCGATGCGGTAGGTCACCGTGGAGTTGGCGTGCGAACCGAGACCTTTCTGGTACTCCTGTCCACCGACGCGGAGCGGATTGCCGTCGACCGACCGGTCGCGGCCCAGCTGCCCCCAGTCCTGCGTCGCGTGGTCGGGCTTGACGTCGGACAGGTACAGCGAACTCGGGGCGGTCTGCACGTGTTCGACCTCGGCCCCGCCTTCGCCTTCGGCGTCGTACCAGACGGCCTGGACACCGATCCGGTACGTCCGGCCGCCCACCAGGTCGGCCAGCACCGCCCGGGGATGGAACGCATAACCGATAATCGTGCCATCGACTGACACTTGGTAGGCGACGAACTCGTGGTACGGCGTGCCGAACGACAGGTCCGCGGCCCGCATTCCGGTCGGGGTCACCGTCAGATTCGTCGGGCCGGTGGACGGGTAGGTGTACGGTTCGGCCGCCTTGAACCGCACCCGCCACGAGACGTCCTGCGATGTGCGGCTCCGCAGCGTGACCGTCGCGTACCCCTGGTGCGACCGGTACGCGACATCGACGCCGCGGCCGCGGGTGATGGACACGTCATCGATGGCGAAGCTCGGCTTGACCGCCGGTAGGCCGATGGTCAGCGTGTAGGGATCATCGGCGACGAGCCGACTGCGACCGGTCATCATCGGCTGCGTGCCCCTCACGCTCGACGTCAGGCTCAGCAGGTCGACCCACCCCTGGGTGATGTGCCGGCTGGTGCTGACGAGGACCGGCTCGTCGCGGGCCGCCACGAGGGTGAGCACGCGAACGTCAGCCGGAGGCACTTCGATGAACACGCCGCGCGACCACGCACCGAGGTACATGCCCTGCCAGAAGTCGTACACGTGGTAGCACTGATCGGGCCTCAGCCCGAGATCCTCCCATCGCAGGTGGCCTGTCTCGGCTCTCTGGTCGTCGTAGTTGAACAGACCGACCACGTCGTACCGCCGGCCGAGGTGCGCCACCTTCAAGTCCCAGATCGGCTTGAGGTCGCCGTCGTCGCGAAACAGATCGAGCGGCCGGATGTCGACCGCGGGGTAAATGCGTTTGAGAATTTCGATGCGGGACGGCGGCAGGTCGGGCAGCCGGTCGCTGGTGAGCAGGGCCTGCCCGGTCAACCCCTGGATGGTCGCCCACGCCCGGGCCATCCCCTCCGTCAGCGGGGGGCGGACCATGAACACGTCGGGGTCGGAGTACCAGGCGATGTTGTGCAGGAAGTTCCAGCGCTGGACGGCCCTCGCCGCGACCATGAACCCGGCCCAGCCGGGCACGACGTCGCCGCTGGTGCGGGAGCCGTTGAAGATCCCGATTCCCTGAAGCGGAATCCCCCAGCAGCCGAGCAGGAACGCATTCTCACCGATCGCGTCCCGAATGACACGCAGTGTCACTCGGTACAGGTGATCGGCCCGTTCCTCCGCCGTGCCTTCAAAGTTCACCTCACCGGCCATGAACTCCGCCTTGTCGGCATACTCGCCGACCACGATCGGCTGCCCGTCGATTTTGAAGTAGGTGTAGCCCCAGCCGCGGAGGGTATTGAAGAGGTTCCGCAGGTGGCGCAGGCCCCCCGGCGTGGAGGGATCGACGAGGTAGGTGCCTTCCCACGTGTCGGAGGCCGTGGTGCCGTCCGGTTTCCACAGAAACCCGCCGGCGTCACGGGCGACCTGCTCGTTGCTCTGCCCGTGCGGGGCGAGCCACAGGCCGGCTTCCAGGCCCAGTGCGCGGATTTCCCGGGCCAGCCCGTCCATGCCGAGTGCGCGGAACCGGACGTCGATGGTGGTCCAGTCCCGGTTGTCGCCGAGGCCGTGCCCCGTGCCCTGCCACCCGTCGTCGATCTGCACGTAGCGGGCCCCGAACGGCTTGAGGTGCCTGGCGATCCACCGCGCGTTGGCCATCACCTCGTCGCTGTTAATCTCCTGGTAATAGTAGTACCAGGAACACCAGCCGGACGGCGGCACCGGGAACGCCGACTTGTCGAGCGGCTCGAAGAACGGGATGTCGAGTTCCTTCTTGTAGTAGTCTTCGATTACCGTACCATCGTGTAGCGTGACGCGATCCGTCGACGGATCGAACACGCCGTCGGCCAGCGGCGTCTGCACGGGCCCGAGCGTGGTGACCAGCAGTGGGCCGCTCTGGGCCGGCTTGATCCGCATGGGGATCGGACGGGGCCACGGGGAAACGGGCCCGGTCTGATAGGCCAGATCGTTTGACGGTGACCGGTCGAGCGGCGTGCACCCGCCCGACGCGGTCAGCACGATCAGCAGGCCCACCGGCGCGAGGACGATCAGCAACCCGCCGGGCGACAGCGATGTACCGAGACTGTTGAAGCCGAGCCCCGGCGGCATGATCTCGCTCATGGCTTGTGCGCTCCAGAAGATGGGATGGAAGTCTGTCCCGCGCCTTTCGCGGTGCGTGGGTGCATGCTACCCGGATCGGGAGGCCGAGTCACGATAATTACTAATGACCAATTACTAATTACTAATGAGGCGTCGCGGGTCGCGACCACTGGCGTATGCATGCATTGGAAGGAAAAGAAGCCGCAACGACGAGCCAACGTACCGCTCGAACACGACGCCTCATTAGTAATTAGTAATTGGTCATTAGTAATTGAAACGACGGACCGCCCGTCGTCGGGCGGCCCGCCAATCAAACTGAAGGAGAAGGCCTCTACCGTCAGTCGGAATCTTATGGCCATACGTTCTCGGCCACCGGCGTGAATCCGAACGCCGGTGTCGGGGTCGTCAGCCAGCCACCGGCCGCCTGAATGGCCGGAATCGCGCACCAGCACAACGGCTCGATGCGCTGCGAGAACATCCGTAGCTGCTGATCGAACGTCAACGGCTGGGCCGGGGCGTTTGCCTTGAGCAGCAGCTCAATGCTCGGCTGCGTCACGCCCATGCCGCCGACGTCGGCGAGCAACTCGCCGAGGCTGCTGGGGCGCGGGTAATGGACGATCTTGAGTTCCGCGCTGGGCGGAATGGCGGCCATCTGCCGGGCGGCTTCGATCGCCTCGGCCAGCCCGCCAAGCTCGTCCACCAGGCCGATCTCCAGGGCGTCGCGGCCCGACCAGATGCGGCCGCCGGCGATCTTGCGCACCATCTCCGCCGGGATCTTCCGCGTCTGGGCGACGCGTTGGATGAAGATGTCGTAGAAATCGTCCATGTGCGCCTGGATGAAATCGCGGTCCTTCTGGGACAGGTCGCGGTCGGGCGCGCCGAGCAGACTGCGGGCACCGCGCTCCAGCGGCGCCAGTTCGTAGTCCGCCCGGTTCAGGGCGGACCGCGGCGACGCCAGTATCCCGATCACGCCGATCGAGCCGGTGATCGTGGTCGGCTGGGCGAAGATCCGCCGGCCGGGGCAGGCGATGTAGTAGCCGCCCGAGCCGGCCACCGTTCCCATGCTCACCACGAGCGGTTTCTCCTCGTCCAGGTCCCGCAGGGCTTTCCAGATGTGATCGGAGGCATGCCCCGATCCGCCCGGCGAATCCACGCGGAGCACCACCGCCTTGATCGACTTGTTCTTCCGCAGGTCGTTGATCGCTTTCACCATCGTGTCGCGCGAGATCACCATCGACGAGAACGTCGCGCCCAGATCGAGGTCGATGATCGGCCCGCGGGCGTGCAGCACGGCGATCTTCGGGCCGACCGCCTTGCGGCCCTCTTCGGCCTTTTTCAGCTCCTTGTTGATCGCCTCGAACAAGTCCTGGATTGAGTTGACCCGGGCCAGCGAGTCGTCCTCGTCGCGGTACCGCTTCATCTTGTTCTGCCGCAGCAGCCGGTCCCGGTACTCGTCGTAGTAGGCGATGGTGTCGATCAGGCCGCGCTGCTGGGCCTGGGTGGGATTGAACAGGGCGACGTCGATGATATCGCTCACTTCCTTGGTCGAGAGGCCGCGGCCCTCGGCGATTATGGTCTTGTAGTCCGTGAACAGGCTGTCGAAGATCGCGTTGATTTCTTCGAGGAAGTACTGGTTCGGCTCGCGCTGGTTCACAAAGCCCGGGTACTTGTACTTGCCGGCCGTGATGACCTCGAACTCGATCCCAAGCATCTGGTAGTGGCCCTTCATGTAGGGGAAGATCCTCCCCATGCCGGGGATCATGAGGGACCCGCCGGGGGCGATGGCGATCTCATCCGCGGCGCACGCCAGCATGTATGAGGTCGGCGCGCCGCCGTGCAGGTAGGCCATCACCTTCTTGTCCTCGGCCTTGAGCCGCTCGATGCCCGCCCGTAGCTCCTGCACGTCCGGCATCGACAGGCCGACGTAGCCCAGGTTGAGCAGCACGGCCCCGATGTCGTCATCCTTGGACCACTGGTCGAGCCGGTCCAGGATGTCCTGAAGCGTGCGGGTCCGCCCCGGGAAGGGCAGGTTGATCATCCGGGCCGCCACCACCTTGTCGTCGATACGCAGTTCGGCGAGCCGTGGAATGAGGTTGACCTTGCCTTCCTCCTCGACCGCCTCCTTGACGTCGGAATCTTCCTTCTCCGCCAGGGCCGGCGGCGCCACCAGGCTCGCCATCAACATCAATGCAATTGCCCACGCCTTCATCGGGAGCTCTCCTTCTTCTGCGCGGGAGTCGGTGGTACGGGCGACGGAGCCTGCGCAAGCCGACAACCACTACCCCTTGGTCTCTTCCGAACCTTCTTCTTTGGTCTGTGAATCGTCTGATTCCGTTTTCTCGACGCGGTGGATCCGGCCGGCCTCGTCGATATAGAGCTTGGTCAGGTGCTCGAACGTGTCGGGCGCGAAGCCCAACCGCCAGCCTTCGTCGTCCCATTCGATGACGTAGATGCTGTCGTCGATGCCCGCGTACTGATCGTCCTGTTCCTCGTCTTCGTCCTCGTGGTCGTCGCGATCCCCGAAGAGACCGAACAGGTTCTCGGTCCACGCACTCCACCGCTGCTTCGAGGATTTGTCCACGCGAAGCAGGTGGCGATTGCCCGCGAAGTCGACGTAGCCGTCCAGTTCGGCCACTTCCGCCGGCCAGCGACCCTGATCCTTGTGGAACAGCGTGGCGTGGTGATAGAGCACCTTCAACGTGCGGGCCGCGTTGCGCTCGCGTGCCAGGTCGCTGCCGGAACGGTTCTCCTCCGTGGCGAACGTCAGCATGACGGGGATGGCCACCACCCCCACCGGGACCGGGCCCTGATGCGTGGCGGTCAGACCCGTGTACCGCATCTTCAGCGTGGCGAAACCGTCGGTGAGGCGCTCACGGATCGCGTCGGCATCGGGCAGCAGGACGTCCCGCGTGAACGAACTCAGGCCGACGTTCAGGTACGGCGAAAGGTGCTCGTACACCGCCGCCCAGTTGATCCATGCCTGCCCGTTGGGCTTCTTCGTGGTGGGCAGGAACCGGCGATCATGGGCCCGGTTCAGGCCGACCCATCGCCGGACGAGATCTTCCGGGGACGTGGTGGTGATGCCGATCACGAGGAAGTCGCGTTCCTGGCCTCGCGCGTCGGTCTCCTCGGTCAGGAACAGAACCGTGCGTTCCACCGCGGGCGTCATCATGCCGCGACGCTGACCGGCGCCGTCGTTCCAGAAATAGACGCGACCGGCGGCTTTGCCTTCGTGCCAGACCTCCGGCTGCTCGCGCTCCTTAAACCGCTTGTTGGCTTTCTCGATGGCGGCCCGAATGTCGTCGTGAAAACTGTCAACCGACTTGGCACGCACCTGGACGATCAGGTCCGGGATGGGGAAGAAACCGGTGCCGGGAAGCACGGTGAAGCACGCGGAAGACCGCGTGTGCTCGACAATGGGGCCGGGCCCGAACTCCCCGATCATCTCGTACTCCCCCGGCTCCGTCGAGACCATCTGCGGACCGAAGCCGGCCATGCCCTCGAGCGCGCCCGGCAGGAAGGGCCCGCTCAGGACCACCGCCCCGAACGCATCGTCGGGCACGAAGTACGAATGCTTCACCTTGTCCATGACGTTCTTGGCCAGTAGACCCACGCCCGGCGGCCAGTGGACGTCGACCTGCTCGACCCAATCGCCGCCCTCGTTGACGCGGCCGGTGTAGGTCACGTCGTTGATCGCTCGGAGCGACGACAGCCACGTGGCGCCGCTGTCCTTCTCGGTCTGCCCGAGGTTGAGTCGGCAGGCGATCACGCACCCCCCGTCCGGTGCCGCGCCCTGTTCCGCCTCGCGCTCCGCGGCCGCTGTGCCGGTGAAGGGCTGCTCCGGGAACTTCACGTCCTGGAACGAGGTCATTACCGACGACACGTCACCGGCCGCCAACAGGTACGCCAGCGTGTAGTCCGGCAGCGCGATCTCGTAGCCGCCGTCCGGCAACGGTGACATTCGTACGCCTTTGAAGAGATCCCGCGCCGCCTCGGTATCCAGGGCCGCTCGGATGCGGGCGTGCAACTCGTCGAGCGGCCAGGCGAATCGAATCGCCCACCGCGGACGCCCTTGTGTGTCCGGGGCGTAGGTGGCGGCGTCGATCCGTGTGTCCGGCCACGTCTCCAATTGGGAGAACAGCGCGCCCGCCTCTTCCACGTCCATCCCTTCCTCGGCGAGACTGCCGGCCTCGCGAATCAGGTTCGCTATCGTGCCGAGCAGAAACCCGCCGTTGGACCGCTGCACCTCCGCCCGCAGCTTGTGCACCGACGGAATGTACAACTCGAACCGCGGCTCGATTGCCTTGGGTAGTGCGCTCTCCGGCTGCGCCAGCGCGGACGGCGGCACGACCGACGCCGGCTGTGTCTCCGGCGCCGCTGCCGGTTCGGTGGTCGGGGGCTGCCCGGGAGCCGGCTGACTGGTCGGAAATAGCGGCCGCCACTGCCCGGCGGCGACCTGGGGCAGCATCAGCAATCCGATGATGGCGACCGCGGTCCGGCGCCCGGCGCGACGGGTACGGACGTACGGGCGGCGAGACCGCCCCATCGGCATACTGTCGACGGAATCACGTGAAGGATTACGCGCGAGTCTCATATTCCGGATCCCTTCAGGTGGCGGTCATCGGTCGTCACGCGACGCTGACCCCCGACCCCATCTGCAGCATACATCGCGTTCGTGGGCCGCGCCCATGCGAACCGGGGGCGAGATTTGGAACGGCATCCCGGACACCCGGGACGCCATCATGGGGCTGCCATCGCTTCTGGCTGGAAGACCGCGCGGACCGCCCCCTCGTACGGACGGACGTACTGGTAACAACGGCCTCCGTCGCGGTCGCCCTTGAACCGTTTTCGCACGTCCTTCCTTGAACCCCGCTGTGAGTATCTTATTGGATTCGCGGGGCGTATTTTGTCTATTATTGTCGAAACCGGTCGTTGCGCGTTCAACTGGCGGAAGTCGCAACGCGGCGGTGTCGTTGCGTTGCCAGTATCAACGCGACCGGCGCGTGGAGGGCGGTCGGTTTTCCCGCCGTGACCCAGGCCGTATACTTAAAGTGCGGCCGGCCGCCTGCGCCGGCAGGGGAAAGCCCGGTCGGGACGAAAGCGGTGGGAGAGGTAAAGACCGGTGAGGTTCCGCCGTGCGGCGGCGCGGCGGAGTCCTTGACCAGGGAGAATCGCACTCGTGTCGGACGACATCACTCCAATCCTCGGTCGGTGGCCGTGGGACCCCCGGCGCACGGTGCGCCGCATCACCGGCGACGACGGTCGCGAGCGCGTTCAGATCCGCGTCCACATGAACGGCTACCACGGAATCCTCCAGTTCAATTGTGATGATCGGCCGGACGGCGCGCGACCGTACGACCATGCCTTCGCCCTGGACTACTACGACCGCCGGTGTCAGGAGGACGATCAGTTCCGCCTCAACGAAGCGCAGGCCAAGGAGCTGTTCGATGAGGGCATGATGGTCTACCAGCGTTACGTGATGCTGTTCCAGATGGGCGATTACACGCGCGTGGTGCGCGACACCGAACGGAACATGCGGTTGTTCCGCTTCGTCAATCGATGGGCGGAGATGGAATCGGACCGCGAGCACCTGGAACGATGGTGGCCCTACGTCTTGCGGATGCACGCCGTGGCCCAGGCGATGATGGCCTTGGCCGATGAGAAGACCCGGCAGGCCGCGGAGTTCATCGCGCAGGCCCGGGCCGCCATCGAGGCCCTGGAGGAACTCGACGACGAGACCTTCCACCAGGAGCGCGCGCGGTCCCTCTCCGTGCTCGATGAAATGAAAAAGCAGATCGACGATCGGCGTCCGCTTAGCGAGATCGAGGTGCTGGAGCGTATGCGGGATCGGGCCGTCCGCGACGAGAACTACGAGCTGGCGGCCCGATTGCGCGATCAGATCGCGGAACTGAAGGACGACAGCGATAACCCGGCCTGAGCGGGCGGCCCGTCGGCAGCAGTGGCAGGACCGTGCGGGACGCGGCCCGGCGGGTGGGAACGCGATGGCGTGGCGCAAGTCGAACGAACGCAGCGGGTCTCGTTGACGGTCTCGGCGCTGCCGGATACCTTACGACACTCGAAGAACGCCCGATTTGTCTGGTGGCGCCGAAATACTCTGTTGAGGCCGAATTCGCTGTTGAGGATGGACCGATGGTGCGTGTCGGAAAACAACTGAGCGCGGTGATCTTGATCGTGACGGGGGGATGGATCGGGGCATCCGCCGGCGGCTGCACGGAACAACCCGTCAGCGAACCCTACCCGGAGGCCCTCGGCGATGGCCAACTGCTCCTGCCGACCGGGTCCCTCGAGTACAGCGCGGACATCCTGCCGGGCCGCGCCGAGATCAAGGATTACGAGCCACCCGCCGAGGAAGCGGTGGACGAGGAGCCGGACGACGACGCGGCGGCTTACGAGGCCGAGGCGGCCGACGACGCGGAAAAGGCGGAAGAAGCCGGGGACGCCGGCGAGCCGCCGGCCGCGCGCTTCGCAAACGCCGGACCGGCTTCGGAAGACGTTGCAACGGCGATCCGCCAGGCATGGAACGACTTCAAAGCGGCCGAGAAGGAACTGCGTCAAGACGACATGCCGGACTATCTCGTGGAGGAGGATCGCGAGCTGGCCGAGGCCGTCTTCCCAGCCGAGGCCGACTTCATGGAGGCGCTGCAGAGCCTGCGCGACGATTACGCCGACGTCATTCCCAACACGGCGCAAGTGGCCAAGCTCACACTGGCGGCCATCGAGCAGCAGGCGCAGGAAACGCTCGGCGAGATCCGGATGATGGGCCCGGATCGGGCGATCGGCGAGCTGAAGCCCGCCCAGCCCATGATGCCGACGATGTACCCCACGTTCGAACGCAGTGGCGACACATGGCTGATTCGTACGCCGATCCGTTTCACGATGGCGGAGGCGAAGCAGATGGCCAGTCTTCTCGGCGGCGTTGCCGACGCGCTGAACGGAATCATGGAAGACGTCGATGCCGACGAATTGGACGACCAGGCGGCCACGGTCAAGATGTCGCAGATGCTGCAGCAAATGGCCACAAGCCTGCAACCGATCGTCACGCAGGCGATCCAACGTTCGATTCAGTCGAGCTGATCGCGGGTAGGTCGCGGCTCGCCGGTGTGGACCGTTTACGCGAACGGTCGGGCGGAACGACGGGATACAGACGTCGCGGGGACGGCACTTCGGTGAGGAAGCATGGAACGCGATCCGCTGCCGGCACACAGTCTGGCAGAAGCCTACTTGTACCTGATGGCTGCGTCGTGTCCGGCGTGCGGCCGGGGGCCGATGGCGGCGGGCCGGGCGAGGCCGGACACGGACACGGAACCCCTTCAGTTGACCATATCCGCGAGCTGCAAGGCCTGTGAGCACGCGAGCGATTACGTGTTCTCCTTGCCCGGTGACCTGCTCGCCCTGGAGGCGCTGCAGGAATCGCGCCTGGCGGCGCGGGTGAATCCGAGTCCCGAGCCGTCGGCCATCGTGGACGTGGCCCAGTGGATCATGCTGTTCCGCATGATCTCCGAGGCGGCCGCCCGGTCGAGCGACAAGGTCGAGGCCCGGCAGCTCGGGTACGAGGCGGCTCAGTGCCTCGATGAGGCACTCAAATTCTATGACGCCGCCGACGACAACGATCTGCCGCCGAATAGCGCGTTCTTCCACGAATCGTCGCGCCACCGTCGGCGTGAGCATCCGCAGGAGTTCTCGCGGGTCCGGCTGATCGAACTCCGGGCGAAACTGCCCACCCTCGACGTCATGGAGGCGGAACGGTTCGTCAGTTCCGGGCACAAAAAGAAGAGCAGGAAGAAGTGGTGGCCCCCGTGGTGATCGCGCTGGCTTCAGGGTCGTCCACCGCGGTCCTCGGTATGCTCGTGGCGGCGTCGGCGTGCCTGCCGGTGACGGCCGGGCCGGCCGACGACCTCTCGCCGGCGATGCTGCGGCGGGAACTGTCCGCCGTACGCGATGCGATGGGACTCCTGGTCGACGCGGACGATCCGATCGATACGCTCTATTTCGGCTGGTTCGACCGACCGTACCGGCGGGCCACGCTGGCCTGCGCCGTCAAGACCGCCAACGCCCTCGACCGGGAACTGAACCTGCGTCAGGCGGGCAACGGGGCTTTGTCCGACGAAGAGGTTCGCGCGATTCTCGCCTGGGTGCGCAGCGCGATCGAGCGGGCCCGGCAGCCCGCGCGGCGAGTGGGGTTCTATCCCCATCGGCGGGCCCGGTCGCGTCCGGGGGCCGGCCGGGCGGGGTGCCGCTTCGGATTCGTTGACCGGTCGACTGTGTCCCGACTGGACGACTGGTATGGCGACTTTGATCTGCTTGCCAGTTGTGGATTCCGGGCCTACGCGCGATCGGATCGTCCGTACCTCAACGCAGCGGGCTGGGCGTCGCTGCTCCGACACGCGGACGCGCTGGGGGTGACGGTCGTCACCTTCGGCGGTACGCGCGGTGAATCCGCCGGGCCGACCACTGCACCGCCGCCGCCGGAGATCCGCGCCCTCACGCTTCACGAGTTGTTCGACTTCGATCCCGCCGCCATGAACGCTGAACAGACGGTGGCCGCCGTGCTCGATCCGACCCGTGCCGAGTCGTGGGCCGAATCGCTGGCGCGGCGGGGTCTGTACCGCGGTGTGTTGCCGCGGCATGACGTGACGGTGTGTGGGTGGGCCGTGCCGGGCGTGGGCCGTGCCGACGCGGCGTCGGGGCCGGCGGTGCAGGCCGCGATGTGGGCCCATGCTTGTGACGGACAGAGCCTCGGACTCCTCGAAGGGTGGCGGGACTTGCGGGACGGTTCGCTCAGTCCGTATGCGAGCCTGGTCGTGTCGCCGGGGTTCGTCGAGACTGTCGCCCATGTCGACCTGGACCTGCTGTTCCATCGTGACGCGTTGCGCGGCTTCGCGACGCGGCCGGATGTCGTGTTAGTGGTGGACGATGCGGCGCTGGATCCGTCGGACCCGAACCGGTGGTCGGTTTCGTTCGCACGTCTGTTGGAGGCGTTGAACCCGGCGCTGGTTCCGGTGGACGTGCTGCCGTCGAGCGAGCCGGGGTGGCGGGAGCGGATTCAGTCGTACGCGCTCGCCGTCGATCTGACCGGGGCGCTGAACTTCGGGGCCGGCAATGCCGCGGCTGGTCGTACGGCCGCCGGCGGTGCGGGGCTGGGCGGCGTTGTTGGCGGGCCGACGGCGTGGAAGTTGTATCAGCGCGGGACAGCCATTGATGACCCGCCGCAGCCGGGCGAGTCGATGGTGGCCTGGTTCGACCGGTTGCGGTTGCGGGCGGCGTCGGGACGTCGCGGCCGGATCGTCGACGCGCAGGGCGGCTACCCCGCAGACGTGTTTGCGCGATGGGGGTGGCACGACAACGCGGTGTCGCGTCTTGCGTTGGTCAATCTCTCGGACCGGCCGATTCGAGTCTGGCCGTTCGACGGGCCGCAGCGGCTGACCGGCCCGGTCATCGACGTCGTCGCCGCGACCCGCCTCACCGACATCGCGAACGGCATCCCCCTCGCCCCCTGGCAGGTCCGCCTGCTGCGCTTCGGCCAAGCGAACAAGTAGAACCCCGCTTCCGCCCGATTCCGCGATTTCCGCACCCAGTTCAACAAGTAGAATCCCGTACGCGGCAACGCGGTCGGAACCGAATACCCGCCACTTTGCAACGCGAGCGAGTTGGGGAGACCTTGACGCGTGCCAGGCACAGGTTGTGGTAGCACGGTACCATGCAGCCGGAGCGGACTGCGGGAACTGCAACGCGTGTCTGGCACCAGTGGTACAACTCGCGAGTGGAGGCAGCCACGCTCAGGGCGAACGCCCCAACCCGAGCCAAGCCCCGATCGTGGTGGCCCCGATCGTGGCGGCCCGGTACAATGCGGCCCAAGGGGGTTGTGGAAACCTTAATGCGTGCCAGGCACAGGTTGTGAACTCCGCAGCACAAGGTACGGGCATTTGACCGCTGCGGTTTGTGGAGTCCCTCGCGATGGTGGATCGACGGGGAGTAATCTTACCAGTATTGGCCCCCATCCTCGGGCTGGTCGGCGGCTGCCATCCGACCTACCTGCTCACCGTCGAGGATCACGTCTGCCACGCCGGCGAGGAGGTCAACCTCGTCGGCAAACTCGAGTACAGAGGCTTCAAAATCCTCAACAAGGGGGCGGAGGACTACGACCTCTGGTTTTACGTCGACGGCCGACGGCTGGAAGCCGAGGACACCAACGATGAAGGCTACGCGAAGATCGAGGTCGACTTCGACGAGCCTGGTATGCACCAACTCGTCGTCGCCCTCGAAGAAGAGGGCCAGCGGTACGTCGAGGCAACGGCCACCGTTTTCGTCTGGCGCGAGTCCGACCCCATCCTCGTCGTCGACATCGACCACACCGTCGCCCAAACGCAGACCCGCTACCTGATCTCCTTCTCCGGACCCGACAACTCGCCCGTCATGCCCGGGGCCGCCGAAGTGCTGCACACCCTGTCACGATCGTTCCGGATCGTCTACCTGACCGGTCGGCCACGCGAAATGATCCCCAAAACCCACGACTGGCTCGCCCACAATGGGTTCCCCGCGGGACCGTTACTGACCTGGGACGTCGACGTCGACCCGTGGTCGCGGGCTGAATACAAGGAGAACCGGATCGACGACCTCCAGGACGAGTTCGAGCACATCACGATCGGCATCGGGGACCGCGAAACCGACCACGAGGCCTACCGGGAGCGGGAACTGTTCAGCATTATGCTCATGCCCCATCGGCCGCCCCGAACGCTCCAATCGGGGGTCGCGGTGCCGGATTGGGCGGCCATCCGCGAGCTGTTCGCCCGCAATCCCAGCCTGTTCAACCCGAATCTGCCCCACGACGCCGATATGGCGCTGCCACTTTGGGTGGAAACAAAGTGACGTCGCCGGTCAACCGTTGCCGGACGGTTGGGCTCGCCTACCATTCGGCAGACGTATTGGCCCAACCCGTATTCTCGAAACAGCGCGGCACATTCGAAAGGGAGTACCATGCGCGAGGCATATCGAGTCGTGGCCGTGGCGGTCGGGGTGGTTCTGATCGTGGCGCTGGCCGGTTGTGACACCAACGCCGGTATCCCCAACACTGGTAACCCGGGCGGTGGTAATCAGGATGACGGCGGCGACCCGGCGACGGCGTCGCAGGTCCTGACCGCGTCCGAGCAACGGGCGCTGCAGAACGCGGCCCAGGCGGCGACGGGGATCACCAACGCCACGGGCACCAATCGAATGGGGGCGGGCGCCCCGGACACCGGGCCGTCCCAGTACAGTGAGCCAAGCGAGGGCTGCCCGTCGGTCCTGGCCGAGCTGATCTCGAACGAGGACCAGTTTATCTTCGACCTGTTGATCGACTACGGCGACGGCTGCACGCCGGACTGGGACCCGCAGGCGACCTGCTCCGGCCGCGTATCGGGGCGGATCAGCCTGTTCGAGGAGCAGGCCGAATTGAACTTCGAAAACCTCTCGTGTGACGACCTGTCCATCAACGGCGCGGTCAACGTCAGCTACCTGTGGACGGGCACCGGGTTCCAGTCCAACGGGAACTGGAACCTGCAATTCGCCGACCAGGACCAGACCAGCGCCACCACCGGCGTCGGCACCACGGACTACGACCTCGTCGAGCACACCGTGACGGTGGAGCACTTCGACGGCTCGCTGACCAACGGCGACGAGACCTGGAAGGTGACGTTTGAAGACGTGGTCATGGCCCGAACGAACGCGGGCCAGAAGATCCCGATATCGGGGATGATCACCCTGTCCGGCAGCAACACCCGCACGTTGACGATCCGGTTCAGCCGCCTGACGCTGTTGTCGGGCGTCATCGAGCTGTCGATCGACGGCGGGCCGTTCATCGAAATCACGGTCCGCGACCTGTTCGACCTAGTCGCCGACGAGCCGGGCCCGACTGACGACACGCCGGACGGTCAGAACGATTCGAACGGCGACGGCTCCAACGGCGGCGAGTCGAACGACGGCCAGTCAAACGGCGGTTAGGACGGCCGGACAACCGGTCGATCATCCATGCGGTACCAGAATGATGCGGCGACGCCCGACGACGGGAACGGCGGACGACGCCGACCAACGCCGAGGCGCGATGGTGGGGGGTTCCGCCCGCGGCGGACAGGCATGCGGGGATTGCCTGCTGCTTTCGCCTATGGGACTCCGCCCATTATCATCCGGAAACGCCACAGGCCGTCGATGAGCAGCACCTTCGCGCCGGCCACCACCAGGGCCAGCTTGTACAAGCGCACGAAGTTGTCCTCCGACACGTAACGCAGCATCCGTTTGCCGAGGAGCGTGCCCGGGATGACGACCACGCTCATCACCAGCGCGAGCAGTCCGAGCTTCTCTACGTCGATGGAGCCGAAGGCGAGAAAGGCCGGGATCTTCACCACGTGCAGGAACATCTGGCACAGCGCCTTCGTGGCGATCAGCCGCTCCTTCACGAAGGCCCGCCGGGCGAACAGCGGCGCGATCAGCGGACCGACCGCCCCCACCGTGAGGGCCGCCGCACCGGCCACCAGCCCCAGCAGCGGGAAGTCCCACCACGTGCCGCGGTGCCCGTCGCGGGACTTCGGCTTCGGCAGGAAGGCGGCCACCAAGATGTAGACCCCCACCAGCGTCTTGAGATAAGGCTCCGCCTGGTCCGGCGGCCCCATCTCCCAGCGCAGCCACAGGCCGATGGCCCCGCCCGGAATCGCCCCCAGCACGAACCGGCCCAGTGTCCGCCAACTGACGTGCTGGATGAACGCGACGGATCGCGTCGAGTTGCTGACCAGTTGCACGGCGGCGTGGGTCGGGATGGCCTCCCCATGCGCCAGGAAGCAGAACATGACGGCCAGCAAGAGCATCCCACCCCCCATCCCGAGGATGCCCGACAGCGTGGCCGTCGCGAACGCGGCGATGGTAAGAATGACGAGCGCGGCCCCGCCCATGACGCTATCGTATCACGAAAGGTCGTCGCTGGAAAAAGCGGACAGGATAAAGGCAGGCCCAACGGGGCGGCGAAGCGGCGGGGCGGTACTACCCTCGCCGCTCCTCCACACCCTGCGCGGATCGCCTTGTCCGCTTCCGCGCGGAAGCGTCAAGCAGGCGCCGCCCGTCATCAGCCGTTGCCCGGCGGTCACGATTCCGGTCGCGGGCCGACTTTTGACAACGCCGCCCGGGTCGTCCCATCGATCGCCGTCAGCCGATCACCGCAACCACGACGACGGCGGTGGCAAGAACCAGGTAGATCGTCCCGCGGAGGCCGTCCCGATGAATCGTGCGATGCAGGCGGGCGGCCCGGAAGTCGGACGGCGGCTGAAGTGCCGGCCAGTGGCAGACACGACTGACCCATGCCAGGACCACCAGCACCACGCCTGCGGTCAGACCCAACAGGGGAAACGCCGGCAGGAGAATACCGACGATGATCGCCCCCGGGCAGTACCAGATAAGAACGTTCGGTATCGCCGCCACCGTGCGGCGGTTATCGGTGTGCAGGATCCATGCCGCCAACGCCGCCAGGCACGCGATCAGCGCGAGCGCGCCCTGCCAGAGGCCGTAAATACCCACCGCGTTGCAGGCAGCCGGAAGGGCCAGCGCGCCGCCCATCACCGATCGAACAATCACACTCCGCGCCCCGACCCAGCGTACACGCCCTACCGTCGTGGCGATCGAACGCAGCGCGGTCGCGTCGTATCGAAACCCGCACTCGGGACACCGCACGTCCGGGATCCCGAACAGGTCGTACCCGCACTCGGGGCAGGTCATATGCTCTTCGAGCCGCATATGGTAATTCTACACCACATCCGCGGCGGGGGCGGCGGGCCGCCAATGCCAGACGCGAAGGGCACTGGCTTTGTCGCGAAGGCGCGGTGAGGATCCCCTCGCGGCGAGTGCCTGTTGAGCGACGGGGATTGCACGAAAAACGGTCTCTCACCGACGCCAAGGGACTGCGCGGACCATTCGCGACGTGGTCAACGGGCGGCATCACCGCTGGTGGCACACGCGATCTCCTCTCTACTTTCTACGCACTACTTTCTCGGCCGAAGGCCGCGGGTTACTCCGGCTTGTCGGGGATCTGGCCGAGGTCGAACAGGAACTGCGGCAGCGAGCGCCAGATGCCGACGGGGTCGTACAGCATCTCCACCTCGCCTCGACAGTTGTACCAGCACGACTGGCAGTCGTTGCTCCGGGCCGCCTGCTTCAAGGCCCGTGTGATGTCGGCGATCGAGTCGCGATACAGGTTGGCCACCGGGTGCGGACGATTCTCCACGCAGATCGCAATGTCGCCCGTCGAGTCGATGTTGAAAAACGCCTGCCCCGCCCGGCACCCGGGAACGCCGCCGTTGAGCGCCGCGTCGAACTGACTCAGGAAGTGGCGATTGCTCAGGAAGTTCGGGTACCGGTTCTTCAAGTCGATCAGACGGTCGGCCACCGAGCCCCGCTCGTGAATGAACCGGCGGCTGCCCGTCTTCAACTGTCCGTACGGCTGCACCATGAAGTAAGCGCCGTACTCGGCCGCCAGTTTGATCAACGGCTCCAACTCATCGAGGTTGTTGTGCAATAGAACGGCCATCACGTTGATGCGCTGGTAGTCCGCCCGCCGTGCTTTGCTCAACGACTCCAACGCGCGGATGGCTCGATCAAACGCGCCGGGCATGCCGCGAGACTTGTCGTGCCGCGCGGAATCGGCGTAGTCGAGACTCACCGACACGCCCCACAGCCCGGCCCCGTACAGGTCCCGGGCCAACTCGGGCGTGAGGTCCCAGCCGTTGGTGGTGATGAACGGCAGATGGAACTCGGCCACCGCCCGGGCGACGTCGACAATATCCGGTCGCAGGAGCGGCTCGCCGCCGGCCAGCGAAATGAGCATCGACCCCATGCGGGCCAGTCGGCGGGACCCGGCTTTGAACTCCGCCAGTGTCGTCTCCGGCTGCCGGCCCATCGGGTCGCGCCAGTAGTGGCAGAACCCGCACCGGAAGTTGCACCGGTACGTGACCTGCCACGTGCACCAGACCGGGTGGCCGCCGGACCACGCTCGGAATAGCCGGAACTTCTTCTGTCCAACCGAGATCAACCCCGTATCCTCGCGCCGCGCCAACTGCGGTTGAGTGCGTTATAGGACGCTGAGCCACGGCTGGCAACCGTTTTGTCGGCGATTCCGACGCCACCGCGGGCCGGCCGGTGCAGGCGGCGCGTGAATATCGGACATCCGCGAAGCACGGGCTCGCTTTGTTCCGATATACCTCCAGACGATGACCGAGCCATCGGCATCCGTACCGCCGGTCTACGCGCTGCTCGCCCAGTCGCCCAACGCGGCCGCCGACCGTGCGCTCCTCGATGCACTGCCCCACCTGACGCCGCCGTACCGACGTGTCGCCCTCGACACACTGCTCGAACGTGATCGCCCCACCGGGCTGGCCCACCTGGCCACCCGGTTCGCCGGACTCGACGCCGGGTTGCAGGCGATGGTTCTGGGGCGGGCCGACTGGCTGTCGCCCGGCATCCGGTTGGCCATCGAGTCGGAGCAGTTGGAAACGCGGCTGACCGCGGTGGAACTGATCCGGCGCAGCGGCAGCGGCAAGCTGGCCTACCTGCTGGCCGGTGCGTTGTCGCAGCCGTGCCCGGAAACCCGCGGGCAGTCGGCCCGCGCGCTGAACCAGCTCGTGTTGGACTACTTGAACCGGCGTGACGGGGCGCCGGGCGCCGCGGGCCGCGGTGCGGGCGGCGAGGACGCCCACCATCTCGCGTCCGCGGTGCGGCAGGCGCTGGCATGCTGGGAGGCACACCTGCGGGCGGACGTGATCGCAGCCGCCGTCTGGATGGCGTCCGCACTGGAGGAAGAGATCCTGGACCGCGTGAGTCGGCCCCGCTCAAAGCTCGCCCGGGCGTTCAACGAGTTGCTGCCCACCTTGCTCGACGCCCGCGGGGCGGGATACCTGATCCGGGCGTTGCGGAGCGCCCCGCTACGCGGGCACGCGGTGGCCCGGATCGAGCACTGCGAAGATGATGCCGTCATGATGGCACTCGTCGACGAAGCGTGGCTCCTGGCCGACCCGGAGATCTGCCGGGCCCTGTCACGCGTGCGCCGCTTGCGGTGGCTGGAAGCGGGTCTTCACCCCTTGCGCGACGTCGGACCGCGACGCGCCGAGGCCGCCGCCGCCCTGATCGCCGCCACCGGACTCGTCACCGACGTCAAGGTGAGCTTGTGGCAGTCGATGGCTACGTCCGGTGAGCCGGCCCTGGCGCGGGCGGGATTGTGGCAGTTGATTCGCCACCGCTCGCCCGAGTCGTCGACGGCGCTGCGCTGCGTGTCGCGGCGGGGCGGGCCGTCCGAGGTGCGGCTGGCCCGGCAGGAGCTGCGACGTCGGACCCGGGCCGGCCTGATCCAGGTCGGGTTGCCCGCCGCCGAGGCCGAGCCCGACGACCGCCCCTCGGGGTTCGTGACGTTCGATGCCTTCTGGGCCGCGTTCGAGCGGTTGGACCCCGCCCGACAGGCGACGCTGAGCAAGGCACTGCGGGCCAAGCTGCCCGATTTCGATCGACACGTCCGGGGGCGACTGGCCGCCGGCGATCCGGCCGATCGCGTGTTGGCCCTCCGGATCGTGCGGGCGGCGGAGATGGAGCCCGATTTCGATCGGCAACTGTTCGCCCTCGCCCACGACCCGGACGCGCTGGTGCGGAGTGCCGCCCTCGGGACACTCGCCGGCCTGCCCCATCCGAGCGCATTGCGGATCCTGCGCAACGCGCTGAACGATCCGGACGACCGGGTGCAGGCCAACGCCATCGAAGCGCTGGACGGGCTGGACGCCGCCCAGTTCGCCGGCGACATCAAGGAAAAGCTCCAGTCGCCGAACGCACGCGTGCGGGCCAACGCGGTCAAGTCGCTGCTGAAAATGGAACTGTGGGAGGCGGTGGAGTCTCTGCTGGCGATGTTCGACGCCGAATCGCGGGCCGATCGGCTCAGCGCGTTATGGGTCGTGGAGTCGCTGCAATTGCGAAGCGTGATGGATCGGTTGGCCGAACTCGCCCGGTCGGATCCCGATCCGGAGGTGCGGTATCGGGCGGCCCAGGTGGCGGCCAGCGTGGGGTTGCCGGTGTCGCCCGATTGGCCGACGCCGATCCTCGAGGAGTCGAACCCGTGATCCCGTTACTGCTGCAAGTCATCACGCCGAAGGACCGGTTGACCGGCATCCGCCAGGAGCTGTCGGACGGCAGCTCGCCGGGCGAGGTGTTCCTCGTACTCCTGGGCCTGGCCGCGTTCATCGGACTGCTGTACGCCCTGTACGTGCTGCAGCGCCGCCGCCGCCGCCGCGAGATCGACGATTCCGGCAAGCTGTTTCGCGCCCTGCTCGCCGAGTTGCAATTGACGGTGCCGCAACGGGACGTGCTCCGCCGCGTCGCCCGCGACCTGGCCGTGCCCGAGCCCACCGTGTTGCTGCTGGCCCCGCAGTTGTACTGGGCCTACGGGGAGAAGTGGCTCCGGCAGAACGCGGCGGGCAACGAGCACCACCGCGTCGAACTGGAGCGGGCGGCGCAGTGGCTGTTCCCCACCCGCCCCGCGGCGGAACCCGGTTCATCCGGCGATGCGTGACCACGGTTCTGCCGTTAATAGCTGAACTGCCCCAATTGGACCTTGCCCCGAAACACCCAGTAAATGATCCCGGTGTACGCCAGCACGAACGGCATCCCCAGCGCCGCGATGATCGCCATGATGCCCAGCGTCTTCGGCGACGACGCGGCGTTGTAGATGGTCAGGTTCCATGCCGGATCGAGGCTCGACGCGCAGAGGTTCGGGTAGAGCGCCATCCCGAACAGGAAGACCAGCGCCGCGATCGTACAGCACGATGACAGGAACGCGTAGCCCGGTCGTTGCTGATGGATGGCCCGCGGGATGTTGGCCACCGCCAGTACGTTCAGGAGCACGATGACCCAGGCCAGCGGGAAAGTCTCGAAATTATGGGTGGCGGACGGGATGGTCACCACGGACACGATCGACGAAACGGCGTAGAAGAACGCGAACACGAAGAAGGTCTTCCACATCCAACCGTGAATCCGTTGTTGCAGTTCGCCCTCCGTCTTGAGGTAGAGGTAGATCGAGCCGTGCATGGCGAACAGCGACAGCGTGAACAGGCCGATGAGGATGGGATACGGTCCGAGCAGATCGAAGAAGGACCCCTGGTACTCCATGTCGGCCCCGATGGGCATGCCCTTGATCGCGTTGCCGGTGGCCACGCCGAACAGCAGGGTGGCCAGCCCGCTGGCCACGGAGAACCCGACGTCGAAGGTCCGCCGCCACGCCCGCGAGTCCCGCTTGCTCCGGAACTCGATCGACACCGCCCGCGAGATCAGCGCAAACAGCAGGAGCATGAAGGCCAGGTAGAAGCCGGAGAAGACCGTGGCGTAGACGTGCGGGAAGGCGGCGAACATGGCCCCGCCGAAGGTGACCAGCCAGACCTCGTTCCCGTCCCACAGCGGGCCGATCGAGTTCATGAGGATCCGCCGGTCCCGGTCGGTCCGCACGAACAGGTGCATGATCCCCACGCCCAGGTCGAAGCCGTCGAGGATCGCGTAGCCGGCCAGTAGCACGCCCATCAAGGCAAACCACAGGTGGTTCAGATCGAGTTGCATGTCATGTTCCTGCTATTCGGTTGCGTCGACTTCGTCTTTCGCGTCGGTCAGCGACCGCCCCCCCTTGTCGGTCATGGCGGCGGCCGCGGCCAGCAGACCGCCCTCCCCGCGCTGGGCGTCCGGGGCCGCCTCTTCCGGACCCTGGCGGATCTTCCGGTCCAGCACGTACAGCCAGACGATCAACAGCATCAGGTAGATCAACCCGAACATGATGATCGAGATCAGGACGTGCCCGGCCGGCACCGACGCCGACAGGGCGTCACGGGTCCGCAGCTCGCCCCACACGATCCACGGCTGCCGCCCGACTTCCGCCGCTACCCAGCCGAACTGGTTCGCGATGACCGGTCCGACGACGGCCACCACGAACAGCTTCATGAGCCATCGGTGCTGGAACAGCGTGCCCCGCCACCGCAGAATGACCGCCAGTACCGTCACCACGATGAACACGAAGCTCAGGGCTACCATGATGTGATACGTCGCGAACGTGATGAAGACGGGCGGACGGTCCTCCTCCCGCACCTGGTCCAGGCCGGGCACGGGCTTATCGGCGTCGCCGTACAGTACCCAGCTGAGCATGCCGGGGACGGCGATGCCGGCCTTGACCCGCTCCTCCTTCTCGTCCGGAATGCCGAACAGGTAAAGCGGCGTGCCGCCCTCGCCGGTGCGGAAGTGCCCCTCCATCGCGGCGAGCTTGGGCGGCTGGGTCCTCGAGACGGTCTTGGCCTGGTGGTGCCCGGACACCACCGCCGCCAGCGACGCGACGGTGCCCAGACCGAGGGCGATGGTGAACATCCGTTGCGAAATCGACTGGTGTCTGCCCTTCACGAGATAGTAGGCGGAGACGCTCATCACGAAGAACGCGCCCATGATCAACGCGCCGATGAGCACGTGCGTGAGCCGGTCCACCGTGGACGGGTTGAACACCACGGCCCAGAAGTCGGTGATCTCGGCCCGCATGACCTCCTTGCCATCGATGAGCTGAGCGACACGCTGATACCCGGCCGGCGTCTGCTGCCACGAGTTGGCCACCACGATCCACACCGCGGAGAACATCGAGCCGAGGGCGACCATCAGCGTGGAGAAGAAGTGCATGCGCGGCGACACCCGATCCCAGCCGAAGACGAGGACGGCCAGGAAGCCGGACTCGAGAAAGAAGGCGAAGATTCCCTCCGCCGCCAGGGCGGACCCGAACACGTCGCCCACGAATCGCGAATACCCGGCCCAGTTGGTCCCGAACTCGAACTCCATGACGATGCCCGACGCCACGCCGATCGCGAAGTTCAGGGCGAAGATTTTCGTCCAGAACCGGGCCATGCTCTCGTACTGCTTGTCCCCGGTCCACAGGTACATGCCTTCCATGATGACCATGATCACCCCGAGACCGATGGTCAGGGGCGGGAACAGGTAATGGAACATGACGGTGAAGGCGAATTGGAATCGAGCGAGCAGTTCTACGTCGAGCGGCATGGCTACGTGTCTCCTTGCAGGGGAGTGGTCAGCCCGACGAACGGGCCGCGTGCGATCGCCAGTGGGCGTCATTGCACGATTGGCCGACGCCGATGTCAAGCGCACAATGCGATTGCGTGGCACTGAATCGGACCGGCATGACCTGAACATGCGGAAGAGCAGGCGGCGGATCGATGGCGCCGCGCTGTGTCGTCATGGGCGATGCACGGGTGTGTGTGTCACAGCCGTACGGTTCCCGGCCCCCGTGTCACCTGCGCTACAGGAGTCCGCGGCACGAACCGCCGTCGACGGCCAGGGTCGCCCCGGTGATGTAGCTCGCCGCTTCCGACGCCAGAAAGGCGATGGCCTTGCCCAACTCCTCCGGACGTCCGAGGCGGCCGACGGGGATGGCGGCTTCGCGTTTGGCCAGCACGGCCTCCGGCGTGGTGTTCCGCTCCACCGCCCACCGCTCGACGAGCTCGCGGTGCCGTTCGGTGAGGAACGACCCCGGGCAGACGGTGTTGACCAGGATGTTGGCGGAGCCCACCTCGCGGGCGAGCGACTTGGCGAACCCGTGCACGGCGGGCCGCATGGTGTTGGACAGGGTCAGGCCGTCGATGGGTTCTTTGGCCGACACGGAGGTGATGGTGACGATGCGGCCCCAGCACTGCCGCTGCATGTAGGGGATCACCGCCCGGCAGCAGCGGATCATGCTACGGAGGGTCAACGAGAAGGCGAGCTGCAACGGGTCGTCGCCGATTTCGGTGGCGTGCCCGTACGGCGGTCCCCCGGCATTATTGACCAGGATGTGGATCTGGTCGCCGTACCGTTCGGCGGTCGCCCGGACCAGTCGCGTGATGTCGTCCGATATGGTGACGTCGCATGGCACCGCCAGCACCTCCGCCCCGGTCCGGGCTCGTATGTCGTCGGCGGCCGATTCGAGGACCGTCCGCCGCCGGGCCGCCACCGCCAGCCGGACCCCCTCTTCGGCTAGGGCGGTGGCCGCCGCGAAGCCCAGCCCCTCGCTGGCGCCGGTGACGATCGCCACTTTGTCTCGTATTCCAAGGTCCATAATGCCGCCTCCGCTTTTTCGGTGTTCGTATCGTTCGCCCGAGGGCCTGCACCATCACTATAAGGCATGACGCGGCGTGGGCCAGCGGATTCTGGGACGGTTACGCCATGCCGGTCCGGGCAACTTGCCCGGCGGATGGAGATCATCGTATGGTGAGACTGAGGAGACCGACACGCTTGGGATTCGTAACCTGCCTCGGGGATTAGAGGGTGCATCCCATGTCTACTGCTCCCTGCACGAAATGTGGGCGTCCGACGACCGAGCGGCATCAGGATCGCGTTAGCGGACGCATCGTTCCACAGTGCGAAGTCTGTCAGAAGTCGAGCTCCGGTGAGATGTTCTTCATGCTGCTCGCGCTGATGATGGCGATCGTGTTCCTGATGCAAAACGCGGGATAACACAGCGGGATTGAGTGGTCCGGCGGCATGCCCATCCACGCCGCCTCGACACCACGCGCGCCCGCCTTGCGGGTGAGGACGCGCGGCGGGGACGCCCCCTGGGACGTCCCCGGCGCGTCCTTCGCCGCGCGCCGCGACGCCGCGGTTTTTCTTTGCCCGCAGTTTCAATTGACAGCATGTCCTGCCCGTCTATACTTGCCCTCGGCGTGCCCCGGGAATGAGGTGGCGCGGGATTCCCCGGGTCGGCAGCCGTGTCGAACGACGCGGCGAACAACGAGGCGACATGCGCACAATCGGGATACTGATAAGGCTGTCCACCGTTCTGTGCCTGTCCTCCCAGGTCCTCGCCCAGTCCCCCGTCCCGTTGGGGGACATGGTGGAAGAGCCGCTGCTCCCATCGGGCATCAGCGATCGCAACGTCGAGATGTTCGGCGACCTCGTCAGCTTGTGGACGGCGGACGACGGGAGCGACGTCGTTCATTACGTCGGCGACTTCGAACTGCATCTCGGACAACGCCGCGTCAAGGCCCGCGAGGCCGTCGTCTGGATGACACGCCGCGAGTATGACGGCCGCCCCTACACCTTCTTCGAAATCTTCTGCTGGCGCGACGCCCGCGTCGTGGAGCCTGGGGGCACCGCGGCGATGGGTCCGGTCCTGTTCGCCACCCTCAGCAGCTTCGGCAAAGCGGAGGTGTGGGCGGATCGCAAGACGCGCACGTCCACCGCCGATACCACCGTCTACCGCGAGGCGCTGCGGGTGCGCAACGAGTTGCGGGGGAAAGCCGTGCCGGAGCCCGAGGCCCCGTCGCCGGTTACAGTGCTCGACATGGGCGCCGTGCCGGGCCGGGAAGAGCCGCGGGTCCGTCCGCCGATCACCTACCGAGGACAGAACCTGGCCGTCCAGCAACGCCCCGAGGGCACGGTGATCACCGTTGTCGGCGACGTCTACGTCTCGCGGGCCGATCCGACCGGCCTCGAGACCGTGGAACTCCGGGCCGACGCGGCGGCGCTTTTCCTGGCCCGCGACGAGACGGAGGCGGGCGAGGAACGGGACCGCGACGCCGTCGGCGAAGACGCGCCGCGGATCGGGGATGAACTCGGCCCGCGAGCCCAGCCGTCGCAGCTCGAGGAGAAAGAAGGGGCGGGGATCGTTCCCGGCCTCAAGGACGTCAGCGGCGCGCCGTGGGCCCAGACGGTTTCCGACGTCGGCCCCGTCCAGGCGGCCTACCTGGAGGGCGACGTCATCCTGACCTACGGCGAACGGGTGGTCCGGGCCTCCCGGCTGTATTACGACTTCGAGACCGATCGGGCCCTGATCATGGACCCGGTCGCGTTCACGCCGGTCCCGGACGTCGGTGTCCCCATCTACGTGCGGGCCGACCACATCCGCCAGCTCTCCAGCCGGGAATGGACGGCCTACCACGCGCGGGTCACCACCAGCGAGTTCTACACGCCGCACTACCATATCGGGGCGGAGACGGTGGACGTCGTGGACCGGACGCCGCGGGCCATGGGCGGCGCACTCGTCGGCGAGCGGGCCGGCACGATCACCATGAGGAACACGACGTTCAATGTCGGCAACGTCCCGATCGCCTTTTGGCCGTACGCCCAGAGCGAGGTCCGCGAGGACATCTCGCCGCTGCGTCGCTCCTCCCTGGGGTACAGCGGGGACTTCGGGGCCGAGATCGAAACACGCTGGGACCTGTTCTCGCTGGTG
Organism: uncultured Phycisphaeraceae bacterium; assembly: GCA_964495075.1. GTDB lineage: Bacteria > Planctomycetota > Phycisphaerae > UBA1845 > UBA1845 > JAFGJQ01. Next base: position 56,338 of record CAZBUJ010000021.1, read on the forward strand.
GGGGTGGCGCAACCGGAGGGCGTCAACGGCACCGTCCGGATCGACGCGTACACGAAGCGGGGCCCGGGGGGCGGCGTTGATTTGGACTACAAGCAGGACACGCACTACGGGTTCTTCACCGGCTACTACATCTACGACAAGGGCGAGGACAACCTCGGCGGCCTTCGCGGCGACGTGGAACCGGACCACGAAAACCGCGGTCGTGCCACGTGGCGGCACCGCCATTTCCTACCCGACGACTGGCAGTTGACGCTCGAGGTTTCCCTGGTCAGCAGCGGCAACTTCCTCGAAGAGTACTTCGAGCGGGAGTTCGACTTCAGCAAGAAGCAGGAAACGGCGGTTTACCTGAAAAAGCAGCGCGACAACTGGGCATTCACCGCCCTGGCGAACTTCCATTTGAACGACTGGTTCACCGAAACGGAGCATCTCCCCGAGGCGGGCTTCCATCTGACCGGGCAGTCGCTGGGCGGCGTGGCGACCCTTTACAGCGACAACCGGGCGGGGCTCGTCCGCTACCGGTTCGCCGAGCAGCCGTTCTGGCAGAACCTGCTGATCGGTCGCGAGAACAGTTCCGGGACGACCGCCCGGTTCGATACGCGGCAGGAAGTCGATGCCCCGATCGACCTGGGTCCGGTTCGCGTGGTGCCGTTCACCTCGTTGCGGGGCACCCTGTGGGACGATTCCCCGCAGCGCGGCGGTCTGCAACGCATGTTCACCACCGCCGGCGTGCGGGCCAGCATGTACTTCTGGCGGGTGTACGAAAACGCCCGGTCGGAGTTTTTCGACATCGACGGGATCCGCCATGTCATCAAGCCCGACGTGACGGTGTGGGGCTCGTGCTCCAACGTGGACGCCCGCGACACCTATCCGTTTACCCAGAACGTCGAATCGCTCGATGATTTCGACGGCGTGGCGATGGGGATCCGTCAGCGGTGGCAAACGCACCGCGGGGACGAAGGACGCCGACGCACGACGGACCTGTTCCTGCTGGACCTCGAACTTGGCGCGTTCAACGACGCCCACAAGTCCGACAAGATCAACGGGTTCAACGGGCTGAGCGGCTTCTACAACCCCAACGGCGCGCCGTTCACCAACGGGTTCACCTCGTACCGGCGCCCGGAGAACAGCGTCGCCGTCAATTACCTGAACGCGTCCGCCGTCTGGCGGATGTCCGACTCGATGGCGGTCGCCGCCGAGTCGAACTTCGACATCAACGACGGCGAGGTCGACGTGTTGACCGTCTCGCTGGCCGCCGAACGCCGACCACGCCTGAGCTACCTGGTCGGGTACCGCTTCATCAACGAAACGGCGTCCAACCTGCTCGGCATCGGTGCGAACTACCGGATCAGCGAGAAGTACATGGTGGCCGTTCGCGAGGCATTCGACCTTCAGCGTGGGGAGACCGAGGAGTTCACCATCGCCGTGATCCGAAAGCTGCCGCGGTGGTACGTCGGATTCACCTTCCAGGTCGACGACGTGGACGACGACATCGGGTTGGCCGTCAGCGCCTGGCCGGAAGGTTTCCCGGGCCTGGCGCTCGGCTCGCGACGCTTTACGGGTCTGGCGACGACGACCGGGATCCGGCCTGAATAGCCGTGCCAGGCTCCTCGCCAAGCATGCTCGCATCACTCATACGGTTTCATCGCCTGATTCTCGCCGTCGCCGGACTCGCGACGTGCGTGTCGGTCGCGCTGTTGTTCTCGCCCGGGCTCAAGCAGGACTACCGCATCGAATCGTTCGTGGCCAGCAATGACGAGGCCTACTTCCGCTTCCGCCGCTTCATCGACCAGTTCACGAGCAACGAGGTGGCCGTCGTGGCGATCGAGAGCGACGGCGCCACGTCGCCGGCTACCCTGGCCCTGCTGGCCGATCTCGGCGCCGAACTTAAGCAACTCGATACGGTGCAGTCGGTCGTGTCCCTGGCCGAGATCCCGCCGGGCGTGCGGTCGATCCTGGGCGAACGTCTCGTCGAACACCCGCTGTTTCGAGACAACATCGTCAGCGCCGACGGGCGCACCGCGGCCATCGTGGCGACGCTCGCCGGCGAGGCCGCCAGCGGCGAGACGCGACACGCCACCGTCCGGCGACTGCGCGAACTCGTCGCGCACGCCCGGCGGGACCACCCGGAAATGACCATCGTCCTCGCCGGACCCTACGTCACGCTCATTGACATGTTCGACTATGTGCAGCGCGACCTGGTGGTCTTCACGCTGGCCGCGTTCGTCCTGCTCGCGATCACGCTGTGGTTGGTGTTCCGACGCGCCGCCCCCATGGCCTACGCGATCGGTGTCGCCGCGTCCGCCACCCTCTGCACACTGGGCGTGGCCGTCGTCTGCCGGTTCGTGACCTCTCTGATCACCCAGATGATCGTCATCCTGGTCGTCGTGCTCGCCGTGGCCAGTTGCGTACACCTGGCCGTGGCGGCGGAGGAGATCAGTCTGCTCCACCCCGGCGTGCCGCGTCGCGAGCAGGCCCGCCGGGTGCTGCGCCGCATGACGGGGCCGTGCACGGCGGTGGTCGCCACCACCGCCATCGGATTCCTCGCCGTCTGCACATCCTCCATCTCGCCGATCCGTGTGCTCGGCGGGCTCATCGTGTTCGGGCTGCTGCTCTCCCTGCTCCTCGCCCTGACGGGGGTGGTTCCGCTGTGCGGGACACGGCCGGCCGCCAGGGTGCGGCTGCATCTCCCCCAACTGCTCCGGCGGGTGGGGTCGTGGTCCTATCGGCGGCGCGGCCTCGTGTTTCTGCTGTTTGCCACCGCGACCGCCTTCTGCGTGGCGGGGATTCCGCGACTCTGGTTCGACAGTTCGTTTCTTAACAACTTCCGGGCCGGCAGTACTGTCTACACCAGCTACCAATTCCTCGGGCAGCGCCTGGCCCCGCCTGGCTCCCTCGAGATCGTGGTCACGTCCAGGGACGGGAGCAGCGTGGTGACCGCTGACCTCGTTCGGCAGGCCGACGCGTTCGCGGCCCGCGTCGTCGACCGGTACGACCTGATCGTAAAATCGCAGACCCTCGGGGATGTGCTCACGCTCGTCCGGGAGAACCTGCCGCAGAGTGACGTCGACCTGAAACTGCGGCTGGGGCTGATCCAGGCGGTCGGGGGCGGGCGCGACCCGCTGCGCGCGTTTCTGAACGCCGACCGATCGGCGATGCGGATCAACTTCAGAGCCCGGGAACGGGGTGTCTCGATCGCCGACAAACTCCGCACGGCGCAGGAGGTCGTCGCCCTGGGCCGGGACACCTTCGGTGACCGCTTCGACATCCAAGTCACGGGGTTGTACTACTTCTACGCCACGCTGATCCGCGGGATGCTCAACGACCAGTACCGCGCGGTGGCCATCACCATCCCGGCCGTCTTCCTCGTGCTTGCCCTGACGTTGCGATCCTGGCGGGTGGCGGCGGTGGCCATGGTGCCGAACCTGCTGCCGCTGGTGTTCTGCGTAGGGGCGATGGGGTGGTGGGGAGTCCCCATCAACATGACCACCGCCATGATGCTGTCGGTGACCTTCGGCATCGCGGTGGACGATACGGTGCACTACCTGTGGCGCTACCGCGAGGCGCTCATCGAGTCGAACGATGAGTTGACGGCCCTGTTGCACACGCATTCGGGCGTGGGGCGTGCGTGCGTGTTTACCACGGTCGTGATCGCGGGCGGCTTCTGGATTCTGGTGCTGTCGGAGTTCCTCCCGACCGCGTACTTCGGCGGCCTGGTCGGCTTCACGATGCTGGCCACGCTGGCGGCGGACCTTATGCTGCTTCCCTCGCTGCTGGTGGCCCTCAAGCCGTTCGGCAAGGCAACCGGGATGAACCCTGTCACGAAGACACGCCATCCCGGATCGTAGCGTCCCGATGTGTGCCAGGCACGGCCGCGAAAAACCGAACCGGGCCAAACCCCGCCCGTACCAGGCACGGATCTCCCCAATCGTGCCAGGCACGCATACGGGACATACGAGGCGGGGTATTGGGATTGTTGTGATCGTCGAGCGACCGGCCTCGATGGCCGCTTGGCTCACTTGCCGATGAAACCCAGCTCGTCGGGGGACTGCCGCACCTCGCCGAACGTGAACGCCCGACCGCACTCCGGGCAGCGCAGCTCCGAGAGCCCATGCAGGTTGTAACCGCAGCCGGGACAGTGCCCGGGTGTCGCCTTCAGGGTCTCCGACATGAACAACAGGATCAGGCCCGGCCCGAACGCCCACGCCATCACGTACAAACCGCTGAGAATGCCGAGCATGGTGGCCATGCCCACGAAACACCCCGGCCGTCGGCTTACCACGATATGTGAGGGGACGGTGGCCAGCATCTGCAGCACACTGCCGCCGAGTACCGCCACAACCATCCGTCGCATCCAGCGGAAGCGGTCCATGCGGCGGGCGTACGCGTAAAACAGGATCGTCCAGGCGACCCACAACAGCCCCACCGTTGACCAGAACACGGCGGCGAGCGTCGTGCCGCCGCCGTCCACGTTGAACAATTCGGCCATCGCCAGGACAAACGACCCGATCAGGACCGTGATCATCAGGGCGGCGATCAGGGCGGGGATGACCAGGCGGCGGGGGCGGGTCGGCATCAGGTAGTCGCAACGGGCCGGGATCAGCACGAACAGACCCTGCGTCACGATCATGAAGCCAAGCAGGCCCAGCCAGACCAGGGCGTCCGAGCCCCCGTGCCGCAGCCAGAGGTGGGACCACACCGCGATGAGCGCGACGTAGAGCGCGATCAACAACCACCACAGCCACCGCGGGCGGCGATGAGCGGCAGGGTCCGTACTCGTGGACGCAAGGCAGTTCCTCATGGGGTCACGCATGGCCGTCAAGCTTGGTGGTTCCGCGCCGTAAAGGGCACCACGGTGTTCTTGGAGGCGACGGTCCTCGTGGTCCGGCCGGCCGCCGTCGAGCGGCTCCGTCGAACGCCGTCGATCGCCGCCGGCGGACGCAGCCGACCGGCGCGGGTATGATGCGGCACGGATCGCCATTAGTAAAGCCGGGTCGTACCCGATGACCCGACGCTGGCGCCCGACTCCCGCATGCCCAAGCGCGTGCCAGGCCCCCAGCCTGACCGGTACGAACACTGCCGCGTCCCCAAGCGTGCCCGGCACAGATGCCTGAACAACGCAGATGGAGTGCAAACGAGCCGACATGCCAACGCGCCAGTGGTAGCCCCGACGTCCGGAAACCGGTGACGTAAACTTGGTAGAACTAGTGAATTGCCGATGCAACCCGGTCATAATACAATGAGTGACGTGGCCGACCATCGACACTATCAAAACGCCCCGATTACGGAGGCCGTTATCGACTTGCGGGTCGAGTTGCCGCCGAACATCGGGCTCGGAGAATTGCAGAACGCGCACAAGGGCCAAGAGACGGCCTACCCCCGCACGGGGCAGGCGAATACTGCCTTCGGTCAAATGCAGGCTGGCAAAGAAGTCACTACGACGGCCACCACGAAAGCTATGGGGTACTTGTTCCGGAGTGCGGATGACAAGCAGATATACCAGGCTCGGCTCGACGGGTTTTCAATGAGCCGGCTAGCCCCGTACGAGCAATGGGAGACGTTCCGGGATGAGGCCCGCAGGCTTTGGAACTTGTATACATCCGCGGCGACGCCTCGTAAGGTCGTCCGTGTGGCCGTCCGATACGTCAACCGCCTCGACATTCCGCTACCGCTGAGTGACTTCGGCGACTATCTTCGGACGGTGCCCGAGGTTTCGGCCGACCTCCCGCAGGGGCTGGTGGGCTACTTCATGCGTCTGGCGATTCCGTTGGTAGACATCAACGGCCTGTGCGTGCTCAACGAAGCCATCGTTGACCCCGCCGCTCCAAGCATGGTCTCCATTGTTCTGGACATCGACGTTTTCCGCACATCGGACGTGCCAACTGATGAAGACGGTCTTTGGAACTTGATCGAAGGATTGCGTGTGCATAAGAACGTAATCTTCGAAGCCTGCATCACTGACAAAGCAAGGGAGTTATTCAAGTAATGCCCACACTTGCCGTATCTCCCCAGCCGTACCGAGCAGTCGTGGGTCGATTATCCACATGGCTGCAAGATGCCTCACACGGGAACGGTGTTGAAGCGCGTCATCTATCGAGGCTCGCAGAAGAAGCCCTCTTGCACTGGCACGAACGAGCAGAATTGCTTGTGTCCGCGATCGATAGCGAAGATACTGATTCGGAATACCAGCATATTCCGTCCACGCCGCATTTCGGGGTGACAGTTCGATACGAGCCCGTCGGCAGAATGGAGCCCCGAACCGCTCTCGGGAAACGACTCCTTACGCTTCGCCACAGGATCGTCGCCAGCGGGGCTCAACTCCTCGATTGGAGTGACCTGGAGCAGGAAACCCGGTCACGTCGCGGTGAGCGTGATTAGCGGAGGCCCGCTTTGGCGAAGGTTCGCACATTCATCGACTCGAACGTCCTCATCCCTGCGGCCAAGGGGAGGGAGGATCTGTTCGAGAGGGCCTTTGCCGTGCTCGATGACCCCGAGCGGGAGTTTATAACGAGCGATTTCGTTCGTCTGGAGACCCTCCCCAAGGCCCGTTTCCGCGAGAAGCGGGCTGAGGTTGAATTCTACGAGGCGTTCTTTGACGCTGCTGATCGTACTGTGCCAGCGTCGAAGAAGCTTGTCGACGAGGCCCAGAAAGAGGCCGAGACGTCCGGACTTCAGGCCTTCGACGCCCTCCACGTCGTGGCTGCTCGGAACGCTGGTTCTGACGAGCTCATTACCGCTGAGAAACCCGACAAAACGATTTTTGGACCCGCTCAATTCCCGTGAGAACGATTTACCCCGGATAAACAGGATTCTTCTCTTGACGTCGTTAGCCGGTCCGGCCGGAAAAAGGATGATTTTCTTGAAGCGCCAGGATGTACGACGCGCCGAGCAGCAGTCATAGCACCGGTTCGTTTTCCTGGGCAGCAACCCAAGAAAAAAGGAGATTCGTGGCGGGGACGTTCTTACATGGATGAGATTCAGGTTGCGGCGGCCAGGAGAATGAGGACGTATAGACTGACCGCAGAGTGAGCGCTTCGCCGACGCCTACTTGCTTGTCCACGGGCCTGGCGGTTGCCACGTCCCGGCGAATCGCTGCCCGGACCCGAGCGCCTGTGCAAGGGGGCTGAGGAAGTCGGCGACGGCCTGCACGACTTCCCTTAGGTCTTCAGGTGCCTGTTCGAGTTTGCTCTTGCGACGATAGGCTGTCCATTGCGTCTGCCGGGCCGGGTCTTCGCTGAATGCACCGGTCAACGCGACGGGCTCGACTGGAATCTCGGTTCCACGGCGGTCGCAAGTCCTCTGAATCGCACTGGCCAGCAATTCCCCGTCGAATGCGAAGCTACGCGATAGCAGCCGGATGTCGTAGTAATCGCGGACCCGGCTGTTGAGTTGGGCGCGGTGAATCATGACCTGGAACTTCTCGGCCACGGCCGACTCGCGCGGATAGGCCAGCACGCGTGGGGCGGGGTCGCCGAGTAGAGTCGGATAATCTACAAGTGAGGGCGGTGGCGTGATCACATCCCCGAAGCCGACATCGATCTGCATCGTGATCTTCGCGGTGCCCAGGTTGCCTCGGAACCGCAGCCGTACCCCCTCGTAATCCGCCTCTTCGGCGATGATCTGGGCAGCGACGCTCTCGGGATCGAACTCCAACCCGTCTGGTGCAACGGCTTGGCGGCATACATCCTGGATGATGCGCGTGAGTGCCGCCGGATCATTGCTCGTCCTCCCGAGCAGATCAATGTCCATCGTGGGACGCACCGCGGGTGCGTCCCACATACGCAGCAGCAACGCACCCTTCAGGACGAATCGCTCAGCGTGCTCCGACATCGACAGACGATAGAGGAATCGCTCCATCGCGTAGTGCTGAAGGAGTTCGTTGAACGGGCGGCTGGTCGCCCTGGCCTGATTCAGCAGGCGCTGGCGAACCGACCCTGCGACGTTTTGGACGCGGCGTTCATTCAGAGCACGGCCTCCAGGTAAGGTCGCATCACGTTCTTCACTCGGTCGATGGCAGCATATCGCATCAGCGCATCGACGTTCAGCCGTTTGCGTTCCCGGTAGAGCCGAAGTGCCTCGACGGCCGTATCAAGCCCGATCTTGTTACGATACTTGAAGCAGTCGGCGAGCGTCTTTTCGGCGCCGAAAATGCGGACGGGCACGCCGTCCAGCTTATGCGTTTCGACACCCTCCTCCATCGCTTTCGTGGCGAACCAGTACACGCGAATCGGCGGAAAGCGGAGCCTTGGCCGCTCGGAGTGACGTCGAAGCGCAATCGAGACCTCGTGTGGGATCTGCGTCGTGAGTTCATGAAACGCGAGGGCTGATATGAGGCATACGACGCCGGATGGTACTTTGAGCGCTACCGTCACAAGATCGGGCTGGCCGATCTCCGGCAGCTCGGCGAGGCGGTAGAGACCGCGCTCAAGCGGCTCCAGGAAGCCGCTGTCGCGCAGCGCGTAGAGTGTCCGTGGGTGGATGCCCGCTCGGATGGCTTGGGCCGTCCGGATGACGCCGCCGTGTTCGCCACACAGGCGACGCACCGCCTCTTGGGTTCTTTCTGGGACGTTCACGGCCGTGCTGCGCGGATAGAAATACCTTCACTTGTGAACATATGACGGTAATTTTATCCGCAGCACCGGTGGCGTCAAGCGCGCTCGCCGCCGATCGAAGGCGGCGTTGGATGCGCACAGATTGCGCACACCCTCTGGCCGGTCGGTAAGTGCTGCGACCCAAGCGACTTACATCACGCAGGGGGTAACGAAAAGCCCGGCCCAGGGTGCAATAAGGCATTGTGTCACAATGAGTTACATTCAGGAAAGAATCGCAGGCGGGGGGAATCGAATCTCTGGACACCTTTTTCCGCTCAATCTTGACACCTTTTCCTTGCACGCAAAGATGCTCAAAGCGCCGATCGACCACCGAGCCATCCGCCGTCGGTGAGTTTTTGCCTGAGGTCGGCTTCGAATGCACAGAATGCCGGCAGGTCGCGCAACGGTGTGTAGTCCTCGATGAGCCGTGCCAAGCGATAAACGGCAGGACCAGGGCGGAAGCGATTCCTGCGACGGGCGCCGTACCCGGAGGCCTTGACCAGAAGCTTCTTCAGGACGCTCTTCGGATCAGGATTGCTCTCGATCCCTCGTAGGGATGGTAGGCCAAGAGGCATGGACCCGCATGGATTTCCGGCTGCTTGACGTATTGCGCTTTCGTCAATGATGAGCCAAGCCTCCGTCATACGAACCGGTACGACACACACGAACGGCGGTAGACTGTCATCAGGCACGCTCCGAGCGGCCGCCTCGATTTCTTTCACCCGTTCAAGGCGATTCTCACGCTCCGCATCTCTATGTACAAAGAGGATTTGGGCCGGATATAGTTTCAGGGCGACGGATATACGTTCGGTAAGGCCCTGCGGGCGCTTTGGTACTCTGCTTAAGTCCGCCCATTCGAATTGCATCGCGACGTCAGGACACAGATCGTGCAGCGACCATCGAATCGGATACTCCAGAACCCGATCGGTTGAACCGTCTCCCAAAAGGGTGCACGTGAGTTCCGAGTTACTCGCCATGATCGGACCAAGGAAGGAACGGCGTTACATCGTCTCGGTCAACGACGCGCCGACGCCGACGAGTCGATCTCGGTACACCGTACGTCTGTTCGGGGTCTCTTTCAATTGGATTCAAGTATGACAAGATCTTGCCGAGCGAAGCGACATAAGTATGCTGATCCTTCTTGGTGCGCCAAGTGCCAGACAGTGCGGAGAAAACCGCGCGTCTGGCACGATCTCCTTTCCGCAGGAATTCTTTGGACTCCGCCAGCAAGAGGGAATCCTCGGGCACCTGCCTAACCACCGCGGGCGAATGCGTATTGACAATGATCTGTCGAAGCGGGTCGCTTGGATCGTAGGCCGAAGTCGGATCAGTCGCGATGTCCTGAAGAAGTGACAGCATCGCTGGTATTCGCTCGGGGTGTATGCCATTCTCAGGTTCCTCGAGGCACAGGACGCCTTTCACATTCGGATCCGCCTCCGCAACGGCGAGGGCGAGGAATCGGAGCGTGCCGTCGGATAGTGCCTTGGCGGCGTGTGCCGTGCCGTGCTCGTCGCAAACGGCCAACGTCAACAGCTCACGCTTGTCATCACGTTCTACGGAAATTCCTCGAACGTCAGCAATCAACTCCGATAGTCTATTCGCCACTCTTGCGTAAACGGCGTCCGGGCTTGTGCTGACGACATCGTCGGTGCCGACTGGGTCTTCAGTGTGGGCGAGATGGTACAATGTTGCTGCGAGGTGAGCTCCATTCGGTCCCATCGTCGTTGGCGACGTAAACGGATCTGGTTCTCGTAGTGCAGATGGTTCAAGTTGGAGTAGCCGCCACGATTGCATTTCTCGCCTTGCCATCAAGGCCGTTGGACTCTCTGCAGCGTTCGCCGCAGAGAGCACTGTGCGAGGGAGGCTTCCCGCGGCTCGGGACAAAGGACGCCCGCGGCTTCCACCGTCTTGATGGAGCTTGATGATCCGGGTCCCGCTTTCTTCATGATCTGTGGAAATGAAAGGACTTGCGCGGCGGCCCGTTACTGCGTCTCGTCGCCAATCCTTGGCGCTGTGAGGAAAAAGCAGATGTTTGGCGGCATCGCTTTGGCTGATGGGAGCGAGATCCTCTTCGAGAAGTTCAAGCGCCCCAAGGGCGTAGTGATTCGAACCTCCCCTGTATCCCAGGCGTAACGTGTAACGCAGAAACGTGATGCTGGCCTTGGCTTCTTGTCCAAGATCATCCTTACCCACCCGGGGCACGATCATCTCCGCCTCGAATCTCATCTCCCGATCGTGCTCGGTGCCGGCACGATAGAAGATGCTTCGCAAATCGCTGGTGCGGCCGCCTTCGTCCCGCACGCACAATGCGGCCTCAATGAGCGGCTTGTCTGCCAGCGCGCTCAGAAAACGAATGGCATCAAACAGGTTCGACTTGCCTACGCCGTTGGGACCGGCGATGCACGTAAACGCCCCGAAACGGACATCGACGTCCACTAGATTCTTGAAACCCGAGACCTTGAGTCGCGTGAGCATTCATCATCCCCATCACGCTAAGGGCCGTGCCGAGACTGTGCTTTGAAACGCCCCGTAAGCGACGGCGTCCATTGTACGCGGCTGGTAACCTGGAGCAAGCGTCATGCCGGGTGTCAAGACGATTGGCACAAATCGGGTGTGTCCACACAAATGCCATCGTCGTCGCTGAATCGTGCCGGCGCAGCCGACTGGCACGATAGCCGCCAGACGCGGATATGCTCTCGCCGTGCGAGTGCCCACCGGCGGACAAAATCCTACCTCTTCTTTGGCGTGCGTTTCGCCTTCGACTTGGGCGGGTCGGGGACCATCTCGAGCATGCCGTCTAACGGAGTCTCCAGGGCGGAGCAGAGCTTCTCCACGTTAGCGAGCGTCGGGTGGTAGTCCAGGCGGCTGCCCATCTGTTGGAGCGTTCCGAGTGCGATCCCGGTCAATTCGGAAAGCCTCTCGTAAGTCATCCTCGTACCGGTTCGTCGCCGGTAAGCTTCCATGGCTTCCCTGAGTTTCAGGATGATCATGTTACTTATATAATCAAGAACTTGATAGAATAAGTCAATTTTCTATTGACTTGCTGCTCCTTGTAGAGTATATTACCACGAGGGTGGCCGTTGGCCCACGTGGTTAGCCAACGGTGAGAAACTCAGTGTCTTGGCCTATGGGCCGTCAACGCAACGTCGCAAGGCAAACATGCGTGTGCCGCGGGCGTTGTACCAATCGAGCCAAGGCAACCTCGCCCGGGTAAGTGTCCGCGCTTATCATGCGGGCGCTGCCCGGTGCGCGGGGTCGTGCGATTGGCTTGACGGCTCATACACGGCCCTTAGCGCATCGGGTGGCGCCCGTTTCCTTTTTGGTGCCATCAGAAGCGTTCAGCGCTCCGCCGTCGGGGACGGCATC
>CAZBUJ010000022.1:0-67741 GCA_964495075.1 uncultured Phycisphaeraceae bacterium
GCGGGGGGCGTGGCGTCGCATCGCCGTTCCAACCCATCCGTGGCCATCCATCGCGGTTGCTCGTCCCGGACCACGAAGGCCAATAGCCGTGCGGTCGCCCCGCGCCCGCGCGCGGTAAACGGTCCGACGGTCAGGGTGACATCCGAGTGATCCGACTCGCCTCCGTCAACGGCATCGACCATGGTCTGGAGTCGGGCGGGATGGACGCGCACGAGGACCTGTCGTTCTTGCTGGTCGGCGTAGTTCTGTGGCGCGGCGCCGACGATATAGAATTCCGACTGCTCGTCGAGGCCGGGGGCCAAGCCGAGGAAGTGAAGCAGTGCCTGCTCCCGCAGTTCGGGAATGGACTCCCGCCCGAGGTACGCGGCCAGCCGTCCCATCGCGCCGTCCCGGGTTTGCTCTCCCGGTGCGTTGACATCTAGTGTCACGAGCTCGGCATCAAATCGGTGCTGTACGTAGTCGGCCATCACGTGTCCGGCGGCGAGTTTCTGCTTCAGGGTGGCTTCGAGCTCGGCGCGGCGTTGGCGGGTCTGCTCATCGCCCGTCCGGCCGCGCGACCGGCTCGCACCGAGGTCTTTGCCGCCGCGTTCCGCGGACCACTGGCGTCTGGCATCGGGCATTGCGGTGCCCGCGGAATCCGTTTTCGCACTGTATTCCTTGAGCAAGGGGCCCTGGTGTGACGATGCTTCGACACTCCGTGCCGGCGGTGCGGGTGCGGTCGGCCCTTTCGCGTCGGGGGTGATTCCCCCGCCGCGGGATGCCTCGTCCATCGTGGCCGTCGGGCGGCGCGATGCCCGCGGCGGTTGCCCCTCGTGCGTGGCATCGGCCACGGACCCGATTGGCGGCATATCCGCGTGTCCGGCCGGTGGTTGCCCGGTCCCGGCCTCCGGTTCCGAAGGCATCGGTTCCCTCGCCTCGTTCGCTCGAGATTCCGGCGCTTCCGGCGGCGCGTAGGTCACGGCGCGGCGAGCGCCGCGTTCGGCCCGGCTTCCGACTTCGAAGAACACCCAGAGCGCACCGCCGACGACGAGGACGACAAGTGCCGCGGAGGCGAGGAGGGAGATGAGCGACCGTCGCGCGGGTCGCACGGGGGCGGCGCCGGCGCCCGGGTCGAGCAGGAGTTGTCGTTCCGCGCGGACCGTCATTTCGTCGAGCAGGTCGGCCGGGGCGGCGTGTCGTGGCAGCGAGCCCAGAATGTGGACGGTGGCTTTGAGTTGCTGAAACCGGTGTCGGGCCGACTCATCGTGCTGGAGGAGTTGCTCGACGCTCTGCTGATCGGCCTCGGGCAGTTCGCCGTCCAGGTAGGCGGAGAGGAATTCGTCGAGGTTGTCCGGGGTGATGCGCGTCATGCTACTCCGTGCTCTCTCCCAGGTGCGGAGCCAGTGCGATTCGCAGAGCCCGTCGCCCGCGGGCGATCCGGGATTTGACCGTGCCCTTGGGGACGCTCAGGATTTCCGCGATCTCGTCATAGCTGAATCCCTCGATGTCGCGGAGGACGACGGCGGCCTGGAATTCGTCGTCCAGTTCGCGCAATGCCTCGGCGACGTAGCCTTTCAGTTCGGCGGTGCCGGCGTGGTGTTGGGGATCATGTGGCACGCGTTCCTCCAGTTGACGCATCGCCGGCTGGCCGGGCTCGGCCGGCCCGTCGATCGACAGTTGCCGGTGGCGAGCCGCGTGGCGGCGCTGGGTCAGGGCCAGGTTCACGGCGATCCGGAAGAGCCAGGTGTAGAACCCGCTGGTGCCCCGGAATGATCCGATCGACTCCAGCGCTTTCAGCAGGGCTTCCTGGGTAATATCGGCCGCATCCTCGAGGTTCCCGGCGATCCGCCAGCAGGTGTTGAACACCTTGTCCTGGTACTTGGACACCAGGTGGGTGTAGGCCTGGAGGTCCCCGGCTTGGACCTGCCGGACCAGCACTTCGTCCTCGAAATGGATCGTTCGGGCCGGTGCTTCCACGCCAGCCCTCCTGTTCATTCGACGTCGGGCGGACCGTGCGGTTCCCGACCGTCCGTTCGGGTTTAAGGAGCCGGCCCCGCCGAGCGGGGTTCCCATAGTATCTTGCCGCTTGGGGCGGGGAGGGTCAACGCGGACCCCGGGCGGCGCGGCGGGTTTGGGGCGACCCGGGTGTGGCGGCAGCGGGTCGTGGCGGGGGCGGGCGGCGGTTTGCATTTCCCCCGCCCAGCCACTAAAAGTGACGGTTCTGTCAGGCGGCGGGCAGGAGGACAGGACGTGGCGATTGCCTACAACAAGCGTACGCACAACAACAATGAACTGCGGTCCGAGCACGCCGGGCAAACGGTGATTCTAACAGGCTGGGTCCGCTCGTACCGGGATCACGGGGGCATGGTCTTCATCGATCTGCGGGACCGGGCCGGGATCACGCAGATCAAATTCAACCCGGAGACGGACCCGGAGGCTCACGCCCTGGCCCGAACGCTTCGGAACGAGGACTGCATTGCGATCGAGGGCAGGGTGGCGTTGCGGGGGGAGAACATCAACCCGAAGCATCTGACGGGTGAGATCGAGGTGGAAGGGCGGGCGGTGGACCTGCTGAGCAAGTCGGACCCCCCGCCGTTCGAGATCGACGACGGCGTGAAAGCCAACGAGGAGTTGCGCCTGCAGTACCGGTTCCTCGACCTGCGGCGTCCTTCGATGCAGCGTGTGATGCGGATGCGGCATAACATATCGAAGGCGGTGCGCGACTACTTCCACGACAACGGGTTCCTCGAGATCGAAACGCCGGTATTGACGAAGTCGACGCCGGAGGGTGCCCGCGACTACCTCGTACCATCGCGTATCCAGCCGGGTCGTTTTTTCGCGTTGCCACAGTCGCCGCAGTTGTTCAAGCAGTTGTTCATGGTGGCGGGGTTCGACCGGTACGCCCAGATCGTCCGTTGCTTTCGCGACGAGGACTTGCGGGCCGATCGCCAGCCGGAGTTCACGCAGATCGACATGGAGATGTCGTTCGTGCAGGCGGAGGATGTGATGACCGCGGTGGAGGGTTGCGTGGCGGCCATGTTCCGCGCGGCGCTGGGCATGGAGATCCCGCAGCCGTTTTCCCGGATCACTTTCACGGACGCCATGGACCGGTTCGGCATCGATCGGCCGGACACGCGATTCGGGCTGGAACTGAAGGACATTACGGAGGTCGTGCGGCAGACGGACTTCAAGGTGTTCGGCAACGCGATCGAAGCCGGCGGCGTGGTCAAGTGTTTCGTCGTGACGGAGGCCGACGGGGCCGGCAAACTGACGCGCAAGATCACGGACGGGTTGACCGAGGAGCTGAAGGGCATCGGGGCGGGCGGGATGCCGGTCACCAAGGTGGTGTCCGGTCCGAGCGGTCCGGAGTTCTCCACGGGCGTTGCGAAGTTCCTTCAGCCGATGTGTGGTGCGTTGTGCGCCGCGGCCGATGCCGCGCCGGGTGACGCGTTGTTCTTCTCGGCGGGCCCGTACGCGGAGGTGTGCAAGTTCCTGCACTACGCCCGTACGCGGATGATCGAGTTGCTGGAGCTGAAGCCGTCCGGTCAGTGGCATCCGCTGTGGGTGGTGGATTTTCCGATGTTCCAATGGGACGACGAGGAGCACCGTTACTTCAGCACGCACCACCCGTTCACGTCGCCGCGGGACGAGGACATCGCCCTGCTCGACACGGATCCGGGCAAGGTACGGGCGAAGGCATACGACCTGGTGCTGAACGGCACGGAGATGGCCGGCGGCAGCATTCGTATTCATCGTCGCGACGTGCAGCGGAAGGTGTTCGGGCTGCTGGGCATCAGCGAGCAGGAGGCCAAGGAGAAGTTCCAGTTTTTGTTGGAAGCGTTGCGGTTCGGACCGCCGCCGCACGGCGGGATTGCCTTCGGGCTGGATCGCTGGGTGATGCTGCTGGCGGGCAGGGACAGTCTTCGTGACGTCATTGCCTACCCCAAGACGCAGCGGGCGGTCTGCCCGCTGACCGAGGCGCCCGGCACGGTGGCGGAGGAGCAACTGGTGGAATTGGGTATCGATCTGCGGGCGGAGGTGCGCGCGAAACTGGCCGAGCAGGCCGCACCGGCCACGCAGCACGTCCATCGCGCGCACGACGAGCAGGAGTAACGGACGACCGCGGCCGCGGGGCGGACCGACCATGCGTGTGACGATCAACGGAGACGAGGCGACGCTTGAGTCGGGGCAGACGCTGACCGACCTGCTGGCGGCACGGGGCACGGAGCCGAGGCGGGTGGCCATCGAGGTGAACGCGGAACTGGTGCTGCGAGCAGACTACGACAAGACGGTGATCAACGAGGGCGATCGGATCGAGATCGTCACCTTCGTCGGAGGAGGCTGATGCCGCAGGGTTGCTTTCGGGTAGGCCCGTTCGAATTCGAGAGCCGGCTGTTCGTCGGCACGGGCAAGTATACCACCTTCCAGCAGATGAAGGATGCGCTGGACGCGTCGGGGTGCCAGGTGGTGACGGTGGCCATCCGTCGCGACGTGATGGCGGAGGACGGCCGGCCGAAGCCGGAGACCATCCTCGACTACCTTGACACGTCGCGGTACACGATCCTGCCTAACACGGCCGGTTGCTTCACAGCCGACGACGCGATCCGTTCCGCGCGACTGAGCCGCGAGTTGCTGGAGGGGCTGGAGAACCGCGGTGCCCAATGGGTGAAGCTGGAGGTGCTGGCCGACCGCAAGACGCTGTTGCCCGATCCGGTGGGTACGCTGCGGGCGACGGAGCGGCTGGTGGAGTTGGGGTTCTGCGTGCTGGTCTACACGAACGACGACCCGATCCTGGCCAAGCAGTTGAAGGAAGCGGGAGCGGCGAGCGTGATGCCGGCCGGTGCTCCGATTGGAAGCGGTCAGGGTGTCCTGAACGCGAACAACATACGCATCTGCCTGGAGTACCTCAAGGACGGCGACCCGGATTATCCGGTGATCGTGGACGCGGGGGTGGGCACGGCCTCGGACGTGACGATCGCGTTCGAGCTTGGTTCGGACGGTGTGTTGTTGAACACGGGCATTGCCGGAGCCAAGGACCCGATCCAGATGGCTCATGCGATGCGGCACGCGGCGGTGGCCGGCCGGCTGGCGTACCTGTCCGGCCGGATTCCGAAGAAGCTGTACGCCACGGCCTCCTCACCGATGGAGGGTGTCATCGGGACGTGATCCGGGCGGCGTGGTCGATTCGCGCCGTCGCTGACAGCATCCGCTCATGGAACGTCGGAAACGCAACAAGCTGCTTCTATGGATCATCGCCTTGGGGCTGGCCAACTTCGTGGCGTACACGGTGGTGTACTGGTACCTGCAGGGCGACGCGAGCAACGGGAAGTTCGAGAACGGCCAGTACTTCCTTCGGGGTCACTTCATTCACGGCACGGCGGGTCAACTGGCCGGTCCGGTGGCGCGGTCGACGTGGATCTACAGTTTCGCCCATTCGATTTCGATCTGGCCGACGATCGCCGCGGTACTGGTCTCGATGGCGATCCTGGCCCGTCCGCACATCATTGCCACGATGCGCAGCGACTCGCTGGTCCGCGGCAACACGTTCGTGGTGATCTTCATCACGGTGGTCGTCTTCGTGACCGGGGCGAGCACGTTCTACTTCGTCGTGAACTTCATTCAAGCGTTGCGGTTGATCAACCGCGGCGAACCCTTCGGATAAGTTACACGTCCGGTTCGATCCTCTCCGCTCGTGGAATTGCACGCCACACGTCGGCATGGTACACGTGTCCGCGGGCTCGATGCGTGGCGCGTCCGTCGAAGCAGGGCGAAGCACGCCCCCCGTGGCCGACACGAGGCGTTAAAGGACAACCGATGAACACGAAGCACGCGGGCCACCTGGACGAACTGGTCAGGCGGTTGGAATCGCGGGGGCGGCGGAACCGGTGGACGGGGTATCGCCTGCCCGCCCTCTGGGACACCTGGGGGTCCGACCTGGCCACGCGGGTCGGCCGGTGGGAGATCGCGGTGGACCCGTATGCATTTGCGCTGGAGTGCATTCGCGAGCATGTCCTGCCGCGTCGCGGGCGGCGCCGGCTGTCCGGCCGGAGTCTGTCACGGGTGTCCGGCGTGCGGGCGGACGGCGATCGCCGGGTGGTCGACGGCGGGCGACGCCGCGGTGCCGGCGACTGGCTCCGTACGGCATCGCTCTACGGCATGCTGGTGCGGACGACCACGGCGTGGGACCACGACGGTGACGGGGCTCTGTCATCTCGCCGCGTCGCGGAGACGGGCACATTCCTGAAGTCGATTCTGCTGTTACCGCTGCTGCGCCGCATGGGGATCTCGGTGATCTACCTGCTGCCTGTCGCGAAGCACAGCAACCTGTACCGCAAAGGTGAACTGGGCTGTCCCTACTCGGCGAAGGACTTCTTCGCGCTGGAGCCGACGCTGCACGACCGGCTACTCGGCGACGACGACGCGGCCGTCGAGATGGAGTTCGGCGCGTTCGTGGAGGCGGCCCACGCGATGGGGATGCGGGTGATGATCGACATCGCCCCGCGGACCGCCGCGCGGGACAGCGACATGATTATCGACCACCCCGACTGGTTCTACTGGATCGACCGGCGGGAGGAGCGATCGTACGGTCAACCGTACGTTCCCGGAGCGGATTACCTGACGCCCAAGCCGTCGCACCTGCCGTTCATCCACTCGCTACCGGAGATGCGGGCGCACCTGGCGAGGTTCCGGTTCGCGCCGAACGTCACGGCGCCGGCGGCGTGGAAGCGGTTCACCGGCGCGGTGAAGGCCCGACCGCCGAAGAACCTTCTCCAGGCGATCGGGCGGGAGTTCGGCGTGATCACACCGCCCGGGTTCTCCGACGTGGTGAACGACTGTCAGCCGCCGTGGTCGGACGTGACGTTTCTGCGTTACTACTGGGACCATCCGACCGCCGTGCAGGGCTGCCTTGCCGACCCGGCGAACCAGCCCCCGTACCTCTACAGCGAGGTGATGAAATCGAGCCGGTTCTCGGGCCGCCAGCCCAACCGGGCGTTGTGGACGGTGCTGTCGGACATCCTGCCGTTCTATCAGCGGTTCGGCGTGGACGGTGCCCGGATCGACATGGGGCACGCCCTGCCGAAGGAACTCGAGTCGATGATCCTGACCAAGGCGCGGCGGCGCGACGCGGACTTCGGGTTCATCGCCGAGGAGCTGGGGATCGACACGAGCGGGAAGGCGAAGCGGGCAGGGTACAACATGATCATCGGCCCGGCCTGGTGGCTGGAGCCACGGGCCCACGCGGGGAAGTTCCACGCGCTGCTCGATGAGGTGCTGCCGGCGTCGAAGCTGCCGATGTGGGCGGCGTCCGAGACGCCGGACACACCGCGCGCGGTGACGCGTCGTGGCACGAAGCGGCTGGTCCACCTGGCGGCCACGCTGAACCAGTTCCTGCCCAACGCGGTACCGTTTCTGAACTCGGGCCTCGAGGTATACGAGCGGCAACCGATGAACCTCGGGCTCGACGCGACGGAGAAGGACCGTTTCGCGCTGCCGAAAAGCGATCCGTTCCACGGCAAGCTCGCGTTCTTCGACCGCTTCGTGCTGCACTGGACCAACGCGGGCGGCCCGGGCATGGTGCGCCGGCTGGCGGCGGTGGCCGAGGTCCGGTCCCGCTTCGCGGGGGACCTGGCCAGGCCGACCCGCTATTTCAAAATGAAGGTCGGCCCGAACCACCGGTGGGTGCTGGCGTTCGGCGTTCGCGTGGCGGGCGGAGGCGGTCGCCTGGTGGTGGTGGCGAACACGGATTTCCGCGCCGCGCGGCGCACCACGGTCTCGGGGCTGCCGCGGCGGTCGGCGGGACGGGGAGACCAGGGTTCCTCGTCGGGGCCCGAGGTGCTCCTGGCGGTCGGCCCGGTAACTTCGCCGCCGAAGCGGGCGGGGGCGGGGTTGCGGGTTGCCCTTCCACCGGGCGGGGTCCAGATCATTCTGGCGTAACGGATTCGCACGGCAGGCGGGCCGACGGCGGACTATCGGCTGGGATTCGACGCCGGGTCGACTACAATCCTGCGTGAATGGCGAGGGGCACCTAGCGTCTCGTCGCGGGGCGGCCGCGTTACGACGTGTGGAGCGAAGCTGGTGGACGTTGCCTTGTTTGTCACGTGCCTGACCGACACGTTTGCCCCGCGGGTGGGCGTGGCCGTGGTGCGGGTGCTGCGGCACTACGGGTGTTCGGTCCACTTCCCCGAGGGTCAGACCTGCTGCGGGCAACCGGCGTACAACAACGGTTTTCACGAGGAGGCGGCGGCGATGGGGCGCCGCATGATCGACGTGTTCGACGGCTACCCGTACGTGGTGACGCCGTCGGGCTCATGCGCGTCGATGGTCATGCACCACACGCCGGCGTTGCTGGCGGGCGACCCGGCGTACGGCGAGCGGGCCCGCGACCTGGCCGGCCGGACGTGGGAATTCGGTCGGTTCCTGACGCGCGTATTGAAGGTCGACCCGGCCTCCGTTCGCGTGGGCGCGGAGCGGCCGGTCACATTTCACTACAGCTGTCACATGCGGTCCATCGCCCCGGCGGAGGAGGCGGCGGCCCTGGTGAAGAATCTGGGAGGGATCGACTACCGGCCGCTCGAACGTCTCGATCAGTGCTGCGGGTTCGGCGGCGCGTTCAGTGCGTTCTACGCGAACATCAGCAACGCGATCGCGCGGGACAAGCTGGACGCGATCGAGCGGACCGGCGCCGGGGTGGTCGTGTGCAATGAAGCCGGTTGCACGATGACGATGGAGGGCAGCGCCCGGCGGCGCGGCTTGAAGGTCGCGTTCAAGCACGTGGCCGAGGTGCTGGCGGAATCGCTGGGACTGATGGACGACATGCCGTGAGTTATCTGCATCGATGGTTCCGAGTCAACGTCGAGCACGCCCTGGGCAACGAGGTCGTGCGTCGGGCGATCGGCGACACGGCGGCCAAGAAGATCGTGTCGCGGGCGGCGGCGGTGTCGGAGGTCGACCAGTTCGAGGCGTTGCGGGAGTTGGCGGCCGGCATCAAGCAGCACACGCTGGACAATCTGGACGGCTACCTGGACGCCTTCACCCGGCAGGTGGAGGCGGCGGGCGGTGTCGTTCATCACGTCGAGTCGGCCGCCGCGGCCAACGCGTGCATCGTCCGGATTGCGCGTGACAACGGCTCGACGCTCTGCGTCAAAGCCAAGTCGATGACGACGGAAGAGACGGGTCTGGGCTCGGCCCTGGAGGCGGCCGGCGTGCGCGTGGTGGAAACGGACCTGGGCGAGTTCATCGTGCAGATCGACCATGATCGACCGAGCCACATCGTCACACCGATCATCCACAAGAACCGCAAGATGATCGCGGAGGCATTCGCGCGGGAGCTCGGGGTCGACTATACCGAGGATCCCGAGACGCTCACCATGCATGCCCGGCGTCACCTGCGAGACATCTTCCAGCGCTGCGACCTCGGCATCTCCGGCGTCAACTTCGCGGTGGCGGAGACGGGGGTGTTGTGCCTCTGTACGAACGAGGGGAACGGGCGGTTGACGACGACGCGGCCGAAGGTGCACGTCGCGCTGATGGGGATCGAAAAACTGGTGCCGCGGATGGTGGATCTCGCGTTGTTTCTGAAGGTGCTGGCGCGTTCCAGTACAGGTCAGCCCATTACGGTGTACACGTCGCTGATTCACGGGCCGCGGCGGGCGGGTGATCCGGACGGGCCGGAACGTCTCCACGTGGTGGTTCTCGACGGCGGCCGCCGTGACATTCTGTCGAGCGAGTACCGCGAGGTGCTGCGTTGCATCCGGTGCGGGGCGTGCCTGAACGCGTGTCCGGTGTACCGGCGGATCGGGGGGCATGCGTACGACAGCGTATACCCCGGCCCGATCGGCAAGCTGTTGACGCCGTTGATGCAGGACTTCGAGCGGTACGCCGATCTACCGCAGGCGTCGAGCCTGTGCGGCCAGTGCCTCGAAGTCTGCCCGGTGAAGATCGACATTCCGGACGTGCTCGTTCGATTGCGGCGGGACCAGGTTCGTCGCCGGACAGTTCCGTGGAGTCGGCGGTTCGCGTTCCGGATGATGTCGCGGGTGTTGATATCGCCCGTCCGGTACCGGGTGGCCCAGCGGCTGGCGCGGGCGCTTACGTTCTTCGGCGGCGCGGATGGCTGGATGCGGTGGCTGCCGGGTCCGATGCGGGAGGTCACGGCGGTGCGCGACGTGCCCCGTCCGGCGGCGCGGCCGTTTCGTGCCCGGTGGGCGGACGAGAACAAACAGGGCGACGAGGGACCGGAGTGACGCGAGGGAGGCGCATGGCGACGCGGGACCACAATTCACTGCCTGACCTTAACGCGGCTCCCGTGCGCCGGGTAGGCGCGCCGGACGATCGGGCGGCGTTGTTCGTCGAGCAGGCGACGCGGCTGGGTATGAAAGTCGTCGAGGCGTCCGAGGAGGGGGCGCCCCGCCTCATCGCGGAGTTGATTGGGGGTCTGGCGGTGGCGGGCGGCAAGCCGAAGGTCGTCATCGAACCGGGGCTGGGGCTGGGCGGTGCCATCTGGAAGGCACTGGGCGACGCGGCGGAGCACGTGGATCCGCGTGACGGCGACGAGGCGATGTTCGCGGCGGACGTCGGCGTGACGGGCGTGTTCGCGGCGGTGGCGGAGACGGGCAGCCTAGCGTGCGCGAGCGGCGAGGGGTTGTGGCGCGGCGCGAGCCTGATCCCGCCGGTGCACGTGGCCGTCGTGCGGGAGGGGGCGATCGTGCCGGACCTGCTCGATCTGCTGGGCGGGCTGACCGCGGAGGCCGTGCCGGCCAACCTGACGCTGATCAGCGGTCCGAGCAAGACGGCGGACATCGAGGGGATTCTCATCACCGGCGTGCACGGCCCGGGGGAGGTGCACGTCGTTTTGATCCGCGACGCGGCCGGCCGTGCCTGACGGCCCCCAGTCAAGGCTCACCCGGACTCGCGATCGCGGAATCAGCGCTGGGCACGGTGGGGCGCGATCCACGGGGCGATGGCCTCGCGCCGATGGAAACGGCTCAGTTGAGCGGCGACGCGGGCGGGCGGCGCGACGTTCCTGCTGCCCTGCGGCGGGCCGGTCAGCCCAGTCCGATGTCGCCCGCCACGGGCCGGAGGGCGGCGATGCAGTTGTCGATGTGCTCGTCGAGGTCGATGTTCAGCAGTTGGGCGCCTTTGATGATGTCATCGCGTGACACGGCGGCGGCGAATCGCTTGTCCTTCATTTTCTTGCGTACGCTCTTGGCCGCCATGCCCTCAAGGCGGTCCGGTCGCACGAGGGCGACGGCGTGAATGAAGCCGCACAGTTCGTCGACGGCGAACAGGGTCTGCCGGATCGGCCGATCGAGCGGGACGGCTTCCTGGTTCCAGTGGGCGTGGGAGAGCACGGCGGTGACGATCTCCTCATCGACGCCGGCGGCCCGCAGGATTTCGGCCCCTTTCTGGGGGTGCTCGGGCGGCTCGGGGTAGCGTTCGTAGTCGAAATCGTGGATGAGGCCCACCACGCCCCATTGCTCGACGTCGTGTCCGCCGAGTTGCGCGTAGTGTCGCATGGCGGCCTCCACGGCCAACGCGTGCTTGATCAGGGCATCCGACTTGGTGTACTGGTTGAGAAGGTCCCAGGCCTCGCGACGGTCCATGGTGCATCTCCCTGTCGCATTTGACTTGACCCCGGTGCGGATTATCATCGGGTAGGCGTTCGTCGTGCCGACCGGAGCCGATGGGTCGCACCGGGCTACTGCCGATGCCACGATTATAGAGCTTCACCTTGAAAGATCGACAGCGCGATACGTTTGACACCGATGAACTGGCGATCGTGCTGAGTCATTACCCGCTCGGCGTGATCGAGTCGATCACCGAGTTTGCCCGCGGGTCGCGGCGGAGCCCGAAGGTCGGCATTGTCTGCCAGAAGGGCAAATTCCTGCTGAAACGACGCGATCCGCACCGGTCGAACCGGTCGCGGATCTCGTTTGCCCACCGGCTGCAGGCCCACCTGGCCGGCCACGGATTCCCCCTCCCCCGCCTCGTGCTGCCCAGCAACAGCAACGACCCATGCCAGCCGGTGCTGATGCTGCGGGACCAGATGTACGAGATGTTCGAGTACGTCTCCGGTCACTCGTATGCCGGGACGGACGACGAGACACGGGACGCCGGGTTGACGCTGGCCACGTTCCACCAGTTAACGCTGGACTTTGCGCACGATGCGGATTGTCCGGTCGGCGATTATCACGACGCGAACGCCGTGCGGACGGGGTTGAACACGATTCCGGCGTCGGTGAGCCCGCATGAGAGCGTGGCCGGTCGGCAGGCGGAGCTGTTCGGCGTGGTGAACCAGTTGTTCAACGCATATGACGAGGCGGCCGAGCTCGCCCGCGGGACCGGGATCGATCGGGGCGCGGACCAGATCATTCACTCGGATTGGCACCCGGGCAACATGCTGTTCAAGAACGACAAGGTCGCCGCGGTGATCGATTACGACGCCGCCCGGCTGTCGAAGCGGATCGTCGACGTGGCCAACGGTGCGCTGCAGTTCTCGATGTTGACGGGGCAGAAGCTGGAGACCTGGCCGGATTACGTGGACGAGTCCAAGCTGCGGAGCTTCCTTTCGGCGTACGAGGCGGAGCAGCCGTTGACGCAGGGCGAGCGCGAGGCGATCCCGTACCTGATGATCGAAGCGCTGATCGCGGAATGCGTGGTGCCCATTGCGCGAACGGGGTCGTTCGGGCACTGGCACGGCTTTCGGTTCATGCAGATGGTGGAGCGGAAGGTGGACTGGCTGCGGAAGAACGCGGAGCGGCTGGTGGAGAGCATCGAGTCGTGACGGGGCCGGCTACAGGCGCCGGACCACGATCGCGGTGAGGTCGTCGTCCTGCGGGGTTCCCCGGCCGAAATCGGTTACCGCTTTGTGCATAATGGCGATCAGGTCGGCCGCGCCGCGGGACGGGTTGTCGTGCAGGATATCAAACAGGCGATCGACGCCGAACTCCTCGCCGGACCGGTTGGCCCATTCGAAGAATCCATCCGTCACCAGCAGGAAGACGTCCCCCGGCTGGAGCAGGAGCGGCGGGGCCGGCGATGTGTCGATGTCCGGCAGGATTCCCAGCGGAATGACGGTGGCGCGCAGGATGTGCCGTGACGCGTCCGTCCTGCGATAGAGCAGCAGGGGGCCGTGGCCCCCGCTGACATAATCGATGCGTGCGTGGCTCGGGTCGAGGATGCCGAAGAACGTGGTAACGAACCGGCCGCTGTCCAGGTCGACGGCGAGCTGGTCGTTACATCGAGCGATCATCGTGCTCAGGTCATCCGTAGTGACGGCGGCCGCCCGCAGAAGGGCCCGCAGCTCCGCCGCGATCAGGGCGGGTCCGATGCCGTGCCCGGTAGCGTCGGCGATCAGCAGTCCGAGCCGGCCGTCGGGGAGCGTGATGAAGTCATAGCAGTCGCCGCCGGTGTCGTCGGCCGGTCGGTTCCAGCCGGCGATGTCGAAGCCGTCAACCGACGGGTTCTGCTTGGGCAGCAGTGACCGCTGGATGTCGCGTGCGATGGCCAGGTCGTGCTCGAGCTTCTGCTTTTGGGCGTATTGTTCGAGCAGCAGTTGGCGCTGGAGGGCCACCCCGGTCAGCGAGCTGAGGGTGGCGGCCAGTGTTTCGTCGGCCTCGGTGAACGGGCCGCGCCGCTTGTTGAGGACCTGGAGCACGCCCATGACCTCCCCATCGTATCCGGTCATGGCGAAGGCGAGGATGTTGCGGGTCCGGAACCCCGTATGTTTGTCGACATCCGGATTGAACCGCGGGTCCTCGTACGCGTCGGGCACGTTGACCACGCGGCGGGTCTGGGCGGCCTCGCCGGCGATTCCCCGCATGGCGGAGAAGCGGATCTCGTCGGCGCCGGTGGCGAGTTTGCTGTAGAGTTCGTCGCGGTCGCGGTCGTAGAGAAAGACGGCGGCCCGCTCGCAATCGAGGACATTGAGGGCCGCCCGCTCGATGCGCTTGAGTAGCGGGTCCAACTCAATGGTGGCTCCGATCTCGCGCGAGACGTCGAGCAGGTGAGTCAGGTTTTGCACTTGCTGGTGCAGGTCGGCCTCGCTCATGAACGTTTAGCATGGCACGGCGGAGCACGAAATGCAAGGCCGCACGGTGGGCCGTCGGCCAGTTGCAGGGCCCGGAACGCCGCGCTACAATGCGATCGGCGGGGGCCGGAGACTGCGTCGTGGGCGGGGGCGGCTGCCGTTGGCCGGGCGCGAACGGGCACAAGCGAGTCATCGTCCCGTGAGGCGCGGTGGAACGCGGGCGGCGGCATGCGAATCGAAGCGGTCTGTGTTTGAGTTGAGCGGCATATCGAAGCGGTACGGCACCACGGAAGCCCTGCGCGCGGTGGATCTGGCGGTCGAACCGGGAAGGTCCACCGTTCTCATCGGGCCGAGCGGGTGCGGCAAGTCCACGCTGCTGCGGCTGATGATCGGGCTGATCCGGCCCGACGCAGGAGAAGTCCGCTTCGAAGGCGAGGCCGTGACGGACGGCAACGCGATGCGGCTGCGCCGCAAGATGGGGTACGTGATTCAGGACGGCGGTCTGTTTCCGCATCTGACCGCACGGGGAAACGCCGCATTGGTTGCCCGGTACCTGGGTTGGGATGGGCAGCGAATTGATTCTCGACTGAATGAACTCGTCGAGCTGACCCACTTCCCGGCCGACGGACTCGATCGCTATCCCGCACAACTTTCCGGCGGCCAGCGCCAGCGGGTGAGCCTCATGCGGGCGCTGATGCTGGATCCCGACGTGTTGCTGATGGATGAGCCGCTCGCCGCCCTCGATCCGATGATTCGCAGCAACCTGCAGGCCGACCTGCGCACGATCTTCCGGCAACTTGCCAAGACGGTGGTCCTGGTCACACACGATCTCGGCGAAGCCGGCTACTTTGGCGACACGATCGTCCTGATCCGCGAGGGGCGCGTCGTGCAAGTCGGCTCGTTCCGTGACCTTCTCGATTCTCCCGCCGATGCGTTTGTAACGGAGTTCGTCAATGCCCAGCGGAGCCCGCTGGAGGCGTCCGAGGGGGCGGTGCGGTGAACTGGCGACGAACGGTACCGCTGATGGTTGGCCTGGCGCTGGCGCCGCCGGTGTTTGCCGACGAGTCCACGACGGTGCGGGTCGGCTCGAAAGCCTTCACGGAATCCGTGATTCTCGCGGAGATCGTCGTCCACCTTGCGGCGAGCGAAGGCGTCGACGCGGAGCATATCGAGGGCCTGGGGGGCACGCGGCTGCTGTGGGAGGCGTTGCGGGCGGGGCAGATCGACATCTATCCCGAATACACCGGCACGATGAGCGAAGAGATCTTCGCGGGTGAGGGCATTCACGGCGTGGCCGCCCTCCGCGCGAAGCTCGCCGAGGTCGGCCTCAAGATGACCGGCGCCCTCGGCTTCAACAACACCTACGTCATCGGCATGAAAGAGGAGCTTGCAGACAAGCTGGGGATTCGCAGGATCAGCGACCTGCGTGACCATCCCGACCTCACGCTCCGCTTCAGCAACGAGTTCATGAAGCGGGCGGACGGCTGGGGGGCCCTGGCACAGCGGTATCAACTGCCGCATCAGGACGTGCGCGGATTGGAGCATGCCCTGGCCTACCAGGCGCTCGACAAGGGCGTCATTCAGGTCACCGACTTGTACGCGACGGACGCCAAGATTCGCAAGCTCCAGTTGCGCCGCCTCCAGGACGACCTCGGTCACTTCCCGCAATACCACGCCGTCTTCGTTTATCGCAAGGAGTTGGAGCAGCGGGTACCGGCTCTGGTTGCCGCACTCCAACGGCTGGAAGGCACCGTCGACGAAACGGCGATGACCAGCATGAACGCGCGGGTCGAACTTGACGGCCTCGGCGAAAGCCGGGTGGCGGCCGATTTCCTGGCGGCCGCGCAGGGGATCCGGTCACGCGTTCGTGAGCAAAGCGCCGTCCACGACATCGCGCGCTACACGGTGGAGCATCTCAACATGGTGGCGGTGTCGCTCGCCGCCGCCACCCTGGTGGCCATTCCCCTCGGCGTGGTCGCGGCGCGAACGACCAAACTCGCCCAACTCATTCTCGGCGTGGTGGGGATCATCCAGACGATTCCGTCCATCGCGCTGCTCGTGCTGCTGATCCAGCCGGTGAGCTACTTTTCCGACGAGCTGGGCTATCCGCAGGCGGTGGTGGCCCTTTTCCTCTACTCGCTGTTGCCCATCGTCCGCAACACCTACACCGGTCTGCGAGGGATCTCTCCGCAGATGCAGGAATCGGCGGTGGCCCTCGGCCTTCCGCCCTGGGTCCGCCTGTGGCGCATCGAATTGCCCCTCGCATCGCGGATGATTCTGGCGGGCGTCAAGACGGCGGCCGTGATCAACGTCGGGTTCGCGACGCTGGGCGGATTCATCGGGGCCGGCGGGTTTGGCGAGCCGATCTTCACCGGCATCCGGCTCAACGACTACGGCGTGATTTTGCAGGGCGCGGTCCCGGCCGCCGTGCTGGCCCTTCTCGTCCAGGGGCTGTTCGAACTCGTCGATCGCCTGGTGGTGCCGAAGGGACTTCGGTTGCGTTCGCTCGCGTGAACCGCGGCGGTCCGTGCGAGCAGGCTGGCGAAAGCGAGCGTCTGCCGCGCCGCTCGCGTTTCCATGGTCCTGAGCGACCCGTGATCGTGGCGCGCCGAGGCTTCCTTGACTTCGCGCGTCAGCGGGCAAAAATAGGGAACACGGGTGGCGGGCGCGGGTCAACGAATCCTCTTCCTCTGAAAGATCCCCCTTGCATCGTGCTCCAGCCCGTAACCGTGCGCCGGAATCGTTGCTGGTTCGCGGCGCGACCTGATCCTGGAAGGAGGCCTCACCGTGTCCAGCTTGTCTCCCGCGTACTCCACGGGCTCCTGTTCGCGACCCGGCGCGACGGAGGACCTCGCCGCG
Organism: uncultured Phycisphaeraceae bacterium; assembly: GCA_964495075.1. GTDB lineage: Bacteria > Planctomycetota > Phycisphaerae > UBA1845 > UBA1845 > JAFGJQ01. The sequence continues at coordinate 16,868 of CAZBUJ010000022.1, forward strand.
CGATACGACGACGTCCGCGCCTTCAGCGAGGCGCTGTGCGAGCCGCTGGCGATCGAGGATTACGTCGTGCAGAGCATGCCCGACGTGAGCCCGACGCGCTGGCACCTGGCCCACGCGACCTGGTTCTTTGAGACGTTCGTGCTGGCGGCGGCGGACGAGGCGTACAAGCCCTTCCATCCGGCGTTCGAGACACTGTTCAACTCGTATTACCACGCGGTCGGACCGCCGTTCCCCCGTCCGCGTCGCGGGATGTTGACGCGGCCGACGGTGAAGGAAGTCTACGCCTACCGCCGGCACGTGGACGATCAGATGCGCCGATTGTTCGACGACGTCCAGCGCCGGCGGTCGGCGGGTCTGGACGCGGTGATCGAGCTGGGGTTGCACCACGAGCAGCAGCACCAGGAACTGATGCTGACCGACCTGAAGCACGTGTTTGCTCAGAATCCGCTGTTTCCCGTCTATCGCGAACGAGAGGTCGAGCGGTCGTCGGATGTGGCCCGGCTGCGCTGGGGGAGCTGGGCGGAGGGCTTGCGGCACGTCGGCTTCGAGGGCGACGGCTTCTGTTACGACAACGAGCTGCCCCGACACCGGGTGTTCGTGGAGGGCTTCGACCTGGCCAACCGTCCAGTGACCAACGCCGAGTATCTCGAGTTCATCGAGGCGGGCGGCTACGGTCAGCCGGCCCACTGGCTTTCGGCGGGTTGGACGACGGTGCAGGAGCGCGGCTGGCAGGCGCCGCTGTACTGGCACCAGCGCGACGGGTCGTGGTGGAACTTCACGTTGTCGGGGTTTCGGCCGGTGAATCCGGCCGAGCCGGTGTGCCACGTCAGTTTCTACGAAGCGGATGCGTTCGCCCGCTGGGCGGGTTGCCGGCTTCCCACCGAAGCGGAGTGGGAGTGGGCGTCGTACGGGCTTCCGCTCGACGGGACGTTTGTCGAAGACGCGGTGTACCATCCTGGACCGGCTCCGCGTGACCCGGACGACGCGAATCCCAAGCAGTTGTTCGGCGACGTCTGGGAATGGACGGCGAGCCCGTACGCGGCGTATCCGGGCTACCGTGCGCCGCAGGGCGCGGTCGGCGAATACAACGGCAAGTTCATGTGCAGTCAGTTCGTGCTGCGGGGCGGGTCCTGCGCCACGTCGCGCACGCACATCCGTGCCACCTATCGCAACTTCTTCTACCCGGCGGACCGCTGGCAGTTTACCGGCATCCGTCTGGCCCGCTGATTCCCCGTAACGGAGATCGAGATGCCTCAAGTCTACGACCTTGCGCCAGAGACTGCGCGGATGCGCGAAGATGTGCTGGCGGGACTCCGGCGAACGCCAAAGCGCTTTCCGAGCCAGTATCTGTACGACGATCGCGGAGCCCGGCTGTTCGAACGGATCTGCGAACTCGACGAGTACTACCTTACGCGCACCGAGCATGCGATCATGGCCAGATACGCGGACGACGTTCGCCGTCGCATCGGCCCGCGGGCCACGCTGATCGAGCCGGGGAGTGGAGCCGGCGACAAGGCGCTCGCGCTGCTCTCCCGCATGCACAAACCGGCGGCGTACGTGCCCATCGACGTGGCGTGCGAGCAGCTGGCTGAAATCGCCGCCGACGTGGACAAGGCGTTTCCCGACGTCGAGGTGGTGCCCGTTTGCGCGGACTTCACCGAGAACCACGATCTGCCCCTCCGTCGCGTCTCCGGCGATCGGCGTATCGTCTTCTTTCCCGGCTCGACCATCGGCAACTTTGAACCCCGGGCCGCTCGCGATCTTCTGCGTCAGCTCGCCGAGCTCGCCGGAGCGGACGGCGGCATTCTGATAGGCGTCGACCTGAAGAAGGACGCACAGATCCTGGAGCCCGCCTATGACGACGCCTGCGGCGTGTCGGCCGCGTTCGCCATGAACATCCTCGTTCGCTTCAATCGCGAGCTGAACGCCGATTTCAAGCTGGAGCAGTTTGGCTACGAAGCCCCGTACAACGAGTCACAAGGCCGGATTGAAATGGCGCTGGTAAGCAAGTGCCGACAGGTGGCACACCTTGATGGCGTGGGCGTGACGTTCGAGAGGGACGAACGCGTCGGCACCGAATACTCGTACAAGTACACCCCTGACGAATTCGCGGCCCTTGCCGAACGCGCAGGACTGGAGGTCACTGACATCTGGACCGACCCGGACCAGTTGTGCAGCGTGCAGTACCTGGCGCCGCGTTAGATCGCCGATGGAGGCACCGGCTGCGTTGTCGGCCGGACCGGTTGGATCGAAGCCCCGGCGAGTCGAGGGACGAACGAACAGCGGAAGGAAGCGCGGAGGCACGATTCCGGGTGTAGGGCGACTGGTGGCGGCACGCACCGACTTTGATCATCGCGGGCAATCGCCAATTCGCTCGCCGCCATTCGTTCACGCCACCGCGGACGTGCCGGGGTCGTCGGTGGTTTCGAAGTTGACGCTGACCAGGGTCGAAACGCCCGGCTCCTGCATGGTGACACCGTAGAGCCGGTCGGCCACCGACATGGTCCGCTTCGAGTGCGTGATGACGATGAACTGCGACCGGTCGAGGAACTCCTGGACGATGCCGTTGAATCGCTCGTTGTTGGCCTCGTCGAGGGCGGCGTCGACCTCGTCCAGAATGGCGAAGGGGGCGGGCCGCGAGCGGAAGATGGCCATCAGCAACGCGATGGCCGTCATCGCCTTCTCACCGCCGGAGAGCAGCGAAATCGAGGCCATCTCCTTGCCCGGCGGCCGGGCGATGATCTCGATGCCGCAGTCGAGCATGTTGTCCGGGTCTTCGAGGATGATGTCGGCCTTGCCGCCGGCGAACAGCTTGCGGAACAGTTCGCGGAAGTTCTCGCGGATCTTGTCGAAGGCCTCGATGAACCGGCGTTTCGACTCGGCGTTGAGCTGCTCGATCAGCCGCTCCAGCTCCTTCATCGACTTGACCAGGTCGTCGTGCTGCGTAGTGAGGAAGGTGTGCCGCTGCTCGAGTTCGTCCTGTTCCTCGATCGCGTCGAGGTTGACGTTGCCCAGTCGCTGGAGCTTGCCCTTGAGGTCGGCGATCTCCGCCTCGACCGCGTCCCAGTCCTGTTCGGCGTGATCGTACGACTCGAACAACGCGACGAGATCGATGCCCAACTCGTCGGCCACGCGGCCGGTCAGCTCATCGCGCCGGATGCGCACTTCGTTGAGTCGCATCTGGGCTTCGTGCAACTGGTGTTCGGCCTCCTCCAGGGCGACCCGGCAGTTCTTGGTCGCGGCGGCGAGTTCCTCGGCCTGGGCCCGCACGAGTTCGCGATCGCGGTTCAGTTGGAGCGACTTCGCCTCCAGCGACTCGCGTTGCGACCGCAGCTCGACGAGCCGGGCCTCGCACCGCTCGATCGTGAGGCGGGAATCGGCAATCCGCCCGTCGCACTCCCGCACTTCGACGTCGGCCGACTCGACGGCCTCGCGGGTCTCGCGAAGGTTGCGGCGGAGCACGTCCATCGTCTCGATGGCGGCCCGCTGCTTCTCGGAAAGCTGGGCGGCCGTAACCCGGGCGTCGGTCAACTCGCGGGCCACCGTCTCGCGGCGCCGGCCGAGGTCGTCCAGGCGTTCGGCGAGCTTCTCGCGTTCCCGCTGGCGGACCCGGTTCTCCGATTCGAGCTTACCGAGCGAGGCTTCGCTGTGGGTGGAGCGGGCGGTTGCCTCGTCGATCTCGCGCTGGAGGGTCGCGACCTGTCCGGCGATCAACGGCTGTTCTTCGGTGAGGCGGCGGACCTGCTCGTTGACGTTCTGCAGGACGGCGTTCGTTTCGACCTTGGCGGTGTGCGATTCGTAAATCGCGGTGCGAAGCTCGTGCTGCAGCTCGTCGAGGTGGGCCGCCTCGGCCGACGTGCGGCCCAGTTGCTCGCTCAGTGCAGTCACGCGGGCGTCCAACGCGTCCACCTGATCGTCGATCGCACGCAGTTCGCTGCGGCGGGAGATCATGCCCGACTCGGACGCCGTGGGGCCCAGCCGCACGCAGCCGTCCGGCTCGATCATCTGGCCGGCCAGCGTGACAAAGCGGTGACCGGCCGTGTCAGTGGACGACAGCTCGACGGCATCCACGAGCGTGCGCACCACGATCGTCTTGCCGAGCAGGTGACGGGCCAGCGGCTCCAGCGATTCCGGATACTTCACCAGGTCGACGGCGCGGGCGACGAAGCCCGGCCGATCGGAGAAGTCGCGAACATTCAACAGGGGCGGCAGCCGGTCGACGCACAGGGCCGACAGACGGCCCGGCAGGTCTTCGAACAGCGACTCGCCGGACAGGAACGCGCGGCTGTCGGTGACCACCAGGTACTGGTCGAGTTCACCGATGGCGGCCTCCACGATCGCCGCGTGGACAACCTCCGCGTCGAACGCGTCGGCGACCATGCCCCATACGGTCTCGAGCTGCGACCGCTCGTCGGCCGACCCGCTGGCCCGAGCGATCGCCTTCTGCTCGAGCAGCGATCGAACGCCCGCCCCGACGCCTTCCATCTTGCGTTCGAGGTCCTCCAGCAGTTCGCGGCGCGAGACCAGCCCGCTTCGAGTTTCCTTCGCCTCGGCCAACTCCTCGCCGAGCCGGGCCCGGGTCGCGTCGACGCGCTGGGCCTCCGCCTTCTTCTCGTTGAGCCGCTGCGTCTCCTGCTCGATCAGGCCGTGGATCTCGACCAGTCGGGCGTCGTGGCTGGCTTTCTGTTCGAGGAGGCGCTTGAGTTCCTGCGTGATGGCCGCGCCGCGCTGCGAGAGTTCGTCCTCCCGGCTGCGCAGGGTATCGCTGTGCCGGCTCAGATTGGCGATCTCGTTGTGCAGTTGGGCGGTGCGTCGCATCAGTTCGATGATGCCGGCCTTTTCGTCCTCGAGCAGGGCCTGCACGTGCGTGAATTCCTGGGCGAGGGCCCGGTCGTCGGCGAGCAGTTTTTCGACGACGAGTCGTTGGCGCTCGGACTCTTCGTTCAGAGCCGCCACCTGGTTTTCGAGGGTGCCCAGCTCCGCCTCCACTTCGTCGGCCCGTTCGCGGTTGATGGCGAGCTGGCGTTCAAGCCGCCGGCGATTGGCCTGCTGTTCCTCGATGCGCCGCCGGGACCCGTCGATCCGTTCCTCCTGGGCGGTGATCTCGGACCGAACCTTGACCGCCTCGCTCTCGGTGACGGTCAACTCCTCGGTCAGGGCATCGTTGCGGGCGGCGAGTTGCACCGTTTCGGTTTCGTTGGCGTCAATGCGGGTGCGCAGGGCGGTGACCTCGTCGCCCATGCGATCGGTTTCGGTCGACAGGCGGTGAATGTCCTCGCAGTGGCGGCGGTACTCGGCCATGGAGTAACTGGCTCGCAGCTCTTTCAACCGGGCCTGGTACGTCTGGAAGCTACGGGCTTTGCCGGCCTGATACTTGACGCTGCGAAGCCGCTTCTCGACCTCGTTGATGATGTCCTCCGCCCGGAGGAGGTTCTGTTGCGTGCGTTCGAGCTTGCGCTGGGCCTCGCGTTTGCGAGCCTTGTACTTGCTAATGCCGGCCGCCTCTTCGAAGACAACCCGCCGCTCGTGCGGGCTGGACTGGAGCAGCAGTTCGACCTTTCCCTGCTCGATGACGGAGTAGGCTTCGGTGCCGATTCCCGTATCGAGGAACAGTTCGCGGATGTCTTTGAGGCGGGCGACCTGTCCGCCGAGCAGGTACTCGCTTTCGCCGGACCGGAAGAGCTTGCGGGTGACGACGACTTCGTCGGCATCGAACGGCAGGGTGCGGTCGGCATTGTCGAAGGCGAGATCGACCTGGGCCATCCCGCCGCTGCGTCGCCCGCCCGAGCCGTTGAAGATCATGTCCTGCATCTGCCGGCCGCGGAGCGACTTGGCCGACTGCTCACCCAGCACCCACTTGAATGAGTCGACGATATTGCTCTTGCCGCAACCGTTCGGGCCGACCACGCAGGTGATGCCGGGGCCGAACTCGAACTGGACCTTGTCGGCGAAGCTCTTGAATCCCTGGACGGTTACGCGTTTTAGAAACATAGATCCTCGGCACCTCCCTGTGCCCAGACTCTCCGGATCGCCCAGCGCGGCGATGCACCCCATCAGCAGACTGCGGGTTGGCCCGGCCGCACGCTATCGTCGTCAGATTGTACGATCACCGCGGCAGCCGATCGGCCACGCCATCCGCCGGCTACCAGCGATAGGGGTAACCTACCATGTCGCCCCAAGTTAGGCAACATTCTCGCCGAAAACGGGGGTTTCCTGATGCCGGGAGGACTTCGGCCTTCGGGGGGGCGTTCGCGGATGGCTTTCGCCCGCGCGGGGCGGTGGGGGTCGGACGTCCGAACGCCCGGTGTCCGGCGTCGGTAGGGCATCCGCCAGGCACCGATGCGTACCACCCCGATCGGTGGCCGACACAAACGGAGGAGTCCGCAGAGCGACCGCAGAAGCGTGCCTGGAACCAATCAACCCAAATCGACTGATGGTGCGGATTGGCCAGCGGTACGGACGCACGAACGGTCGCCGGTTCGACCGCCCGCGAGGGGGGCGCGGGCGCAGACAGCGAGAGGGCTCAGGGGTCGGTGATTTCCATGACGACGACGGTGATGTCGTCGCGCGGGTTGAGGGAGCCGTGCTCGTCGTTGAGCAGGTCATCCAGTTGGCGCACGATCTCGTCGGCCGGCATGCGGGCGAGGTCGCGGAACGCCTGTCGGTAATAGGTGAACTCGTCTTCGCGGGAGTCCTCGGGGCAGAAGGCCAGTTCGAGCCCGTCGCTGTACACGATGATCTTTTCGCCGGGCTTCATGGCCGCGTGCTGGATGGGGTAGCTCTCGGCGGGGAACAGGCCGAGCAGTCCGCCGGCCGACTTCAGTTCATGCAACGTGCCGTCGCGCTCGATGTGGTACGGGTAGGGATGCCCGCCGCGACAGCATTGCAGCTCCATCGTACGCAGGTTGAACAGGCAATAGCACGCGGTGACGAACTGGCAGTTGGGCAGTTGCTGGCCGGCGAGGGCCTCGTTCAGCCCTTGCATGGTCTGCTCGGGCGTGAGCACCTGGTACGTATCGCCGGAGATACGTTTCGAGGCGACGGCCTTCTTGATGAACATGGTCAGCAGGCTGGCCGCCACGCCGTGCCCGACGGCGTCGGCCACGTAGAAGGCGACGTGGTCCTCATCCACGCGGTAGATGTCGAAGATGTCGCCGGAGACCCACGACGCGGGCCGGAAGAGCGTGGCGAATCGGACCGGGCCGATGGGTCCTTCGAGGCGGGGCAGGAAGTCGCGCTGGAGCCGACCGGCCAACCGCATCTCCTGGTCCCACTCCGTAAAATCCCGGTTGAGCCGCTCGCTGAGTCGGCGCATGTTCCGCAGCTCGCGGTCCATGCCGCGGACGAGGCGGTGGTAGCGGAGAATGGACCAGAGCCGACCACGGATCTCCTCCTTGGACACGCCGGCAGCGGCGACGTCGACGTAGAGGCATTCTTCGTCGTCCGGCTGGCACGGGTCGGGCGAAAGGACGAGGGTGGCCGTCTGGTGGCTCGCCGCCGTTCGCACGAGATTCCGAAACGCCTGGAGTGCGGCGGGCCCGCCGCCGCGCTGGGGCTCCTGCACGATGACGGCATCGGGCGGCGAGTCGGGGGAGACGGCGCCGGCGTAGTCAGCGGACATGTCGACAGCCCAACCGGCAGCGCCGAGGAAGGAGCCCAGGTCGGGGGGCAAACGGTGTTCCGGATCGACGAGCAATACGTTCATGCGTGACCCCGGCGGTGGCGCGCGACCTGCATGTACGCGGGCGCGGTCCCGCACGGCTCCGTGTATTCCGCGTGGCGTCCGATAAGCGCGCCCCGGCCCCTGGCGCGCGGGTGCATCTCCCACCGGCTGATTCGACTGGTTAGCTGGAGGCCTTTAGGAGCGATTGGGGGATTTCGACCGTATCGCCCTCCTTGATCCCCAAACGCGAGAAGGTGTTGGCATTCACTTCGAGAGCGAAGCGGTATGGCGCCTTGGAGTAGTAGTGCCGGGTGTCCCGGGGGGCCATGGTGCGGATGCCGACGATTCTGCCGTCGGAGCGTACGAAGGCGATGTCGAGCGGGATGATCGTGTTCTTCATCCAGAACCCGTGTCGGGCGGGTTGATCGGCGCTGAAGATGAACCACATGCCGCGCTCGGTGCCGTCGGGCAACGGGGCCATCTCCTCGGCGGTGACGAACATCAAGCCGCGCTGCCGTTCGGCGTTATCGTCGGCGACCCACACGGTGAACTCGTGGCCTTTGATTTTGATCTGGCTGGCGGCTGCGACCATGGATTCGATGTTGCTGGGGTGGCCTGGTTCGTCGGTAGTGCACGCAGTCCACGGAAGCAGACCGGCCGTGATGACCGTAATAGTGACGGTCCATCCGGCCGCCCCGACGGAGGCCTGCCCGGCCCCCCTGCCGTCGCCCCTTCGGCGCGTCGCGCGGTGCATACGCGTTCTCCCCCTACGGACGATCCTGGTGTTGCGGCTTTCGCTTTTCGGCGTCACCTCGCCGGAGGTGCTTCGCCTTGAGCTTGAGCGTATGCCATGCGTCGACCAGCGCCAAGATGCACATCCAGAGAATCATCAGGAGGACGCCGGCCCAGAAGAGGAGGTAGTGTCGCGGGGCCCGCTCGGCGGAGAGGAAATTGGTACCCGCGAAGTACATCAGGGCGACGAATCCGACCAGGACCGCCCCGAGCCGTCGCCAGGGCCGGTCACCGCGGAGCAGTTCGTTTTCGGACGCGGGCTGGCCGCCGCGGGGCGACTGGCGATAGAGCCACGCCGAGCATGCCAGCCCGGTCAGGGTGATTCCGCCGGTGAGGATCAACCGCGCAGGATCCGTCATCATGCGCCTCCTTGGTCGTGGAACCGGGTCCCCGTGACCCGGCTACCTGTCACCGCGGTCGCCGCCTCGTCCCGTGCCGCTTCCGAGTCGCCTTCCCCCACTCCTTCGAAAAACCGGCACCCCGACCTGCCAGGGCCACGATTGCCTGTCCAGCCCATCCCGCCCTTACACCATCCTGGTCCATCCGCCCCCACCCTCGATACGCGACATCCCCGGATCAGGCTAATTGCGTTGTGGGCCTATCGGGCCGCCGTCCTGCGCATATCGTAGCGCCCAGCGAAAGGGCAAAACAGGTTTCGGAGCGGTGAGCAGTGACGGTGATCGGCCCTGGCGCGGTCAAAAACCCTGGTGCGGGACGCCTCTCGCGATTTTATACATTCGCGTAACGGACGGCCCCGAAGGCGGCGGGGAGGCGGCCGTACCAGCGGTGGACGGCGAACGCGGCCGCGATGGCGAGCAGAACGGCCGGAAGATGCCAGGCCTCGATGAAGAGGTTGACCACGATGAGCCACGCCTAGTATGCCGCGACCGCGCCCTCTCACACACCCAATGTGCGACGCGTATTGTGGCGGCGGCGGTGATTCTGAGATGCCCGCGTACCGGGTCACCCCTTCGCTTGCCTGGGGGGTTGGTGCAGGTATCATGGCCGGCATGGCTGGCGCGGTCGTTGGATTGCTCGCAGAGGCCTTCGCGCTCGCGGGAGCCGAGCAACCCCCTGACGTCGGGCAACGCCCGGGAGCCGGGCAAGTTGCTGACGCCGGACAAGTCGCTGGGCCGAGCGACTCCCCGGGGCCGGGCAACTTCCTTCAGCGGCGTGGAGCAGGGTATCGTGCCGTTTCCTGATTTGCAGTCGTTTATCTCGGAGTTGGACCGCCAGGGGCAGCTTGCCCGCGTGGCGGCCGAGGTCGATCCGATCCTCGAGATCGCGGCGATCACCGACCGGGTCAGCAAATCACCGGCCGCGGGTGACGCCCGAGCGCCCGCGACGGACCCGGTGCACGGCGGGCTGGGCGGTGCCGGGCTGCTGTTCGAGAACGTCAAAGGGGCATCGATACCCGTCGGGATCAACCTGTTCGGCAGCTACGAGCGGATGCGGCTGGCCCTCGGGTGCGACGGCTTCGAGGCGCTGGCCGCCCGCGTGCAGGCGCTGATCAAACCCGACGTGCCGACCAGCCTCATGGAGAAAATCAAGAAACTGCCTGATCTGGCCAAGCTGGCCGGCTACGCGCCGAAGGTCGTCAAATCGGGCATCTGCCAGCAAGTCGTGCACACGGACGACGCGAACGTCTTCGACCTGCCGGTGATCCAATGCTGGCCGGACGACGGTGGGCGATACATCACCTTCGCCGGCGTCTACACCCGCGATCCCGACAGCGGCGAGCGGAACGTCGGCATGTACCGGGTGCAGTTGTTCGAGCCGAAGCTGACGGCCATGCACTGGCACATGCACCACGACGGGGCGCGGCACCATCGCAAGTACGCGGCCCGTGGCGAGAAGATGCCGCTGGCCATCGTGCTGGGCGGCGAGTCGGTCCTGCCCTATGCGGCCACCTGCCCCCTGCCGCCCGACGTCAGCGAATTGCTGATGGCCGGCTTCCTCAACAACACGGGCATCGAACTGGTCCGCTGCAAGACCATCGACCTGGAAGTCCCCTGCACCGCGGAGATCGTGATCGAGGGTTGGGTGGATCCCAACGAAACGCTGCTGGAGGGCCCGTTCGGCGACCATACGGGCTTCTACTCGCTGGCGGACCGTTATCCGACGTTTCACGTCACCGCGATCACGCATCGGCGCAATCCCGTGTATCCGACCACGATTGTGGGAAAACCCCCTCAGGAGGACTATTACCTGGGCAAGGCCACCGAGCGGATCTTTCTGCCGTTGTTGAAGACGTTGATCCCGGACGTGATCGACTATTCGCTGCCGATGTTCGGGGCGTTCCACAACTGCGTGTTCATCAAGATCCGCAAGGAATACCCCATGCAGGCCCGCAAGGTGATGTCGGCGATCTGGGGGGCGGGCCAGATGATGTTGAGCAAGCTGATCGTCGTGGTGGACGAGCACGTCAACGTGCACGACGAGCAGGACGTGCTCTTCCACGTGGGGGCGAACTGGGACCCGCGGCGGGACACGGTCATCGTGGACGGGCCGTTGGACATTCTCGATCACGCGGCCCCCTACTGCGGGACGGGCGGCAAGATGGGGATCGACGCCACGCGGAAAATCCAAGGCGAAGGGATCGTCCGGGAGTGGCCGGAGGAATTGGAGATGCCGGCGGAGATCCGGGCGCTGATCGAGCGCCGCTGGAGCGAGTACGGCCTCGGAAACACGGGCCGCCAAAAGGACCCGGCGAGGGGATAACTGCGTCATGACGGAAGACCGCGCGGCGAGTCCGGAGAAAGCCGGCTGGAAGTTCCCGTCCACTTTCTGGTTCGCGAACGGGGCGGAGTTGTGCGAGCGGGCGGCCTACTACGGCATGTTCATCACGCTCGCCCGATACCTGCACGACATGATCGGCTTCACCGACGTGGAGACGTTCTGGATCGCGGCGTTGTTCTCGTCGATCCTGTACTTCCTGCCCACGTTCATGGGGATCATGGCCGACAAGATCGGCTTCAAGCAGGCGTTGATGGTAGCGTTCGCCCTGCTCTGCTGCGGCTACGTGCTGCTCGGCGCGGTTCAGGAGAAAAGCACGGCGATTGCTTCGCTGATCCTGATCATGTTCGGCGGCGCGATCGTCAAGCCGGTGATCTCGGGCACGGCGGCGAAGTGCAGCACGGACGCGTCGCGCGCCCGCGCGATGTCCGTCTTCTACATGGTCGTCAACATCGGGTCGTTCAGCGGCAAGACCCTGGCCGGCGACCTGAATGACCGGTTCGGCCTGCAGTACATCAACCTGTACGCGGCGGGGATGGCGGCCGCGGCGTTTCTGCTGGTCGCGATCTTCTACCGCAACGTCGACACCAAGGGCACGGGCAAAACGATTCAAGAGGCGTTGCACGGCCTGGCGAAGGTCATGGGCAACGTGCGGTTCCTGTGCCTGATCCTGATCGTGGCCGGCTTCTGGGCGATCCAGGGGCAGTTGTACGGCCTGATGCCGACCTACATGGAGCGGCTGCTCGGCAAAGGGACCAAGCCGGAATGGCTGGCCAACATCAACCCGCTGGTGGTGGTGATGCTGGTCGTACCGATCACGCACATGATTCGCAAGTTCAAGCCGGAGAATGCGATCGGGATCGGGCTGCTCATCATCCCGTTCACGGCATTGGTCATCGGGCTGAGCCCGCTGCTGGAATCGATCACCGGCTCGGCGGTCAACTTCGGCATCATCACGCTTCACCCGATCACCATCACGATCGTCATCGGGATCGGGCTGCAAGGGCTGGCGGAGTGTTTCCTGTCGCCGAAGTTCCTGGAGTACGCGTCCAAGCAGGCGCCGGAGGGGGAAGTCGGGTTGTACCTCGGCTACCAGCACCTGACGACTTTTTTTGCGTGGCTCTTCGGATTCGCGCTGACAGGGTACCTGTTGAACTGGTACTGCCCGGACCCGCACACGATTCCCGCCCAGTCGCGGCAGGAATGGCGGATGGCCACCGACGCGTCATGCGCGTTCACGCTCGGTGAAGAAATGCGGAGCGAGCTTGCGGCGGATCGGGCGGTCAACGGACGGCTCCGCGAGGCATTCGACCGCCACGGCGTCGATGTGCCCCCGAACGCCTCGCTGACCGCGAACGAGGACGGTACGAAGTGGACCGTACCCACGGCAGCCGGGGACTACACCATCGAGGCGGACGTGTTCGAAGCCAAACAGAACGGCGTGTTCGGTGAGATCACGGAGTACATCGTTCACGCGCCCACGGCGCGGTCGCGCGAGGAGATGCCCCCGCTGCCAAGCGAGTACGCCCGGGCCCACTGGAGCTGGTACGCCTTCACGCTGGTCGGCTTCACGGCGTTGACCGGCCTGCTGGTGTTCAAGTTCGTGACGAACGCGATCGACAAGTCACGGGCCGTGCAGGCGGCAGGGTGAATCCCGCGCCGCCCCGACTCCACGCCGGCGTCGCAGTTCCGCGACGCGGGAGCCGGCCGACGATGACTGCCGTAATCCCGGTCGGGCATTGACTTTCCGCTTGCCGGACCCTAGGCTTTGGCCATCCAAGGCGCGGATGGAACGGGAGTGTCCGTGGATCCTTGTCAGGCATTCCGGGTCGGGCACGGGTTCCGAGTTACGATTGGATGGGGAATTCCACGCGGCAGACGCAGTTCGCTGGGGGTCCGCGCTGTTTTTGAGGAGGTCGGTCGTTGCGGATCGCGTTAATCAACCCGGTCACCCGCCGTACGCAGGGCTATCACACCATCGGCGGCAAGATCCCGCAACTGGGTTTGCAGGTGCTGGCAAAAATCGCGAAGCGCGAGCACGACGTTGAGATCATCGACGAGATCTTCGGCTGCGACGTCACCGAGGAGGTACTGCGTACCCGGGGGTACGACCTCGTGGGGCTGACATCGTACACGAGTGGTGCGACCCGGGCATACGAGATCGCCGAGATGTGCCGTCAGCGCCACATTCCGACCGTGATGGGCGGGCCCCACGCGTGGGCCGTGCCGGACGAAGCCGCCCAGCACGTGGATTCCGTGGCCGTTGGTGAGTGCGACGAGATCTGGCCGACCATCCTGGCGGACACGGCGGCCGGTCGCCTGCAGGAGCGTTACGAGGCCGAGCTCAGGCCGCTCGGTGCCCGGTACGGGGCTGGCGCGCAGAACCTTCAACCGATCAACGGCAAGTACGACGTGTCGAGTATCCAGACGTCGCGCGGTTGCCCGGTCGGGTGTGAGTACTGCAGCGTGACCCTGTTCAACGGCGGGCCCATCCGCCGTCGCGACATCGGGGCCATTCTCGAGGAGTGGAACCGGACGCCCAAACGGTTTCTCTTCGTGGTGGACGACAACTTCTTCGGCGTCGGCCCGAAGCACGCGGAGTGGGCGAAGGAACTGCTCCGGGCGATCATCAGGCACGGCAAGAAGCGGCTCTGGTTCAGTCAGACCACGATCAACATGGGCGACGACGCCGAAGGGTTGCGACTGGCCTACAAGGCCGGCTGCCGCGGCATGCTTATCGGGTTCGAGTCGATGAACCCGGAGTCGCTGAAGGACTACCACAAGGGGATCAATCGCAAGCTGGCCAGCCGGTACAAGGACCTGGTCAAGGGATTCCATCGGGCGGGCATCAGCGTGTTCGGCGCCTTCATCATCGGCTCCGACCAGGACACCATCGACACCGTGTCGCAGACCGCCCTGGAGTCGGTGCGTCTCGGGGTGGACACGATCCAGATCACGAACCTCACGCCGCTGCCCGGCACGAAAATGTACGACCGGTACATGGCGGACGGCCGGATCTTCGCCACGGATTATCCCAGGGATTGGGAACGCTACACGTTCGTGGAGACGGTGTATCACCCCAAGAACCTGTCGGCCCAGACATTGGACGAAGCGATCTACGAGTTGCGGCACATGGCGGCGACCACGCCTTGGGTCTGGCGGCGCTCGCTGCGGACCCTCATCAACACGCGAAGCCTGACCACCACCCTCTTCATCCATGGCATGAACAAGGGATGGAAGCGGATGGCGAAGATCCAGATCAAACACGATCGCCAGCGATTCGGCGACATTCCCGCGTCGGCGGCCGAGCGCATGACGCGACTACAGCAGGCGTTCGCCATGGGCTGACGCCCCGTCCGGACTACCGCACGTCAGGCTCGTCGACGTTTCCCCGCCGCATCGCCACTGCATCCGGCCACCCGGCCCCGGCAGCCGTTGACAGGCCCGATTCGCCGCCCTAGGCTAGCCCCGCGATGACGGGTGCGCCGGGGCAACGCCTGTAGTGCTTCGTGAATTAAGGTGAATTGTGAACAAATCGCCACTGAACGACTTTCACACAGATCTCCACGCGAGAATGGTGGATTTCGCCGGCTGGTCGATGCCGGTGATGTATCGCGGGATCATCGAAGAGCACACGCACACCCGTGAGCAATGCTCGATGTTCGACGTTTCGCACATGGGGCGGCTGAAGCTCCGCGGGCCGGACGCCGGCCCGTTGCTGGAGTGGCTGTGCACGCGCAACCTGGACGGGATGGAGCCCGGGCTGTGCCGCTACACGCAGATGTGCAAGGAGGACGGTGGCATTCTCGACGACATGATCGTGTCGCGGTTCGACGATGACTGGGGCGTCGTCTGCAACGCGTCCAATCGAGAGAAGATCACGGCGTGGGTGCGGAAGCAGGCGGAGGCGCGGCAGGTGGAGTTGACGGACGAGACGTTCGAGACGGCCATGATCGCCATCCAGGGCCCCAAGGCGGTCGAGCGGGCGCAGGCGCTGATCCCGATCGACCTGTCGGAGGTCGGGCGGTACCGGTTCAAGGCCGGCACCTACATGATGACCCAGTACGCGATCTATCGCAGCGGCTACACGGGCGAGGACGGGTACGAAGTGGTGGTGCCGGCGGACCTGGCGAACCTGCTGGCCGGTCAACTGCTGGCCGCGGCGTCCGACCCGGAGGCGGTGATCAAACCGGCGGGTCTCGGCGCGCGGGACACGTTGCGTCTGGAAGCCGGCATGCCGTTGTACGGCCACGAGCTTCACGAGGACGTGGATCCGTTGACCGCGGGTCAAAACTGGTGCGTCGACCTGGAGAAGGATTTCGTGGGCGCCGAACCGATGCGGGCGTTGAAGGCGTCCGGGCTCAAGCGTGCGCTGGTCGGCCTGGAACTCGAAGGACGCCGTACCGCGCGGCAGCACTGCGCGGTTCGCAACGGCGATACGACGGTGGGTGAGATCACGAGCGGGTGCTTGAGCCCGACGCTGGGCAAGAGCATCGCGATGGCGTTTGTGGAGGCGGAGTACGCCGAGCCGGGCACCGGGGTGGCCGTCGATGTCAGCGGCAAGCCCACGCCGGCCGTGGTAGTCAAGTTGCCCTTCTACAAGCGGCCCAAGCAACCGAAAGCCTGACGTGCGCGACATCACCGTTGGCCGATCGCCGCGTGGGCGGTCCGGTGATGACGCGAGCCGGTGGGCGGGCGTCCGCCGGCCATTAGACGGGACATCACACATCAGATGACGGGACGAGCCGATGAGCATTCCGACTGACCGCAAGTACACCGAATCGCACGAGTGGGTGTTGGTGGAAGGCAACGTTGCCACGATCGGGATCACCCAGTACGCGGCGGACGAGTTGACGGACATCACGTACATCGAATTGCCCGCGGTGGGTACGGCGGTCAACGCCGACTCAGCATGCGGGGAGATCGAATCGGTGAAGGCCACGTCGGAGTTCTTCAGCGCGGTGGACGGCACCGTCGCCGCGGTGAACGACCAACTGGCCGATCACCCCGAGCTCATCAACGAGGACGCGTTCGGCAAGGGCTGGATGATCAAGGTCGAAATGGCGAGCGCCGCCGCCCTGGAAGGCCTGATGGATGCCGCCGCGTACGAACGGCATATCGCCGCCACCTGAGAAACCGGCGGACCCTCGGTCGAATCGACGAGACACCGAGGCGCGCCGGGGCGTCTGTGGTGCCGCGGCGAAGCACTTAGTACCGATGCAGCGCTACGAATAGACGGCCACGGGCCTGGCGCGCGCCATGCCAGTACCTGACCATACACGACGCCCCATTGGTAACGGGCAGTTTGTAATCGGTCATTCAACCTTCGTTTGCCTCCCGCCAGGCCGCGATGAACCGGTCGACCACTTCGTACGCCACCGCGTAGACGCCATCCAGACGGTCGAGCGGATTCTCACCGATCGTGGCCGCGTTCCACATGCGGGTGTTGACCAGGGCGTGCGGGGGACGCTGGAGCTTCATCTTCTCCGACAGGCTGACGCGGACGTTGTAGATCAGCGAGGTGCCGGCCGCGTTGACCAGCCCGTTGATGTTGACATCCAGTGAGGGCATCCCCGGCGTGCGAAGCATCTCGTCGTGACGAAGCACGCGGACGCCCGCCCGCCGTAAACGCGCGTCTACCTCCCGTTCGACCACCGCCTCGCGCAGCCCCAGCGCGTTCAGGTTGTCCGGGAAATAGACGTAGAGGAAAACGCCCGGCAGACCCGCCAGCGCATCGTCGGACGAGATCTGCGCCGCGGCGTGCGATGTCGCGTCGGAAGGGACACGTGCTGCGGCCAGCGATGTGGTCTGGCGGTTGTGCTCGGTTTCATTCGACGTCGCGCAACCGCACGCCGCCAGCATCACGACCGTCAGCAGGAGCCATTCGTGTAACCGTCCACGCATATCCGTGCAACCTCCATGCCATGGTCACCGTTACCGAGCCGAATCACCTGGTTGAATGAGCGAAGAAAACGTCACTTTGCGTCAAGTTCTCTTCGCGGCGTGTCGATAGTATAGTCAGCCAGCGATACTGTCACGAATCTTCAAATATCATTTGCCTCTGAGCATGACCGAGATCGTGAACCGCTGGCTATCTCTTTATGGGCGGTCCACGCCAATCACGAGCTCATCGGTCCACGAACTCAGGTGGTCATCGTCGACCGCACGGCCTCGGCCAGAGAGCGTTCCGTTTCCTGAAGTTGCGTCAGTCCATCGCGCAAACGCTGCGCGTCGCCCGATTCGTTCAGCGCCACACGGCACAGTGTTGAGGCGGATTCGATGACTGGCGGCAAGACCGCCTCGACACGGTGCAAGGCCGCGGCGAGGTCCGACGGCGCCGAGGCCCCGGCGCGGTTAATGAAGCGGGCGGCCGACGACCGGGCATGGGCGACGCCCCCCACCGCCGCGGCGAGCCGGCGGACCGACTCTTCCTCGTCGAGCGGCCACTGCCGCCAGGCGTCGTAGGCCGCGTGGCCGGTGACCACGCCGAACTCCGGCGCCAGCCGATCATGCACGACGCGATCGGCCGCCTCCAGAGCGGCTTGCGTCAGAGTGCGGAGCGGTTCGACGTCGCCGGCCAGGGACTCGACGACATAGGTTTGAACGATCGGTTCGATGAGGGTCACCTCCCCGCCGCCTCCCGGCGTCGACCCGGCGAAACCCAGGCCCCCGGTCACCTCGCGGGTCACCACGCCCCATTGCCAGGTTTGCGGAGCGGGCCAGCCCTGCCACGCGAGCACCGCTTGACCGTGGTCGAGTGCCTGCCGGATCAGCGGCGCGTAGCTGTCCGCAAAGTGCTTTTCGAACTCGGGGGCGTCCCGCAAACCGCGGGCGGCGCCGGGCGGGTGCAACGGGCGGAGTTCGATGCCGAACCGGCGGGCCGCGGCGAGCAGGTTCCAGTCGCGGCCCGCCCATTCGCCGCCCGGCGCGGCGCCGTCCGGCCGCCCCGCCCCGCCATGGAAAGCCAGGCCGGTCGCGGCGGTGAGGTCATCGTACTCGACGGCGCGGCCGCCCCCCCCGGCGCGGGCGGCCAGGGTCGCCGTCAGCGAGTCGCCGCCCGCCTCCACGGGGTCGCTGCGCAGATCGCTGAGGTCCATGAGTCGGTCTCCAAACGGGTGCGCCGGCGGACGAAGCGACGGCATCCGGGCCGTCGGTGGGCGTGGCAAGCCCGATAACCGCAGCGCATCGTACCCGGCGGACGTGTCGTCCGAAAGATGCGTGTCCGATGGAGTCCGCGTCCACCCGTGTGGCTCGGGCCCCGCTCAACTCCTCGCGCCAAGCAAAGCGAGTGCGTCAAACGGACGATAACTCCCTCAGAACGTCAAGCTGCGTCCTGGAGACAATCGTGACGAACGAGAACGAAGACAAGAAAGACAACTTGGATCCGATCCCCTCCGATCTGGTGCAGGAAGACGCTGCCTTCGAGGAGGTCGTGCAGGAGTTCGTCAATAGCCTCGGTGCCCGCCTTGACACGATGGAAAAGGCGTTGGCCAACGGCGACCTCGCCGCCCTCAAGACCGCGACGCACCAGTTGAAGGGGAGCGGCGGAGGGCACGGATACGCGATTCTCAGCGAACTGGCGGCCAAGGCCGAACAGGAAACCATCAACGGCAACCTCGACGCTGTGCGGAAACACCTTGACGAACTGAAGATCCTCGTCTCGCGCGTGGTGGTGCGATTGGATTGACGCGGGCCGGCCGGCGACCGGCGGGGCAGAGAATGCGTTGATCGAACGATCGTCCGTCTATCCGGCTCCGATGTGGGCCCGATGGCCGGACGGCGACCGGGCCGCGGCCATGGCCTGCTCCAGGTCGGCGATGAGGTCATCCGGGTCTTCGATACCGACCGAGATGCGAACCAGCCCGTCCGTGATGTGGGCCCGTTTCCGCGCGTCGGCGCCCATGGACGCGTGGGTCATGCTGGCCGGGTGCTGGATCAGCGTCTCCACGCCGCCGAGACTCACCGCCAGTCCGCACAGCTTGACCGCGTTCATCATCGCGCGGCCGGCTTCGATGCCGCCCTTGAGCTCGAAGCTGATGACCGCCCCGCCGCCGGTGGCCTGCTTGCGCCCGATCTCGTACTGCGGGTGGCTCTTGAGGCCGGGGTACCTCACCCACTCCACTTCCGCGTGGGCTTCGAGATACCCGGCGATTTTCAGGGCCGATTCGCAATGGCGCTTCATGCGCAGGGCGAGCGTCTTGATCCCGCGGTGCACGAGAAACGCCTCGAACGGCGGCAGCACGCCGCCGAGATGGTTGAGGACCTTGCGGAACGCGGTGTACTCATTGTCGTCCTTGACGACGATGATGCCACCCACGACGTCCGCATGACCATTGATGAACTTGGTCAGGCTGTGCATCACGACGTCGGCCCCCCGCTTCAGCGGCTGCTGGAGGATCGGGCTCATGAACGTGTTGTCGACCACGACGGAGGCGCCGTGCGCGTGAGCGATGCGGCTGACGGCCCCGATGTCCGAGATGACGAGGGTGGGGTTGCCGGGCGTTTCGAGAAAGACCACCTTGGTGTTGGGGCGCATGGCCGCCTTGACCGCCTCGAGGTCGGACGTGTCGATCATGGTGGCCTCGATCCCGAACCGCGGCAGGATGGTCTCGACGAGGGTGCAGGTCGGGCCATACACCGTGTCGGCGCAGACCACGTGATCGCCCGATCGGGCGAGGGCGGCCAGGATGGTGTGGACAGCCGCCATTCCGCTGCCGGTGGCCAGTGCGGCGTGCCCGCCCTCGAGCTGGGCGATGGCGTTTTCCATGGCCTGCACGGTGGGATTGAGCATACGAGAGTAGATGTATCCTGGCTCGCGTCCGGCGAAGATCGCGGCCCCCTTCTCCGCGGATTCGAACGCGAAGGTGGAGGTCTGGTAGATCGGCGGCACGAGGGGGCGAAACTCGTACGTGCGGAGCCCGGCGTGCACGGCCTGGGTGTCGACAGCAAGGTGATCGTGAGGGTCCATCGATGTTACCCTTGATGCGGCGTGACCGAGGCTGCCTGTGGAGAGCCGCAGGAACAGGATTTCCACCCTTCGCTGAGAGGGCCGACCATGGGTGCCGCGCGCGTTGCGTCCCCGGGCAACGGGCTCCGGACGGCGGCACGGCGGGTCCGGGAAAAGTCCGCCGATTTCCATCCTCGCCGGACGACGTCGATTGGTCAAGTCGGTCGCCGCGTCGCGTCGGACGCTGCGTCAAGTCGAACGCCGCGTCGCCTCGGACGCCGGGTCAAGTCGGACGCTGGGTCGCGACGGTGGCCGCTTGCATGGTCTGCGAGGGGGGGCTAGACTAGGGTGACCATTGGCCTGTGGTGCAACTGGCAGCACGTCTGACTCTGGATCAGAAGGTTCCAGGTTCGAGTCCTGGCAGGCCAGTTTCCCCCCGGTGCCCTGGCGTGTACAACCATGCCCCGGAGCACCACTTACGGCGTTCGTCGCGGAACCGCGCACCGACGCCGGTTGCCCCCCGGAACCCCTCATAACCCCACGATGCCCAGCCGTAGCGCAAGCAGAAGTACAAGCCGAGGCCATTCGTTTCGGTTTACCAGCCCGCTTTGGTGTCAAGTCCGTGTCACTACCCTCGGATTGCTCGGGCGCCGCCCGCACCGCCGGCGTGCGGTCCGGCACGGGCCGGCCGTCGGTGCCGGTTTTGGCCGCTCGATCCGGCTCGGGCGATTCGCCTTCACAGGCCGGGCCCAGCGGCAGCGCCGGCACCTCAGTGGCCGCAACCGCGGTGTCCCCTAGCCCCAGATCGTTGTAGGTGGTGGCGAGCAGCCCCGGCGTGGCCAAACGCATGTGAGCCTGGGCCACGGAGAACGCGACGCCGGACCGCAGCCATCGTGTCCCGGTCGTAACTCGGAAGCTGTGGAGGTCCGCCCGCCGACCGTGCTCATCAATCTTGGGAATGGATGCCACGGCCAGGTCATGATCGAGCGTCCGCAAGAAACTGCGGTGTTCGGGGACGCGCAGCAACTCGCCCTCAGGATCCAGACGCATCAGGAGCGGCCCTCCCGCTTCGCTGGCGCGGCTCTGCGCGTCGCGCAGGACTTCGGATGCCCATTCGTTCAACGCGGCCGCCAACGTCGGCGACAACGCGACTACGGCCGTTTTGCCGGACTTGGCCGAGGCCGCGTCCAGACGGATGCATGGCGACTTGCTCGTCAGGTCGAAGTCGCGTACCCGGCGCGATCGCAGTTCGTCGCAGCGTAAGCCGGCATCCGCCAGCACGGCGTAGACGAGGGCTCGTTCTCGGCCCACTCGCAACAGCGCGTCGCGCCGCTCGGGACGCTCGGCGAGAGCCGCCAGCCCGCGCTCAAAGCACGCCGGCAGCGTCTCGAACGTGATCGACTCCTTGGGCCACCTCCGCCGATCGTCCAGATCCTTCGAGTCGTCATTGTCGGCTGGGGGCACCTTCTGACGACCGCACTCGGCAATACCACGCTTGCGGGCGGCCTCGAACAACCGCTCCAGCTCGTCATCCGTGTACCCTCGACGCGGTCGGGTGGGGTTTGCTTTCTCGTCCCGCAGCGGTGGCCCCTGCAGTGGGTTTGTTCGCAGCCGGTTGGTTTCGACCGCCCACCGCACGAAGGCTACCAGGGTTTTGACGATGGCATTGGACGTCCTCGCCCCCAAGCCATCGGCGGCCTGGTCATCGACCCATTTCTGAAGGCGTGGCCGGTTCACATCCCGCAGGCGGGCGAACCCGCAAGCCTCCACGATGCGGTAAAGGTAGGATTTCGTTTGAGTTACGTGCTTGGGATCCAGCTGGGGGCGACCGCCGCGGCCTGGCCGTGCGCGCATCACGGCAACGAACGCTTCAATATGCTGTTCGATCGGTTCCTCCGCGGCGGATGCGGCGTCCAGCTCGCCCTGACCCAGGACGCCTGCCGCGATCTTGTCGCTCTTGATCCCCCATTCGGCGGCCTTCTGCATCGCCGCCGTTTTGTCGGCGCATCCGGTCGATGGCAGCACAACGGTTCGTGCCTCACTCGACGGTATGCATCCGATCGATCCGGAGGTCCCCCTGGCGACTGGAGAGATGAACTGGTACTTGTCCCCTTCCGACGACGGCCAGTTGCTGTATTTTGTGTTGCTCCGCGTCCTCGGCGATGACAACTACGTCTGCCAACTCGACCTGAAATCCAAGACGGTCAAGATGCTCAGGAGCGTTTTTCCGGCGGGCATTGACGTCGACCGTGGCACCGGCGTGGTCTACACACCGCGGTTCGCAGGCGGAGGTAAGCTGACGCGGATTGATGCCCAGGATTTCGAGGGCAAGGTGAACTCGTCCTTTCAGGTGAGCCACCGCTATACGCGAGCCGACCTGTCACCGAACCGAAAGAAGCTCCTGCTCACGATGGGTGAGTTCGAGAACGAACCTCCAATGGCCGTGCTGGACCTGAGTACCGGCAAGGAGGATATCCTGCCTGGGCATGGTTCATACGCTGCGTGGGCGAGTGCATCGTCGATCTTCTTCGTACGGGGCTCGCGGGAACTTTGGCGATACACGCTTGGTGATCCCGCGCCGAGCCGGGTGATGGCCGTCGACGGCAAGAAGGCCCTCGACAAGGGAGGTTACGCTGCGCCTCCGGTCTGCTCGCGAGATGGAACATGGGTGGCGTGGCAGTGGGCAGCCAAGGACACGTACGGCGATCAGCGGATGGGGACCGTTCTAATCGATCTGCATGCCGGTGAGTACCGAAGACTGGACGACGACTGGTGGCACAACGTAGCGTGGGGCAATTGAGGTTCTGGTGTGCGTCAGAGTCACTGTTGGTTCATTCCGTGCTCTCCGACTGTCCTTCTTGCTGAGTTCGACCTCAGCTGGTGGCGGGAGTCCTACGTATGACGAAGCGAAAGCCATAGCACAAGCAAGATAGATCCCCAAGCAGGAGAATAAAATGCGTAGCAAGTACTGGCCATTGGGGGTCCTCTGTACGATACCCCTTATCGCGGGTTGCGATCCCGGGAAACTGTTCGAGCAACACTACGTGCTGGAGATTACCGAGGTGGGCTCCAACGAACCTGTTGCTGGGGCTCTGATCGTCTTGAGCCGTGCGCGCCCGTTTGGGCCCAACTGCTCGTAGAACGGCCGGATGTCTGCCCGACCGCGGCCACGCCCCACCCACAGCACCTGCTTGCGATAGGGCTCTACAACGACCGTGGCGTAGCGCTGCCCCTTCTGGATCGCGAACTCATCCATCGCGATCACTTCGATTCCCGTCAGATCCGCCGGGCCCAGCGTGCGCTGCAGATGCTCCTTGTGCAGCCGTTTGACCGTTACCCAGTGCAGATCGTAGAACTCAGCGACCTGCTTGAACGGTAGCACCGCCGCCAGCCGCACGACGCTGTCCGCGAAGCGTCGCGTGAACCGGGCCCAAGGGTCGAGCCAGTCCAATTGCTCCACCCGTGGTCCGCAGTCGGGGCAGTTCACGCGCACCCGGTGCACGAGCAGCCACGTCTCGGCGTCGAGGACCGGCAAGTCGCGCACCCACCGCTCGGTCGTCTCGTGGATTGTCGCCACGACTTGGCCGCAGCCGCCGCATCGGCGGGGATGCTGGGGATCCGGATGAAGCTCGATCCAGATCTCCGACCTCTCGCCACATTGTTGCTCCATGGAGGCCCGACCCACCGTGCCAAGCCGGTAACCTTCCCAGCCCCCGAGCAGCTCGCTAAGCTCATGCGTGTCCAACGGCAGCCTCCTGCATCTTGAAGTCTTGGAACAACAACAAGATACGCAGAGCTGCCGTTGGGCATCATCTGCTCCCCGCTAATGTGTGAAGAACCAATAAATGGCGGTATCATCCGGAAGACGACACGCATAACCCTCACTGGGATGTGCGACCACGAAAAGGGTCCAAGAAACGGGTTCCAGTGAAGCCAGGGGAGCCGGCGATCAAAGTGCCCATGGCTCCTTGGTGGGCGTGCTGGGGCCAGCATCTGCCCAGCGACCGGACAATCCGGAAAGTCCAAACCGGTCTTGAGTATGTGGGCGCGGGAGCAGCATGTGGAGCCCTGATTCTGGGTACCGGGGGAGCGGCAGCCCCCCTCGTGGTGGCGCCAGCGTTATAGCGCACCGGCTGGCTGTCGAAGTGTGTCTGTGTCACAGGAGGCACTGCCATGCAGTTCTATACGAGCACGGTCAGCTACGCTCAAACGACATTCCCGAAGAACAAGGCGTGGGATCCAGATGTGTTGCCCGCGTCCCTGCAAACGGACGTCTGTTTCGCCAGCATTGCAGTGGTACCTGAAGGGAAGCATGATGTCACCGCATGCGCCGGGTTCGAAGCGCAATGGCGACGCGTCGTTCCAGGAGTTCTGTCATCGCTCGAAGCACCAGAACTCGCATGTTTTGTGTGGGCGGTTGGACCGCTCTTAGATGATGGACTGATAAGAGTATTTCCGCATATCGTAAGCATAGGCAATGACATAGCTCGTTATTCAATCGAGGGTGTGGATTTCTTGGAGGAGAGTGGGTATCGATACGGGCGAGTGGTATTTGAGTATCGCCGTGATGCGTATGAGGAGTTGATGGCTGACGACGGTATTGACCTGGAATACACGAAGCTGTACGTGATGTTTTTTCCGGAAGCATGCGTTGCTGAGGCTATTTCAAAGTCGTTTGATGAGATTGGCATTCGATGGATCGTCGAACACAATTGCCTCGCCCTCGCTCCGTTTAGACACTTCGAAGGCTATTATCTAGTGGGGCGCACGCGCACGGTGGACGCAGCCCTGAGACGTGTTGAGTAGGATTGATTTGTTTCAATCAAAGTGAGACAGTTTGCCGCTTCGGATAAGTGACGGTTTCCGCCTCCGCCCAGGGCAGGAGACGCTGCCGCAGCCTGATGTTCTCCTGCTTGCGCAGCTCCCTGGCCGTTCTCAACGTCCGGCGACGCTCGGCCAGCAACGCCTCCGGATTCCCTCGATAGTAATCCACCGGCCGCAGGAACGACAACGCCGAAGGTAGTGTCCGTCAAGTTGCGCACATTTGAATGCAGCCATCCTGTGTAAGCGTCCGACGAACGCAGCCGCACGTGGTTGTAGTCGTCAATGATCTCCGCGATGACCGCCCGGGCCTGCACGAGATCCTCCAGCTCATGCCCGTCGAGCCGCTCGCCGATCGTCCGCTGGCATCGCTCGATTTCGGCATTGTCGGTCGGCGTGTGCGGACGGATCTTCTTGTGCGTCACCCCGGCCGCCCGCAACGTCTCGGCGAACTCCCGGGAGACGAACCCCGACCCGTGATCGCTCTGAATGTCCGGCCGCACGTCGCCATCGAGCGTTTCCAACGCCGCGGCCGCCTCCGTGGCCACGCTCAGGCCACCCATCCAGGCCAACAGCTCATGATGCACGATGTACTGCGAGTAGACGTCCAGGAAGCTCAGCAGGTAATAGTTCCGTGGGCCCACCCGCACGTACTTGATGTCCGTCTGCCACTTCTGGTCAGGCCGCGTCGGCGATGCCTCCCGACCGGTGCTCCCGGCCTTGGTCTTCGGCGTCCACCGGCAGACCAGGTCGGCCTCCCGCAGCACGCGATAGACGCTTGACGGCGACACGCCACACACCCCCTCGTCCAGCATCCGCCAGGCCAGTTCGCGATGACGCACCGCCGGATGCTTCAGGGCGTAGGCCCGGATGGCTCGGCGTTCGGCCTCCAGCAGTTCATACAGCGAACCGGTCGGGGCGCGGGCCGTGGGCCGGTCCCACGCGGTCTGCTGCCGCCAGCGGTAGTAGCTGCTGGGCGAGATCTCCAGGATGCGCAGCGTTCGCCGGATCGACCAGCGGCTTCGTTGTTCCGTTTGCTCCACCAAGGCCATCACCTCACACTGCAGCTCGGGCGGGAGCTGCGGGTGGTCGCTCAATCCGAGAGCGTTTTTTTAGATCGAGGATCTCCGCGGTGATCTCGGCGATCACGCCTTTCATCCGTTGGTTCTCCGCTTCGAGCTTCTCGACCTTCGGGTCGGCCTGGCCGTTGCGCTGGCGGGCGAAGATGGCCTCGGCCGACCCCATGAGTTGTTTGCGCCACTGGTAGACCTGGTTCGGGCTGATCCCTTCGCGGCGGCAGATCGCGGCCACCTTGCCGTCCGACTGGAGGGTCTCCAGGACGATGCGGAGCTTCTGGTCGGCGGTCCATTTGCGACGACGTTTCGGGTTGCTCATAACGGTTCCTCCTCGCGACCTCGCGCCTCCCCCGCGCTGGGATGGGGAAGGAAGGGGGAGCCTGAGGGGGGAACCTTGGGGCCATGGTTCCCCCCTCGGGGCCCGCCCGCGAACCGTCACTATACCAGAACGCCCGATTGTCTCACTTGCTTTGAAACACTACCCCGTGAACGCCCTGGATGCAAAGCAGCAGCGCGGTAGGATGCCTGCAGACGTCGGGGGCCGGTCATGAGACGACGCTCACGAACACGACGGATTCTGAAGTGGGTGGGGCTACTCGGCACAGTGCTGGTCGCCTGCGCCTTTTTCGCCTCCGGGTTGTACGACGCACAACTATACTTTCCGGAAACGGCGCGGGGCCAGTACTCACTCGCCATCCGGTGCGGTGAACTTGCCCTTTGGCTAGAGCGGAACGATACCAGTTTTGACCCGTGGTCGTGGACGTGTTTCCGGCGTGATGAGTATACGCTCTGGTGGCTGCCTCCTGCATGTCGATACTCAGTCCAGTGCTATTCCGTGACGTGCGTCTCTTTGTACGTACCCTTTATACAGCCTCTGTGCTAGACAAGCACCCTACACTGGTGAGCGTGAGCGAAATCCCGCAAATCAACACCCGTGTGCCATATCCTCGCATAGCTGCCACCGCTTCCTCCTCGGTTTCTCACGACTCTGAGCGACGGGTCGATTCTATTGTCACTACAAACTCATGACCATTAGTCCTCCATGACTCGCGCACGCGTCGGCGCAGCTGCTCCCTGTTCATACAGAGCACGCCGATCGCCTTCGCACCAACGAGCAATCAGCGTTACGCGTTCAGCGAGTGTCCTGCGTTCCTTTCTCGCGCGATGCGGATTCTTGATAGGGCACCTTGAACCAGCTTCCTCCGCCTCCAGGACCGAGGTAGATGCCATCAACGCTGCCATCAGACCATAACCGAAACAACGTCGCGCTGCTTCCCGACTCGTGGTCGAACACCTGGCGGCTCACCGCTCGCCGTTCCGTGGACTCCTGCGTTGCGGGGACCGGTTGCGTTCCAGACGTCCCGGCCACAACGACATTGACGGAGAGCACGATGAGGATTGCCGCGAGCAAGGCGGCGAGAACCATTTGTCCACGGGTCATGACACTGCTCCTTTGACATACTCCATAGAGACCGCCCTAAAGAACCGATGGATTGTCGCAGGGCGAGTCTCGCGCGGCATCCCGAACAGCTGACACGGGATGCTCGGCCCTGGCATCGTGACGCTCCGTCAGTAGACGAGCGTCTCCTGGAACCGGCTGAAGTCTTGCAGGTCAATGTCGCCGTCGTAATCCGCGTCAAACGCTTCGCAACCGGGGTCGTAGGGGCCGGCGTCCGGCCCGGTGAAACAACCGTCCCACGCCGCGTAGTCGACCAGATCGACTGACCCATCGCAATTGTAGTCGCCCAGGCCGTACTCGTACGCCCCCATGTCGACCCGCGTGCAGAGGACGCGCGGACGGCCATCGAGATCCGCGTCGCCATCCGTCTGCATGTACGCCGGATCACCCGCGTTGACGCACGGCGAGCCGGCGGTGAGACGGTAATCGTTGTCCTCCCAGGTGCCGGGATCGCCGTCCGGGCCGGCTGGTCCGAGGAATAACGGATCATCGCCTATGTTGCCGGTTCCGCCCAGCGATCCGGTCCAGCCCTGGAAGCACGTGTAATCTACTGCCACAGAGCACGTAGGCGCGCTGGTCATCTGCGCGGTTTCGGTCGGCTCGCCGGTGCTCGTTCGGTTGTTCCAGAGAATACAACTGCTCAACGAAACATTGCTGGTGCCGATGTTCCGGATCGCCCCCGCACCGGCGGTGGTGGCCACGTTCGCCACAAAAGTGCTGTTCGTCACAGTGAGATCAGTGTTGCTGTTGTTGATGGCCCCACCGGCGTACGTATGGGCCGTGTTGCCGCCGAACAGACAGTTATCGACGCGGACAACCGAGTCTTCATTCCGGATGCCGCCGCCCACCGAACCGGAGTTCGCCACAAACGTACATCGGCCCGCTGTCAAACCCGCATAGGCATTGAAGATCGCCCCGCCCACGTCGGCGGCGTAGTTGTCCTCGAACCGGCATTCGCGGACGGTCAAGTCACCGTCTGGTTTGTAGATGCCGGCTCCTCGATCGAGCGGTCGGGGCCCATCGGCCCGGCCGCCGATGATGACCAGCCCGTCGAGCAGGGCCGACTCGCCGGGTCCACCGGCGGTCACGACGTGATAGACGTTGTCGGTGTCGTCGCCGGGGATTCCGATGTCGCCGCTCAGGACGCACGGATGACAGGTCGGGTCACGCTGGCCCCGCTGCGACTCCCACCCGCTGAACCCGCCGTACACGCTGACCCCGTCGACGAGCCGGAACGTGGCCTCCCGGTCCCCGCCCCCATGGTCCGGGTAGTACGTCCCGCGGGCCACCCAGATCTCGGCCACGTCATACCGTGGCAGAGCGGCGGCGGTGAGGGCCGCCTGCAGATCGGGGTAGGCATCCTGCCAGTTCGTGCCAGAGCCATTGCCCGCGGCGTTGGCCTTCACGAAGCGGAGGTTGGTTTCGCATTCGTCGGGGACGCCGTTTCCGTCGAGGTCCGAACTCGCGCCGTACGCGATGTCACACTCATCCGGGACCCGGTTTTCGTTGCAGTCCTCGCTGGTGCCCTCGGTTATGTCTACGTCGTCCTCGACGCCGTTGTCGTTGCAGTCGATCTCGAAACTCTCGTAGGCGCCCATGTCGACGACCGGCGGTCCCTGGGTGGCCGGATTACCGGTATCGAGGATACCTGGCACGTCGGAGAATCGCGGCTCCCCGTCGAGGTCCCACGGCATCGGCTCGTCGGAGTCGTGATCGCCATCCAGGTCGAGGACATCGGGCGTCACGCCGGCGTTGTCCCCGGCGTCCACGCACGGCGACGTCAGTTGGAGCCGATAGTCGTTGTCGGCCCACGTATCCGGGTCGTCATCCGGACCAGCCGGATCGACAAACTGCGGGTCGATGTCGAGACTGCCCGGTCCCCAGATCAAGGTGCCCGCCGCCACCGGCACGCCGTCCGCCCCGCCCTCGACGTCGCAGTAGGCGAAACGATAGTCGACGTCCTGTCCACCATTAATCGCCGCCTGCGCACCGGCGGCGGCGGCGTTGTCCCATATCACGCAGTTCCGGATGTCATGGAGTGGACCGTAGTGGGACGGGTCGGGCGGAGCCAACAGGATCCCACCGCCGTTGTCGACCGCGGTGTTATTGACGATCGTGCAATGGCTGAGCGAGACCGTCGGAACGGTGGGGAGCCATGCGTCGGGGTCCACCGCCAGCCACAAGCCGCCGCCGTCGCCGTTGGTCGCCGTGTTGCCCGTAATCAGGCAATGGGTGATCGTCGGCAGCACGCTGCCGTGCATCTCGATCCCGGCCGCGCGATCCGCCTGGTTGTTCGCGATCACGCAGTGGCTCACGATCGGGCGGCCATCGCCCGACTCGGAACCGCCGGCATGGTAGATTCCTGCACCGTGCTCACCGACGTTGCCGGTGATCAGGCAGTGACTGATGATCGGACCCGCATCCTCGGCACATTGGATTCCTCGGGAATTGCCTTCAAGAACACAGTTGCGAATGATCGGATTCGAGGCGTAGCACAAGACCGCGGGTCCGGCGACCCCGCGGATCGTAAACCCGTCCAGCACCGAATCGCGGCCTTCGAATTCGTTGAAGACGACGCCGCGGGGATGCCCCGTGCAATCGATAATGCAGGCGTCGGGGCCGTTCTCGCCCCGCAGAACGAGCGACTTGCCGCGGAACCGGATTTCCCAGTTGCCTGCGCCCGTATACACGCCGTCGGCCACCACGATCTCGTCGTGCCGCTCGGCCACGTCGATCGCGTCCTGGATCGTCACATGCTGCTCCGGCACGCGGTGGATCGTGTACAGGCGCAGCAGCACATGGATGTAAGTGGGCTCCTGATCGGTCGACGGATCGGTGAGTTGGATCCGGGCTGCGTGCATGCCGCGGGGCAAATCACCCACGTTCACCTGGATGCGCAATTCGCCGATCGAACCGTCGGACTGACCGGCCGCCGGCGACACGCTAACCCAGGGCCGGTCTGCCACCGCCTCCCAGTTCAGCACGCCCTCGCCACAGTTGCGGATGAAGACGGTCTGGGCGGCCGGGTCGTCGCCCTCGTGCACGGCGCGGAACGCCACCGTGCAATCCGACACGGCGATCCGTGGTTCGCCGGGGACAAACTCGAACGCCCCGACGTCCGGGAGGGGCGTGCCGTCACCGAGGCCGTCCAGCGAGCGTTCCTCGCCGTCGTGATCCACCTCCGGCAGTTCGCCATCGGGCGGTGACGCGGTCCCGGCGTCGATTCCGTGCGAACCGGGAAGGAGGTGGTGGTCGGTCTCGAACGCAAACACCGGCGGTGCGCCAATGTTGCCGGTGCCAGGGTATCCGCCTTGTACCAGGCTGTATGAGGCCGGCACAACCAGGTCGTCGAAATCCCCGACCTGGGTGGGAGCATTGCCCCACACTAGGGAATTGCACATGCGTACTCGAGCCCCATGAATGCCAGCGCCGGCCGCACTTTCGACCCCGGAACCGATGGAGCGGTTGCCGATTACCGAGCAGTTGATGATAATCGGTCTACCGATATCGCCGTGCTCCATCACACCGCCACCGTCAACTTCCACCAGGTTGTCACGGAGGACGCAGTTCGTGATAACGGGGCTGTTATTGTAGGTGAAAAGCGCGCCTCCGTACTGTGCAGTATTCTCCTGAATCGTACAGCGGTCAAATCGAGGCGTCACCGCAAAGGTGTCCGATAGAGTATCGACGCCACCGCCATACCGAGAGGAATTGCCCTCAATAACGCATCCGCTCAAAATCCCATCGCTCAGGAAGAATTCAACGCCACCGGCGCTGCTCGGCGTGAGCCCATCCACGCCATTGGCGACGATCAGGCAGTCGCGAATGACCGCACCGCCACGCATAGTGTAAACGCCGCCGCCTGAGGAGTTGTCGTCGTCACCCAGTAGGTTGTCCACGATCGCGCAACGCTCGATCACGGGGTCGCCATTCCTCGCACAGATCCCACCGCCGAACGACCCGCCGCAATCGTTGGCCACGCAGTCGGTGATCACGCAGTTCCGAATTGTCGGGCTGGCGTAAGAGATGAAGATCCCGCCGCCTATTAAGCACTCCGCGCCGGCGCGGATGGTGAAGCCGTCGATGGTCGTTCCGAACGACGCACCGCTCGAGATGTCGAACGCGCGACCTTCTCGCTCACAATCGATGATGCACCGGTCCGGGCCATTCGCGCTGCGGATCTCGACGTCGGGCACGTAGCGTTGGCCATACCAGGCGTAGATTTCGATGTCTCTGTTTCCATCTCCCGTGTACACACCGTCGGCCACTGAGACGACGTCGATCTGGTCGCTGTCCGCCTCGAAAATCGCGGCCTGGATCGTAGCCTTGGGTCCGTGCACACCGTCCCATACCGGGGCGAGCCCGTCCCAGGTGTCGTTCCCGTCGGGGTCGACGTGGTACACGGTGTGCGGCGTCCGCGGATCGGTATCGACGACATGCTCACGACCGTTGGGTCGCCCGTCTCCATCGGTGTCTTCTTCCGGAGTGGCCTCTGTAGCATGGTCGAACCATCGGATTTCCCAGCGATCGGGCAGGTCGTCCTCATCGGAATCCACGAACTCGTCGGCCCCCATGTCGATACGATCGTCGTGCACCCGGGACTCGCCATCGACATCGACGTCATCGCCCGACGTGACGGCCGGGTCGCCCGCGTTGATGCAGGGGGAGTCCGCCTGGAGGTGGAAACTGCGGCGGACAAAGTTCGGCCGCTCGCTCCGGTTACCGACGCCGCCCGCTTCGGCGGTCCAGCCCCGGACACAGCAGTAGTCGACCGTGAGCGAGCCCGTGCCGTCGTCCGCGAGCGTAACGCGCCAGTCCGGGGACGTGCCCCAGACGATGCTGTTGTAAAGCCGCAGCGTGCTCCCACCGAGAGATTCAACCACCGTGGTATCGGGGCCGTCCGGGTCCTGCCACGCTGCCGCGATGGTGCAATTCGTCGCCTCGACCGTGCTCGCGCGAAACGACAGGGCGTGCCCGGTGACGGCCGTGTTGTCCTTGAACACGCAGTTGGAGAGCGCTAGATGCGCTCCGTCCGCGAAGAGACCACCCCCTTGCCCGTACCACGCCACCTCGTTATCGCGCACGATGCAGTGGGTGAGTTGCAGGGACGCTCCATTGACCAGGAACCCGGCACCGGCGTTCTCCGTGGCATCGGCGTAGCCGATATAACCATTGGCGATCGTCACGCCATCCACGGTCGTGCCCTCGGCGGTTCCGGTGCACGTCACGACGTGATACACATTGTCGCTCCAGCCGTCGTAGGGCGTCTGGTTGCCTTGAATGTCGCCGTCGAGGATCGTCGCGTGGACGCCGATGTTCCGCTCGTCAGGGTCCGCCGCGCCATATCCGGCATACCCGCCGCGCACGGCCACCTCGCTGATCAGATCGAACGTGGCGTCACGCGGCCCGTCGGGCGGGCCGGGCGTGTACCTTCCTCCCGCCACGCGGATCTCGTCCACCGTGCCTCCGGACGCGGCGGCGGCCGCCAGGGCGTCTTGAAGATCGTTGAATGCCGTGCCCCAACTCTGCCCGTCGCCACCGGCCGGGGCCTCGTCATCTACGTAGATCGTGCTTGCGCTGACATTGCCCGCCACGCTGATGGCAATCGCAATTGCCAATGCTGTCGCTGACTTCATCGCTAAGTCTCCTGTAGATTACTGTCGTTTCGACACACCCAAGCCGTGGCCCGGTGTGCCGCCCTGCCGGCCCGTGTGCAGCACGACGGTACTTCGTTGCCGAGGGATGAATGAGGATACAGAACCGTCTGTGCCGCCTGCGGCGAATTGCCCCTCCATGATACCAACTAGCGGAAGGGACGCGTATGTCTTTATTCGCACGGCTTCGTACATGCCGAGCCCGCTCGCGGCTTGTCGAGTTGGCTGCATTGTCACGGAACCTCGAAATCGCTCTGCCTGGATTTCGTCCCGGTCGAGCGCGGGGCTCACTTCATGACGGGGCATCGCTCTAAAGGCGTAAACGCATTGAAGCGGTACGGGGTGACAGAACATCGAGAAACATCTGTGAGAACAGGAGTTGCATCCGATGACGAGGACGCGACGCCCCAACCGCGCCGCGCCAAATGGTGCCGTGATTCAATTGCCTACATGTTTGTCACCCACCTCCCTCAGTACGCGTTTATTAAAGTGAAGGAGCGTTTCGCCCGCCGTTGAGGCTGGCGGTCACCCTTACGAGGGGACTCATCGCCGTGGATGCGCACCGCTGGAAACGCATTAGACTTCTGTTCCACCTGGCCATGGAGTTGCCGGCTGATCGGCGGGCACGGTTCCTCCGCGAGGCCTGCGACGAAAACCCGGAGTTGCTGGCAAACGTCAGGCAACTCTTGGCCGACGGCGAAATCGACGATGGCTTCCTCACCTGGTCGGCCGCCGACCCTGCCGTTCTCTGGGAGACGATGCGGGCCTTGGGCCACGCGTACCGCTAGTCGCATCCGCGCGATGCCGTCCACCCGACGGAAGAGGACTCATACGGAATGGCAGGGTCGCGGCCACACATCGAGGATGCAGCCGAGGATCCGACGGGACCCTTTATCCCACGACGTTAGCATCGCCTGGGCCTACGTGCATCAGATGAGCGGACCGTGAGCGGCTCACGGTGCCATCCTGCGCCGTCGGTGCACGAGCGATTCCTAGTAGTGGTATCCCATATCGACCGGCGCCTCGTCCGGGGCCGAGTCCGTCCGGGTTGTACCTCCCACGAGTTCGGAAGCCGGGTCGCCGGCATCCACGCAGGGGCTGTCGTCGGCCTGCCCGGCCGCCACCTGGCTCAAGTAATGGTCGCCGAACGGCCCGCTGACGAACCAGGGGTCCAGGTCAAAGCTGCCCGTTCCCGTGTAGATGTCCAAGCCCTCGATGCAGCAGTAGCTCACGCTGGCGGATTCCGGCGGTTGGCTCTTGAACTGCTGGTCCTCGACGGTGCCGTCGGCCGCGGTGTTGCCCCACAGGATGCAGTTGGTCATGGTGATCGTGGCCTCGTTGTTGTTCAGCACGCCGCCCGCATTCGCCCCGGCCGCGGCATTGTCCACGATGGTGGTGTTCGTCAGAACCAATGTACTTCCGGTGTTGTTGATGGCGCCGCCGCGCCAGAGATCCGCCACATTTTGCCTGAACAGGCAGTTCACGACCGTGGCCGTCGCTCCGTCGAAGTTCATGAAGCCGCTGCCCGTAAACGCATGATTCTCGATGAAGCGACAGTTCGCCAATGTGAGCGTGCCGCCGATGTTGCGCACGCCGCCACCCCGATCGTATGGGTCCGAGTCGTCTGCCCGAGCGTTGGTGATGACGAATCCGTCCAGCCTGGCGTCCTGGATCGTCGAGTCGGCCACCAAGATGCAGTGCGTGTTGTCGGCTGAATCTCCGGGGACGCCGATGTCGCCGCTGAGAACGGTCGCGTTCACACCCAGGTCGCGATCCTCGAGCGAGGCCTCGCCGCCGGCGAAGCCGCCATAGAGCGACACGTTGTTCACCAGTTGGAAGCACGCCGTGCGGTCACCGGTGCCGCCGTCGGGCACGTACGTTCCCGCAGCCACCCAGATCTCGCTGATGCTGCTGTACGCCGGGTTCATAGCCAGCGCGAGGGCATCCTCAAGTCGATGGAAGGCATCCGTCCAACTCGTTCCGTCTTCCGCGCCGTCCGCATCCACGTCAACATATACGATGTACATCTCGCATTCATCCGGCACACCGTTCCCGTCCGCGTCGCGGCTCGTTCCGTCCGCGATGTCACATTCGTCGGGCGTGCCGTTTGCATTGCAGTCCTCGCTTGCACCCCCCGCGATGTCGCAGTCGTCCGGCACCCCGTTTTCGTTGCAGTCGGGCTCGCAATCATCCGGGATGCCATTCTCGTTGCAGTCGTTTCCGTCGATCTGGCACTCGTCCGGGACACCGTCCGGCTGGCAGTCCTGGCTGACCTCATCCCGGATGTCGCACTCGTCGGCCACCCCGTTCTCATTGCAATCCGGTTCGCATTCGTCCGGCACCCAGTTGATGTTGCAGTCCTCGCTGGTGCCGTCCAGGATGTCGCGCATGTCGTCGATGCCGTTGTCGTTGCAATCCGAATAGCACTCGTCCGGCACGCCGTCTTCATCGGCGTCCTCGCTGGTCCCGTCACGGATGTCGCATTCGTCGAGTACGCCGTTGCGGTTGCAATCGTACCCCGTACCGGTTCCGTGAAGGACCGCCAATCGCGTGACGGACTCGGTGCTCAGTTCCAGGAAGTCCTCGGGGTCGGACGCGTCCAGGTTGGCCCGCCGGATGAGACGCGTGGACCGGTCGAACCAGTAGAGCCTGGCATCCGTTGAATCCACGGCGATCGCGAGTTGATGTTCTGAATCCGGGAAGGACATGAGCATCTCGGCGTCCGTTCCGTCCAGTCGGCAGCGGTGTATTGATCCGGGATAGGGGCGACTGTGGAAACTCCAATACACCCAGCCCTGCTCGGGCTCGACCGCCACATCGTATACGGCGGGACTGAGCGGGACCTCAAGGACCCGTTCCGGTCCGGAGCCGTCCAGGTTGGCGCGGTAGACGCCTACCTGATTGATCCAGTAGGCGTGTTGGTGGACAGGATCGACGGCCACGTCCTTCGGCTCAAAGATGTAGTCGAAAAACGTGGCATACCCGGTCCCGTCGAAGTTCACCCGGCAAAGGCGCCCGTCGCTCGAGCTGCGGAGACACCATAACACGCGCTGGTTCACGAAATCCAGCGCCGTTCCCAACGGCTCCCATGGCAGGTCGGACAGCAGTGTCTCCGCATCGATGCCCGACAAGTCGCCGCGATGGATCGCACCGTCACCGCTGAGCCAGAACATCCGTCGCCCGAACGGATCGAGATCCACACCCTGCGGGACCGGTGTGTACGCGACGACGTGGCGATCGCTTCCGTCGAGCCTGCACCGCTCGATCGTATCGGCGGCGCTATCCGTCCAGTAGAGCCAAGCGTCAGCGAATTGGCACTCGTCCGGGAGTCCGTCGTCGTTGCAGTCGAGACTGGTCCCGGTCGCGATGTCCGCCGAGTCGGCGAACCCGTTGCGGTTGCAGTCGAGCCTGCACTCGTCGGGGATGCCATCACCGTCCGTGTCCGGCGCCGTGCCATCGGCGATATCGCAGGCGTCCGGGATGGCGTTTCGATTGCAGTCCTCGCTCGTGCCGTCCTCGATGTCGCACTCGTCGGGTACGCCGTTGCCGTTGCAATCCTGGCTCGTGCCGGACGCGATGTCTTCCACGTCCGGTATTCCGTTCTCGTTGCAGTCGTGGAAGGCGCTCACGCCGATGCATGCGTCGAGCAGCCCGTCTCCGTCCACGTCCGCGTCCGGATCGTCCAGGATATCGCAGGCGTCGAGAATGTCGTTTTCGTTGCAGTCGCCGAGGATGGTGCGGACCACGTCGATCGCGTACGGCGTTGAGCCGACCGTGCTCACAACGTCGAATACCACGGACCCGTCCAGATCGGCCATCTGCACCATGTCGGTGTCGTCGTTAAGCCAATAGAGCCGGTTCCTCGTCACGTCAAGCGCCAGGTCTTTGACGGAATCCGTGCCCGTTACGAAGTCGGCGGGCTCGGTGCCGTCCAGCGCGGCGCGGCGGATCCGGCCGGCATCCGGATCGCCCCAGTACACGTGGCCACCACCGGCGTCGATCGCCAGGCCGTGCAGGTAGGTCTCGCTGTGCACGATGACTTCGGCCTCGGTGCCGTCGTAATTCGCCCGCCACAGGCGATGCGCCGTCCCGCTGCCGTCGGTGTAGTAGACCTTCCGTTCGAAACGGTCTACGGCCACACTGTCGGGGCAATCCAGGTCGGACGCGATGGGAATCGCGACACTTCCGTCGAGACGGCTGCGCATGAGCTCGCCGTCAGACGTCTGGCACCAGAACAGGGAGTCCGCCGCCGGATCGATGGCCATGTCATTCATATTCGTTTCGGGCCGGCTGACGATCGTCTCCGCGCCGGTTCCGTCGAGGTTCGCCCGCCGGATGGTGTAGAGCCGCCGGTCGGCCCAGTACATCTTGCGGTTCAGCGGATCGACGGCCACGCCGGTGGGCTGGTTCACGAGCACGCCGGGGATCGACCCCACCTCCTCGCCGTCGAGTCCGGCACGGTAGATGGCCCCGTAGAGGTGCGTCCAGATCAGGCCCGGTGCATCGCCCTGGCACGCATCGATGATGCGGTCGCCGTTACAGTCCGAGTCCCCCAAGTCTTCGCATTCGTCAGGCAGACCGTTGGAGTTGCAGTCGTCCATCGTCCCGTCCGCGAGATCGCACGCGTCGGGCACGCCGTTCGAGTTGCAATCTTCGGCCACGCCCTCCGCGATGTCGCATTCGTCGGGCACCTCGTTACCGTTGCAGTCGGTCGAGTGATGAAGGCAGACGAGTCCATCCACCTCGGAGACGCCGAACCCGGCGTATCCCACCGTGGTGGTTTCGCACGTCATCGGGTCGATGGTATACAACGTGCCCCCCTCACTGATCACGTAGAGCAGGTCGTCGTCGTAACAGAGTGCCTTGATGTTGTTCAGACCGGTCGGCGAACACAGGGGCGTATCCCAGGCCGTCTCCGGATCGATCGCCCAGACCGAGCCGCCGGTCATGATTCCGTAGAGGACGGATCGTTCCGAATCGAACGTCAGCCCCTGGATGGAACGCAGGATCGGACCGATGATCTCGGCGGATCCGTGTTCCGTGGAGATGCGGTAGAGGTCGCCGCCCGCCGTGCCGTAGAGAGTCTGGGCGCGGCTGTCGAAGGCCACCCCGGAGAAGCCCGGGCTGCCCGGCCGGGCGATGGTCATCTGTTCCCACGTGAGAGGGTCGATGGACATGACGGCGCCGAGCGGGCCCACGCCCCACACACGGCCGTCCCGGCTCGAGGCTAAACCCTTGATGCGGTCGTACCCCGTCCCCAGCGGGCGGACCACGCGGGCCGTCTCCGGGTCGAGTTCGAGCAATGATGTATCCGGCTCGCCGGCGTAGGTAATCAACCGGAGTGATCCGCCGAACAGCTCGCAATCATCCGGCACGCCGTTCCCGTTGCAGTCAAGACTCGTCCCGGCCTCGATGTCGAACACGTCGCCGATTCCGTTCAGGTTGCAGTCGCTGAACCCCTGGCACTCGTCGGGCACGCCGTCCTCATCGAGGTCGACGCTCGCGCCGTCGGCGATATCGCAGACGTCCGGATAGAAGTTGTTGTTGCAGTCCGGTACCCCGTCCAGGATTACATCGCACTCGTCAAGCACGCCGTTTTCGTCGCAATCCGTGGCGATCGACCCCTCCAGCTCGCAGAAGTCGGGCACGCCGTTGCCGTTGCAGTCGGGACTGCCCTCGGCGCACTCGACGTACGCATCCTGCATGAGCTGGTAGTCTTCCAGGTCGACCTCCCCGTCGCCGTCCAGATCGGCCCGGGCGCATTCGGGGGGACGCGTCTCCAGCGGCCCTTCGAGACATTCCCAGAACAGCGCGTAGTCCACCGAGTCGACATCGTCGTCCTCGTCCAGATCGCCCAGGAGGTCCTGGTCGAAGAAGATCAGGTGCCGGCGATCGTCCGTCGTCTTGAAGCACAAGACCCAGTCGCCGATGTCGTTGACGTCGAAATTGGAGACGTCATCGATCCACTGACCCGCGACGCCCGGCGCGATTTCGCCGGTGGTCAGCAGGGTATGAATCCGACCCGTGCGCTGGTTCAGCCGGAAAATGCCGGCGGTCGGGTTCCCGCTCGTCAGTTGGGAATGGAAGAAGACATCGCCCAGCGGGTTGCCCCTGGCCCGACCCGGGTGCAGGAAGGTATCGGCCAGAACCGGGGCGGTCATGCCTTCCAGGATCAGCGCCTCCCGCTCGCCGGTGATACGCGTCTTGAACAGGCCGTACACCCTCAGCCCGACATCGTAGGTGGCCCGGTAATACGTCTCGATCGGGCCGGGAAGCGATACGTTCTCGTCGAATGAGAAGAACCGCGAGTCGGTGCCGGGCGCCCGATCGTTGACGGCCGCCACCAGCTCGAAGACCTCACCGTTGGTCCGGATCACGAGTTCCGGGCCTTCCACGGATCCAAAGAACACCACCCACTGTCCCCCGTCGATCCACGGACCGTCCCCGATGGCGTTGAGCGTCCCGATGCCCGGCACGGTCATCCCGGTGGCCGCGATCACGGAAACCACGCCGTCCGACACCTTCAGGATGGCCCCATTTCCGCCCAGGTCGCCGGGGGCGTCCCGGAGGAAGGCGCGGAAGTAGACATCGCCGTCATCGGCGACCTTCGGCCCCGTCGTCAGGCCGGCAATGGTGGCCGGGATCTCCGGCAGCTCCTGCCCGCCCCACGCCACCAGGCTCACCTCGTCTTGCGTCGCGACGAACAGGCCGGCCGATACCTCCGCGCTGGACATATGGGCATGGAAGCCGACCGCCCCCGCGCTGTTGATCGAGATGTCCTTGTCGAACTGAGCGAAATACCCGCCGGTGCCGGGGGCCGG
Source organism: uncultured Phycisphaeraceae bacterium (assembly GCA_964495075.1). GTDB lineage: Bacteria > Planctomycetota > Phycisphaerae > UBA1845 > UBA1845 > JAFGJQ01. The sequence goes on from CAZBUJ010000022.1 coordinate 56,837, forward strand.
GTCGGGCTGCTTGGCGAGGGCCGACAGCGTGCCGTCGGCCCAGTAGAAGATGCCCTCGTGGAAATCGGAGTCCGCCCAGAAGGCCACCGCCTTGCCGTTGTTGATCACGGGCAGCGTGTTCAGATCGGTGAACTCGCCTTCCGCACCCGGCACCGGGTCGCCGACGCTGACGATCAGCGTCCCCCGGTAGCCCGGCCGGTCACTTCCCTCACACTCGTCCGGCATCCCGTTGCTGTTGGCGTCCCGGCTCAAACCCAGCTCGATATCCTGCAGGTCGGGAATGCCGTTCCCGTTGCAGTCCGTGTCGATGGCGCGAAGGATGTCGATCAGGCCGTGCCCCACCCGGTCGTCCGGCGTCGGACCTTCCGACGCGGTCTGGGTGAGGATGTTCCTCACCTGGGCGGGCGAGAGGGCCGGGTGCGCGTGCAGCAGCAGCGCCGCCGCCCCCGCCGCCATCGGGCACGCCATGGATGTCCCCTGCTTCACCGTGTAGTCCGTCGGTCCGGTCCCGTCGTTCGAGCCGTCGCTGTCGATCAGGTACCAGTCTTCCGGGGCGGGCAGGTCGAAATCCCGGCAGGAGATGACCGCGCTGCCCGGCGCACACAAGTCCGGCTTGAGTTGTCCGTCCACCCGCGGGCCCAGGCTGCTGAACGACGCGAGCGTGTCCAGGTCTTCATACCATGTCCACGAGTCGCCCAACCAGTCGATCCAGTAGTCCCGCGAGACCCACGCCCCCACCGCGATCGCGTCGTCCGCCAGGGCCGGGGCTTCGATCGTGAATGTCTCGTCAGCGGCCGTGAAGGACACGTCGCTGCCCGCAAAAAGGTACAAATGGGCGGTCATCGGGTAATCGCCCGTGTTCGTGAGGGAAACGGCGTACGTTTTCGCCGCGCCGGCCGCCACGCTCGGGGTCAACCGGTAAGAGGTGGACTCCGTCCCGCGCGGGCTGGTACCGTACCATTCGCGGGTCAGGGCTTCGTCCGGGTCCAGATTGGCGATGGACAGCCACAGGTTGTCGTCGTCGAAGATCCTGTCGACGCGGAGGATGTTGATGAACACGTCGTCGGTGAACGCGACGCTGCCGTACGTGTTGTCGATGCGGATGTTGAGACCCGATTCGATCGTGCCCGCCCCGGAGAACAAGGCGGAATCGTGCTGCGCGTCGTTCCGGGCGTTGCCGGCCGAGACAAACACCACCGTCCCCGCCGTCACCGTCGCGTCAATCACCTGACAGGTGGCGGAAGAGCCGTCCTGGTAGGTGGACCAGCCGCCGTAGCTCATGGTGGCCACGTCGGCGTGGACCTCCATCACGCGGCCGAACGCTTCGATCATGTCCTCCCACGACGCCGTGCCGTTCACGTCGTTCCCGATCTTGTAGAAGTACAGGTCGGCCCCCGGGGCGATGCCCGTGTACACGCCCATGGACGCCGTCCCGCGACCCAGCGCGGTTCCAGTGACGTGCGTCCCGTGGTCGGTGACCGTTGCACTGACGTCCGTGCCCCAGCTGCCGATGCCATCGCCGTCCGTGACGTCGTAGGCCTCCACCGGTGTCGGGATGTCCGGGTGGTCCACGTCAAGCGAACTGTCGAGCACGGCGATGCTCACCCCCGTCCCGTCATACGTAGTGGGCAGCGCCGTGCGCACGACGTCCGCCCGGATGCGGGCGCCCCCCAGATCGTTATGTGGATACAGGGCTCGCTCGACACTCGCGACTCGCCGCACGGCCGGCCCCGCCGCCGCCGCGTTGAGCTGCCCGTACGGAACCTCGGCCAGGATGTACCCGTGCGGGTGCTTGCCCGGGACCGGCGGGATCCACAACCGGCCCGCCACGTTTACGCCGAGGCCTGCCAGGCGCTGCCGTTCGGCATCGTTCGGCACCTCGTCGTAGTAGATCGCCACCTGCGCGGTATGGACGCTTCGGGATGCCAGACCTGCCGCCGCCAGCTTGGCCTGACCCTCCGCCGTCGTAAGGGGAGTGCCCTGATTGATGCGCTGCTTGATGTCGCGAGTCGACCAGACATCCGGGTCGATCCTGGAGTCCCCCGCCGCGGGTGGGGCTCCCGCGGTTACCGCGCCGGCCACCACACCGACCAGTATCGACAACACCATCACGTGAAAACACCGACCGATGCCCGCGTTTTTCAGCAGGCTCGAAGTTGATGGGCGAAGTGAGACCATCGTTCTGCCTCCTTCAGTTTGAGATCACGCGATGCGCATGACGCGCCCACGGGAATGAACGAGTGCGTTCGCGCAAGCCGTGGGCCACCGGAAGACACACCAGGCCCGGAAATGCTCGATTCTCCCCCCGTCCGCTCGAACGCTTCGCTGGAAGGCCAATCGGCCCCCGCCCAGCCCCATGTCATTCTCCAATGTACCGTTTGGGGGCACGGCGCGCCCACTGTATAATGAGTCTGGCACCACAGGGGCGGCCGTCCCCCACAGGACAACAACGCAGATCCCGCGGCACGACTGACAGGAAATCCTGGCTCGTTCTTGACTGCCGCCCGGTCTGGGGCCCGCTGGCCGCGCTCGCGTGATGACCGCTGAAGATCCACACAACCCGCTGCTCGACGTGCCGCCTGAGGTTTACCAGGAGCTGAAAGGGCTGGCCCACCGCTGCCTTGCCCGCCGCGGCCACGGCGGCCCGGTGCACACGACCGCTTTGGTTCATGAAGCGTACCTGAAAATGGCACGCCAGCCGCGGCTGCTGAACGCCGACCGTTCTCAAGTGCTGCTGGCCGCGGCCTGCGCCATGCGGTCCGTGCTGGTCGATCTGGCCCGCCGCCGAAACGCCCGAAAGCGGCGGCCCAAGGGGATTCGCATCGCGCTGGACGAGGCCGTCGCGCCGTACGAAGACCGCTCGGCCGATCTGCTCGCCCTCGATGAAGCGGTGCAGAAACTCGATTCCGTGGACCCGATGCTGGGCCGGCTGGTCGTGTTGCGGTTCTTCGGCGGGCTGACGGTGCAGGACACCGCCCAGGCCCTGCACGTGTCCGAACGCACGGTCCATCGCGACTGGAAGCTGGCCCGCGCCTGGCTGCGCGACGCACTAAGGGAGGCACCGGACGATGAAAGCTGATCACTGGAGTCGTGTCAGGGAGGTCTTTCACGCGGTCATCGAGCATCCGGAGGCGGAGTGGCCGTCCCGTCTGGATGAACTCTGCGCGGGCGACGTTGACCTGCGCTCTGCCGTGGAGAAGTTGCTCGCTTCACACCACCCTGACTCGGTCTTCCTTGACCCGCCCCGGGAGCGAAGTGCTGAACAATTGCTCGATGACTACGCCGGCGGTGACGTGGGGCGACGGATCGGGCCGTACCGCCTCACCGGCCTGATTGGAACGGGCGGCATGGGCCGCGTCTACCGAGGCGTGCGAAGCGATGATGAGTATGAGCAGGTCGTGGCGGTCAAGCTGCTCAAACGCGAGCTGGCCAGCGAACAGCTACTGCGTGGCTTTCGTCACGAGCGACAGACGCTCGCCGGGCTGGACCACCCCAACATCGCCCGCCTGCTGGACGGCGGTACGGCCGACGACGGCTCGCCCTACCTCGTCATGGAGTACGTGGACGGCAAGGCGATCGATACCTGGTGCGACGACCGGGCGGCGCCGATCGCGGACCGGTTGCGGCTCGTTCGCCGCGTCTGCGACACGGTGATGTACGCCCACCGCAACCTGGTCGTTCACCGCGACCTCAAGCCCGGCAACATCCTGGTGACCGATGACGGCCAGCCCAAGCTGCTCGACTTCGGCATCGCCAAGCTTCTGAAGCGGGAGGAGGCGGCCGGCGAGGCCGGCACGACGGTGTCGTCGCTCCGCATCATGACGCCGCAGTATGCAAGCCCGGAGCAGATTCGAGGCGAAACGATCACGACGGCCAGCGACGTCTACTCGCTCGGCGTCATCACGTACGAACTGCTGACCGGCCACAGTCCCTACACTGGCATCAACGGCAACAAACAGGTCGTCGAGCGGCAGGTGTGCGAGGAGGAGCCGGAGCGTCCCAGCACGGTGGTGGGACAGGAGCGAACGCGGACGCGCCCCGATGGCTCGTCGCAAGTCGTGACTCCGGTGTGGGTGAGTCGGGTCCGCCAGTGCAACCCGGACCAGCTTCGCCGTCGGCTCCGCGGCGACCTGGACACAATCGTCCTCACCGCGTTGCAGAAGGATCCGGCTCGGCGGTACACCACGGTGGACCAGTACTCGGAAGACCTGCAGCGGTTTCTGGACGGACTCCCGATCCGGGCGCGCGGGGACAGCGTCCTGTACCGGACCGGCAAGTTCATCCGGCGAAACAAGGTTGCGGTGGCCGCCTGCGTTGTGGCCGTGCTAGCGCTAATCGGTGGGACGATCGGCACAACGGTGGGCATGCTTCGGGCGGAGGCGGAGGCGGAAAATGCTCGCACGGAAGCCGAAAAAGCCGAAGACGTCACGACGTTTCTGCGAACGATGCTCGTGGCCGTTGCGCCGTATCAAAATGGTCCGGACGTAACGGTGCGTACCGTTCTCGACGAAACCGCCAGGCGGGTGGACCGCGAGTTCGACGGCCGGCCGGAAGTCGAAGCGGCGGTTCGCTACGCTCTCGGTTCTGCTTACTCAAGCCTGGCGATGTATGAAGAGGCGGAACACCACCTGCAACGCGCTTTGGAAATCCGCGTCTCCCTCTCGGGTGAGGACCATGAAGCGGTGGCGGAATCCAGAATCGCTCTCGGGTGGGTGTTCAAGAAGACCGGCCGGTACCAAGAGGCGGAAGCGCTGCTGCGATCGGCTCTCGAAATTCAGCGACGCGCGGCGGCCGATGACCCGAAGGAACTTGCGGCTACAATGCGCAGCTATGGGCTAGTGCTACTGGACACGCGCGATGTTTCGGCGGCCGAAGACATTCTTCAAGAAGCGCTGCAGATCGAGCAAGAACATGAAGAAGACAATCCCGCCGGCATTTCCCAGACACTGCAGCACCTCGCGGCCCTGCGCATTCAAGCGGGTCGATACGCCGATGCCGAGCCGCTGCTCCGCCAATCACTGTCCATATTGCGTCAGGTTTACGGCGACGACCACGTGCACGTGGCGACGTGCAGGAACGATCTGGCGCGGGCGCTGCGCAATCAGGGGAAGTACGATGAAGCCGAAGCAGAGTATCGCGAGACCATCCGAAGCCATCGTCAGGGCGGCCTTGCGGATCATCCCTTGACGGGTGTGGTATTGAGCAACCTGGGCACCTTGTTGACCCTGAAGGGAGAGCTGGTTGAAGCGGAGACGGTGCTGCGCGAGGCGATTGCGGTGCTTCAGAAATCGCTTGGCGAAAACCACCCGGACGTGATTCAGGCGATCAACCATCTCGCCAAAGTACTGGCCGACAAGCACGAATGGGACGCGGCCGAGGAACTCTACCGCGAATCGCTGGAACGGCGTCGAGACGCACTCGGTCCCGACCATCCGGACTTGGCCGAAAGCTTGAACGACTTGGCGCTGTTCTGTGCCCGGACGGGCCGCGTTGAACAGGCCATCCCGTTATATCGAGAGGCACTCGCGATTTGGAAGCAGGCGTTGGGCCCGACCCACCCGCATACCGCCATTTGCATGGATAATCTCGGCGTTTCGCTGATGCGCATTGGAGAATACGAGGAGAGCGATGCAATGCTTCGCGCGGCTCTGGATGCGCGGAGAGAGACGCTGGGGCCCAGCCATATTCACATCGCGCTTTCACTTGACCATTTGGCCCACCTGTGCCGCGTAACCGATCGATACGCGGAGGCAGAGCAGTTCGCCGAGGAGTTGGTGGCAATGAGTGCGAAAGTGTTCCACGCAGACCACCCGCGTGTGGCCGCAGCACGGTTTGCATCGGCCAAAGCCCAGATCGCACAAGCGAAGTACGAATTGGCCCATACGAACTTCGAGGAGGCGCTGCGTATATTGCGTCTAGAACCGGAGAAAAACGCCATAGAGATTGGGAGGTATCAGAGCATATTCGGCGAGCGCCTCACGTCGGCGGGACGCTACGAAGAGGCCGAGCCGTTGGTCCTGGAAGGGTTCGAGGTTCTCGCCCCCGGCGACCGGGGTGCCAAGTTCTCACGACCCGCGCTTCTGCGCATAATCGCGCTCTACGAAGCCTGGGGAAAACCCGAGCAAGCCGCCGAGTGGCGGGCCCGGCTCGCTACGCTGGACAAGGAGCACGAAGACGCGGCGAAGTCGGGCGACGCTCACGCAGATACCGAGTAGGCAACCGCACAGGATCGGCTGCACGCAGAGCGATGAAGGACGCATTTGGCTCCCCGTGTTCTCTTCATGTTGCCATCCTCGTGGGCCCTCGACCGTGCCGGACAACATGGGTGGACTCACCATGATGCGTTCAATTCGAGCCCTTCTGGTCGTCGGAGTAAGCGGCACGGTGTTGCTCGCAACGTCGAAGGGGCATGCGGACAGTGCGAGAGGGGACACTGATTGGGGGTTGGCCGCTAGCGCCCGAAACACCACAGACGCACCTCCTCAAATCGATCACTCGAATCAGAGCGAGCCCGCGCGGCCAGAGCCCGCTGCCGACCGGCATGAAGCGCGGCCACAGCCGCCCCCAGACAAGACGGTCTACGACATCGACATTGGCGACTCGCCAGTCCTTGGACCCGACGACGCGCGGGTCACCATCGTGGCGTTCGTTTCCTACCAGCGTCCGCATTGCGTCCGCGAGTGGACCAAGCTCAAGATGCTCATGGCGGAGTACCCCGACGACGTGCGCCTCGCAATCAAACACTTCCCGCTGAGCATCCACAAGAAGGCCAGACCGGTCCACGCCACCTGTGCCCTGGCTCGGGAAGAGAGGGGCATGGAGGGCTACTGGCGCATGCACGACATGATCCTCGCCGCGCCCAATAAGCTTGAGGTCGCTGACATGCGCGGTTACGCCGAAAAGCTCGGACTAATATGACAGCGCTAGACAGGCTCAAGTTTTTACGGGTCGCGCGCCGATGAGGCTTCTGGAAGGATATTCCGGAGGCTCACGAATGACAGTGGATCAGATTCGATCGCTGCGGCCGGCCTTGGCTGCGCTGTTGGGGCGGTTTCGCCGGTGCTTCAAGACGGTGAACACGTTTAACCATTGGCAACGGTATCTGACGGGGCTGATGACGGACTTGAAGCGAAAGAGTATCGAGCCGATCGCCCTGGCGGCCGGGGTACCGGTGCGCACGCTTCAGGAGTTCCTCGCGTTCTTTTCCTGGGACGAGCAGCGCGTCAGTGACATGCTCCAGCAGATGGTGGCGGACGAGCATGCGTCCGACCGAGCGATCGGGATCCTCGACGCCTCCGGTCATCCCAAGCAGGGCGACAAGACGCCGGGGGTGCAGCGGCAATGGTGCGGCCAGACCGGCAAGGTGGACAACTGCGTGGTGGGACAGCATCTTCTGTACACGGACAACGATCCCGACAATCCGTTCAGTTGTGTGCTGGCCAGCGCCCTGTACCTGCCCCAAAGCTGGGATCGCGACCGCCCACGCTGCCACGCGGCCCACATCCCGGAGAACGTGGTCTATCAGCCGAAGTGGCAGATCGCCATCCACCAGCTCAGCGAGGCCATGGGCAACGGCATACGCTTCGCCTGGGTGACGTTTGACGAAGACTACGGCAAGGTCCCCGAATTCTGGTTCTGGCTCGACACGCTGGGGCAACGGGGGATCGGGGAGGTCCCCAAGAACTTCCTGTGCTGGCCCACGTACCCCTCGTGTCGCTCCCTCCAGGGCCCGCATGCCTCCAAGCGTGTGGATAATGTATGTCGTCGTAGCCCGGTGTTTCGGTCGATCCCGTGGCGGCGGCTGACCATCAAGCACACCACGCGAGGACCGACCGTCTGGGAGATCAAGGCCGGACGCGTGCACTTGGTGGACGCCACCGGATCGGTTTCCCGTCCGACCGACCGGCAGTACTGGCTGATCATGGCGCGGAACCCGGCCACCGACGAAATCAAGTACTTCGTCAGCAATGCGCCCGCCTCAGCCCGCCGGCAGGAGATGATGGGGACGGCCTTCGCGCGGTGGCACATTGAGAAGTGGTTTGAACGGGCGAAGCAGGAGGCAGGACTCGGCGCGTTCGAGGTCCGTACCTACAAGAGTCTGATCCGACACTGGCTGTGTTCCCGCATGGCGATGTACTTCCTGGCCGAGCAGACGCAGCGGCTTCGGGGGGAAAAATCCGCGGATCACCCTGGAGCAGGTCGCGGATGCGGTGAACCTGTTGATCGAGAGAGTCTGGACGCATGTGTGGCGGGTGTCGCTTGATTTGGAGCGACGCTGCACGTACTACCAGGAGCGCAATGAAGCATCGTACCAGAGCCGAAAACGGAAAGCCGCGGCCCACGATACCTCATAGCGCTGTCATATTAGCCTGGTGCTTTGGATGCCCATGGGCAACCGTGGGTTGTGTTCTATCGCATGTTATTGACGAACTGTCGCATCCCGGCGAACCGGTTAACCCAGTACTCGGCGGCAGCTACTGAGCACCGAGGGCGGATTGAAACGAGCCAAGGACACGATTCTGCACTGTATCGCTAATCGGCCCTGGTGCTGCAGCGCCACATGGTCTCATTGATACGAGCAACCTGTCTGACGGCAAGGACGTATTTATGCTTAACGCTCGCGGCAAGACGAGTCAACCCGACCGGACAACTGTTGGGCAGGGACGGCGGATTCGGTGGGGAAGACGGACCAGTCTGTGAAACTGGACGTATGGTCGCTGGTACCAACCGGCGAGGTGGTGTTAGACAAACGGAGTTCCGAGAATGGCGAGGAAGGAGCGGAATTGGCCACGTACCCCACTGTCCTTGTTCTTTTCGGATCGTCCCCCGGGAGCCCCAGATGCCCTTGCTGCGCGGATTCGGGGACTGCGGTTCGGGACAAATCTGGTGACTTGTGTATTCATTGTAGCAATTGCAGTCCTTGTTTCGCGGCAGTTATCGTGGGTGGCGGGCAAATTCGCTAAAGCGGTGCTACTGCTCCTGCTGATGATTGGTGTCGGCGCGCTCTCACTCCAGGTCTACCTCACAAACCGTATCCGGGTTTGCGTGCGGCAGTTTGTCAAAGACACGAGTGGACAATACTGTGTGTTTTGTGGGTATGACCTGCGTGGCAGTTATCCTGTGGCTGAGCGGTGTCCCGAGTGTGGTTCACCAAAGGATGGCAAGAACGAGAAGCAGTCCAAGGGTGCTAAATTGGGCCGGGCGGACCCGGGCGGTTGCCCGCCCGGCGCTCCCACAGATCCGTACGTGCGCGATTAGCGCGCACGGTTTCTCAAGCTACGGGCGAGCCACGCTACGGCTACGCCGGAGCATGGGGCTACCAGGAGCACGATGTTAATACCAACGGTGCTCCGGACAACGAGTTCGGAGCGCTGCCAGGGGCGCTGTTCCCATTCCTGCATGTCGGCGAAAGGCACTACGATCCGAGCACGGGCCGATTCCCGCAGCGCGATCCGATTGGGATCGCCGGTGGATTGAACGTCTACGTATATGTTAGTGCTGACCCTGTGAATGCATTGGCGGAAAGGTGAATGTCAGTGGCACTGCTTGTGAAACCGGAGGATTCGCCATTGGAGCTTGCCAGGACTGTGGTTGGGAGGACTACTACCCGTGGGCCGGGGTGGGCTTCTCATGTGCCCAGCGTTTGCGAATTGTCCCCAATGTCCGGAGTGGTGGGAGCCACTGGCTGGCGTGGCCACTGGGCGGGTCTTGCGGCTTGTGGGGAAAAAGCAAATGCCGGGCTATCCGTACCGGAGTCCCATGGGTCCCATCGGATTGTCCCACCCCCTGCACCACCCCGGTGGACCCCCACTTTTGTCGGCCAACCCCGGCGTTGCCCCGCCGGCCCTGGCTCCCCGACAACTCGCGATCCGTCCGGCATGCCACGCATGCGGATTAGACCACACTGGCGACGAATCCTGCAAACGCCCTGGATACAAGGCACCAGCGCGGTAGGATGACCTTAGACGTCGGGAGCCGGTCATGAGAAGACGCTCGCGATCACGTCGGATCCTGAGGTGGATGGGGCTGATTGCGAGCGTGCTGCTTCTATCGGCATGGGCCGCCATTCCCAGTCGTGCGTTCACCCTGCCCGGTTCACCGAGGCTGCGTTTTGTGAAGGGCCTCGACATGCCGCGCCGGGTGTACCCCATCGTGCACATTGACGGTCCTGAGTACCGCTTCGGATGCATCAACGTCACCGTGCTCGAGTACGTCGCCGTACCGTACCGGCTGCTCGTCGTCCCCGGCGCCATCCCCACCGCCGTTCTGTGGTATCGCGACCGCCGACCGCCTCGCGGCCACTGCCAGCACTGCGGGTACAATCTCACGGGTAATCAGTCGGGCACGTGCCCCGAGTGCGGGGAAGCGGTCGCATGAGGCGACGCTCACGAGCACGACGGATTCTGAAGTGGGTGGGGCTGGTTGGATGCGTGGGTACAATCCTGCTGTTTGCTTCGAGTTGGATCGGGGCGGTGGGCATCGTTTGGCGGGCGGATGCCGATCTGTGGCATGTGCAGACCATCCCCGGCAATCTGCATTGTGGCGTGTGGAACGACGTGAAGGACAACTGGCAGTTCCGAGACGCCGAGAGCGGCGTTCACATCGACACCGCGCCGCCGGCTTTGAAGGATCCGGGTCTTCTGTTCTTGTGGCCTCGCGCGAAACGCACCCACGCCCTCCCGGCAAAAGGAACGGGTGTGTTGCTGCCGTTGTGGACTTCGTTCCTCATGCTTGCTGTGCCCACGGCTTGGCTCTGGTATCGCGACCGCCGACCGCCTCGCGGCCACTGCCAGCACTGCGGGTATAACCTGACAGGCAACGAATCGGGCACGTGCCCCGAGTGCGGGGAAGCGGTGGCATGAGGCGACGCCCACGAGCACGACGCTTCCTCAAGTGGGTAAGCCT
>CAZBUJ010000023.1:0-67139 GCA_964495075.1 uncultured Phycisphaeraceae bacterium
CGGCCGGTGCTGGAGGCGGGGACGGCGCTTCGGACAATTCCGATGGTGGGGAACATCGAGTCCATCGCCCTGGCGCCGGATCGACGGCTGGTGGCGGTCGGGGGCGGTGGGCTGCGGGTGCGCGTCGTCGCGCTGGCCACGGGTGACGTCGTGTTCGAGCAGGAACTGGGGGCGTATCCGATCGTGACCTCGGTCGACTTCTCGCCGGACGGGCGGTACGTCATGGCGGCCGGCGGGGGCGGGGTCTTTCGGGTCTGGGACACGGCCCAGTTCAAAGTGGTGCAGAACCGGGCGGGGTTCAAGGCGAAAAGCGCCGTGTTCATGCCCGACGGGCGACACATGGCCGTCGCATCGTCCGACGGCATGCTCATGCTCTGGCAACTCGATCCGCTACTGCTCGATCACCGAAAGCGGGTGGACCCGATCCTGCTCCACGAGGTGGCCGTCTCGTCCGACGGCCGCCAGGCGCTGACCGGCGGCTCGGACGGGGCCGGGCTCTGGGACCTGGCCACCTGCGAGCTGCTCCACCGTTTTCAGCACACCGAGGAGACGGTTTATGCCGGCGTGTGGCCGGTCAAGGTGAACCCGGTGTATTGCGTCGCGTTCTCACCCGACGGCCACCGGGCCCTGACCGGCGGCGAAGACGGCACGATGCGGTTGTGGGACTGCGCGTCGGGCCAGGAACTTCTGTTGTTACGGGCCCACGCCGAGTCGGTGCACGATGTCGGGTTCTCGCCGGACGGGCGGCTGGCCATCACGTGCGGGATCGACGTGCCCGGGCCGGACCGCACAAACCGCCAGCGGATGGGGGTGTCGAGCATGCGGGTATGGGAGCTGAAGACGGCACGATGTGTCGCGTGCGTGCAAATGCCGACGTTTCACGCTTTGCGGGCGGCGATGTTCATGGACGGCGGCGGGCGCGTTCTGACCGGCGGGGTGGGGCGAAAGTACGGCGGGTTGAGGGAGTGGGGAGTGAATTACCGATTAGGAACGATCCGTCGCGAGTGGAAGCCGCCAGACCGCGCCCCCAGGACGCTTCATTAGCAATCAGTCATCAGTACTTGCGTTGTCAGCCCTCGAAGTCCACCTGGAACTCGGCGAAGTCCCACGCGTCGACGTCGTCGTCCGCATCGAAATCGAATAGTGAACAGGCCAAGTCGGTGGGCACGCCCGGGCCGGCCATGCACTCGGCGAACAGGACGTAATCGTTTAAGTCAATCGTGCCATCCGCGTTGCCGTCCCCGATCACCGAGGGGCTGGTCGTTCCGCGATAGACGAGGTCCGACGCGTCGGTGTAGAGCGTGGCGGTCAGCGAGGTTACACCGGGCGGCAGTGTCTCGGGGTCGCCCACGAAGAGCAGGACGGGCAACTCGATTTCGTCGAGCGTGATCACGCCGTCGTGCTCGATGATCCTCGCACTGACTGGCCCGGACGCCGTCACGTCCAGCATTTCGGTCTGATCGACGCCGAGCGCGTCACTGACGATCCGAACCGTCCCGGTGACCCGTAGCGGCGGATCGGGGAAGAAGACGTCGCCGTTCGGCTCGATGGCCCCCTGGAAGGCCGCCTCGTTCTCGATGTGAAGGTCGGTGACATAGACGTCGATCCGCACCAGCCCGAACAGGAACAAGTAGGTGAACTGCAAGGGGTCCCCGTCGATCGACAACGTGTGCACCAGGGCGTCGGTGTACGGCGGCTCGTAGAAGAGTGTCGCGGTGCTGGCACCGGTGGCGGCGGCCGTGTCCGTGTCGCTGCCGGAAAGCGTGCCGAACAGGTCCGTCCCGATGACGATATCCATGCGCAGCGTCACCGCGGCGTCCGGAATCGTCTCGAGCAAAGCGGTGTCCTGGCCCAATGCCGGACCGGCCAGCAGACATATCGCGGACATCAGAACGGCGATTGACAATCCGTGTCCCGCGGGTGGACGGCGAGTCATGCTTTTCCTCCTCCGTGGCGACCTGTTCGTGCCCAGTTCCTGCCGGCCCCCATTATACCGGCGGTCCCGTGAAACCCGAAACGCGTTTTGTCCGCCACGCCGGCCCGGGTGACGACTGAGAGCGAGTCCGGCTCAAGAGGAATCGGAGCGACGCCCGATAGACGAGTAGCGACGCCGGTGGCCTGCATCGGCGTGATCACGGCCCGGTCCAGGAGTCGAATGACGACGGAAGTGCTGAGTACAACTCCGGCGGAGCGGGTGTTCGGATTCCTGTCGACGCGCCCGGAATACGGGTCAGCCGCGAAGGAGGCCAACTTTTATCGGCTCGCGGACGCGCGGGCCCGCGGTGCGTTGACCGTCGACGCGTCGCCCGCCTATATCCGGTTCGAGACCCACGCCCGCTGCAATCTGCGGTGTTGCTGGGCCCATCGGGCCCCCCACCATCCGGCGCTTCGCCCGCGGGGGGCGGCCGACCTGGACCTGGTCCACCGCGTGATCGATCAGGTCGCAGACCATCTGTACCAGGTCATGCTGGCCCATTGGGGTGAACCGACGATCAACAAGCAGCTACCCGCGATCGTGCGACTGTTCCACGCGGCCGGCATCTATACCACGTTCGACACGAACATGACGCTGATGACGCCGGAGTTAGCCTCGGCCCTGGTCGAGGCGGGGCTTGACCACATCAGCGCATCGATCGACGGCGTCACGCAAGAAACCTACGCCCAGTACCGGCGCAACGGGTGCGTGGAGAAAGCCCTCGCCGGGCTGCGTCATATCGTCGAGGCGAAACGCCGACTCGGTCGAACCACGCCGGTTCTTCGCTGGCAATACCTGGTGTTCAAGCACAACGAGCACGAATACGCCCGGGCCCGCGGGTTGGCGGGCGAGATCGGCGTGGACCGGTTCGACGCGTTCGGCGGCAGCGGGCGGTCGTGGTCGCCGGAGTCGGGGTTCGTGGATTCCGCGTCCCCACCACCGCGACCGAACGGCCTGTTGTGTTCCGATCCGTGGACCTACCTGGCCGTCGACTGGGACGGCGCGGTGCATCTGTGCTGCAAGGCGTTCGCGGCCCGCGACGTGATGGGCCATATGGACGAGCACGACCTGCCCACGATCTTCGACAACCACCGATTCCAACTCGCCCGCCGCGTGATCCGCGACGGGGAGTGGGCACCCCAAGAAGGACGAATACCTTGCACGGGGTGCAATCGCGTCAAGTTCTTCGCGCCACCCATCGCAAGACTCGGGCACACGCTGACGGTGGACTAGGTAATTACTAATTACCAATTACTAATTACGAATGAGGCGTCGCGGGCGGACAACTACTGGCATGGCGCGCGTCTTACCAGTGATTGTTATTCGTTCGTGAGAATGTCACCACACCCCACGTGGATCATGATACGCACGCGCGCCGGAGAAAACCGCACGCACCCGAACAAACCGGACGCCCAATACGCCTCTTGAGTAATTATTGACCTTTGAATGGACAAAGCAACGCTGCCAGGGCGTCCGGACCCGCCTGGAAGGGTCCTTTCGGGGTTCTACCTGTTGCTTTGGCCATTCAATCCTCAATAGTAATCAGTAATTCAAGCTTGCGTCGCCGCTTCGTACACGCGCTTGCAGCGGCTCAGCATGCGCTCGAGATCGTCGAGCGGGTACACCGTCGCCGGGTCGGATCTTGCGTGCTCGGGGTCGTCGTGGACCTCGAGGAACAGCGCGTTGGCGCCGGCGGCGAGGGCGGCGAGGGCCAGCGGTTCGACGAACTGTCGCGCCCCTCCGCTTCGCGTGCCGGCCCCCCCCGGTTGCTGGCAACTATGGGTGGCGTCGAAGACGACCGGCGCGAACTTCCGCATCCGCGGGATGCAGGTCATGTCGTTGACCAGCCGGTTGTAGCCGAAGAACGTGCCACGGTCGGTCAGCAACACGTTGCGGTTGCCGGTGGAGGCGATCTTCCCCACCACGTTGCTCATCTCCTCCGGTGACATGAACTGGCCCTTCTTCACGTTCACGCACCTGCCGGTCCGCCCGGCCGCCAGCAGCAGGTCGGTCTGTCGGCACAGAAACGCCGGCACTTGGAGGCAGTCGAGCACCTCGCCGGCCGGGCCCGCCTGCTCCGGGGTGTGCACGTCGGACAGCACCGGGATGTTCAGCTCGCGGCGGACCTCGGCGAGGATGGGCAGGCCGTCGGCCAGACCCGGACCGCGAAAGCTGTCCACGCTCGACCGGTTGGCCTTATCGTAACTGGCCTTGAAGATGAACGGGATGCCGAGCCGCCGGGCGATCCGGCCGATCGCGTCAGCCATCCGCAACGTGTGATCGCGGGTCTCGATCACGCACGGGCCCGCGATCAGGGCCAGTGGCTGACCGCCGCCGATCCCGATGTCCGCGAGTTGGGTTGTGTTGATCGTGTTCATGGGCGAGCCGATGATTGGAACAAAACGCGGGTCGGGCTCGGCCCGACGCTGGGATCGCCGCCGGACGATCCACGCCGCACGTCAGCCGCAAGGTCGGGGAGGTCGAATGGCCATCACACGTATGCGACAAACCGTTCTTCGTACCGCTTCCGCCGCCTCCAGAGGCGGGCGGAGCCCGACCTACCTCCTGTCGCACGACGATGCTGCCCGTTGTTCGTAACCGCGTCGCCGCCGCGGTGCAAGCAACTACCCCGGAAACGGTACGCCGTGGGCAACGCTTCGTCAAACGGCGCACCGCGATGCCTGCGGTACTACCACCCGACCGCTTCGCCGTGTTGTAGTCTGGGGGAACGACGTCAGCCGAACAGGCCTTCGTCGGACGACGCGGGTGGCATGTCTGAATCACTGCTCTGCCGGGTTCGCCTGGCGGACGTCTTTTTCTTGCGGGCTTTCTTCGCCAGCGGCGGGCGGCGGCCCTGGGCGACCTCCTCTTCGAACGTGCGCTTGCGGCGCAGGATGTGGTGATAGTGCTGGGCGAACCGGTGAGCCTCGTCCCGGACCTGTTGCAGCAGCCGCAGGGCCTCGTTGTTGCGGGCCAGCCGCACCGGGGCCGACCGAGCCTGCACGAAGACCTCCTCCTCCCGCTTGGCCAGCGAGATGACCATCGGCGGGCGGATATCCATGTCGGCGAAGGCCTCCATGGCCGCGTGCAGTTGGCCCAATCCGCCGTCGATCAGGATCACGTCGGGGTAGAGCTCCTCGCCGGAGGCCGCGTAACGGTAGCGCCGGCCCACCACCTCGCGGATCATCGCGTAGTCGTCCTGCCCTTCGACGCTGCGGATGCGGAACCGCTTGTAGCCCGGCTTGAACGGCTTGCCGTCCACGAAGCAGACCAGCGAGCCGACCGACTCGTCGCCTTGCAGGTTGGCGATGTCGATGCCCTCG
This sequence comes from uncultured Phycisphaeraceae bacterium, assembly GCA_964495075.1. Taxonomy (GTDB): domain Bacteria; phylum Planctomycetota; class Phycisphaerae; order UBA1845; family UBA1845; genus JAFGJQ01. The sequence continues at coordinate 5,299 of CAZBUJ010000023.1, forward strand.
AGAGTCCGCGGCGGATCTTCCAGGCCGAGCAATTCCCCGAGCTTTCGCAGCCCTTCCGCCGGATCGACGAAGAACACCTCCGGCTGCACGTGGGTGCCGGGCGTGCCGGACAGCGAGAGCGACTGGATCGCCTTGATGCGGTCGCGGACGACGGCCGCGTCTTCGAACCGCAGTTCGGCAGCGGCCTGCTCCATCTCCGTCTGCATCTGCCGGAGCACAACCGAGCGCTTGGACGCCATGAACCGTTTCAACCGGTCGATGTCCTTGCGGTACGCGTCGCGGCCGATGCGGTCGGCGCAGGGGGCGGTACAGCGTTTGATCGAGTGGAGCAGGCAGGGGCGGAAAAACCGCCGGCTCGGGTCGTCGGCCCGGATGTCGAGTTCGCAGGTTCGGAACCGGAAGACCTTTTGCAGGGCGTTGAGGGCCTCGCGGACGGCGTAGGCGCTGACGAAGGGGCCGTAGAGCTTGGAGCCGCGGGCCCGCGGCTTGCGGGTGACGAAGACACCGGGGAAGTCCTCGCTGGTGGTGATTTCGATGTACGGGAAGGTCTTGTCGTCGCGGAGCTGGGCGTTGAACGGCGGCTGGATGTCCTTGATGAGGCGGCTCTCCTGGAGGAGGGCGTCGACCTCGGTCTCCGCGTCGAGGAAGTCGATGTCCTGAACGAGCGTCACCATGCGGGCGATTTCCGGCCCGCGGGTGTTGAGCAGGTCGGCCGAGTCCTGGAAGTAACTGCTGACCCGTGCCCGAAGGTCCTTGGCCTTGCCGACATAGAGCACGCGGCCGGAGCTGTCCTTCATTAGATAGACGCCCGGCGCCTTGGGGAAGTTGGCGATCCGCTCGCGCAGCCGCAGCACGCGCCGATCGGCGTTGACCGACGCACTCTCCGCCATACCCGGCGGTGTCTCCGGCGTCGCATCACTCCTGGGTACCGGTTCGTGGGCCTTCACGCAGGTTATTCTACGCGCGATCCGCCAAACGGACAGCCACCGACTCCAACCGAAAAGCACGGCGCCCGGTCCTCCGCGCCGCACAGCGTGGCGCGGCGCCGCCCCCAGCCGGGCCGGCGCCTCATTCGTAAATTCGTGATTCGCAATACCCTCCCGCCCCGCTACAATAGTTTCAATTCAGATTGAAACTTCCGGAGCGCTACCGTGCCCCCCTCCCGTTACCGCCAATCCCGAGAGCTTTTCGTCCGCCGCTGGGGCGAAATGGGCGCGACCTGGGGCATCAGCCGGACAATGGCCGAGATTCACGCCCTGCTCTTCACGGCCACCGAGCCGCTGTGCACCGACGACGTGATGGAGGCGTTGAACATCTCGCGGGGTAACGCGAGCATGAACCTCCGGCATTTGCTGAACTGGGGGCTGATCCACCGGGTGCATTCCCGCGGCGACCGCAAAATCTACTTCGAAGCGGAGCACGATGTCTGGCAGATGTTCCGGATCATCAGCCGGGAGCGGCAGCGGCGGGAGGTCGAGCCGATCCTCGAGACGATCGAGCGCTGCCAGTCGATGGTGGGCAAGCCATCGCACCTGCTCGAACCGGACGAGCGGGAGCAGGCCCGGACCTTCGCCCACCGGTTGGCGGAGATGAACGAGTTCCTGCGGATCACGAACACGGCGTCGGACTTGCTGTCGAAGGCGGGCAAGGGGGGGATTCGGAGGGTGTTGAAGTTGCTCACGAAGGCGATCGGGTGAGAGTCACCGACTGCCAATGACGGCGTTTATAGACCTTGGAAGAGGTTCCGTCGGCCGTTCCGGGCGTGCTCGCTCGGTTCCGCGCCCGCCCGGTCACCGGCGGTCCGCCGCGCCGGCGGCACCACCCCCACCGCCGCCCGCCCGGTTGGCGATCTGATTAATATGCTCGACCAGCCGGTCGACGACCTCGGAAATGGTCATTGCCGTCGTGTCGATCCGGATCGCCGCACCGGGTTCGTGGAGGGCGGCCCACTGGCGGGCGTCGTTGGCGTCGCGGGCGGCGAGGTTTTCGCGGACGAAGTCGAGATCGACGTCCTCGCCGTCGGCCAGCATTTCGGCGTGACGGCGCTCCGCCCGCTTGTGCAGGGACGCTTCCATCACGAACTTCGCGTCGGCGTGGGGAAAGACCACGGTGCCCTGGTCACGGCCCTCGGTGACCAGCGAGCCCAACTCGCGGCCGATCGCCTGCTGCTTGGCGACCATGAGGTCACGGATCGGCTGGTTCCGGGCCACCGGCGAGGTATGCTCGTTGACCCGCATCGAACGGATGGCCTCGCTCACGTCGCGCCCGTCCGCCCGGACGCGACAGTGCGTCGGGCCGCAGTCCAGTTCCAGGTTGATGCGGCGGGCCACATCCAGCAATGCGTCCGGATCGTCAAAATCGACGCCTTGCTCGAGGGCCGCGTGGGCAACGGCCCGGTACATGGCCCCCGTGTCGAGATAAGGGATTTCCAGCCGGGCGGCCAGCTTGCGGGCAGCGGTGGATTTGCCGGATCCAGCGGAGCCGTCGATGGTGATGATCATGGCGGGATTATGACGCGCAGGCACGGGCGGCGGCAAGGCGACGAATAGGCGAGTGCGAATCGCGAATGGCGAAAGGGGGCGGGCGGACGGTCGTTGGATGGGGGCGTCCCTGGCGTGGATTGCATTTGACCGCTTTGGCGGGTTGGAGTATGGGCTACTGAGCGGCGTCACTGGGAGGAACGACTATGAGCGCAACCGATGGGTGGTACTACGTCAGGGGGACCGAAACGGTCGGGCCGTTGAGTCGGGAGGAGCTCGTCCGGCAGTTGCCGGGCGCGGGGGGGCTGGATGCGGTAGTATACGGCCCCAACACGGCCGATTGGACCAAGGCCCGGCATATCGCCTCTCTGGCGACAGATCTGCAGGGATCGGCCGGGCCACCCCCGGCCCCATCGAGCCGCCGCCTGACCGCCGACGAGATCGACTACGAGATCTTCGGGGACGACATGCAGTTCGTGGAGATCACCCTGGATCCCGACGAGGTGGTCGTGGCCGAGGCCGGGGCCATGATGTATATGACCCGCGGAATCGAGATGCAGACCGTCTTCGGCGATCCGTCCAAGCAGCAGGGGATGCTGGGAAAGCTGCTGGACGCCGGCCGCCGCATGATCACCGGCGAATCGCTCTTCTTGACCACGTTTGGGGCGACTGGGGTCCAGCGGGAGCAGGTGGCGTTCGCCGCCCCCTACCCCGGGAAGATCATTCCGGTCGACGTGGCGGAGGTGGGCGGCGAGATCCTCTGCCAGAAAGCGGCGTTTCTGTGTGCGGCCCGTGGGGTCCAGATCGGCATCGCGTTTCAAAAGCGGATTGGGGCCGGCCTGTTCGGCGGCGAGGGGTTCATCCTCCAGCGGATCCAGGGGGACGGGTTTGCGTTCCTCCACGCGGGCGGGACGATCATCAGGAAAGAGCTGGCTCCCGGTGAGCGGCTGCGGCTCGACACGGGCTGCCTGGTCGCCTTTCAGCCCTCCGTGTCCTACGACATCCAGTTGGCCGGCGGGATCAAAACCTCCCTGTTCGGCGGTGAAGGCCTGTTCCTCGCCACCCTGACGGGCCCGGGCACGGTGTGGCTCCAGTCGCTGCCATTCGCCCGGCTGGCCGGCCGTATCGCCGGCACGTTTGCCAAGAAGAAGGGCGAGGGCTCGGTCCTGGGGGGCCTGGGCAACTTGTTCGAGGACTAGCGGCGGAACCTGGCGGGCGGGCGACGGGCGTTTTGTCCCGTTCGGCAGCGGCGGTTCATGGGGGCCGTTCATGACGGCCGTTGGCCGACCGCGCGAACCGAGAAAACCATGTCTGGCATGCCTGCGGGCGGCGCAATCTGCGCCGGGTACTCCTGTGGGTGTGGTACGGTTACGGGTGGGTGCTCCGGCTTGGTGAGTGCGGGTTTTCGGGGGTCGACGCCGCGGGCGGACCGGCCGCGGATTCGCCGGGCTGGACAGTGTTCAGGGCCGGATGCACACTACCCGGTCCATGGACATGATCATCGCCGACAAGCTGGTCAAAGACTTCCCCACCCCGAACGGCAGCGTGAAGCGGGCGGTGAACGAGTTGAGCTTTCGCGTGCGCGAAGGGCAGATGTACGGGCTGCTCGGCCCGAACGGGGCCGGCAAAACCACCACGCTGCGGATGCTGAGCGGCCTGATGTCACCGACCGCCGGGCGCGCGATCATGGCGGGGTGCGACGTGTCGGACGACCCGATGGCGGTCAAGCGCAGCATCGGCTTCCTGACGGCCAACACGGGGTTGTACCAGCGGCTGTCGACGCGGGAGCTACTCACGTTCTTCGCGGAACTCCACGGCCTGAGCAACCATCACGCCCGGCAGCGGGTGAATCATCTACTCGACTGGCTCGACATGCAGTCGTTCGCCGATCATCGGTGCGGCGGGCTGTCGACCGGGCAGAAGCAGCGCACCAATATCGCCCGGGCCCTGGTGGCGGATCCCCCGATTCTGATTCTGGATGAACCGACCCTCGGGCTCGACGTGCTGAGCAATCGGGTCATCCTGGACTTCATCGTTCGCGAGCGGGAGGTGGGCAAAACGGTGCTGCTGTCGACGCACTACCTTCACGAGGCGGAATCGATGTGCGACGTGGTCGGCCTGTTGCACAACGGCGCGCTGGTGGCGGAAGGCAGCGTGCCCGAACTCCTGGCCCAGACGCAGGAGGAACACCTGAACGACGCCTTCCTCAAGATCATCGGCGAATCCGAAACCGTATTGCCGCCTGAGCAATACGCGTCCGAACCGGCACGGCAGGCGGGCGCCCCGGATTCCTTGGCGCCATGATTTCTCGTCGACGCGTCTTGAAGGTCTACACCAAGGAGTTGAAGGACATTCTGCGCGATCGCCGCGCCCTGGCGGCGATGATCGTGGTCCCGCTCGTGCTGTACCCCCTTTTGATGCTGGGTTCCGTGCAGGCGATCAGCGCCACCTTGCCCGGCGCCAAGCCGCAATCGGTGCTGATCGGCGTCGAGACCGGCCTCCAGGCCTTGGCGGAGAACATCGTCGAATCCGACCGGCGCTGGCTTGAAAACCAGCGAGCCCGGGAAACCGCCGACGCTCCGTCCGACGCCGATTCCGCGCCGCCACCGACCGGCTCCGAGCCGGGCACGCAAAACATCAATGCATCGTTCACCGAAGTGGCGGCCGACAACATGGAGGCAGCCGTCCGTGGGCGTCTGATTCACGCGGGTCTCATCTTTCAGCAGATGGAGATGCAAAACCCCAACCTCGACCAGTGGACGGTGGAGATCATTTACGACCCGGAGGAGGTCAAGAGCCAGTCGGCCGCGCGGTGGTTGCAGGGGGTGCTCGAACGGAGTTCCGTCCGGGAAGTGGAACGCCGGATGACGGAAGTCTATCTCGTGCCGCTCCGCGCGCTGGAACCCATCGTGGTCAACGAGCGGCGGGTATCGTCGCCCGGCTCGATTCTCAGCCTCATCGTGCCGCTGATCCTGGTCCTCATGACGATCACCGGCGCGATTTACCCGGCCATCGACCTGACGGCGGGCGAACGTGAGCGTGGCACGCTCGAGACATTGATGGTGTGCCCGGTGCCGACGTTCGAGTTGATCGTGGGCAAGTTCCTCGTGGTGACGACGGTGGCCGTGGCGGGGGCAGCGCTGAACCTGGGCAGCGTGAGCGCCACGGTCTACTTCGGTGGTCTGGAGCAGGTCCTGCACGGACAATCGGACGGCGGCGGTTTTCCGTTCTCGGCCGTCCCGGTCATTCTCCTGTCGCTCGTGCCATTCGCCATCCTGTTCTCGGCGGTGATGATGGCGGTGTGCAGCTTCGCCCGGACGTTCAAGGAAGCACAGAACTACATCACCCCGGTCATCCTGTCGACGCTGATTCCGGGCGGCATCGCCGCGTTGCCGACCAGCGAGTTGGACGGCGTCTTCACGGTGATCCCGGTGGCCAACATGGTGCTGCTGACCCGCGAATTGCTGCTCGGCTCGGCGGTGCCGCCGGCCACCCTGGCGTGGGTGCTGGCGTCGACGACGCTGTACGCGGGGGCGGCGGTCGCGGTGGCCGCCCGGGTGTACGGGGTCGAGTCGGTGGTCTTCGCCGATTCCGGGTCCATGCGCGCCTCGCTCTCCCGTCGCGTCCTTCGGCCGTCGGCCGTGCCGTCCGCGGCGGTGGGTATTCTGTTGATGGCGCTGCTGTTCCCCGTCTGGTACTTCATGGAGATTCACATCCAGACAACCTATTCGGAATCGCTCGCCGGCGCGCTGCGTGCCTCCGCGGCGGCCATGCCGCTGTTCTTCGTCGCGGTGCCGCTGGCGGTGATGGCCTATAGGAAGATCAACGTGGTCCACACGCTCCGGCTCATGCTGCCGTCGATTCCGCACCTGGTGGGCGGCATCGTGCTGGGGCTGGCGCTGTGGGTGCCCGCCGCCGAGATCTCCGCGCTGCAGACGCACTGGTTCGGCGCGCCGGCGGAGCTGGCGGCGAAGAACGAAGCGCTGCTGGGTTCCGTGCGGGCCCTGCCGTGGTGGCAGGTCATCGTGTACATCGGCGTCGTTCCGGGGATCTGCGAGGAACTCGCATTCCGCGGTTTTCTGCTGAGCAGCCTCGGGGCATGCATGCGGAAGTGGACGGCGATCATCATCACGGCCGGCGTGTTCGCCGTCTTTCATTTCTTCTTCTTCAAGATCCCGGTCACCGCCGCCCTGGGCATCGTGCTGGGTTATGTGTGCTGGCAGTCTCGGTCGATCCTGCCCGGCGTTATCGCCCACACCATGCACAACAGCATCCTGATGCTCCTCGCGGTTGACCCCGACGTGGCCACGCGGATCGGGCTCAACACGACCGATCCCGCCGCCCACCTGCCGGTGAGTATCCTCGTCCCGGGGCTGGCGGCGGTAGGCATCGGGCTGGCCCTGTTGACCGTGCCGCGGCGTGGGGATCGCACGCCGCCGCGGGCGGGCGACGCGGGCGACGGGGCCACGGCGACCTCGTAGCGTCCCGCAGAGATACGGCACGCGGATCAGGATTCGAACGGCTGGGTGGCGGGCGGTGAGCCCGGGGTCGCGGGCCGGGTGGTCGTGGGGGTTTCGGTGGTCGTGGTTCTCTCCGTCGCCGTCCCGGGGATCGCGGGGATAGTGACAAGCAGTGGCACGGCTTGCGCCATTCGCAGTACGGTGCAGGGCTGCCCGTTCTCGCAGGCGTCGGTCCGGACCTGCTTCAGGGTGGTCAAGCACCATTCGCGCTCCGCGCTCGGTGTCTCGCCCTGCGCTTCACACCAGGCTTGGAGCACGTGGACTCGGACGGCCACCGTGGCCCGCCTGGCCGTCTGCCGGGTGTCCGGCTCGACGAACCAGTCATCGCACATCCGGTCGATCTCCAGCAGCAATGCTTCGGCGGCGGCATACCCACCGCGATCGGCGATGCAGCGACAGCGGTAGAGCCGGCTGTAGAAGTCGAAGCGCAACCCGCCGGGCGACAGCGGGGCAAGCGGATGGGCCAGCAGGGCGAGGGCCCGGTCGCGCCACCCCGTCTCGTTGAACAGCGCGGCCCGCCACAGCCGCGCCGCGGCGGCAACGTCCGACCGCTCGTCCTCCAGCAACAGCGCGAGTCGGGCCGCGGCCGCTCCGGGGTCCACGTCCGGGCCGTCGGACGACGCACCGATCAGGACGACCTGCATAGCGTCGGCCAGCACGTCGAGCGTTTCTCCCAGGGTCGTCACGGCAGCGAGTTCATCCGGTGACGCGGGCTGACTCGTTGCGGCCATTCGCTGCCGCGCCGCGCGGGCCTGTTGCAGTTGCCGGCGGGCCTGGCGCAGCGCCGCGCGGGCCCGATCGCCATCGTCGGTGGCGGTCAGCCCGAGAAACCAACGCGTGGCCACGGGCTCGAGCTGATACGCGAGAATCCAATTGGCGGCGGCAAGACGATAGGGGATGGCCTGCTCGTCGTTCAGCCGATCCGCTTGGTCGGCCAGGTCAACGGCATGTTGGTCGATGCAGCGTGGATAGGTCGGACCTTCGACACACGGGCCGGCCGCCGGCGGCGCGCTCAGACACCATTCCCGGGCGCCGTTGGCCGATCCCCCCGCCGGTTCGACCCCCGCTTCCGCACCGTCCGGACGGCAGGGAGCCGTGGCAAAGGTGACGAGCAACACAGTGACATTGGCCCAGACCATCAAACCACTCCGACTGTATTCTCGCTGCGCCCGACGCCACTCTCGCCGTCCCGCGGCGAGCACTGCCGGGTAGGATACGGGCTGGCCGACAACGCCGTCAATGCGGCGGGTCGACGTCGCCCACCCGTTCTTGCCGAGCGGTCGCCGTCCGCCTACACTTTTCTGGCGATGAATGAAGACACCCTTCGGGAGTTGCTGGTTTCGTTGGGGCGCGGTGACGTCACCGTCGACGACGTTCTCGTGCGGTTGCGCGCGTTGCCCTTTGAGGACCTTGGCTTCGCCAAAGTGGATCATCACCGCGCCATCCGGTGTGGGTTTCCGGAAGTCATCTATGCGGAAGGCAAGACCACCGACCAGGTTGTGGCCATCGTCGGCAGGCGCCTCGAGCCGGGCGGCAACCTGCTCGCCACTCGGGCCTCGGCCGAGGTGTACGATGCGGTGGCCACACGTTTCCCCGCCGCGGAGTACCACGCCGCGGCCCGGGCCATCACCGTCCGCCAGCAGCCCCCGCAATGGTCCGAGGGCACGATCGTGATCGCGGTGGCCGGTACAAGCGACTTGCCAGTGGCGGAAGAGGCGCGGGTGACGGCGGAGATCATGGACCAGCGGGTGAAGATGGTGACCGACGTCGGTGTGGCCGGCATTCATCGACTGCTCGCTCACGCGGAGGTCTTGCAGTCGGCTAACGTGGCCGTCGTGGTGGCCGGCATGGAGGGGGCGTTGCCGAGCGTGGTGGGCGGCCTGGTGGACTGCCCCGTGATCGCGGTTCCGACGAGCGTCGGGTACGGCGCGAGTTTTCAAGGTTTGACGGCCTTGTTGGCGATGTTGAATAGTTGTGCGTCCGGCGTGTCGGTGGTGAACATCGACAGCGGCTTCGCGGGCGGGTACAACGCCGCGTTGATCAACCGGCGTGCGGGCGCCCGGTGATAGCTCTTCGAACCCGGCGGCGGTCTACCGAAGTGCAAGGCCCATGGGTGACGAAATCACAATCGTGACACGGATTCCCTCGCTGCCCGAGCGCGCGGATGACGCGCACAAAGGTGACGTGGGGCGTGTCATGATTATCGGCGGTCGTCTGGACGACGTCGGGATGGTGGGAGCCCCTGCCCTGGCCGCCAATGCCGCGCTCCGGTGCGGCGCCGGACTGGTGCAGATCGTGACGGCCCGGGCGGCCCTGCCCACCGTCGGTCTGCTCGCCCCGTGCGCCACGTCGCGGGCTTTGCCGGATGACCCATCGATATCGCTCGCCTCACAAGCGGTGCAGTTCGGGGCGGACGTGGTGGCCATCGGCCCCGGCCTCGATCCCAGCATCGACGGTGATCGGATGAACGATCTCGTGCGCAGCTTCTCGGGCGGGATCGTGATCGATGCGGACGGACTGAACCTGCTGGCGTCGATGGGCGGCTGGGAGGCGGCGTGGCCGCACCAGATCGTCTTGACCCCTCATCCGGGCGAGATGCGCCGTTTGCTGGACGGGTGGAAGATTGAGACGTGGGCGGACGACCGCCAGCATATCGCGCTCCGCCTGGCCCAGACGACGGACGCCGTGGTGGTTTTGAAAGGCGCGGGCACCGTGGTGACCGATGGAAGTCGGCTCTACGTGAACCAGACCGGCAATTCCGGCATGGCCACCGCCGGCTCGGGCGACGTATTGACGGGGATCATCGCGTCGTTCCTCGGTCAGCAGATGCTTCCGTTCGAAGCGGCGGTGCTGGGCACCTACGTCCACGGCCTGGCCGGAGACATTGTGTCGGAGGAAATCGGCCGGCTTTCGCTGACCGCCACCGACCTGATCGAGTTCCTTCCCGACGCGTTGTGCGACGTGGCATCCGACGCCGGCGACTGACACCGCTGGCCGCCCACGCGGGGGCCGCTTGCCCGCCGCGGCGGACTTCGGCCATCCCCCCCTTGCCGATTTCCCGGAGGGCGGACGCTCGTTTCTGTGCAGAATAAGTGACAGGCTGTGGCATTTCCTTCACGCCGACCTTCGATGGTCGTCGTTCCAAAACGGAGCCGCCACGCCCGAAAAGAATCGTTCCGCGCGTGTGCGGCCGCGCGTCGCCCGCATCGCGGGTCCGATAACCTGGAATCCGGTTCCAATTGCAGTGAATTTACTTATCGCCACCGATTATTCCCGCCGATATTAGGCGCGTCATTGGCAGAGGGCGGTGCGAAGGGCGGAAGCGTTCTTGGCGCCGCACTTTTTGTTGTCGTGGGAGATCTGAAGAGGTCTTGGCGAGGCGCGACCGAGTGTAGCGGAATTCTCGTTTTGGCGCGGACCGTCGGTCCACATTCGCCGATTCACTTCGAGGCCATGGCTGGAGGCACCCGATATGGATTCGCAACGCCCATTGTGCAGTATGGTACGAATGCTGGCTCTGACGGCCGCGCTTGCCCTGTTCGTGAGCACTGCGTCAGCCCAGGACAAGGGCTCGCCGCCAACGGGTTCGCCGACGGAAGCGGGGGCCGCGGAACCGACCCAGACGGCCCCGGCCGAGGTCGCCCCGACGCCGGCGGAACAGAACATCATCGAGAAGGTCTACTGCTCCAAGTGCGGGGTGGAGATCCTGCCCCAAACCGGGGTGGATGCTGACGCGGACGGCAATCCGATCTGCCCGGCCTGCGCCGCGGCGGTGGCCGCGGTGCCCAAGACGCAGCCCTATGATATCCGGACCACCAAGAAACTGACCGGCGACTGGTTCGGCGCCCGCACGGCGGCGGAAGACGTCGGCATCTCGTTCAACCCGCTGTTCGTGGGCACGTGGCAGATGAACTTCCGCGGCGGTGTGAACACGCACAATGCCCACGAGACGGCCGGCAAGGCGTTCTGGAACCTGGAGTTCGATTTCGAGAAGATGCTGGGAATCCCCGGGGCGTCGATGTTCGTCCGGGGTATCCAGGCGTGGAACCGGGGTGTGCAGCCCGACGTCGGCTCGCTCACGCCGCCGTTCTACAGCGCGGGTTCGACAGGTGACCGGGCCATCGAATTGGACAAATACTGGTGGCGCCAGCGGCTGTTTGACGACCGCCTCGAATTCCGCCTCGGTAAGCTTCTGAATACCATCGACCTGTTCGACCGCAACGCGTTCGCGCTGTCGTACTCGACTCAGTTCTCGAACCGTGTGTTCGTGCACAACATGACGCTCCCCTCCGCCAAGGGTCTGGGGGCGTTCCTGCGGGTGTGGCCAGCCGACTGGCTGTACGTCCAGGGCGCGGTGATTGACGCGGAGGCGATCAACGCGCCGAGCCGGCATGGGACCGGCAGTTGGGACACCGCGTTCAGCGACGCCTGCCATTGGATGACGTTCTGGGAATTCGGTCTCACGCCGAAGTTCGACCTGGGCAATTGCAACTGCCTGCCGGGTAACTACCGGTTCGGCGGCTGGTACGACCCGCGGCAAAAGAACGTGTGGCGCAACGTCCTGGGCGGCCTGCTGTATCAGCCGACGGACAACGGCGACTACGGCTTCTACATGAACTTCGACCAGGTCGTGTTCAAGGAGAACCCGAGCGACGCGAAGGACAAGCAGGGGCTCGGCTTGTTCGCCCGCTACGGCTTCGCCCACGACGACGTGAACCGAATCGCGCATTTCTGGTCGTGCGGTGCCTCGTACCTGGGCCTGATCCCGACGCGTGACGGGGACACGTTGGGCTTCGGTGTCGCGCAGAGCATTCTGTCCAGCAAATACCGTGGCGAGGTGAACGGGCTGGCCGATCGGGAGACGGTGTACGAGTTGTACTACTCGATCAAGTTTGCTCCGTGGTGTTACTTCACCCCGGACGTCCAGATCATCACCAACCCGGGCGGCAACAAGAACGCCCCCGACTCGATCGTGGGTGGCTGCCGTTTGAAGATAACATTCTAGTGGAAACGTGTGATTGCACAGGGAGACGTCGATCATGAACAAGACGGGTTTTGGACGCACCACGAAAGTCGTTACGCTGGCCACACTGCTTCTGTCCTGCAACATCCTTGGGGTTTCCTGCACGGGCCAGGACGTGATGGACAACATCGTGGCCGGCGCGTTGGGGTACGTTAAGAGCGAAACGACTTCGATCCTGAACTCGCTCATCACGGCCGACGACGTGTTGGGCAGCGACCTGTTCGGGAACGTGCTCAACAACGACGGCGAGTGACCTCAGCCGGGTGCGGCGGTGTCGACATCGGCCCTGCCGCACCCGGCTTTCGCCTGATTCCCCGGACCCGGCCAAGCAGTGACGCAAGCGAATGGCTATCGGACGGAAGACGCGGTGAACCCGCCGGGACCCGTCGGCCTTCATTTGCGTCCGCTTGAGTTATATTCGACGCTTGTTCCGCACAGTCGCCGTGCGGGGCCAGCGGGGAATGAGGCGAGCTTCCGTCCTGTCGTTGATGTTGTTGTTGTCCGGTTGCCAGGGGACGTCGCTGTGTTTGCTGGACCGATGTCCGCAATCGCCCGAGTCCGAAGCGCTGGCCGGCGCCAAGGCGGCTCCGGCCCTGGAAGCGCGGTACGGCGGCGTGATCCGCGATGCCGACGTCGAGGCTCGGTTGGAGCGCGTCGGCCGGCGGGTGACGCAAGCCACGCCGGTCCTGTCGGGCATTTACCACTATCGATTGCTCGATACGGACCGACTGAACGCCTGCTCGCTGCCCGGCGGCCGAGTTTATCTGACCCGCGGGTTGTACGAGCGGCTTACGTCCGATGATCAGGTAGCCGCCGTGATCGCCCACGAAGCGGCCCACATCGCGGCGAAGGATCACTTCAAGCCGCGATGCGGATGCACGGATGACGCGGTCAACCGCGAGATCCTGGCCGACGTACACGGCGTCGTATACCTTCAGCATGCGGGGATGGATCCCCGAGCGATGATCGAGGTGGTGAAGTTGATCAGTGAAGTGCAGCCGGCTGGATGGTCCGATACGCGCGTCCAGGCATTGACGCGACAACTCGATCGGGCCGATAAGTGCAGAGCCTTGGCACAACGTTGACACTTTCTGTGCGCCCAGCCGTATCACACGGTTGACTTGATCAGATCGCTCGGAATATCATCGGGCGAGCGGAAGGAAGCAGCGTGACACTCGGCGTAGAGTGCCGCGTGAACCGCTCGCCCCGTGCACGTTCGCGTGCCATTCGGAGTCAACCAGCCAACCGGTGAGTGAGGAGCCCAAAGAGGGAGGCGAGTACGATGTTCAAGAGAATGATGCTGTCTGCGGCCCTTTTCGTGATGGCCGTCATGTGCACGGCGTGTCAGTTGAACAACGCCGCGGAGCAGGACCTGAGCGGTCAGAACGCACACCCGCGTCATCAGACCGGGCTCGACAGCCAGGTCGGCGACCAGTAGAACGCGAGAGCCCCCGGCGGGCCCGGGGGCGTTTCCCTGCAACACGTTTACCCTGGCACGGGACCGCTCTCGTGCGGAGCGTTCGCTCGCCCGCACGGCGGCGGTCCCGGTCACTGCGCCGCCATCCCCGGGCAACCCGTCACCGCGCAACCCGTCAGTCGGCAGACCGCCACCGGGCACACCATCACGGGGTGGATCGTGCGGCCGCCCCCTCGTCGCGGCGTTACCGCATCACGGGGCCGGGACGGCGGATGTCGCCGACAGTTTCGCCGCCGCCGCCGGCGTGACCAGCACGCGGATCACTCGATCCGGTCGGTGATACCGGTTGAACACCGCCTTCACGCCTTCGACGGTCGCCTGGGCATACGCCTCCTCGTCGTGCTTGACGTCTTCCAACGACCGGCCGCGGAAGTCGAGATCGGCCAGCACCCGCAGCCAGAACCGCGGTTCCTTTCGTCGGGTATCCAGCTCGTTGGCAATCTGCTTCTTGGCCACGTTGAGTTCGTCCGGGGTGGGTCCTGCGGCGGCGAACCCGGCGAAGGCGGCGAGCACCTCGTCGGCCAGTCGCTCCGCCTGCGCCGGGTCGGTGGGCGCGGCACCGAAGAAGAGCCCCGAATCACGGTACGCGGTGGACGGCTGACTCACCGCCCCGATCGAGTACACCAGTTGCTTCTCCTCGCGTATGTCCTTGATCATCCGGGTGGTCAGGATCTTGGACGCGAGGCCCAGGGCCCGCGTGTCCTGAACGTTCGACTCCTCGCAGGAGAAGAAGCCGGCAAACACCACGGCCTTCGGCGTCATGCTGGCAAACGACACGTTGTCCGTGTACGGGCCCTCACCACGCCGCACGTCTCGCAGGGCGTCGAGCCGGTCGGCCTTCCGCGGGCGGGCGGGCAAGGAGCCGATGTACCGCATAACGAGATCCATGGCCGATGCTAGGTCGATGTCACCGACCACCGCCACCTCCATCGGGGCCTGCCGGGCCAGCCGGTCGTACCAGGCCTGGGCCCGGGCGCGGTCCTGCCGCTCCACCTGCTTCCTGGTAAGCATCTTCAACCGGGGGTCGCTGCCCGACAGCACACTGCGGACCGCCTTGGCCAGCTGGTACTGCGGGCTCGTCTGACCGGCCTCGATCTGCTCCAGCATCGCTTCCTGCCAGTTCTGGAAGGCGGACTCCTCGAGTTTGCCGTCGGTCAGGAGGGCATGCGCGAGTTCAAAACCGGTCTCGAGGTCCGAGGGCGAGCCGGAAATCCGGATCGCCAGCTGATCGGGGGTCTCGCCGCCGCCGATGGAGACCTTCTTGCCCGTGGTCAGGTCGCGAATGTCGGTGGAGGTCAGCCGACTCGTGGCCGGCTGGTCCAACACCAGGGCCGCCACCTGCGTGATCCCGATGTTGTCGGCCGACTCCTCGATGGACCCGCCAGCCAACCGGATGCTGACCAGCACGGTGTCCTTCCGGTAATCCATGAAACGGTGGTGGACCCGGACTCCATTGGACAGCCAGGCGGACGCGATGCGGAGATCGTCATCCCGGGTCTGCTCGACGACCTTGCCCGGTTCCGGCCGGGCCGCGAGGATCGAGGTGGGGCGGTCCTTTTCGACCACGGCCTCCGTTTTACGAACCAGGGCCGCTTTGGCGGCGGCCAGGACTTCGTCCTGATCGGGGAGCTTGACGTCCTCTTTTTCCGGCATCGTGACAACGTAAGCGAAAGTGCCCGGCGCGAAGTGTTTGGCAAACGTCGCGTTGATCTCCTCCAGCGTGATTGACGGGATCAGCTTCTTGTACAGGTCAAGCCGCTGTTGGGCGGACATGATGGTGGACCCGTCGTTCACGGCCGAGTTGTAGCGGAACATGAACATCCGGGCCGGCTGGGTGGATTCCCGCTCAACGGCCCGTTCGGCCCGGGAGATGAACTCCGTCTTCGCCTGCTCCATCTCGTGGCGGGTGAACCCGTGCTCCCGGGCCCGGCTGACGGTCATGACGAACTCATCCAGCATCTTGACCCAGTTCCCCGGTTCCCCCTCTACGCTGCCCCAGACCATGATGACTTCGTTGAAGAAGTTGCGTACCGACGCACGGCCCTCGCGGAACGACGCCTCCCCCGACTGCACTTTCTCTTCGAGCTGGCGTCCTACGATCCATGAGCCGATGCTCTCCACCAGTTTCGTCCGCAGGGCCTCCGCGGTGGTGACCGGCGGACGGCCCGGGGCCACGTTCATCACTTCGACTTCGGCGGTGGCAATCTCCGGGTCCGAAACCACCATGGCTCGGGTGGCGGTGAACGCCTTGATGTCGCCCTTATGCTGCGTAGGCACCGGCTTGTCCGCTTTGTAGGAACCGAAGTTCTTCTCGATGAGCGGGATCTGTTCCTTGGGGTCCGCGTCCCCGACCACGATCAGCGTCATGTGCTCCGCCCGGTACCATTTGCGGTAGTAGTCGACGAACTCCTGCCGCGAAAACTTCGCGATCAGTTCCTCCTTGCCGATCGGCAGCCGCTCGGCGAACCGGGAGCCGGGGAACATCATCGGATAGAGCTTGTCGCGAATTCGCTGCTCCGGGCCTTGTCCGGAGCGGACCTCGGCCAGGATGACGCCGCGCTCTTTCTCGATTTCATCGGTGAGCAACAGCAACCGGAACGCCTGGTCGGACAGGCACAGCATCGCCTTGTCGATGGTGGCCGGCTTCACGTCCGGCGTGAACAGCATGTATGCCGTCTGGTCGAAGCTCGTGAACGCGTTGATGTCGCCGCCGAACTGCATGCCGATGCTCTCGAAGTACTTGATCACTTCGCCGGGCGGGAAGTTCTCCGAGCCGTTGAAAGCGAGGTGCTCGATGAAGTGCGCGATACCACGCTGGTCGTCCGTCTCGTTGAGCGAGCCCGTCTTGACGTTCAGCATGAGGGCCATCTTGCCCGGCGGAACGGCCTGCCGTCGGATGATGTAATGCAGCCCGTTGCTCAACTCTCCGCGAACCAGGTTCGGGTCGCTGGGCAGCGGGGTGGAGGCGGCCCAGGTCGGACCACGGGCAACAAGCGGAAGCAGCAATACGATGAACAAACGGCGATCGCGGAACATTCAGGTATTCTCCTACGTGAGAGAGATTCACGAGCGGAACTGCGGCAAGCACGAAGCGTGACGCGGACCATCCGATTCTTATTGTAAGGAGTGGGGAATCCCCGCTCTCACGACCGCGTGTAAGAAGTCGTAAAAGCTTGCACTCCGGCCACGAGTACGAACGGAACGCGGCGCCCGGAATCAGTGCATCACGAAATCGTGGAGGTGCACTGCATGCCGGCCGCGCCGGCGCCGACAACAGCCCGCTCGTGATCGAGCAGGAAGGCCTTGCGGCGCAACCCGCCCCCGAAGCCGTGGAGACTCCCCGCCGCGTTGATCACGCGATGGCACGGAACGATAATGGGGATGCAGTTCTGCCCGTTGGCCCGCCCCACCGCGCGTTGCCCGCCGGGTCGCCCGATGCGGTCGGCAAGTTGCCCGTACGAGACAGTCTGCCCATACGGGATCCGCCGCAGTCCCCGCCAGACCCGCCTTTGAAACTCGGTGCCCCGGACGTCCAGGCGAACGGTGAATGAACGGAGGGTGCCATCGAAGTACGCGAGCAACTCGTCCATCGCCAGTCCGAGATGCTTGTTGTCCGTGTCGATCATCCGGAGATCGTGGCGGGTCGCCCAGCGTGCCAGTTGCGCGGCAGCACCCCGGGTGGGGAAGCCGATCCACGCCAATCCACGGCTGGTCGCCGCCAGGCTCAAGCGTCCGATCGGACTGTCGAGTGCCGCCACCGCGAGATCCTGCATCGTGTGGTCCTCCCTACGCCCCACCCTCGCCCTTCGCCGCCTCGACGAATCCACGCGCCATGGCCGCGTCCACCGGTTCGTCCACGCAACCGCCGGGCTTGAGCCCGGATCCGACGATCACGCCGTCGCTTTCCCCCAGGTACGCGGCCACGGTTTCCGTCGTCACTCCGCTGCCCACCAGCAGCGGCCGGTCCGGTACCGCCCGCCGCACCCGCCGGATATTGTCCATATCCGCCGGCCGACCGGTCGACGTACCAGACACGATCAGCATGTCGGCATGCCCCCGGTAGGCCGTCTCCTCCGCCGCCAGGGCGATGTCCGGCTGACTGAGCGGGGACGCGTGTTTGACGTGTACGTCAGCGAGGATCCCCACGTCGCAACCCAGTCGCTGGCGGAGGCGCAGCGTGTCGGCCGCGCGTCCCTCGACGATGCCCTGGTCGGTAGCGGCCACGCCGACGTGGACGTTGACGCGAATGAACGGCGCGCCGATCACCGCCGCCACGGCGAGCCCCGCCGCCGCGTCGTTGCGCAGCACGTTGATCCCCACCGGGATGGACACGGCCTGGATCACCTCCCGCGCCACCACGGACATCGACGCCACCGTCACCGGGTCCACGCGGTCCGGCGCGAAGGGGGCGTCGCCGATATTCTCCACGATCATGGCGGAGAAGCCGGCGTCCCGGAGCACGGCGGCGTCCCGCACGGCGCGGCGAATGATGACGTCGAGTGACAATTTGTTATTGGGGCTGCCGGGCAAGGCGGGCAGGTGCACCATGCCGATCAGGATGGGAGTTCCCATGGAAATCATGCGGCTTGTCCATTGTGCCGGCGCCCAGGATACCCGGCCTGCGCGTACCGTCAACGGCAGGCCCGGCCGGCTTTCCATTCCCCGGCCCCCCCGTCCTGCGATACAATCGCCCCGCGATGTCTCTCCAGCAACAACCGGGTCTCGGCCACCGCGGCGCCGGTTCGGGGTCCGTGGTGCGGGCGTACGCCCTGTGTGCGTTCCTGGCCGCCATCAGCTACGTGAACGCGTTGACCAACGATTTCTGCGAGGATGACCAAGCGATCATTGTGGGGAACCCGCTGGTGACGGCCGATGACGGCTGGGGGAATATCTGGCGACGTCATTACTGGCAACACCACGCCGACGCCTTCCTGCACCCCGACCTGCTGTATCGCCCCGTGACCATCGTTTCATATCGCGTGAATCATTTCGTCCACGGACTGCGAGCGAGCGGGTTCATCGTCACCGCCGTGATCCTGCACGTGTGCGTCACGCTGGGCGTGTATCGGCTGATGCGGCGGATGACCGATCGATCGGGTGCGTCGCTGCTGGCCGCCGCGGGCTTCGCGGTCCTGCCCGTTCACACCGAGGCAGTGACCCACATCGTGGGTCGGGCCGAACTCCTGGCGGCCCTGTTCGTGCTGGCCACGCTCCTGGCGTTCGCGCCACCGGGCGGGAACATCCGCCGCCGGCCGATCGCGTTCCGGATCGGGCTCGGCGCTCTCGCGGCATTCCTGGCGATGGCGTCCAAGGAAACGGGGCTGGCGATCATTCTGCTCGTGCCGCTTTTTCAGTGGTTCTGGCGGAGCGGCCGTGCGCCGAGGTCCGGGCCGAACGGGAACGGATCGCGCCTTTCGTGGCGACTCATCGTTGCCCAGCTCGCGACGGTGTCGATCGCGTTTGCCGTCTACATGCTGCTTCGCCGGGCGGCGCTGGGTGGCGTGCTGTACCAGCCGGTGACGCTCACCAAGTCCGTCAACGTCCTGGTCGATGCCACACCGTGGGAGCGGTTCTGCGGAATCCTCCAGCTTTGGGGTGGCTACTGGGCGAAGACGGTCTGGCCGGCAAAACTCGTCGCGGACTACTCCATCAACGCGGTACAGGTGGCGAATGGCTTGCTTCACCCGCACGTGCTGTTTGGCCTGGCGGTGGCGGTGGCCCTCGTCGCGCTGGCGATCTGGAGTTGGCGGCGCGGGCAGCGAGCGCCGGCGGTGTGGCTTGGCGCGCTGGTGATCAGCTACTGGCCGACGTCAAACTCCGTCGTCCTGATCAAGGTCTTCTTTGCCGAACGACTCTGGTACCTGCCGTCCGCGTGGGCACTCATGCTCCTCGGCTGGGTGGCGTGGCGCGGTGTCGACGGTCTGGGACGGCGCCTCGCACGCGGCTCTCTGGTGCGTGGCGTTTCGCTGGCGTGCGTGATGGTCATCCTGACAGCGGGCATTGTGCGGTGCTGGCTGCGCAACCCCGCCTGGCGCAGCGATGCAGCACTGGTCGCGGCGAACTATCATGATCACCCGGACAGTATTCGGGCGCTGCTCGGCTACGGCAAGTGGCTCGCGCGGAACGGCCGGTACGCCGAGGGCATGGCTCTGATGCAACGCAGCGTGCTTATCGATCCCGGTTTCGTCGACGGGCACCGTCAAATCGGTGCCACCATGCTGGCGGCAGGCGATCTGCAAGGCGCGGTCCATCACTTGTCGATCGCCGACCAGGCCGTTCCCGGGCACGGCCCGACACAGCGTTGGCTGGCGGCGGCGCAAACCGCCCTCGCCTCGCAGACATCCGCCATTCTCGACCCGCTTCGACGGCAGGTGGCCCAGCACCCCGACGATCTGGATGCCCTGCTCGAACTGGCCGCCCGTCTCCGGGACCTCGGCTGGCCGGATGCGGCCGCCGAGCGCCTGAGGAGGGCGCGGGACCGGTTCGCCGCCGACCCGCGGTTCCTGCATGAACTGGCCGTCACGCAAGTGGTGGCGGGTCGCCGTGACGATGCCGTCTCGACGTACCGCGACGTGATCGCCGTCGCTTCGCGGCAGGCGTCCGCTCGCGTCGAGTTGGCGATGCTCCTGCTCGACCGCCGGGCGGACGGAGACATGGCGGAGGCAAAATCGCTCATCGAGACGACGAGAAGCCTGGCCCCGGACGACATGCAGGTGCAGATCGCGTGGGCCGAACTCCGGGCCCTGGAAGGGCACCGCCGCGAAGCCGCCCAACTGTACCGCCAGATCGCCAGCCGGGCGCCGCGGGGAAGCGACCTGCGCGAACAGTGCGAACTACGAGCGAGATTCTTGAACAGCGAGTAGAGCTCAAATCACCAATCAGTGATTCGGAACTGCCCATCCCTCGCCTTCCGGCTCGTCTACCGGAAGTGCTTTACCCACGCGACGCCGGTGCTTCCGGTCATTGGATCGGCGTAGGGAAGGATCTGCCCGCCGAACAGCTCCAGCTCCTCGTCGCTGGCCACCGTGTGACCGATCACGAGACCCAGCACCGCCCCCATCACCACGTCGGAGAAGTAATGCTCTTCGTCGTCCAGCCGCTCGATGGCGACCAGCGCGCCCAGCCCGTACAGGGGCACCCCCACCAGCGGCCCGTACTCCCGGTGCATGACCGACGCAAAACAGAACGTGCTGGACACGTGAGCACTCGGCATGGTGCCCCACTCCCCGTTGGGGGCATCATTCCAGGTGGCGACCTGGCCCGCCATGGTGGTCACCCCGTTGATGATCAAGGCACTAAACAGCTTCTTGCCGACGTTGTAGGTCTTCTCGTCCCGGGTCTGCTGACCGATGAGGTACCACGCACCGGCCAGCGCGAAGTGGGTACCGGGATTGCCCAGGGCGCCGAAGGTGTCATTGGCACCATCGGAGAAAATGTCCTTGTGGTGCAGGCTTTCCTCGATCGTCCGGTCCGGACCGGTCTGCTGGATAGCCAGCGAACCGCCGTAGGCCGCACCCAAGATGATGAGGTTCGGGGCGGCGGTGTAGACTTTCTTGGTATCGCGCCACAGGTCACCCGGCATGGCGGCGACGTCGCGTTTGACCGTTTCCCAGAAGCCGGGCAAGGGGCCGGGGCGATCCACGCCCCGGGTTGTCGCCACGGTCTCGTCGTCCACGAACGACTGGAAGTCGTTCTCAGACGAGTCTTCGGGCGACACGTCGCCGGCCGGGCTGCCCGTCGGCTCGTCGTCATGCAGGTTGAAGAAGAATGTCGGACCGGCGGTGTTATGCGAGGCAAGCCGGTACGCCGGCGTGCGGGCCGACGCCGTATGGGCCGCCTGAACGGCGGCCCGTCGCTGTCGGGCGGCGTCGGCCACCTGGGCCCCCATGGCTTCCAGGGTTTGTCCGGTTCGCTGACTAGCGCATCCGCTGGTAACGACTGCCGCCAGCGCGAGAGGAATCCATCGTGTGAGCATGATTGCGCCTCCGTGCCGCTCCTGCCGGCCTGTTGTCCTGATGCAAAGTGTACGGGAAACGAACCGGCACGGCGAGCCGAAACTCGGCGGAATCACGACCAGGATGTCATCGTGCTTCATCCGCGAGGGCGGACCCTGCCCGTCTTGAGCACGCAAGGCCGAACGTGCTATAGTCGCCGGGATGACCAGGGGGCGGAAACTCACCAAGAAGCGGCCCCGCGATCCGGCCCTTCCCGGCGAGGGCGCCGTCGCGTCCGCGGACACGACCGCGCCACGCCAGTCCCCGATCCGAGTCGTGTGGCTCGCCATACCCGTGGTCGTCATGACACTCGCGGTTCACTGGCCGGTGCTGTCCGCCCGGGCGCTCTACCTGGATGACGACCAGTACCTCACCGAAAACCGGCAAGTGCAAAACCCGACCTGGGGCGCGGCACGACAGTTCCTGGCCGAGGTCAGCCATCCCTCCACGGTGGAGGGGTACTACCAGCCGCTGGCCATGATCTCGCTGATGCTGGACTCGTCGATGGGAGGCGGTCCGGAGAATCTTCGTCCCTATCATCGCACCAGCCTGATCCTGCACGGGGCCAACGTGGTGCTGGTCATGGCACTGATCTATCTGTTGTTCGGGAACGCGGTTGTGGCGGCGGTCGGCGGCCTGCTGTTCGGCATTCATCCCATCACCGCGGAGCCGATCGCCTGGATCAGCGACCGCAAGACGGTGCTGGCCGTGTTCTTTGCCCTGTGGTCGCTAACGCTCTACGTGGGTTACACGCGCCGGCGCAGTCGTCTGTGTTACGGCGCGGCACTCGTGGCGTATGCGCTAGCGCTGATGTCGAAACCCACCAGCACCCCCCTGCCGCTGCTGCTGCTGCTGTTGGATTTCTGGCCGCTGGGCAGGCTGGGCCGCCGCCAGGTACTCGACAAACTGCCGTTCTTCGCGGTGGGCGGCGCGTCCGCCGTGATCACGCTGCTGGGGCAGGGAAACATCGGGGGCGTAAGCGCGCCGGCCGGCGGCTCCGTGCCGGTCAAGTTGTGCTACAACACCGTGTTTTACATCTGCAAAATCGTCTGGCCGGTTCACATGTCGGGGTATTACGCGGCCCCGGTGCCGTTTGGTCTCTCCAACGGCGCGGTGCTGGTCGGTGTGCTGGTCGCGTGCGTGCTGCTCGCGGCCGTGTGCCTTTCGTTACGGCGGACGCGGAGCCTCTTCACGGGCTGCGCCTTTTTCTTCCTGGCCATCCTGCCCACGCTGGGCGCGATCGGCTTCGCCAACGTGAACGCTTCGGACAAGTACGCGTATCTGCCGATGGTCGGACTGTTGCTGCCCATGGCATACGGTCTTCACGCGGGCCTTGCCCGATTCGGCCGGACCGGGCACGGCGTGCTGGCGGTGATTCTCGTCGTCGGCGGTGGTGTACTTGGCGTGGCGACACGCCGGACGCTTGCCCACTGGCAGGACACCGAAACGCTGTTTCAGTACGCGATCGAGACGTCGAGCCGCCCGTGGCAGCCGCACATCGGCCTCGCCAATCACCTCGCCGCGCAGGGGCGGTTCGAGGAGGCGGTCGAGCACTACAAGGCCGGCATTCGGCTCGAGCCGGGGGACTTCCAGGGTGTCAGTAACCTGGCATTGGCCCTGGGCAAGCTGGGCCGCTACGACGAAGCCATTGCGTATCATGAGCAGGCGATCACCATGCGGCCGGACGTCGCGCGGCTGCACGATCACCTGGCCTTCGTCCTGTCGCAGAAAGGCGAGTTGGTCCGGGCGGTCGCGGAGTACGAGGCGGCCCTGCGCATTCAACCCGATGCCGCGGAGACGCGGTTCAACCTGGCGTCCACGCTGGTTCGGCTGGATCGATTCGAGGACGCGATTCGTGAGTATGACGAAACGCTCCGGGCGGACCCGCACTTCTTCCAGGCGCATATCAATCTCGGATACCTGCTGATGGGGCAGGGGCGGGCGGCGGAGGCGATCGAGCACTACATGGCGGCGGTGACGCTGCGCCCGAGCGATCCGCAGATCCGCTTTCTGCTGGCCCAGGCGATGGAAGCCACCGGCCACCGCACGGCGGCCATTAACGAGTACCGAAACGTCCTGCGGATTGCCCCCCAGCATGCCCAAGCGCAGGAACGACTGGGTGCCCTCGGCGCCGGGGGCTGATCCGCGCCCAAGCACCCGTCGCCCGGAATGCACCGCGCGGGCGTACCGACTACTTGTGATTCGCACTTCGGGATTTATCTGGCCAGCTTCAGCTTGGCGTTGGCGCGGTCGATGGCGCGACGGCGGTCGGCCTGGGCGGCGGGGTCCGTGGTGCGCAGGGCCTTGGCTTCGGCCAGGGCGGCGCGCTCGGCCTCGACGTCGATCTCGTCGGGCGTGCGGGCGTGCTCGGTCAGCACGATCAACTCGTTCTCGAGCATCTGGGCGAAGCCGCCGTCGACGAACAGCCGCTCGTTCCGACTGCCCGGATCGATCCGAAGAATGCCGATCCCCAGCTTACAAAGCAACGGCGCGCGGTCGTGCAGAATACCAATCTCACCGTCATGGGCAGGCAGGGCAACGAAATCGGCGGTGTCGTCGAAGACCCGACGATCCGGAGTGATGACGGTGCATTTGAAGCCGCTTGCCGCCATGGGGCCAACCTTTCGTCTGAATTACTAATTACTAATTACGAATTACTAATGGAGGGAGGCATCCGCAAACGACAGTTCATTAGTAATTCGTAATTCGTAATTAGTAATTGTTCTACAGCCTTTCTGCCTTCGCGGCGGCCTCTTCGATGCCGCCCACGTACATGAATGCCTGCTCCGGCAAGTGGTCCCACTTGCCTTCGCAGAGTTCGTTGAACGAGCGGATCGTATCCTCCAGCCGGGTATAGTTGCCGGGGAAACCGGTGAACTGCTCGGCCAGGTAGAACGGCTGCGAAAGGAAGCGCTCGATCTTCCGGGCCCGCGAGACCACCTGCTTGTCCTGCTCGCTCAACTCGTCGACGCCGAGGATCGCGATGATGTCCTGCAGTTCCCTGTACCGCTGCAGGATCGACTGCACCTTGCGGGCCACCCCGTAGTGTTCCTCGCCGACGAACTGCGGGTCGAGAATGCGCGACGACGACGCCAGCGGGTCGATGGCCGGGTAGATTCCCTTCTCGCTGATGCTTCGCTCGAGCACGATGAACGCATCGAGGTGAGTAAACGTCGTGGCGGGGGCGGGGTCGGTCAGATCGTCGGCCGGCACGTAGATGGCCTGCACACTGGTCACCGCCCCCTGCTTGGTCGAGGTGATCCGTTCCTGCAACTCGCCCATCTCGGTCCCGAGGGTCGGCTGGTAGCCCACCGCACTGGGCATTCGCCCGAGCAGGGCGGACACCTCGGAGCCGGCCTGGGAGAAGCGGAAGATATTATCGATGAACAGTAGCGTGTCGGCGCCGGTGTTGTCCCGGAAGTACTCGGCCATGGTCAGGGCGCTGAGGGCGGCCCGCAGACGGGCACCGGGCGGCTCGTTCATCTGGCCGAACACCATGGCCGTGTGATCGATCACCTTCTTGACGTTGCCCTCGTCGTCCTTGAACTCGGCCTCCTGCATTTCGATCCAGAGATCGTTGCCTTCGCGGGTCCGCTCGCCGACCCCGGCGAAGACGGAGTAGCCGCTGTGCTCACGCGCGATGCGGGCGATCATCTCCTGGATGACGACGGTCTTGCCGAGTCCGGCGCCGCCGAACAGGCCGATCTTGCCGCCGCGGACGAACGGGGCGAGCAGGTCGATGACCTTGATGCCGGTTTCCATGATCTCGGTCTTGGGCGTGAGGTCGGGGAAGTCGGGCGGCGGGTGGTGGATGGGCCGGCGATCCTTGACCGCCACCGGGCCGCGGCCGTCGATGGCCTCGCCGATCAGGTTGAAGACACGGCCGAGGGTGGCTTCCCCGACGGGGACGCTGACGGGGTCGCCGGTGTCGTGGATCTCGACGCCGCGTTGCAGGCCATCGGTGGACCCGAGGGCGACGGCACGGACGTATCCCCCACCGAGATGCTGGGCCACCTCGCACCAGAGCGTTTCCTTCTGCGTCGCACCGAGGACCGTCCGCTCCACGTCCACCGTGAGGGCGTTGTAGAGCGCGGGAAGGTTGTCCTCCTCGAACTCGGCATCGAGGGTGGAGCCGATGACCTGGGTGACGCGACCGACGTTTGTGGCAGTAGACGACATTGCAAAGCTCCGAGAGCTGAGAATTACAAATTACTAACTACTAATTGCTAATGAGGCGTCTCTTTCGGGCGTTTTCGCCTGTTCGTTGCGAGTTCCTGATCTCTCCGAGCCTTTTTGGCAATGGTCATCAGTACTCGGACGATTTCGTCCGCTTCGACGAGAATCCGCGTCATCCGTTTCTTCGGAAGCAGCTCCACGTCTGTTATCAATCGGAGCCAATAGAGCGTTTCGATCGCTTCGCTGCGGGCCACGCTCATTCGCCTGGCGAAATCCGCCTTGCATAACGCCCCCTGCGCTTCCGCTACGTTGGCTCCGACACTCGTTCCACTCCTGGCCAGTTGCCGCCCGACCACCGATCCCGCAATATCATGGCGGGGCAAAGCACGGGCGAGCTTCAGCACACGCAGCGCAAACACATACGTGCGTCTTTGAATTTCGCGGGGCTGATACTCCGCGCCACGTTGTCGCTCGGACATGCCGCCGTCATTGCCTTTCCTGCCCCGAGCGATCCCATCAATCCGTCAAATCCAACCCCTTCATCCGCCCTCGATCCGCCACCAACCACCATCAGTAATTAGTAATTGGCAATCCTACGATATCGCCTCCGCCCCCCCCACGATGTCCAACAGCTCCATCGTGATCTGCGTCTGCCGCGCCCGGTTGAATTGCTGCGACAGGTGCTTGATCATGTCAGTGGCGGCGTCGGTGGCGGCCTTCATGGCCACCATCCGGGCGACGTTCTCGCTGACCACGGCGTCGAGGAAACACTGATACAGCTCGACCTTGGCGGCGGCCGGCAACAACTCGCCGAGCAACTCGGCGGGCGGCGGCGAGTAGTCGTACTGCACGGTGCCGGCCGTTCCGACGGCCTCGCCCTCGTCCGCCTTCTTCTCGAACGGCAGCAGGCGCATCCGCGTCGGTTCCTGCCGGGCGGTCGAGATGAACTTCATGTACACCACGTCGATCGCGTTGACCTTGCCGTCCGAGTAGTCGCGGATGAACGACTCGGCGATCGGATCGATATTGGCGAACTTCGGCGCATCCCCCAGGTCGCGGTAGGCGCGGTCCATGGGATAGCCGATGAAGGTGAAGTAGCCGATACCCTTCTTGCCGGCCACGTGCAGCTCGGTCTCCACCCCGGCCGCCTTGTTCTCCTTGTACTTCGCGACGGCCTGCCGCAGGAGCTGGGCGTTGTAGCCCCCGCACAGGCCGCGGTTCGAGGTGATGATCAGCAGGCGCGACTTGCCCGTGTCCTCGTTTGGCTGGAGCAGCGGGTGCTTGACGTCCTCGCCGGCGGCGGCGGACATCTTCTCCACCAGTTCGCGGATCTTGTCGGTGAATGGCCGGCTGGCCGTCGCCCGGTTCAGCGCCTGCTGGTATTTGGACGTCGCGATGAGCTGCATGGTCCGCGTGATTTTGCGGATGTTGCGGTTGGCCCGCAGACGCTTGCTAATTGCACGTGCTTTGGCCATGGTTGTTAATTGCTAATTACTAATGACTAATTACTAATGAACGCTACGTGCGTCTCGTGGTTCGACGATCGCCGGCAGGCGGCACCTCATTTGTAATTAGTAATCAGTCATTCTCTCGTTATGCCGACGTTGGTTCGACACTGTTTTCCGCCACGAACCTCGTCTTGTAGTTCGTGATCACGTCCTTGATCTTGGCCGACAGCTCCTCGCTGACCACGCCCTTGTCGATGATCTCCTGCCGGATCTCGGGGAACTCGTCGCCGATATGCTGCAGCAGCCCCTTCTCGAACGGCAGCACCCGGGTCAACGGCAGGTCGTCGAGGAAGCCCATCGCACCAGCGGTGATGCCGAGAATCTGGTCGGCCACGTGGTACGGTACGTACTGGGGCTGCTTGAGCAGTTCGACCATGCGCCGGCCGCGATCCAGCTGCCGCTGGGTGGCGGCGTCGAGGTCGGTGCCCAACTGGGCAAACGCCTCCAGTTCGCGGTAGGCGGCCAAATCGAGTCGCAACGAGCCGGCGATCTGCTTCATCGCCTTGACCTGGGCGTTGCCGCCCACCCGGGAGACGCTGATGCCCACGTTGACGGCCGGCCGCACGCCGGCAAAGAACAGGTTGGGCTCTAGGTAAATCTGCCCGTCGGTGATGCTGATCACGTTGGTCGGGATGTAGGCGGAGACCTCGCCTTCCAGCGTTTCGATGATGGGCAGGGCGGTCATGGAGCCGCCGCTCTTCGGGTCGACCCGCGCCTCGTGCTCGGCCTCGCCGAGCTGTTCGAGGGCCGCCTTGCACTCCCAGGTGCCGGGCACGCCGATGTAGGTCTTACCGTTCACCGGCTGGAGCGAGTCGGGGGCCGAGCCCTTCTTCACGATGACCCGCCGCTCGGCCAGCTTGCACGAGCGTTCCAGCAACCGGCTGTGCAGGTAGAACACGTCGCCGGGGTAGGCCTCGCGGCCGGGCGGGCGCCGCAGCAGCAGCGACAACTGCCGGTAGGCCGCCGCCTGCTTGCTGAGGTCGTCATACACGCACAGCGTGTGTCCGCCCTTCTCGTACATGAAGTATTCGGCCATCGCGGCACCGGCGTAGGGCGCGATGTACTGCAACGGGGCTGGGGTCGCGCTCGACGCGGCGACCACGATGGAGTAGTCCATCGCCCCGTGCTCGCGGAGGATCTCCACGACGCTGGCCACCGTCGAGTCCTTCTGACCGATGGCGACGTAGATGCAGATCACGTCGCCGCCCCGCTGGTTGAGGATGGTGTCGATGGCGACGGCCGTCTTGCCCGTCTTGCGGTCGCCGATGATCAGCTCGCGCTGGCCGCGGCCGATGGGGATCATGCTGTCGATCGCCTTGATCCCGGTCTGGAGCGGCTGGTTGACCGGCTGTCGTTCGGCGATGCCGGGGGCCTTGAACTCGAGGGCCCGGCGGTGCGGGGACTCGATCACGCCCCGGCCGTCGATCGGCCGGGCCAGCGGGTCGACCACGCGACCGATCATCGCGTCGCCCACCGGCACCGAGAGCAACTGCCCCGTGCGCTTGACCTCGTCCCCCTCCTTGATCCCGAGGTAGTCGCCGAGGATCACCACGCCCACCGAGGTTTCGTCCAGGTTGAGGGCGAGCCCGAACGCGCCGTCCTGGAACTCGATGAGTTCGCCGGCCATGCACTTGCTGAGCCCGTAGACCCGGGCGATGCCGTCCCCGACCTCGAGCACTTTCCCGACCTCGGAGACATCGACCTCGCTGCGGTAGTTCTCGATCTCGTGCCGGATGACGGACGAGATTTCATCGACGTTGAACTTCATGGCGCACCCTTAGTTTTGTACGTCTTCAAAGTAGCGTTTTCCGCTGTGGATCTCGCGTGACGCGCGTTCGACGAGATCGTCGTGCAGTCGTCGCAACTGGCGGCTGATCGTCACGTCGAACTTGTCGTCTTCGACCTGCACCACCATGCCGCCGATCATCTCTTCGGCGACCCTGGCGATGATCCGTGGCTTGCGGTCGGCCAGTTGGGCGAGAACGACCTCGAGGCGGGACCGCAACCGGGCGGGGAGGGGGACGGCCGTCGTCACGTAGACGTCCACCTCGCCCCGTGCCGCCTCGAGCATCAGGCGATACTGCTCACAGACCTGGGGGAACAGGAGCATGCGCCCCTTGGCGTTGAGCACCTGCAACGTATTGAGCAGCCGGTCGCTTAGCTTTCCGCGGAGCTTCTCCAACACCTCGCGCCGCGCGTCGTCGTCCACGGCGAGACTGTAGACGAAGCCGGCGAAGTCCTTGTCATGCCCGAGCAGCGCGAGCAGGTCGGACAGTTCCACCATCAGCGCGTCCGCTTCGCCGGCCGCCTCCGCCGAGTCCAGCAGGGCGTCGGCGTAGACCCGGGCGATGGCAACCGCAGTATCATCGATCGTCGGCATGAATGCGTACTCGATCCGCTCCGGTGGGAGCGGGTTCGACGGGGGCGGTCGGACCGCCGCGCCGCCGGTGATCAGTTCCGGCTGCTCTCCCGCAGCCTGGACAGTTCCTCGATGGACTCCTCGATCAGCCGCTCGTGGGCCTTCTCGTCCAGTTCCGCCCGGATGACGCGGCCCGCTACCTCGGTGGAGAGCCGGGCCGTCAGCTGGTAGAGGTCCTTGACCGCCGTGTCCCGCGCGGTGGCGATCTCGCGCTTGGCGCGTTCGAGGGCGGCGTCGGCCTCGGCCCGGGCGTCGCTTTCGATCTTGCGGCGCAGCGTCTCGGCGTCGCGGCGTCCCTCGTCCACGATGGCCGAGGCTTCGACCCGGGCCTTCTGCAACTGCTCGGTGTACTCCCGCAGCCGGGCCTCCGCCTGTTCGCGATCCTCCTTGGCCTGGCGAAGCGATTCGCTGATGTACTCTTCGCGTTTCTTGAGTCCGGCCAGGATGGGCTTCCAGGCGAACTTGCCCAGAACGAACACCACGGCGAAGAAGGTGACCAGCGACCAGATGATATTGCCGATGTCACCGGTAAACAGTCCGGGCGCTTCCGTGTGTTCGCCTTCGGCGGCGCCGACCGCGCCGCTGGCGAGGAGCAACGACGCCGCTATCGCAAGGCCCGACGCCGATCGCATGGTTCTGTCGATCATGTTGTCTATCCGATCAGGGCCTGGCCCGGCCGGCGGGACCGCTCCCGCCGACCGCGCCGCGAACCAACGGTCACTTTGCGAGGCCCACCGCCAGGAAACAGCCAAGCACGCCGAACAGGGTGGCTCCCTCGATCATCGCCGCGGTAATGATCATGGCGGTGGAGATCTGGCCGGCCACCTCGGGCTGGCGGGCCATCGACTCCACGGCACTGCCGCCGATCCGGCCGATGCCGGCGGCACCGCCCATCACCACCAACCCCGCGCCGATCCCGCCACCGATCGCCTTCGCCCCGACGTTGTCGAGGAACTTTCCACTCGCTGCGGCCTCCGCGTCGGCGCCTTCCCCGTGGGTCTGGGCCTGGGCGGTCGAAGCCGTCATCAACAGCAAGCCGGCCGCGATGAGGGCCAGCGCCAGAATGCTCTGCTTCCTGCTCATGGATGATCCCTTTCTCGATTTCTCTTACAGTGCGATCCGTTGGGGGCGGATTGCGGTAATCTCGCCATCGCAGTCACGCCTCGCGGCCCGTTTGCCCCACGACTCCGGGCATGGCGAATTCGATTCCTGTATCTCCCGGCTCGGCGGCTACGCGTGAGCGGCCTCCGAACCGTGCTCGTGCTCTCCGTGGTCGTCGTGATGGAACAGGATCGCCTGGCCGATGAACAGGGCCGTCAGGAACGTGAAGATGAACGCCTGCAAAAACGCGACGAAAATCTCCAGCATGTAAAACGCCACGCTGCCCAGAATGACGACCACACTCACACCGATCCCGCCGGCGAAACTGTTCGCGCCGACCAGGAAAATGAAACTCAGCAGGACGGCCAGCAGCACGTGACCGGCCACCATGTTGGCAAACAGACGAACGGCCAGGGCGAAGTTCTTCGCGACCAGACCAATGATCTCGACGGGAACCAGCAGCGGGGCCAGCCACAGCGGGCCCGGACAGAAGTGGGCGATGTATCGAATGCCGCCGATCCGCAAGCCGTTGATCACGATCATGATGAGCGTGCAGGCCGCCAGGGTGCCGGTCACATAGATGTTGCCCGTGGCCGAACCGCCGATCCCGTGGTGAGCGCCCGGGAAGATCTCCTTCACCAGCGGCCGGGTCACCGCCTCCAGGGGCAACAGGCCCAGCAGGTTGCAGGTAAGCACGTAGAAGAAGGCGGACCAGACGTACGGGACGAAACGGTCGGTGTGCTCGCCGAGGGCCGGTCGAGCTACCTCGTTGCGAAAGTAGTTGCAGATCGTCTCGATGAAATTGCCGAAGCCGCGGGGGGTCATGTCGGCGACCGTGTCGCCGGTCGGGCGGATCCGGGCAAACCGCGGGAAGAGGAGGATCAGCACCAGCGCCGCCAGGATCTGCATGGCCACGTGGTTCGACAGGATGATGGGTTCGATCCACCGGGGGCCACTGTCCACGTAGACCCATTGGACGACGTGATCCAGTGCGCTGGCGGCCAGTAGCGATGTCGTCATGAGTGGTTGCCTTTCGTCTTGCCGACCACGTGCACGGCGTAGAGCGTATCGACGAACAACATGGCCAGATAGGCGATGCCGACCCACAACCCCAGCACGGCTCGATCGAACCACCCGCTGAACAGCAGGGAGACGGTGATGGCCAGCACCACCACCATCCGGACCGCGGTCGCGGTGAGGATGGCCTGCGGCACCCGCGTGGGATCGCCGTGGGCGGCCAGCCCGACGGGGATCGCCCCGACGCACCCGGCCACCAGGCTGGCGGCAATGCCCGCGCACATGGCGGTCACCCCGGCGGACCCGGCGATCCGCAGGGTGGGGACATAGCCCAGCAGCCCCACGGCTACCGCGGTCCCAATACTGGCCATCGCGAGTCGGGCATAGGTTGGGCCGAAGCTCTTCACTTGGACTGGTTTCCGGTCAATCCTGCTCATCCGGGCCGTTGCCGGGCTTCTTTTGGTCATCGAAGCGCTTGAACGCCGCCACGGATTCACGGATCAGGTTGTAGGAGCCGCCGAGCAAGCCGAGGGCAGCCCCGATGACGACACCCCAGGGCTCTGACCCGTAGCGGGAATCGACCCAGTAACCGACCAACGCGAATCCCGCGACCACGACAGCAAACTCCACCCCGACGCTGCTGAATCGCATCCAGGTCGGCTTGTTGTCGGGTGGTCGGCGACCCAACATTGGCACATCCACCGGCCGATATGCTGCGCCAAATACGACAAATCGGCCTTTGACCGCGGGCGCGGACGCCGGTTCGACATGGGAACTTCCGTCGCGACGCCCATCGGAAGGCGAGTAGTCTAGCGATTCTGGAGGCCGGGCGTCAAGGCCGGTCGAACAACTGGGGAGACCACGATGATTCCCGCGCCGGATGCCGATAGGATGGAGGCGGCGGCGCGGGGCGGAGAGCCGGGTTTTCCGTCTGGCGGCTGCAACTTGTTGACGGAACGGGGGTTTGCCCATGTTCAAGCACGTGGCCATCGTCGGAGCAACCGGGGCGGTCGGCCGGGAGTTCATCGCGCTGGTCGAGCAGCGCGGGCTGGCGGCCGAGCGGTTCACTTTGCTGGCGTCGTCCCGCAGTGCCGGGCAGACGATTCCGGTCCGCGGGAAGCCGCACGTGGTGGAGGACCTCGCGCCTGCCTCGTTTGACGGCACGGAAATCGCGTTTTTCAGCGCGGGCGGCGCGCTGAGCCGGGAGTACGCGGCGAAGGCGGTGGCGGCCGGCGCGGTGGTCATCGACAACTCCTCCGCCTTCCGGATGGACGCGGACGTGCCACTGGTGGTGCCGGAGATCAACCCGGAGGATGCCCTGTCGCATCGGGGCATCATCGCCAATCCCAACTGCTCGACCATCATCATGGCGGTGCCGGTCCACGTCCTGCACCGCGCCAACCCGGTGCGTCGCATCGTGGTAAGTACCTACCAGGCGGCGAGCGGGGCGGGGCTCAGCGCGATGCGGGAACTCGAGGGGCAGACCCGACGGGTGCTGGCCGGCAAAAGCCCCCGGCCGGAGGTCTTCCCGTTCCCCATCGCCTTCAACCTGTTCTCGCACAACTCCGAGATCGGCGCGGACGGGTACAACGAGGAGGAGCGGAAGATGGTGCGGGAGACCCGCAAGATCTTCCACTCGCCAGACCTTGCGGTGACCGCGACGTGCGTCCGGGTTCCCGTGATGCGGGCCCACAGCGAGGCCATCAACCTAACCTTCTCGCGCCCGATGACCGCGGACGAAGCCCGCGACCTGCTGCTCACCGCACCCGGTGTCCGGGTGGTCGATGACCCTGACGCCGCCCGGTTCCCGATGCCGATCGATGCGGACGGGCAGGACGACATTCTCGTAGGGCGGATCCGGCAGGACATCAGCCAGCCGGACGGCTGCGGCCTCGAGATGTTCGTGGTCGGCGATCAACTGCGCAAGGGGGCAGCGCTGAACGCCATCCAGATTGCCGAGCTACCCGGCCTCCGACGGGGATCAGGGGAGCCATCGAGCCGTTGAGCAGGAGCCGCGGCTTTCGGCCGCACAAGGAGAAGCCAGTGATCCCATGAGTGGGAGCCCACCGCCTCACCGCCCATCCCCGCGCCCTCCGTTTTCGCCCGCCCGCGGTCTGCCGCTCCACGGATCACCTGCTCGACGGCTCGCGGCCGGCGGCGGAAGGGCGCGGCCGCGGTTTGCGTTGGCGGCGAGGCTGGGGTATATGCTGGCCGTACGCAGCGGGGTCACCCACCATGGAATGCGTCGACATGCTCGGTCCCGGCGGGATGATCGCTCGTCGGCTGCCGAGCTACGAACATCGCAGCGAGCAGCTCGCCATGGCCGACGCGGTCGCGCGGGCGTTCGAGGATCGCGAACACCTGCTCGTCGAAGCGGGCACGGGCGTCGGCAAGAGCTTCGCCTACTTGTGCCCCGCCATCGATCGCGTCACGCGCTCCGGGCAGCGGGTGGTGGTCAGCACCCACACCATTGCCCTGCAGGAGCAACTCGTCGCCAAGGACATTCCGTTCCTGCAATCGGTCTCCCCATCGGAGTTCTCCGCGGTGCTCGTCAAGGGCCGGGGGAACTACGTGGGGCTCCGCCGACTGGCCCGGGCCAGTCAGCGGCAGGACCTCCTGTTCGATTCGCCCGGCGCCAAACAGGAGTTGTGGCGGATCGAACAGTGGGCGTACCAGACGCGCGACGGCTCGCTGTCCGACCTGGCCCCGCCCCCGTCGGTGTCGGTGTGGGACAAGGTCCGCAGTGAGCACGGCAATTGCATGGGCCGGCGCTGTCCGCATTATCAACAATGCTTCTTTCAGCAGGCCCGGCGCCGGGCGGAGCACGCGAACCTGCTCGTGGTGAACCACGCCCTGTTCTTCGCCGATCTGGCCGTCCGCGCCCAGGGGGCCGGCATCCTGCCCGACTACGACGTCGCCATTCTGGACGAGGCGCACACGGTGGAGGAGGTCGCGGCCGATCACTTCGGGCAAACGGTATCCGAGGGGCAGATCCGCTACTTGTTGAACTCGCTGTACAACGAGCGGACGAAGCACGGACACTTGACCGGGTTTCACGCCGACGCCGCGATCCGGGCGGTGGCCAAGACGCGCAGCGTGCTGGCCCGCTTCGTCGACGAGTTGCTGACCTGGCAGACGACCCACGGACGATCGAACGGTCGCCTGTCCGAGCCCCCGCCGGTCAAGAACCTGGTCAGCGACGCGCTGCGGGATCTCCACGGCAAGTTGCGATCGGTGCGTGACCTGACCAGCGACGAAGGCGACCGGTTCGAGATCAACGCGTTGATGGACCGCACGGTGGCCCTGGCGGAGGCGCTGGAGGAACTGCTGGCCCAGGAGCACGAGGACTGGGTCTACTGGATCGCGACGGAGCCGGAGCGTCAGAACCGTGTCACCTTAAAGGCCCGCCCGATCGATACCGGCGCCTGTTTGAAGGATGCGCTGTTCGGCGTGGTGCCGAGCGTGGTCCTGACCAGCGCCACCCTGACCACCGGCCCGGATGACCACTTCGCCTACCTGCGGGAGCGGTTGAACCTCACCGACGCCCGCACGTGCGCGCTGGGCTCCCCCTACGACTACGCGCGGCACGTCAAAGTGTACGTGGAGACCGCCCTGCCGGAGCCGAACAACTTCGAAGCCTTCGTTCCCCGGGCCAGCGAAGCCATCGAAAAGTACCTGCGCCTGACGGAGGGGCGTGCCTTCGTGCTGTTCACCAGCTACGCCATGATGAACCGGTGTGCCGACTTGATGGCCCCCTTCTTCGCCGAAGCCGGCATGAAACTCATGGTGCAGGGGCAGGACCTGCCGCGGTTCCGGATGATCGAGCGGTTCCGGGCGGACGTGGGGAGCGTGATCTTCGGGACAGCCAGTTTCTGGGGCGGCGTGGACGTGCCGGGCGAAGCGTTATCCAACGTGATCATCGTAAAGCTGCCCTTCGCGGTGCCGGACCACCCCGCGGTGGAGGCCCGCATCGAGCAGATCCGGCGCCGGGGCGGCAATCCGTTCGCCGAGTTCCAGCTCCCTGAAGCCATCCTCAAATTCAAGCAGGGCTTCGGCCGGCTGATCCGATCCCGCGAAGACCGCGGCATCGTGGCGATCCTCGACCCCCGCGTGCATACGAAGCGCTACGGGAAGGCGTTTCTGGATGCGCTGCCGGACTGTGAAGTCATCTTGCGGGGAGGAGGGGAGGGCGGCGAATAGCGCGTGGCTCGGGGCCAGGACGGGGCGCTACTCCTTTCCCGCACGGCTCTTTCATCCGCAACACCATGCCGGCTGATCCCGGCGCTTTCTCGCCATTCGTCATTCAAACAACGGACAAGGCCTCCGTGGGTCGCGGAGGCCCTGCCCGTGTTTGTCGCGGCGAACCGGACAATCGCCCCTCTTATCCGCCGAGCAGTGACAGCACGTTCTGCTGCTGTGCGTTGGCGATGGCCAGGATGGAGTTTCCAGCCTGGACCAGCACCTGGGCACGGGTCAACTCGGTGGTCTCTTCGGCGAAGTCGGTATCCCGGATGACCGACTCCGACGAGGTCAGGTTCTCGCTGGTGATCTGCAATTGGGCGATGTTCGCCTGCAGCGTGTTGCGTTCGAACGCGCCGAGGCGACCCCGCAGCACGGAGACCTGGTCGATGGCCAGGTTCACCACGTCGGACGCCGTTTGGAGATTGGCCCGGTTACGCAAGGCGAGGCGTTGCCCGTCCTGCAACTCGGAGAGGAACCCTCTGATCCGGTTGCCGAGCTTGTTGGCATGCATGGCCCGGACGCCGATGTTCTCCTGCTGGTTCGTGTTCACCCGCGGTCCGAGCTGGAACAACGACCCGCCGTCGGTGACGGCGAACTCGGACGATCCGATGCCGTAGTTGCGGTCGAGGGTAATCTCCACGTCGAGCAGGAAGGAGTTGAGCTTGAGGGTGAGCCCCTGCCCCACCGTCGGCGCTCCGTTGATGGTGCCCTCGGCGTCGGCCCCGTAGGCCCGGGTGCGTACCGTGCCGCCGGCCAGCGGGTCGGTCACCTGGAACGGGGCGCTGCCCCAGACCTCCTGGACCTGCACGAACTGATCGGACCCGTGTTCCCGCGTCTGGAACACCACGTTGCCCGCCACCACCGAGGCGGAGACGCCGGTCGCGTCGGCCTGGGTGTTGACCGACTCAGCGATGTCGTTGACGGTGGCGCTGGCCGGGAAGTTGAGGGTGGCCACGCCTTCCGGCCCCTGGAGGTCGATGGTGACGGCCGAGGCGCCGACGCCGCCGCCGCCGAAGATGAGCTGGGCGTACTGGGCCGAGGCGGTGACCTCGACTTCGACGGGGACGAAGGTGCGGCTGCCGAACTTGGCGGCGAGGATCTGGACGTCGGCGAGGGCGGTGAAGTTGTTCCCCCCGCTGGTCACGTAATCGAGCGACCCGTCGAGCAGTTTTCGACCCGCGAAGGTGGTGGTGTTGGCGATCCGGTTGATCGAATCGATGGCGGAATCAATCTGCAGCTGGTTGGCGGCGACCTCTTCGTCGGAGAAGGCGCCACGGTTGGCCGCCTCGATCAGCAAGGCGTTAATGTCATTGAGCAAGGCGGACACTTCGTTGAGTGCACCTTCGGTGGTGGCGATGACGTTGATCGCCCGCTCCGAGTTCTCGATGGACTGTTGGACGGCGCCAATCTCGGAGCGCAGCCGCTCGGAAACGATCAGGCCAGCGGGGTCATCCGCTCCGCGGTTGATTTTCAACCCGCTGGACAGGCGTTCCAGCGAGACCCGCAGGTCCCCCTGGGAAACGGCAAGGTGCCTCTGCGAAATCACCGCGGGAATGTTGTTCGTGATACGACTCATCGTGCAATCCTCCCTGATTGCCCCGCCGCGTACTGGGGCGTCGCGCGGGCGGGTTAAAAGGTCTGGTCACCGCCCGGGCCGAGTCGTCGCCGGTCAGCGTATCCGCGCTGCCGGCGCCCCGGCTCGGGGGCGGTCCGCCGGTGGCGGACGGTTTAGCGCTTCTTGCGCCGAATCCCGGATTGGTTCCTGGTCACTGATTCATCCGTTACCGTTGACACGTCCGAAGGGTCGATCCGCGAAGCCTGGCGGTTCTCGCGTTGAATCGCGTCGTAGACTTCCTTGCGGTGCACCGGTATGTGTCCCGGTGCATTGATCCCAAGGCGGACTTTGTCTCCGCGTATATCCACGACCGTGATCTCGATCTCGTCGCCGATCATGATCGTTTCATCGCGGGTTCTACTGAGCACCAACATCCTCGGCTCCTTCCTTGGTTATGCCGATGCCTTCGTTCAGGCCCGTGGTCGTATCGATCGGCCCAATCCGGACCGGCCCCACCGGGCGCGCATGCGCGCCTGCGCACGCCGCCGGGTCGCCCACGCGCACGTCCACCGAACGCGGATCGGATGCCCGAAGACCAGGTGATGAGTCTTCGTACCGCAGTATACGGGATCAGCAACCGATCCGGCTACCCGGTCCGATCAGGCACTCTTGCTGACGGCTTGCCGCTCCGGCAACCGCATCAGCGGATGCCGCGTCGAGTAACGGCGGTCGCTCAGCACCAGCTGGCGAGCCGCCCGGGACTCGACGTTCACCACGAGCGGCCCCTGGAGATTCCCGGTCAACATGTCGTCCACCTTGTTGACGATCACGAAGACCTGGACGTGGTCCGGGCTGTCCAGCCCGATCGACGCCAACTCCTCCGCCTTGATCGGAGTCCGGTAGTCGGTGACGAACAGCCGAGGATCACAGACGATGAAGGCCAAATCCGGCCGATCCACCGCCTGTAACCAGTAGAACCCGCTGTTTTCGCCGGTTTGGACCAGGGCATACTGCTTCTGATGGGGGAATCCCAGGATCCCCTGCTCGAAGTTGATCAACCGCCCGTCGTCCACTTCCAGTTGTCCGAAGCGCGACGTTTCTATGATCATCGCGACTCTCCTGTGGCCCTTCCTATTCGGTTGGCACGAGGTCGGCCGGTCGAACGTCGACCGAAGATCTCCACGATTCCCGTACCCTGCGCGGACCGGCCCCATCCCGGTGCCGCCCGCCGCCCGGCTCCAATCGGGCAACCGTATCGAACCGCCGGCCAGGCCACCCGTCCGGCGTCCGATCGTTCGTGGGGGTTGTGCGAACTTGCTCGTTTGCCATCACATCCCTCTCGGGGTGCTGCGGGCGCGCCGGTCGTTACCGGGGCCGCGCCGCGCGCCTAGAGATAGTCGATGAGCGACAGGTTCATCAGGGTCGAGCCCGTCATCATCGATGCCTGCAACGCCGTCTGGGCCGCCTGAAAATTGGTCACCGATTCGGCGTAGTCCAAGTCCTTGATCCGCGACAGGTATTCCTGGGTCGCGTACTTCGCGTCCTCCATCTGGGTCAGCCGATCCTGGAACCCTTTCGACCGGGCCCCTATGACCCCGCGGACCCGCGTGACGTCCTCCATGAACACGTTGAGACGCTCGGCGGCCAGGCTGATGCCGAGCTGGTCGTTGCCGCGCAACGCCCGCTCCAGGTCATACAGGTACGTCAATACGCTCTGAGCCCGGATTCCGTTGGTGTCCGTACTCACCAGCTCGGTGTCAGGATCCGTCACTGACTGTTCAAGCCCGAGGTCGTCGATCGCGAAGGAGTTGTTCATCCGCGATACGGCCAGCATGCCGGTGCCCCCGGTGGTGTCCTCGAGCCGGATTCCCGTCCCCACCGTGGCCAGCGAGGCGACCACGGACACCCCGGCGGCCACGGCGGCATCGTTGATCAGGTCGATCACGTCACCGATCGTCTCGGCCCCGTCGAGGTCGACGTCGAAGAAACTCCCGTCCTTGGCCGTGACGCGGATGTCCACTTCGCCTTCCCGGGTCTCCACGCCGCGGCCGTCGTTGAGATCCGCCAGTCGCGTTTCGACGCTGAGCGAGAGGATGCCGAGTTCGGCCGCCGTGGTGCCGCCGTTCTCGCCGACGGTCATCGACGTGCCGGAGATCAGGTTGATGACCTCGAGCCCTTTGCCGTCCGCCGCGATCACGGCCCGAACGTTCATGTCCGCGTTGTCGATCAGGTTCAGAATGTCCTGGACGGTCTCGGCCCCGCTCAGGTCGACGGTGGCGACGTCCGCGCCGTTGCGAATCTGAATAGCGTCGGCCAAGTTCACGCCGGCCCCGGCTGTGAGATCCGCCACCCGGGTGGTCGCGGTCAGCCGGACGTCCAGATCGGCACCAACGATGGGCGTCGCCTGGGCGGTCGGCGTCAGGATTCCGAGATCGGCGGCGATGAGGCCCGTGCTCGTGTCAGTGATCGAGACGGGCGATCCGCCGGGCGTGATCTGCAGCCCGTTGTCGGTGAGTTCGGCGGTGACGGCGGCCCCGGCGTCGGTGGCCGCCTGGTTGAACAGGTCCACCACGTCGCCGATGGTGTCGGCCAGGGTCAGATCGACCTGGAACCGGCCGGCCCCGCCCTCTTCGGTGACCACCAGTTGCCCGGCCCGGATCCCGAACCCGTTCGCTCCGTTGAAGTCCTCCAGTCGGCTGGTGGCGGTGAGGTTCGGATTGAGATCCACGAGGCCGCCGGTGCGGCCGGTCAACGCCCCGAACACGTCGTGCCCGGAGAAGCTGACGTCTTCGAGTTCATCCTCGGCCACCCGCACCGTCAACGGCGCGATGTCGCCGGTGTAGGCCACCCCGCCGGGGGCGTAGTTGAACGGCTGCACCCCGGAGTCGCGTCCCGCGAACAGGTACCGGCCCTGGAACTGCCGATTGGAGACGGTGATGATCTGGTCGATGATGGCACTGACCAGCTCGGCGGCGGCGGTGCGCTCGTCGGCACTGGAGAGGGTGCCGAGGTTCTCGGCCGCGATGGAGTGGGCCTGGATCAACAGCTCGTTGGTCTCGGTCAGGGCGCTGTCGGCGGCGACGAGCAGGTTGTCCCCGTGCTGCACGTTGAGCACGAGCTGCTCGCGCTGATCGAGGATCTCGGTCATCCGCATCACCTGGGCGGCGGCGGCGGGGTCCTCGCTCGGGGCGAGGAAGCGGCGCCCGGCGGCCAGGCGATTCTGCTCGTTGAACAGCGTCACCTGCCCGTTGCGCATCGCGTGCACGAGCGACAGGGATCGCATGTTGTGACTGACGCGGGTTACGTTGATTGGGCCGACGGCCATGGTGTCATACCTCGTACAGCCGGGACTACTGGATAATGTTCATCATCTCCGTCATCACCTGATCGACGACGCTGAGGTACCGGGCCGCCCCCTGAAAGGCCCGCTCGTACTTCACCAGCTCGATGGCTTCCTCATCCAGGCTCACGCCGCTGATGTTCTCTTTCTGCGTCTGTAGTGCCATAAGAATGGCATCCGCCGCCTCGATCCCGGTCTTGGCCGCGGCGCCGGTCACGGCGACGTCGTTGGCCACCGCGTTGTAGAAGTCGAGAATGGAGGACCCGTCGAGCAGCTCGCTCGGCTCGTTGAGCGCGCCGGCCATCCTGCCGGCATTGTCGCCGTCGCCCGTGAAATTCGTCATCGACGCGGCCAGCCGCCGCGCGTCGCTCTCCACCATCGGGTTGACGTGAATGTCCCCGGCCGTCGACCCCGCGAAGAACGTGTTGACCCCCAGGGCGGACAGCAGGTTGGCGGTGTCGTCCCGGAAGGTCTGCCCGTCGTTTCCGAAGCTGAACGTGTACCCGTCGTCCGCATCGAGCTTCAGCTTGTGGTCGAACGTAATCGACGCCGTCACGCCGCTCGCGGTGGCGTTGATGTCGGCCACCAGCGACTCGAGCGAGGTATCCGTCCCGATGCCGTCGAGGTCCACGTCGATCTGGTAGGCGACCGGGGTGCCGGTGGCGTCGTCGGACACGGTGAGGAAGAAGCTGCCGTTGCGCGGCGGGTTGCGGAGGCCGGCCTCGGGTGAATTGAGGGCGACGCTCGTATCCGTCACGTCGTAGGTGCCGGTGACCGAGGTGAACCCGATCAACCCCTGCCCGTCGGAGTGGACGCGGTTGACCTCGCCGATGAGGCCGGCCGCGAACTGGTCCAGGCTGGCGATGCGGCCGTAGGCCTGGTTCTCGCGGGCGCTGAGCATACCTTCGATGCGGCCACCGTGCACCGAGACCGGCGAGTGGGTGTCGGCGAACCGGATCACGGCCCGGGCGAATTCGCCATCGACCTGAGTCTCGGTGGTCAGGCCGCGGCTGACCCCGCCCTGCACGATGGCTTCGCTGCCGATGTAGACGTATACCGACCCGTCGGGTTGATACCGCACGGTGGTGTCGAAGAGTTCGCTCAGCTCGCGTAGCTTGGCGTCGCGCTGGTCGCGAAGGGAATTGGCCTGCCCCTGCCGCGAGCCCTCGGCCGAGATGATCCGCGCGTTGAGATCGGCGATCTCGCCGGCCAGCCCGTCGGCGGCGTCCACCAGTCCCTCGATCTGTCCGTTGATCTCCTCTCCCATGGCCAGCAGTTCACGCCGCAGCCGCTGCACCGACCCGGCGAGGGTCGCCCCGGAAGTGATGGCGACGCTCCGCAGGGCGACGTCTTCCGGGTTGTTCTGCACGTCGCTGAGCACGTTGAAGAAGTCGGTGAGCTGGGAGGCGATGCCGGCCCCCGACAGTTCGTCGAAGAACGCTTCGATGCGATCGACCCAGTCGGCCTCGGTGGCGGCCGATTCCCGATCGCCGACCGCCACGCGGATCCGCGACTCGAGCGATTCGTCGAGGTTGCGCTTGAGCGAGGACAGGGCGACCCCGGCGCCCGGTTGCAGGCCCGGCCCCATCGGCGTGCCGGGCAGGGCGGCCAGACCGGCGGTCTGCCGCACGTAGTCGGCATTGCCGGCGTTGGCGACGTTGTTCCCGACGACCTGCAGGGCGCCCTGGTATGACATGACGGCGCTGCGTCCGATCTGTAATGCCGCTGACATCAGTCCCATGGTTCGCCTTCGCTTCCTGGCACTCGTTTGCCTCTGGCCGCCCGCCGCTTCCGCCGGGCGACGTCGCTATCCCAACGCATCCAGCAGGCGCCGTCGCGTTGGCACGTCCAGGCCGCCCTGGTGCGTGTACCCGCCGACTCTTGCCCCGCCGGTCGTCGTC
The DNA here is from genome assembly GCA_964495075.1 of uncultured Phycisphaeraceae bacterium. Taxonomy (GTDB): domain Bacteria; phylum Planctomycetota; class Phycisphaerae; order UBA1845; family UBA1845; genus JAFGJQ01. Next base: position 48,052 of record CAZBUJ010000023.1, read on the forward strand.
ATCGCCGCGAACACGTGTCGGAAGTGCCCGAGGATTTCGCGAGCGATCAGGCCGGCCACGCGATTGCGTTCCGCCACTTGGGCCACCACGCGACGCAATCGATCGGCGGCAGCCAAGAGTCGAGTGCCGCCCGGCTCGGCGAGTCGGTTGGCCAGCACGCGAATGTTCATGGACCGGGCCCGGCTGGGGCTGATGCCGAGCGACTGCCCGACGGCGATCATGATCTGCCGGCGGAGGCCTTCCTGCTCGGTGACCTGCTCGACGAGGGCGGCCTCCCGATCGATGCACGAGCGCATCCCCTCGATGTCCGCGGTCCGCATGCGTTCCACCTTCTCGCAGATCACGTCGCGCAGTTGGTCGTGCAGCACCGCCAACCGCTCGAGTAGCGTCAACAATGCCGTCGTCTGGCTGTCTGCCGTTTTCGTCATCACGCCTTGTCACTCCCGGTTTCCGACTTCGCGCTGCGAGCCCGCTCGAGCCGCGTCTGGGCCTCCACCAGCCGCCGGGCGATCGTGTCGGCGAAGCGGAAGGTGCGGGCCTCCCCGGCCTGCTCGGCGAACACCTCGTGCAGTTGGCCCTGGAAGACCTTCTCCCCGAACCCGCCGTGGCCGTACGCGCCCTTCAGCGTGCTGTCGCGCAACTGCCGCATCAGCGTTCCGTAGAAGATGCTGCCGACCACCTGGTTGACCGACTGCTGCAGTTCGCGCTGCACGCGGTCCGTACCGCTTCGGACGGCGGGATCGGGAGGGGACTGGATGGTGTCGGTCACGGTCATCATCACTCCTCGATCAGCAGTTTCGCGTGGAGCCTTCCCAGTCGATGGATCTCGGTCACGATGGCGATGCGGTCTTCGATCGGCACGCTGAGCCGGTTCAGGGCACCGAGCAGGTCGGTTACGCCGGTGCTGCCGGCCCGGCTGGGGTCGATGCCGACGAAGGTCTGCGGGCCTACCAGGGCCTCCGCCGTGCCGTCCGGTCCGGCCGGCAGCACGGTGACCGTCAGTCCCTTGTGCGACACGATGACCGGCGAGATCGTCGCGTTGCCCGTCACGACGATGGTGCCCGTGCGCCGGTTGATCGTGACGCGGGCTTCGTCGTCCGGAACGAGCAGCTCCAGGGTCTCGATGTCCCGGATCCAGGAGGCCGGCAGCTGTTCGTGGGGGACGACGACGAGCACGTTCTTCGGGTCGACCGCCATGGCCACGTGGGTCACGTCCGCCGCCAGAGACAGTTCCGAATCGATGGTCACGGCGATTTCGTGGGCCATCGCCCAACTGGCGTGGCGCTCGTCCAGCACCAGGGTGATGTAGAGCTGGTTCGGTTCGATCCAGTCGCTCGTGTACGGCAGGTCGCGCCCGACCGCGAGGTAGTTCAGGAGCACGTCCTCTTCCATCACCGCCCCGCCGGCGATCATCCCTTGCGTGGGCAGGGTCTCGTCGTGGAGTCGGACGGGGCCGGCGGCGTACGCGAAGAACGGCGGAAGCTCAGGGTTGTCCCGCACCATGGGGTCGTGATGAACCAGGGGTACGGGCAGCAAACGCCCGCCGCGGAGACTCTTGGCGGCCCCGAAAGCGGACACCTGGACGTCGACGCGATCCCCCTCGCGAACGCCGCTGTCGGGGATGGTCGCCTCCACGAAGACGAGGGCCACGTCCTTGGAATCCTTCAGTTCGGCCATGGAGACCACCGGGGCGGCGAGGTCCTTGAGGCCTTCGGCCATGGCCCGCATGGTGGGGGCGTACTCGTCCCCGTCCCCGGTGCCGTCGAGTCCCACGACCAGTCCCAAGCCGATCAGCCGGTTGATCCGCTGACCTTTGAGCTGGGTGATGTCGGCGATTCGGCAGGTGACGTCGGCCGCGGGGGCGGCGGGCGTCCAGCCGGCGACCAGCATGATGATGAGGGCGCTTCGACGCACGGTTCACCCCTTACACGGGCCGCGTAAAGCCGAGGATCCGGGTAACCCAGCCGTCCTTCGAAGCGTCTCGGACGGCGCCGCCGTTCTGGTTGTCGATCCTCAGATCCGCGAGTTGCGTGCTCAGGATCGTGTTGTCGGGCGTCACGTCACTCTTCCGGCACGTACCGGTGAGTGTCATCTCCATGACATCCCGATCGAACTTGAGGTAGTTGCGGGCCTGGAGGACCAGGTTGCCGTTGGGCTTGACATCGATGATCTCCGCGGTGATCCGGGTGATGAAGCGATCCTCGCGGTCCTTGTCCCCTTCGTTCTTCGACTTCTCCTGGTACCGGTAGTCGATGTTGGGCTTTCCGCGGGCGAACGTGGAGGCACCGACGCCACCGTCGATGAACTTGATGAACGCGTCGAGCTGGCTGGTGACGTCGAACTTGCGCTTGGTCTCCTGGGTCGCGTCCGATTCGAAGCTCCGCTGCTGCCGCACGATGATCGTGATCAGGTCATACACCTCGAACGTCTTGGGCGGATCGACCGGCACGGCGATTATCGAGTGCCGCTCCAGCACCTTGTTGCCCTGGTACTCGACGGCTTCGCGGCTGCTCGCGGACAGCACCGGCCGGGTGGTGGTAGCCGGGCGTCGGAGGGACGTCGATTGTGCCAGGGCGGTTTGGGCCGCTCCCGTCGCCAGCATCGCCCAGGCCACCGTGCACCAACGATTCATCATTCACCGCCTCCCGCGAGATAGACTTTTCCGTTTTCTTCCCGTTGCGGCGGCATGTGCACCTGGACCCGGCGCGGTCCGGTGACCACGCCGGTAATGGTGCGCCGCTTCCCGTCGTGCGTGCGCAGCTCGATAACGTCTCCGAACGCGCCGCTCTGCATAGCCTTGGCGGCGGTCACCACGGTCACCCCGCCCGCCACGGAGTGCACCTCCACGATCTCGCCGCGATGGACGATGGGGACCGGCTCGAGCTGGTGGGCTTGAATGGGGTCCCCGGCCGGAATGAACTGGCGGGCCCGCTGCCCGAGCGCCTCGGCCACTTCGGACAACCCCATCTGCGTGAATTGCGTGAACGTCATGTCGATGACCTGGACGTCGTTCGTCTGGATCATGGCCTTGGCGTTGATGGCCCGGCGCGCCACCAGCACCGGGTGGGAGTAGCTGACCGTCGCCACGATGGGGACGACCTGCACCGTCTTGCCGTCCCGGCGAACCGTCACTTCGACGGTGGTCATGCCAAGCAATCGCCCCGACCGTCGCCGGACCACGAACGAAAACTCCGGTTCGGAAAGGTCGAGGACCGGCTGGGCGGTTCGCCCGAACTGGACGTTCACCGTGCCGTCCTCCCGCCCGATCTCGTTCCGGAAGTGCTCGATCACCGCCTGGCGGAGGGTCCGCGTCCCGGGCGTGGCCGGCGAGGTGGGGTCGACCGGGGCGACGGGCGCGGCCACGGGCGGCGGTGCCGGCACCAGGGGCCGCGTCACGGCGCACCGCGACGCGCCCTTGACCAGCACGGCCGCGAGATTGACCTTGGCGCGGCCCAGCGCTTCCTTCACGTCCCAGATCTTCACGTAGACGGAACCGCCGGGCTTCGGGGCGGGCGCCACGACGAGGCCCCGGATCCGCTCGTACTCGTCCGGTGTGAATCCGTGCAGGTCGCACACGTCGGCCACCCGGATCTGGTCGTCGACCACCACGGCGGTGGCCCACGCCCGCACGGTGGCCCCCTGGGCCGCCGCGCACGCGATGGCCGACACGCACGCGCCCACCAGGGCGACCCGCCGCATCGTTCGCGAGAACACGAATGGGTAGTTGCACTCCTTGCCGTTCATCGCTGCATCCTGCCTGCTGAAGAACTCACTCTGTCGTTGCCCCTACGTCCGCCTAGAACCGCCTGAGGTTCGTGACGACCTGTAAAGCCTGGTCCGCCGCCTGGATGCTCTGACTGTTCAACTCGAACGAACGCTGGGTGGTGATCAGGGAGACCAGTTCCCGGACCGGCTCGACGTTGCTCAGTTCGAGCTGGCCCTGGTACACGGCGCCCATGCCGTCGGTCTGCGGGTCACCCACGAACGGCGGCCCCGAGGCGTCCGTCTCCGCGTACAACGTATTGCCAATCTGCAACAACCCTTCCGGGTTGACGAAACGGGCCAGTTGAATCTGTCCGACCGTGTTGAGTGTCTCGGACCCCGTCTGGCGCACCCGCACCTCTCCGCTGGCCGAGACGGCGACCTGCGTCGTGTCGGCGGGCACGGTGATCGGCGGCTCCAGCGGCGTGCCGAGGCTATTGCCCAGCACGATGGTGCCGTCCGGATTCTGGATGAAGTTGCCCGCCCGCGTGTAGGCGACGATGGGCGTGCCATTGAAGATCGAGCGAACCTGAAAGAAGCCCGGGCCGTTGATCCGCCAGTCAAGCTCCTTGTCGGTCGGGTCGATCGGGCCGGGCGTGAAGTCCAACTGCGTGCCCGACGTCTGAACACCCAGACCGACCTGGATGCCGTACGGCGTCGGCTCGTCCTCCGCGTTGGGGATGCCCGGCTCCCGTTTCGTGTCGTAGAGCAGATCCTCGAAATTGACACGCGATTTCTTGAACCCCGTCGTGTTGACGTTGGCTAGGTTATTCGCCGTCACGTCCAGCTTCTGGTCCAACGCCTTCATGCCCGACGCAGCCGAATGAAGCGCTACGATTGCCATTTTCGGTGATCCTTATCCGATCCGTCCCACGCGATTCACGGCCTGGCCGTTGATCTCGTCCTGCATCGTGATCATCCGGGCGTTCGTCTCGTACGCCCGGGTGACTTCGATCATGGTCATCAACCCCTCCACGGGAGTAACCGTCGAAGCCTCCACGAAGCCCACTTTCAGGCTGGACGTGGTCGGCTGAGTCTTCACGTCGTTCGTCCCGATGAAGAGGTTCTGGCCGACCTTGCGAAGCTTCCGCACGTCATCCACGTCGACCACGCCCAGGCGGGCGACTCGCGTGCCGTCCTGCTCGACGCTCCCCCCGGCGGTGATGTCCACCGGCTGGTGGCGGTTCACCACGATCGGACTGCCCCCTTCGTCGAGGAACTTGATGGTCCCGTTGCCGGCCATGCTGACCAGCTCGCCCTGCGTGTTGATGGTCATGCGCCCGTCGCGGGTGAAACGGGGCTGGTCGCCGTCGAGCACGGTGAAGAACCCGTCGCCATCGATGGCGACGTCGTGCTTGCCGCCCGGTCGAAACGCCCCCTGCTCGAACGAGTGGTACGTGGGCCGCACCCACGGCCCGCCCGTCATCCCGTCGTACAGTGGGTTGCGGTAACGCAGGCCGCGGGAATCGGTGGCACTTTCCACCCGTCGCTCGTGGATCACCGCGAGGTCGCGTTTGAATCCCACCGTGTCGACGTTGGCCATGTTGTTGGCGGCCAGCGCCTGGCGGTACTCATTCACCTGCATGCCGGCCGCGGAGAGCCATAGACCGTAGTCCATCAGTTCCAGCTCGCATCCAAAGGGAAGTCGGGCGGCCCGTCGTCGTCGGCGTGATCGTCATCCAGGGCGATATGCGAACCGCCGACCAGCAGCAGCGCGATGGTCAGCGACGACGGGTCGGTCGCGATCTCGTCAACGAGTTCGCCGGCCAGCCGTCGAATCGTTTCGCCAAGATCGGCCCACGAGCCTTCGCTGACGAACACCTCGATGTCGGGCTCAACGTGCTTCAGGCGGTTGTGGTGCATGACAACTCCCTTGCTCCCGGGTATGGCGGCGCATAGCGCGGAGCCATTGTCTGAAACCCGATAGGACAACCGCCGTGCCAGAACGCCGGGGCATTCGGCGGACGGCCCGCCAGGGACCCGCGTAACCGGCAGCCAAACAAGCGCTTAGAATGATGGGCGGACGATTCGGGGTGGGCCCGGCGGCGTGACGCACCCAGCCGCCGAAGCGCAGGACCTGCCGATCCGGGAGGCAGGAGTTGCCGATGGAGGCGGGAGAAACGACGTCGGGCGGACGGCGCCGTCAAAGCGCACCGCAGGGAGCCAGAACCGGTTCAGTCGCGGGGCCGGTTCGCGACGCGACATCGGGCCGGTGCGCACCAGCTCTGCGAATCCACCGCGCCGCGGTCCGGGCCGAAGCGCGCGATCTAGGGCAGGTCAGTCGGGGGGAGCGCCGCTTGCCCGTCCGGAAGCTCCGGGCTGAACAGGTCGCTGGGTGGTTCGGGGGTGGTCGGCGTGGGCCGACGCTCGGCGTTCTGCAAGGCGGCTTCCAGCCGCAGGATCATCGCGTCGACTTGCGTGTAAAGGGCATCGCGTTCGCCTTCGGCATAGGCCCACTTGGCCCGCGCTTGGGCCTCGCGTTGCTCCGTGTCGGCCAGTCGGCGGCGCAACTGGTCGAGTTCGAGGCGAAGTCGTTGGGATTCGGCGTCGGCGACGGCCAGGGCCTGCGTGGCGGCGGCCGTCTCGCGGCGAATCGAGGCGAGATCAGCCCGCTTGCGATCCGCCGCATCGGTGAGCCGTTCCACGGTGGCCTCCGCGCTGACGAGTTGGACGGACAGCGCGGCCCGCTCCTGCTGCAGTGCGGACTGCCGCTTGAGGGTGATCCATCCGCCGGCCACGATGGCGGCGCCGAGGAGCACGGCGAGGGTCCAGGCGGCCCCAGCCACGCGTCGGGCCCGGCGCAGCTCCGCGTGCATGTCCGCCTGAATCGCCGAGTAGAGCGGGTCATCGCCGCCGATGGCGGCACGTGGCGGCGGCGCGGGCGGGGTGCGCCCCAACTCGCCCACCATGCGGGAGAACGGGCCCACCGCAGCACCGGACACTTGCTCATCGAACCTCATTTACATCCATCCATGGTCGGCCCAGCACGGGCTGCCACCGCGCGGGTCGACCGGCGCGTACACTCACGTTATCGGCCTACCGCAGGTGTGAATTGAGGTATCCGGGGCCTCGCAGGGCGGGTCGACTCATTTGCTTTTCACCCCTGGTCCGGATAATTTGGCGGCTCGCAGCTTGGCAACCCGGACCCGAATCAAAGGACAATCCATGAGCAGCAGCAGCGACCCCGCCACCTCCGCCATCGCCCGGACGGACCCGGACGTTTTTGCCGCCGTGGCGGACGAGGAAGCGCGGCAGCAATACACCGTGGAGTTGATCGCGTCGGAAAATCACGTGTCGGCGGCCGTGCGCGAAGCGGCCGGCTCGGTCTTCACCAACAAGTACGCGGAAGGGTATCCCGGCCGCCGCTACTACGGCGGGTGCGTGAACATGGACCGGGTCGAGAACCTGGCCCGCGATCGGCTCAAGCGGCTGTTCGGGGCGGACCATGTCAACGTGCAGGCCCACTCGGGCAGCCAGGCCAACGCCGCGGTGTACCTGGCCGTGCTCCAGCCGGGTGACACCATCCTGTCGCTCGACCTCGCGCACGGCGGACACCTCTCGCACGGGCTGAAGGTGAACATGAGCGGGCTGCTGTACAACATCGTGCCCTACGGGGTCGACAAGGAGACCGAGCAGTTCGATTACGGCGAGATCCGCCGGTTGGCCCGCGAACACAAGCCGAAGCTGGTACTCTCGGGCGCCTCGGCGTATCCCCGCACGATCGATTTCGACAAGTTCACGGAGATCGCCCACGAGGTCGACGCGTGCCACATGGCCGACATCGCCCACATCGCGGGTATGGTGGCGGTCGGGCTGCATCCCAGCCCGGTTCCGTCGGCCGAGTTCGTCACGTCCACCACACACAAGACGCTGCGGGGCCCGCGGGGCGGGATCGTGATGTGCAAAGAGCAGTGGGCCAAGAAAATCGACTCCCGCATCTTCCCGGGCACCCAGGGCGGCCCGTTGATGCACATCATCACCGCCAAGGCGGTCGCGTTCGGCGAAGCCCTCCAACCGGACTTCAAGACGTACCAGCAGCAGATCCTGGACAACGCCCAGGCCCTGGGGGAGGCGCTGATGTCGCTCGGAAACCGCCTGGTATCGGGAGGGACGGACAATCACCTCATGCTCGTCGATCTCCGGCCGAACTACCCCGACGTCACAGGTCGCGACGCGGAAGGCTGGCTCGAGCAGGCCGGCATTATCACGAACAAGAACATGATCCCGTTCGATGAACGCAAGCCGGTGGAAACGAGCGGACTCCGCATCGGCACGCCCGCCCTCACCACGCGGGGCATGAAGACGGGCGAGATGAAGACCGTGGCCACCTGGCTCGACAAGGTCCTTCGATCCGGCGGCGACGCGGCGGTCATCAAACAGGTCAATGCGGAGGTGCGCGAGTTGTGCGAACAGTTCCCGTTGCCGTAACCCCCTTCGCGCGGGACTGCTCGCCACCAGGCACCGCCTCCCCGGCCGGCACGCGGTGGAATCGGCTCGCCGCGCGGGGCACCCGGGCGTTCGTCGTCACGGCGATCCTGGGGTGCGTGGGATGCGGCGGATCCGCGTCGTTGTCGATGGTGCCGATGTCAAACGCCACGATCGACCCGGCGTCGTCACTCGTCGTCAATCTGTCCGCCAGCGAGTGCTACTTCTGGATCGACGAGCCGGCGCAGCAGCTCCACATCGCCCTGACCCACGGGGCACCCAACTGGCTCAGCGACGCGGACGCCCCCGCGCTGGACGTGTCGCTCGTGCTGGACGGCCTCCCGGCGAACAACGCCCGCGACTACCGCATCAACCGGCGCACGCTACGGGGGACCGCCAACGAGGATCACCATCACGTGCGATTCGCTTCGCAGCGGGGCGTTGCGGCCGTCTGGTTTGAAGGCCCCACTCGCCTCCGCGGGCGCATGCGCGTCTACACCAAGCACCAGCGTTACAATCTGCTCTTCGGCTGGCACGACTCGCAGCCCGTGCTCCTACTGGGCGAATTCACCGCCATCCGGGATCAGCAGCGCTGCGAGGCCATCGTCGCTCGGACCGAACAGGGAGGGATGGCGCGCGACCTGGCCCCACCGGACCAGAGTGGTCCGCGCCCGATATCCGGTCCCCCCGTATTACCAGACGAGTAGCGCCCCGTTGCGGACACCCTGCATGTCGGTCTGAACCGGCCTTCCGGACGCCGGGACCGCCCCGGTGTCCCATTATCACACCCGTGTTTGGAGCGGAGCGATGGGAATGGCGTTTCGGCGTGGATTCCTCCGCGGGGAGCGGGCGATTCGCCGGGGCCGCGTCCCGCCGGGCCACGTTTCGGCGGCGACGAGCAACCTTACAGCATCTCTGACAATTTTCGACGCCGTGGACTCGACGGGGAGTGGATACGCTGGCATAATGGAAACGGATATTCGAGGCGCCGATCTTCGGCATGGAGTGAACGAGAAACCGAGGTCCAAGCACTAATATCATCCATACGCAACTATCATCCGCCGGGTACATCCATCACGATTACCTGACTCATAGTGTCATATATAGTTGTCATAAGGACCTCCGATGCTCCGTTTCTTCGTTTTCGCCGAGGACAAGACTGTAACCTCTGTCGATCTGGACGGTGCCTACCTTGTAGGCGGCGACGGCGTGCCACTCCGCGCCGACATCGATTACAAGAAGGGTCAGATCGTCTGCACCAAACGCTCGCCCGGTCCCGCGGCGCTGGCCGTCCTGTGGCCGGTCCCGGGCATGGGCCGTATCCTCCTTGAAACAACCCGATTGCCCGAGCGGGAGAAGCCCTACATCGTCCAGGTGGAGTTGTTGCGCGGTCGTCTGATGCGCATCATCAACAAGGTCGAAGAGTGGCAGCAGTTCGACGCGACCGCGGGTGAACAGGCCCGACCGATCATTCAGCAATGCCGGCTGGCCCTGATCGAATCGCTGCAGGCCAAGACGCCCGAACAGGCCGCCTCCATCGCGGACAGGGGCCTGGCCACCGCCGTCCAGATTGGGGAGGACATGGTGCTGCAACTGGCCCAGGACCTGTACGCCCGCCGGCGCCGGCAGCCGCAGATCGCGCCCCGGCATCCGTTCGGGTGCACGGTGGACGTCGCCAACGGCAGCGAGGAGTATCGGTTGTTCTTCGCCAGGGCGTTCGATTTCGCCAGTGTCCCGTTCTCGTGGCAGGCCCTCCAGCCCAGCGAGCAGCAGTTCAATTGGCGGCCGACGGACCTCTGGGTCGACTGGCTGACAAAGCACCGGATCCCCATCCACGGCGCCTCGCTCGTCTCGTTCACCGAGCAGCACGTCCCGCCCTGGGTGTACGTCTGGGAGCACGACTTTGAAACGCTGCGCGACCTCATCTGCGACCATGTGCGTCGCGTGGTGCAGCGGTATGGCAACAAGATCGCCGTGTGGGAAGTCATCAGCGGGATTCATGCGAACAACTGCCTGTCATTCAACTTCGAACAACTGATGGAACTGACCCGCACCACCATCGCGGTGACCAAGCAGGTTTGTCCGCGAACGCCCATGACCATCGATCTGGTGGCCCCGTGGGGTGAGTATTACGCCCGCAACCCGCGGACTATTCCCCCGCTGCTGTACGCCGACATGGCCATTCAGAGCGGGATCAACTTCGACGGGTTCGGGCTGCAGTTTTACTTCGGACTCGGCGTGGATGGCATGTTCGTTCGCGACTTCTTCCAGATCTCCAACCTTCTCGACCGTTTCTCCGCGCTGGGGCGTCCGCTTCACGTGACGGCGGTACAGGTGCCATCTGCCATGGAGTCACACAAGGACGACGCCTGGGGCGGCCGGATGTCCGTGATCAGCGGGGGCATGTGGCGTGCGGCATGGAGTGAGCAAACCCAGTCCAAGTGGCTGCGATGTTTCTACGAACTGGCGTTGAGCAAGCCGATGGTGGAGTCGGTCACGTGGCGCAAGCTGTCCGATCACGACGGTCACCACCTGCCATTCGGCGGCCTGCTGCGGGCGGACATGACGCCCAAACCGGCGTTCGAAGAGCTGACGGCCATGCGGAAGGAGCTTTTGAATAACGGCCGCGGAGGCCGGGCCGTCCCGGCCGGCAACCCCGCCAGACGCTAGGCCGAGGGGGACTCCGTGTGGGCGGCGAACGCTTCCAGTCCGACGTGGCGCGGGATCAGCCCATGATCGGTGTCGGGCGGGTCCCACCCGCGGTGGGCTGTTCTGGGCGGCACGGCCTCACCGCCGGACAACTCACAATCCTGATCACCGCTCCCCTGTTCGCGTGGCTCGCGGTCAGCGTCCCCGGTCGGCCCGACGTGCCGGCCCCGACGCAGCCCGGGGGGCGATCCGCGCTGGTGCGGTCGCAGATCGATCCCAACAGCGCCCCGTGGTGGGAGTTGACAGCCCTGCCGGGCATCGGGGCAACGAAGGCCAAACGCATCGTGGACTACCGGCAATCGCACCAGGGTGAACAACCGGCATTTCGGCAGCCGGCCGACCTGGACCCGGTACCCGGCATCGGCCCGAAAACGATCCAGCAAATCGCACCGCGCCTGGCGTTTCCTGACTCGCGCCACGCCATGCGCCCTGCCGTATAGCGCACCCGGTGTCAACCCGCCAGGAGCCACGATTTGGACACCAAGTCGTCCTGCTGCTCCCGCGTCAGGGACGCATACAACCCGCGGACGACGTCCACCACCGGACGACCGCAGCCCGCCATCAGCCGTCTAAGGAGTTCCGCCTGCTCATCCGATGAGGCACCGAAGAAGGTGGCCATGAACTTCCGTTCCACCGCGTCGCGCAACTCGCGTTGCAGGGCGTGATCGACGGGGCGGTTCATTCCATCCGGATCCGTGCGGGCGACTTCCCGCAGGCGAGCGACTTCCGGGTCCGCCGTCAGTGCGGCCCGCACCGCCTCTCGCAGACGCTGCTCGTACTTGACCACGCGACCGACGGATGACGCCGTTTCACGGGCGATCGCCCGCAAAGTCACTCGATGCTCCGGGCTCGGGATGAGCAGCCGGCCGTCCGCGATGCGCATCAGCACGGCACGGCGATCGGCCCGGCGGGCCGGCCCCTGGGCCGTCCGGTCCACGGCCTGCTGCACGGCTCGCTCGTACAGCATCCGAAGCCGCTGTCCGACGGTTTCGACATCGTCCGCCGTCGCGGCCTCGGCGACCGGCCCAGGCAATGTCGGCCGGACGAACGGCGCACCGGCCCCAGCCAGACGATCCAGCGACACCACGATCGGAACCCGCTCACCGGACCCCGGCGTAACCGCCCCGGCAGGATATGCAGAGCCCGTCGGCAAACCGGACATTTCAAAACCGGTCGTACCACAGCCGGCCATGTCTGGGCGAGTCCCACCCGGGCCGCTCACCAGGGACGCGCTCCCCTCGCCATCGGTCGGCTCCGGGGCTGCCGCATCCCGGGCTGGCGTCTGTTCCGCCTGCCGCTCTCTCGCCAATCGCTCCTTGGCCAATCGTTCCCTGGGCACGCGGATCAGGGCCGACCCTTCGCGGAGGTAGCGGCTGATCGCGGTATGGATGCGAGGCAAGGCGAACGCCACGAACGGGATGCCCCGGGCCGGATCGTACCGCCGCGCCGCGTCGATCAACCCCAGGCACCCTTCCTGATACAGGTCGTCCCAGATTTGCGTCCGGGTGCCACGAGCCGCGCCGGGCACGCGGCGGACAATGTGTAACTTAATTAACCATAGATGATTAGCCACAAGGTCCCGTTGTCCGGCGTCCATCCCGACTGGAATCTGCGCGTTGTCCATCGTCTGGTCACCTCCTACTGCAAACCCTGACGGTCGGCCACCCCCAATGGCCGACTCGGTACCTAACATAAACCAAACACCTGAGCGGTGCAAGGTGAATTCTGGTGGACACCGTTCGAATCACCAATGACCACTGGCCCATTGACTGATGACGCGTTGTCTGTTCCGGTGACCGGTCCGGCGAGCGGCGTGGTGGGCGGTCTCTGGGGGGGCGTAGCGTTGGCCCAGTGGTGGGAAGGCCCCTCTTTCGTTTGGTAGTTTAATTGATGAGTTGTAGTTCACGCCTCCCTGGCGGGGCCAGTATCGCGTGGACTTTCGACCCTGCCGGGCGTGATCAGTGGTTCTCCGCCACCAGGGGCAGCCGCAGGTAAGCGGCGGAACCGGCTGATTCCAGAACGCCGGGCTCTGAGCCTTGGCCAAGTCCAAAGCCGTGACCTGCCCGTCGCGGTTCACGTCCGCCCGCGGACTGGGCGTCGGCTCCGACAGGTCTTTGTTCCAGGAACCCGGACTCTGAATCAGCGCGAGGTCCAGACCCGTGGTGTCGCCGCTGCAATTCGCATCACCCTGCGAGAAACACATCGGGAAGGTGATGACCGCCCGCGCGCCCGTGCTGAGCGTGATCTCATACCGGCCGGTCGGGAACCCCGCGTCGAAGCTGAGGCTTAGCTCGTTCGCCACCGCGCCCGCGGAGAGGGTGCCGGTAGCACCGATGTCCGGCATGACACTCACGGTGTAGTCACCCGCCTCGACGGACCCGTCGAACACCAGACGGAATGACATCTCGCGCACGGCAGCGCAACTCCGCGTGCAGCGAGGGCGATATCAATGGCGATCGCGCCCTGCTTGCGGTCGAGCATGCCACCGGCCGTGGCCAGACCGTCCATGAAGTACCGCAGGTCTTCCTTGGACAGGTCACCGTCGGCGTTGAAGTCACCGATGACCTCGGGGATGGCGTTGTCGACGGCCATGCCGCCGGTAGCGCCACCGGCACAGCCGTACGGCGGACGCGCCTGCTGCCAAGTGCGCGGTGCGCGGTACGCCGCGACCAACTGGTCGGCGTCATTGATGTTCCGGGCGCAGTCACCGTTGAAGTCGCCCGCCGTCCGGTTCGAGGCCGACAACTGGTTGCCGCCACCAATCGTGCGGCACTGGCCACTGGCGTAATAGTAGTAGGCCGGGCCGGTCGAACCGTCGGAGTAGATGACCTTGTCGTAACTTCCGGTTGACAGGTCGGTCCGGGCGGGCACCAGGCCGGCCGGCGTCGTGCCGTAAGCTGGGGTGTCGCCACCCCAACCGAGGCCGTTGTTTTCGCGGATGAACTCCTGCAGGTCAGGATTCACGGTGTGAGGCAAGGAGTAGTCGGTGGGGTTGGCCACATCGTGGACGCAGTCCAGCCCGTCGGCCGGGAAGTACGACAGGGCGAGCTGCTGACCCGGCGTGGTGCCGCCCGACCGCGTTGATCTGGCTCCGGCCGCTGGTCCAGTCGAGAATGCTCGACGTCAGGCCCTGAATCTGCCGCATCGGCAAAAAGTCGTAATCCTGCTCCGTCTCGGGAAAACGACCAATGCTGGTACCCATGCGGATGACTGAACGGCTGCTCCCGGGGATTCCAGTCGCCGCTCTCAAAGGGATAGACGTACGAAGGCGGATAGACACCCTGGCTATCCGTCAGGTACGACGCGACCGCTTTCCCAACACCGCTGAGATTGGTTCCGCACTGGACGGCCTTGGCTTGATCCCGGGCCTTCTTCAAACTCGGCAGCAGGATGGCAATGAGCAACGCGATGATCGACACAACCACGAGCAACTCAATGTGGGTAAACGCTGGTCGTGATCGGTCGGCAACGGAAACGGCGTGATGGTTCCGAACTCTCAGCATGGCAGACTTCTCCTTGTATAATTCCACTAAAACCGAGCCCGAATCGACCACTTTGACACGCGCCTCTCCCCGTCGCGCGGTAGAGTAGTCAAGGAAGTTTCGATTCGTGTGAGTGAGCCGTCAGAAGCATGCAAAGGTTGTGTTATGGACGCGTGTCCGCTACATGAAGAATCGATTAAGATCGACGGGCGTCGAACACCGACCCGGCTAACCGGGGTCGCGATGCACGGTTACACCGTCGCCGGCCGAGGTTCAGCCCAGCGGTCCCGCCGATGGCGGATGAAGACAGGTATGTGTCACCGTGCCCGATGGAGCGGCCGGAAGGGCTGCACACGAAGCTCTTCCTACACATGATGTTATGACGGACATCCACAGGACGGTGACGCGTCCGCACGCGAAAGGCGACGAAACGTATGGAACAACTACGCGATTTGGCAAAAGAAGACCTTCTGAAAGTCATTCAGATTCACGCCGAGAGTTGGCTCGCCCACGACGGGTGCTGGTTCCTCGCCGTGGAGGAGAAGTACGGGTTGGAGACGGCCATGGCGCTGGACACCGACGCGTGGCACCACTTCTCGCCGGTGGAAGCCAAACGCATCATGCGGGCGTTCGACGTCCCGGAGGGCGGAGGGCTCGATGCCCTGGAACAGGCGCTGGGCTTCCGGCTGTACGCGACCGTCAATCCACAGCGCATCGAACGCCCGGACGCGAACACGCTGATCTACAAGATGATTGACTGTCGCGTGCAGACCGCCCGTCAGCGGAAGAACCTCCCCGCGTTTCCATGCAAGTCGGTGGGGATCGTCGAGTACGCACGGTTCGCGGAGACCATCGATCCGCGCATCAAGACCCGTTGCCTGCAGTGCCCCCCTGACCCCCGCGCGGGCGCGGGGTGCGCCTGCGCATGGGAGTTCACGATCTAGGGCCCGAAACGCGGGCTTCAGCCTGAGAAATGCCATGGTCTGGCACTCACAATCACGTTGCCGTTTGATTCGGGTCGGCTTGATCGCCGCCGCGGCGGCCGGTGCGCCGGCGGGCAGGTCGTCGGCCACCGGGCCCGACGCACCGCCGTCATGGCGATCGAGCGCGGTGCGACTATCGGTCCACACCGAGCCGGACGGGTGCCTGGTCAAGATCAACACGTGCCTGCTGGTCGACGGCAGCGACCGGCCGCTCAGAACGCCGCTTACCGGTATCGAAGTGCCACCGGGCATGTATCGCGTCGAAGTGGTCCATGAAGGGTACGCCACCGCCCGCCGTTGGGTGCGACTCGCGGCACCGTCCGCGGCACTGCGCTTCACCCTGGATCGCGCTGACGACACGGCGGTCCCAATGCCGGTGCCCGTCGCCACCACCGCGGGCGAGTCGACTTTCCTTTCCCTCCCCCGCTATCGATCGAACAGCGCCGATCCGGTCCCGCCGTACGCGACGGAACGCGAGCGGCTGTCCGCCCTGGCCGAACTGACCGGCCGGAACGCGAAGTGGCGCGTGGCAGCGGACGGGAACCAGGCGTCCGTCCATGCGGACTTTTCGTTTGACGATCCGGCGGACGGGAAGGCCTTCGCGGCGCTGATGGGACGTTGGTCCGTCGACGATGGCATGCTGCGGGCCAAGGCGACCTACCCCCCGCAGGTGATCTGGGCCATCCCGTTGGCGACCGCGCCCTGTTCGGTGGCCGGCACCGTTCGATCAACCGGCGTGTTCGAATTGAATCTGCACGATCCGTTCGCCGCCCGGCTGGCCGGCACGTCCGCCGTGGCCCGGATCCACTTCGGACGAACCCGCGAATGGTCCGAGGAAGCGTGGGTGGAATTGTCGAGCGGCGGGCACACGCTCGCCTATCGCCACGGCTTCCGGCTGGCGGATGGATCGCACCATGTGGCATTGGATATCAGCCCGTGTCAGGTTCAGGGCCGGCTGTCTCCGTTGTTCGACGGCACCGATCTGAAGGGCCGGTTGACCGCCGATCCGGTACCCGCTCATGTCTACGTCGGTGTGGCCGGCGCCGTCGGGAATGAAGTCAACGTGCATGCCCTGCACATTGCAGGTACGGTCGATCTTTACTCGGACGGCATTGACGCGTTGGTGGGGATTGGCGAGGCCTTCTGGGGCGACGGGCGCCGGGTCACGCTGTGGTTCAGCGGGGACGGGTGTTTCCAGTCTCTGCGTCACAACGGCGCGATCATCGCGGCGCGATCGCCGACCGACCCGCTGGCGGGCACCCTTGACCCGCCGTTGCGTTGTTGCGTGCTCACGCTTCGGGCGGGTGATGTTCTCGTCTTTGAACTGAGCGAAGCGGAGGACTTCGCGGCGCTGCGGGTCACTGGCGTGGACGACGCGACGCGGCGAACGGTTCTGGCCTCGAGCCCACTAACCTGGGCGGCCGCCTCCGGGCGGCCCTCCACGGGCTGGCTCACAGCCGCGACCACAGGGCAGGACGTGCCGGCACGGGTGTCCCGAGGGCAGGCGCCTGCCTTGCGGGACAAGTTCCGGGCGGCGACGGGGCGTGACTGGCCGGTTCTACCGTTGACCGGTCCGCCGGATGCCCGAGGTCACGCATGGTTGAAGTACGTCGTTCGGTGAAAGGCACCGTTCCATTGGGCGAGGAGCCGTCTTGGATCTGTTCGAGATTGCCGACAAGCTGGTTCGTGATCTGAAACCAATGCGGTTCAGCCCGCCGGTGTGCTACGTGTACAACCCCCTGATCTACGCGCGGCGGACGTACAATCAGTACATCGATCGCTACGGCCGGGGCGAACGGGAGGTGATCTTGGTCGGCATGAATCCGGGGCCGTGGGGGATGGCCCAGACCGGGATCCCGTTCGGCGAAGTGACGGCCGTCCGCGACTGGTTGGGCATCGACGCCCCGGTGGGCAAGCCCGCGGTCGAGCAGCCCCAGCGCCCGGTGCTGGGGCTCGATTGTCCGCGGCGGGAGGTGAGTGGCGACCGGTTGTGGGGCTGGGCACGTGACACGTATACGACACCTGATCGATTCTTCCGGCGGTTCTTCGTGGTCAACTACTGCCCGCTCGCGTTTATCGAGGAGTCGGGTCGTAACCGCACCCCGGACAAGCTGCCCGCCGACGAGCGGGCCCCGTTGCTGGCCGCCTGCGATCGTGCCCTGCAACGGACCATCGCCTACTTCGCGCCGCGCCACGCGATCGGGGTGGGGGCGTTCGCGGAACGTCGACTTGGCGCGGTATGCCGCGGTCGTTCCGTGACCGTCGGCCGGATTCCGCACCCGAGCCCCGCCAGTCCGCAGGCAAACCGGGGCTGGGCCGACGCGGCATTTGCCGCCTTCGCCGAGATGGGTGTGCGGCTTTGACCACACCGGCGCGTCCCCGTGTTCGGGGCGATGGGGAGGCCATACCATGCACATCGTAATCAGTGGATCAACCGGGTTGATCGGGTCCGCGTTTGTCGCGTCGGCGACGGCCGACGGACACACGATCACCCGCCTGATACGAACGCACGCTGATGCCCCTGGCACCGTGTCCTGGGATCCGGTCGCGGGCCGGTTGCCCGCGTCAGAGCTGGACGGCGCGGACGCGGTGGTGCACTTGGCCGGCGAGAACGTGGCCGGTCGGTGGACGTCGCAGAAGCGCGCCGCGATCCGCCTCAGCCGCGTGCTGGGCACACGCACGCTGAGCGAGGGACTGGCCCGCCTGGGACAGCCGCCGCGTGTCCTCGTGGCGGCGTCGGCGACGGGGTATTACGGAAACCGCGGCGACGAGCGGTTGACGGAAACAAGTAAACCGGGTCGCGGCTTTCTGGCGGAGGTGGCCCAGGAGTGGGAAGCCGCGACGGCGGCGGCGGCGGACGCGGGCATTCGGGTGGTGCACGCGCGGTTCGGGGTGGTGCTTTCGGCGTGGGGTGGCGCCCTGCGGAAGATGCTGCCGGTCTTTCGGATGGGGATGGGCGGTCGCATCGGTCACGGTCGACAGTACATGAGTTGGATCGCGATCGACGACGTGATCGGCGTGATCCGGCACGTGCTGCGCGACGACGCGCTGTCGGGCCCGGTCAATGTCACCGCGCCGAACCCGGTCACCAACGCGGAGTTCGTCAAGACGCTCGGGCGCGTGCTGGGGCGGCCGACGGCGCTCCCGGTGCCGGCCTTCGTCGTGCGGGCGGCGCTGGGCGAGATGGGGGGCGAGATGCTGCTGGCCAGCGTGCGGGTGGAGCCGCGGCGCCTGCTGACGGCCGGATACGCCTTCTCCTTCGCCGAACTCGAGCCGGCGTTGCGACACGTGTTGTCGCGATCGACGGCGTGACCGGGCTCGGCGGCGGCGAAGTCAGGCTGGCCCAAGCGGGTGACGTGGAGTACCATGACCGCCGGCCGACCGTTGGCCAGTTACGCTCACGGCGCGGGAGTTCACCATGCATCCTGACTTATGGACGATTCCGGGCATCAACTACACCATCGCCACCTACCGGGTCACGCTGTTGCTCGCGGTGCTGGTGGGTATCCTGCTGGCCAGTTTTCGCGCGAAGCGTGCCGGTTTGAAGCCCGGCGTGGTGATCAACTCGGGCCTGATCGGGGCGGTGCTGGGGTTCGTCGGGGCCCGCGGAATGTTCATCCTGCATCACCTGTGGGGGTTGGTGCAGTCGGGCAAGATCGGCGTCACCGATGCGATCTTGCTGGGCGGCGGGGGCGAGGTGCTGGGCGGCGTGGTGCTGGGGGTGGCG